>JAHDOI010000008.1 GCA_018434945.1 Selenomonadales bacterium
GGAAAGCGCAGTAACAAAAGCTCTGAAAATGATGGCTATCGCCCTGCCGACGATGTTCTTCGTCATCGCCATCTTCTACGTGGCCACCAAAGCGCTGCACAAGGCCTTCCCGGCGCCGGTCGAAGATGAAGAGGAAGAAGAAGAAGAGGACGAGGAGTAAGCCTTGTCCCTTCCGCTCCGCTTAGATTAATTACGAAAACTTAATAGGCCCACGATCCGATATATAATTAGGCTGTACCCGTCCGCTACTGATGACGCCGGGCTCCGTGAGGGTCCGGACCGCAGCAGCATTCGCCGCACGCTCCTCTCGCGGCACCACATTTCGCACCCTAAACGCACCACTATACTTCGGGGAGGAACTCAACATGGCACTAAGCACCGCAGCACTGGCGTCAATCGTGGCGCTTGCCATCGTGGTCATCATCTCCTGCGTCAAGGAGATGAACGTTGGCATCCTCGGCATCGCCTTCGCGCTTATCGTCGGGCTAACATTCGCCAAGATGAAGATCGCCGCCGTATTTGCCGGCTGGCCTCTCAGCCTGTTCATGATCCTGGTGGGCGTAACCTTCATGTTCGCCTGCGCCCAGGTCAACGGCACGATGGAGAAGTTCACGGCCTACGCCGTACGGCTCGCCAAGGGCAATACGGCGCTCATCCCCTTCATCCTGTTTATCCTCGTGACGATAATCACCACCATCGGCCCTGGCAACATCGCCTCCACCGCCCTCATGGCCCCGGTGGCGATGGCCATCGCCGGCCGCATCGGCCTGCCGGCGTTCGCGATGACCATGCTGGTCGTCGGCGCCGCCAACGGCGCGGCCTTCTCGCCCTTCGCCCCCACGGGCATCATTTCCAACGGCATCATCGCCAAAATGGCCCCTCAGCTCGGCCTGACTGACCTCAACTCCCTGGCTTGGAAGGTTCATCTCAACTCCGAGATTGCCCAGGGCCTCGTCAACTTCGGCGGCTTCTTCATCTTCGGCGGTCTCGCCTGGATACGCCGCCAGAGCGGCAGCGCCGGCGTCAACATCGACGAAATCGCCCCCAAGCCCGAACCGTTCGACAAGCACCAGCTGCTCACCCTCGCGATGGTCTTCGTGCTTATCCTCTTTGTGGTCCTGCCCGGCCTCGCCCCGCTGAAGCCCTTCTTCAAGGCCAACAAGTGGCTGGCCAACATGATCACCAATGTCGGCACCATCGCCTTTATCCTGTCCGGCGTCCTGATGCTGACCGGCTCGGGCGACAGCAAGAAAGCCATCAAGGTCATGCCCTGGGGCGTTATCATGATGGTCTGCGGCGTCACCGTGCTGATCGAGGTCATGGACAAATCCGGCGGCCTCAAAGCCCTCGTCCAGGTTATCGGCTCGATCTCCGGCCCGGTCACCGTCAACGCCTGGCTCGGCCTCATCACCGGCGTACTGTCGGCATACTCCAGCTCCTCGGGCGTTATTATGCCGATGTTCCTGCCGATGGTCCCCGGCCTCATCAAAGAGATCGGCGGCGGCGACCCGGTCGCCCTCATCTCCTCGATCAACGTCGGCGCCCACCTTGTCGACAGCTCGCCGCTTTCCACCCTCGGCGCCCTCTGCATCGCCTGCGCGGGCGACCACGAGGACAAAGCCAAGCTGTTCCGCA
>JAHDOI010000072.1 GCA_018434945.1 Selenomonadales bacterium
GGAAAGCGCAGTAACAAAAGCTCTGAAAATGATGGCTATCGCCCTGCCGACGATGTTCTTCGTCATCGCCATCTTCTACGTGGCCACCAAAGCGCTGCACAAGGCCTTCCCGGCGCCGGTCGAAGATGAAGAGGAAGAAGAGGAAGAGGACGAGGAGTAAGCTCGCGGTACGTCGCCGTGTGAAACAAACCCGCCGATTCAGCCAATCTTTAATGAGGTCAATTGAAAGGAGGGGATGCAGCTTAACCAGCCGCCGCACCAGAATTCACTGCAATATTTTTGATACTCCTAACACCAACGCGGCCGATTCCCTAATGGAGAGACAAGAATTCGCGCGGTCATGAACTGTAATATGTGGGGAGGAAAACTAAATGGAACTGTCAATCGCGGCGATCATGTCGATTGTCGCCCTGGGTATCGTTGTAGCCATCAGCTGTGTCAACGAAGACATGCACGTCGGCTTCCTGGCCATCGGTTTCGCCATCATCGTCGGCGGCGTCTGGGGCGGCATAGCCGGCGCCAAGGTCATGAGCTTTTTCCCGACCAGTCTTTTCATGATCCTCGTCGGCGTCACCTTCCTGTTCGGCATGGCGCAGACGAACGGCACGATGGAAAAACTCACGACATACTCGGTGCGCGCCTGCGGCGGCAACACCGCCCTCATGCCGCTCATCATCTTCATCCTGACCACCTTCGTCACCACAATCGGCCCCGGCAACATCGCCGGCACCGCCCTCATGGCTCCCGTCGCCATGGCGATCGCCACCCGCATCGGCCTGCCCGCCTTCCTGATGACCCTCGTCGTCGTCGGCGCGGCCAACGGCGCGGCCTTCTCGCCTTTCGCCCCCACGGGCATCATCTCCAACGGCCTCATTGCCAAGATGGCGCCCCAGCTCGGCATCACCGACCTGAGCGGCCTGGCCTGGAAGATCCACTTCAACTCCGAAGTCGCTCAGGGCATCATCAACTTCGCCGGCTTCATGGTGCTGGGCGGCTGGGCCTGGATAACCAAACAGCGCGGCGAGAAGATCGACATCGACGAATTCGCTCCCAAGCCCGAACCGTTCGACAAGCACCAGCTGCTCACCCTCGCGATGGTCTTCGTGCTCATCCTCCTCGTGGTCCTGCCCGGCCTCGCCCCGCTGAAGCCCTTCTTCAAGGCTAACAAGTGGCTGGCCAACATGCTCTCCAATGTCGGCACCATCGCCTTCATCCTCGCCGGCGTGCTGATGCTGACCGGCTCGGGCGACAGCAAGAAAGCCATCAAGGTCATGCCGTGGGGCGTTATCATGATGGTCTGCGGCGTCACCGTGCTGATCGAGGTCATGGACAAATCCGGCGGCCTCAACGCCCTCGTCAAGATGATCGGCGCCATCTCCGGCCCGGTCACCGTCAACGCCTGGCTCGGTCTCATCACTGGCGTCATCTCGGCATACTCCAGCTCTTCGGGCGTGGTTGTGCCGATGTTCCTGCCGATGGTCCCCGGCCTCATCAAGGAAGTCGGCGGCGGCGACCCGGTCGCCCTCATCTCCTCGATCAACGTCGGCGCCCACCTTGTCGACAGCTCGCCGCTTTCCACCCTCGGCGCCCTCTGCATCGCCTGCGCGGGCGACCACGAGGACAAAGCCAAGCTGTTCCGCA
>JAHDOI010000071.1 GCA_018434945.1 Selenomonadales bacterium
CTGGTTTTTAGCGATATATGTCGGCGGGGGGATCTTCGGCATTATTTTGCCGCTGCGCTATCGCATACCGATCGTCGGGGCGCATTCGATTACCGGCGTAGCCTTTTTGGCGACAGTTACCGACCAATTTACTTATCCGGAGCTTATCGGCGCTTATCTGCTATCGGGTTTATTGATTCTCGCGGTGGGGGCTCTGGGTACTTTCGCAAAACTGCTGGATTATGTGCCGCGGGAAATTATCTCGGCGATGCTGGCCGGAATGATCACTAAATATATGATGAACTTTATTGTTTCCACCAGCCAGTTTTTGCTGGTCGGCGGCGGCGCCTTAGTCGTTTTCTTCTTGTTCAGCAGACGGAATATGCGTATTCCCCCGATGCTGGCGGCGATCGCGGCAGGGTGTGTTCTCTTGCTGGTGACCCATAATATCGGCGGTACGGGCATGGAGACCGCTTTTGCCATTCCGCGGGCCCAAGTACCGGAGTTTAGCCTGACGGGCTTCCTGTCGGTCGCGCTGCCCCTGGCACTGCTTGTTTTGAGCAATGATTGCGCGGTTGGGCTCGGAGCTTTGGAGCAAAACGATTATCGCCCGCCGGTCAACCGCATTGTCGCCGTGAGTGGTCTCTTTTCGGCCATCGCCGGTATTTTCGGCGGCCAGTCCGCGAATATCGGCGGCATGATGACGGCGATCTGCGCCGGTGAGGAAGCGGGTCCGAAGGAAAAGCGCTATATGGCGGCCGTTGTGTCAGGGACAATAATCCTTGTTTTTGGACTGTTCGCGTGGAAGCTCGTTCCCTGGATTCAGGCCCTGCCCGGCCCGTTTATCGCCATCCTGGGCGGGTTCGCCTTGCTCGGTGTTTTTGTGAACAGCCTGCAAATCTGTTTTTCCCGGCCGTCGATGAAGCTTGGCGCAACGTTCGCCTTTATGATCGCGCTGGCAAATATCACGATTCTCCATGTCAGCGCCCCGGTATGGTCGCTGCTCGCCGGGACAGTAATCGCCCGCTGGGTCGAAAATAATTAAGGAGGTGTGATATGAATCTGAGAATAACGCCGAAGGCGCAGAAGATTATCGCCGAGCGCGGCAACAACGTGACCGTCGGCCTGGACAGCCAGATTTGCTACAGCTGAGGCGGCGCTCAGTCGCGAGACATCCCATCCGTGCGATGGGGCATGCCTGAACCGGCCGAGGCTGGCGATTACGAGAAGAAGAACATTGACGGCGCGTCCGTCTATGTTCACAATGCCGTCAGGGGTGCCGCCGGCGCCCGCATTGACGTGGTGACCGGCGGGGTCGGCACAAAGCTCATCCTGCTGGGATTTGCCGGCAGCAAATAAAGTATCCGTAACGGCTCAAGGGTGATTGGGACACGGGCAGGTGTCCTTTTTGCCTTTAATAGGGTTATAGTATTGGATGGCGGAAACCGGGGCGGTGTGCTGCCGTTTATCCGCCAGGGGGACGCCGCGGGGCGGGAGTGCGACCGACAGCTATACGGCTGCCGGCTTTTCCGGCAATAATCGTCAAAATCACCCGTTCGGGTGATTTTTTTTATTGTCGTTTCATTTATCGTTAGAACGTAAGCCATTTGGTTAAAGAGTTCGGGTAAATGCGATCTGGAAAGGAGATTTCCCCTTGACGAGATGCAAGCAGACCCCTGCCGCCTGGCACGGCCTAGTACGAGTCGGGATAGCTTGTGCATTGCTGTCGCTCTCCCTGCCGTGTGCCGCCGCCGAGGAACCGGAGCAACCGAAAACGGCCTTTTCTTACGATGTTTCTTTCTACCACAATGCGGTCAGCGGCCCCGGAGCCGCGCAATCCACCCTGCCCCGCGGCGGTTATTATCTGGGGGAGTTCGATTATTCGCTCCAAAGCAAATGGGGGGATGATCAGTTTTCCTTCCGCATCCATTCCCGCGCTACCGACGACCGGACCGTCGACGGCCAGACCTGGGCGCTCAATAATTTGCAGCTGAAGCTCTGGAACGATAGGCGCCAATGGGAGGTCGGCGATGTTTACGCAGATTTTTCCCAGTACTCTTTCAACAGTTCCTTAAAAGGGGTGCTTTTTTCCCAAAAGCCTTCTCCGGGCAAGACGGAGTGGACCGTCATCAGCGGGTTGTCTTATCCCCGCTGGGAAAGCTTTTGGGGGGGCGACCGGTATAAGGCCGTCAAGCGGACGGTGCACGGCCTTAATATCCGTAATTCCTCGGGCGACTGGTCATTCGGGCTGACGGCGATGCAGTCGAAGGACGAGGACCGGGTAAGCGATTACGACGAACTGTATAATAACAGGCTTGTCGCTTTCAACTGGGAATACTCGGTGAAAGATGGTATGATTCTAAAAGGGGAGTCGGCTTTTTCCAGCGGGGACAAGTCGCCGGCCGCCGGCGAGGCGACGGTCACTCAGTCCGGTTACGCCCATCAGCTTTCCTGGACGCATAATCTGCGCCACCGGCGCTGGGCTTACGAGTACGAACGGGTATCGCCCAATTTCGTGACCCTGACCGGTTCGGCGATCTCCGACCGCGAGCGGATGAAAATGAGCTACCGGCACAGTCTGAACGCCGATACGGCTCTCCAGCTGGGTCTTTTGTGGTTCCACGACCAGCTGAACGGCAGCACGAAAACCGACCGCACCGATGTTTACCAGCCTGAGCTGTCGCTGCTCCTGAATTCGCCCTTCGGCCGGCCGGACGCGACACTCGATTTCAAGCTCGGTTTCGACCGCCGCTATAACAGCACCACCAGCACCGTCGACAGGCATGTGGGCGTCAATTACCGCGACCTCCTGGGAATATTCGACTGGGAGCTGAATGCGGAGCAGACTTATTTTGATACAAGTCCCTACGACGGCGGCACAAAGAGCAACGAAATCAGCGTGTTCACTTCGCTGGCCACGCGCTGGGAGAAGAAAGGCATCGTCTGGCGTCCCAGCCTTAATGTCGGCTGGTGGCGCAACCGCAACGTGCTGGAGGTTTACTCCGACCGGATGTTCGAAACATCGCTGGGGTTGGGCTACGATAATGCCGCCGCAAATTTCACCGCGAATCTGAAGCTGGGGAAGAAGCACAGCTACAACGACAGGATCGATGACAACAAGCGCTGGTTTGTCAGCCTTACTATGGAAGCCAAGCCCGCGTACCTGAAAAAGCTGGGGCCGGACGCCAAACAGTATCTGCGGATCATGATCAACGACTACAAGTACGATACACAGGGCAACAATTACCGGGAGACGAGCATAACCACGGGTATAAAGGTGGGGTTTTAAGCCATGCGGACAGAAAGGAGTTCGGCAATGAAAAGAGTATTGTTTCTCCTCCTGATTTGCGTGTTTGTCGCCGGCGTCGTCCCGGTGGCCGCATATGCGGAAGCGGCGGATATAGGTTTTTTGGAGGCGGAGCTGAAGGAAGCCAGCCGCCAATACAGCGAGTACACGAGCGACCGCGCCATGATGGAGCAGTTTATCCGCGACTGGCAGCAGAACCGGGAGGAGCTGGCCAGGACCGGCGCCGAACTGCGGCAGTTTCACAGTGACGGCGAACGAATCAACAAAAACAATCTTATCAAAAAGACTATTTCCCTGGGCATGGAGACATACGAGACAGGCAAAGACGCCTTCGGCGTCGGCGTGTCGGCCGCGACCCGCGGCCTGGCGGCCCTGGCGAAATGGACGCTGGGCAAGGTGTCCGGCGATACCGGCAAGGCGCTGGCCGGCTACGGCGGTCCGCAGTATTACAACAAAGCCATGACGCCGTTTACGGCCGAGGTGGGCAAAACCCTGCCTGAACTGCAGGAGCTTCAGCGGATACTGGCCCTCGATATTCCCCAGATGCAGGCCACGCTGATGGCTGAGGAAAATATCCAGTTGACCAAGGAGGACCCGACCATCCTCGCCAAATGGCGGCTTTTGCTGGAGAAAACCCGCAAGGCCCAGGACGGTCTTATAGAGATCGTCCGCCGGGGTGACCTGACAGAGAACGATTTTAAGAACAAACTCGTGGAAATGACCCCGGCGATCGAGCAGCTTGAGCAGCGGATCGGGGAACTTGAGCGGCGCCTGGGGGCGGCAAGGGGGCAGCAGGTGAACGAGGGTGCGCGCCAGCTGGCCAAGGCGGCTGCCGAGCCGGTCGTGATGCCCATGCCGCCGCGGCAGACCGGCCTTGATGCCGAGCAGCGCGAGGAACAGCTTAAAAAGGCTTATGCCATTGTGACCGGACGGTACCCCGCTCTGGCACGAACACTGAGCGCGGCGCGGGACAGCTACGATGACAGCACTCAGCAGGCGTCCGCCCTGCTCGGCAAAGCGCGGACGGCGCTGCAGCCCTATCAGGCCGCTTTCCGCCCCCGCACGCCGGAGCAGCTCCGTACGGAGCTCGCCCTGCTGCCGCTGAACGAGCTGGCCGACCGCTCCGCCGCCGCCCAGCAGGCAGCAAAGGACCTTGAGGCTATCGCCGCCGATCTGCGGGCCGCCTGGGGCTTGCTTCAGCAGGCGGAAGCGACGGTGAAGGGCGCGGCCAAGTCCCAGGCCGAACTGGAAGGACTGGACGCGCTGGACGAAAGCTACGGGGTGTTCGTGAACGCGAAGCTGCGCGGCTGGAACGCGTCTTATAAAGACGGGCTTGCCGGCACTCTCCCCACCGTCGTATTGCTTGAGCCCGTGATCAACGATCAGTTGACGGCGATGCAGCTGCTTCAGTGGACCGACGCCGCGAAGACGGAGCAGGAATATGTGGCCGAGCAGGCCGCGGCCGCCGCCGGCGCGCGTGTCGAGGCCCTCGACGGCCAGCTCGGCCGCAGCCGGACCGAGCTGGAAGGCACCCGGGCCGCGATAAGCAGAATCGATGCAGGAACCGGCGCGATCGCGAAACGGTACGCCGCGCTGATCAAAAAGAGCGGTTATTATGCCGCCGGGCCGCAGGGGGAGACGGCGGATATCTACCCCGATGTGCGTTTTGAGGCGAGCCTCCTGGAAAAGAGACTCGCGGAACTGGCGAACGAAGGCGATCCGGCCAAGCTGGCGAAAGCCATGGCGGACTACGAGCAGCTGAAGAAAGATGCCGCGGAGCTTGATGCGGCATATAAAAACAGCACGACCCGCGCCGATTCTTTCGCGATTGTTATCCGGACGGATATGACCGACGGCGAGGTCGCCGGTCTCCCCGCCGTCGTCCAGCGTTTTCCCGCCGCAGCCAAGCTGCAGGACAGCCTGGGTCAGGCGAATGCGCTTCGGCAGGAACTCGAACAGTACAAGCTTATTAAGCAGTATTCCACGCTTTCCGGCTTGCCGCCGGTCGATTACGAGCCGCGCAATTCCCCGGCGTTCCGCCTCCTTCAGCTCGAACAGGAAGTGGACGCCAACGCGGCGGCATGGCTCGCACTGCCCCTGAAAGATTTTGCCCTGCAGGTGTCAAACGTAAAAACCATAATCGAAAGCAACCATTTCGCCGCCAACGGCCTCGAGCCGTCCGTAAAGCGCCTGGCCGGCAAACTCGCCGCCCTGGAAGAGCGCTACCACGCCTCCCGGCAGCCTGCCGAAAAACCGAAAACGGCGGAGTCCGACCAGCAGAAACCCGGTGTCGCCGCCAAGCCGTCGCCGCCGACCGGCGCCGGTTCCCCGACCGCGGACAAGCCCACGGTGCAGCAACTGCCCGCCAATTATCAGCAATTGGTGAGAAACGCCTTGAGCGATGTGGCCGCCGCCTACCAGCAGAAGAGCCTGCGCGATTTCATGCAGAACGTATCGCCGGACTTCCTGGGCGACGATTACCTGCTCGACAGGGCGCTGCGCCGCGATTTTCTCAATTTCGATTACATCAGCCTCCGTTTCAACGTCAACAGCATCCAGACTGACGCGCGCGGCCGCGCTCAGGTTTACGTGCGGTACAACCGCACCGTCAGAGCGCAGAAAGACGGTGTGACGTACAGCGACCACGGCGTTACCCAATTCACTTTCCATCTCAAGGACGGCAAGGTCAAACTGTACGATGTGAAGTATCCCGTGATATTCGGGGTCAGCGAAGCCAGCATGCTGGCCACCGGCGAAGTGCGCACGGCGGAGAACGTCAACATCCTGGCAGTCAGCCGCCGCGGCGAAGTCAGCGTCCTCCCGTATAACGACGCCAGAAACCTGTCGGATCAAAGCGCCGTCAAGAGAGGCACCGGCATCCGCCTCCAGTTTTCTAATGCGCCATTAATCGTTCAGGGCTGGTCGTTCGCTGATAACCGGCGCACGTATCCCAACGCATACCATACTGTTGAGGGCGACTTCACCTTCACCACCCAGTGGATTAACCTGGCGCCGGGGACGAGTTTCCGTCTGTTGGGCGCCGCCGATGTAGCGGATGTTACCGAGGTGCCCGATCCTTCGATTCATCCTTATGATACTTCTGACGATCTGCCTGCTCCGCCCGATGTTCTGCCCACAGGAGTGGGGAATGTCTATGCACTGAAATTAAGCAGTGGCAAGTATGCGGTCATCAAGATCGTCAGCTACACCCATCTGAGTGAATTCGTTTTCGATTACAAATACCAGCCCAGCGGGTCACGACGGTTTTAGCGCAACCGCGGATAAGATTTTCCGGCAAATCACCCTAACGGGTGATTTGCTTTTTGTCCGTTTTTTATATGCTAACGGTAAAGGCAGAAAAAGCGAAGGAAGGGATTGCCATGAATCGGTCGAACAAACGGAGCATTCAGTTTTACGCCGCGCTCATTGCCGTGGTGGCGGTGATGCTGGCCGCCCTCGGCCTGCCGACGGTTGCCGCCGCGGCGGGTCTGCAGGTTGTGGCGGGAGACGGCCGCACTTTTTATTCGTATTCCAGCCGCCTCGATCTGGCGCGCGCTCACTATTCGTTGAACATCAGCGGCGGCGTCCGGCCCTATTCCTTCAGTTTCAGCAAAACCGGCATTGTGGAAATCGTGCCCGATTACCCGGGAGCCCAGGTCGCCTTCAAAGTCAAGCCCAAGGCGGTCGGCACCACCGTTCTTACTGTCAGGGATACAAAAGGCAATTCCCTTGTCAGGGAGATAGTTGTATATGATTCCAAGCAATTGCCGCCGCCGCCGCTTAGACTCGGCGTCCTGCCTGACGCGGGCAACCCGGTGGCCGTCGGCCAGGGGCGCGGTTTCGGAATATCGGGCGGTAAGCCGCCCTATACCGTCGCTGCGGCAAATCCGGGCATCGCCCGCATCGAGGTCAACAGCAGCCGGACTGTCTGGTTCGTCTGGGGCGTGGCGGCCGGAACCACCCAGATCACCGTGACCGACGCCGCCGGCGCCAGAGTTCAGGGCACCGTCCATGTCGGCACGACCAAACCGCTCATCGTTACGGCGGACGCCAGCCTCCTGCCGAACGGCAAAGGCGAGCTGATTATCAGCAGCGGCAATCCGGCTTACACGGTCAGCGCCAGCGGCAATATCGCGGTTGCGCTCAAAGGCACCGACAGCTACGGCCGTACTGTTTACACCCTCACCGCCAAAGCGCCCGGGCAGGGAACGGTTACCGTAAGGGACGCCAAGGGCCAGACGGCCAGTAAGACGATAACGGTCAAAGACTGGGTGACTCTGTCCTTTCCGCAACTGACCGGCGCGCAGCGCACCATCGACGTGGGGCAGACGACGAGGCTGACTGTCACCGGCGGCACGGCCCCTTATACCGTGACCGTTGATCAGCCGGCACTAGTGTCCATCCAGCAGCAGGCCCCCGGCCAGTATAACGTTACCGGCCGTCAGGCCGGCGTCGCCAACATCACTGCCAAAGACGCCGGCGGCGCGGTTCGCACCCTGTCGCTGACGGTGCGGGCCCTGCCGGTGCTCACGCTGGCCGCGCCCGACACGCTGATGCTGGGCACGACCGGCAGCCTCAGCCTCATCGGCGGCGCGGCACCCTTTGCCGTGACGGTGTCCGGCAATCAGCTCGTCCTGACCAAGGTCGATGAAAAGAAATATACTCTGACGCCGAAAGCAGCCGGCCGCGTCGTCATCACCGTCAAGGACGGCAAAGGCACGACCATGCAGAAAACGATTTCTGTCATCGCCCCGCAGTTGAGGGCGGAATTCGCCACGATGTCGCTGGAAAAAGGGCAAAGCGGCGTCTGTGACGTCAAAGGCGGCGTCGCGCCGTATACCGTGACCCTGTCCAACGGCAACGCGACCGTCAAGCTGCTGGCCGCCAATCCCTCATATACCCGCTATGAAATTACCGGAGCGGTGCCGGGGACGGTCAATCTCAACATCAGAGACGCCGCCGGCGCGACAGCGGTCTACAGCCTGACGATCCGCGCGCCGCAGGTCAAGCTCCGCATCATGGTCTCATCCGATACGCTGAAGCTTGGCGCCACCGGCGCCGCCGCCGTCCGGGCGATGACGATCGAAGGCGGCATCGCGCCTTATACGGTGGCGGTCTCCAGTCCGATAATCGAGCTGGTCAAAATCAGCGCGACCCAGTACCGGATGATTCCCAAGGCGAAAGGTACCGCGACCATATTGGTCAGGGACCGCAAAGGCGCGTTTGACACCCAGGTGATGAAAGTCGAATGACCGAATTGACGAATTAACGAAAACGGCGCCTTCCCGGAGGGGAGGCGCCGTTTTTATCATATTCATCACTGCAAAGGGGGATTATCGGTGGCTATCATCAGATGTAAAAGCTGGTTGCGGTTTTGCACGTTGTATTTTGCGTAAATATTTTTGACATGGGTTTTAACGGTGTTTTCGCTGACGTGCAGCTCGCCGGCGACCTGCTTGTAGGTTTTGCCGCAGACAATCAGGGCGGCTATTTCGCTTTCCCGCTCGGTCAACCCTCCGGGGAACACCAGCGTCTGCAGGGTTTGACGCTGCTGCTCCGCCGGCAGCTCGACGAAGGTGGTCAGAAAAACGTGCGTTTTCAGCAGCTCTCCCAGATGTTTGCTGAGGGGCGGCAATATCGCCAGCACGATGCATACGACCGCCATCGCCAGCAGGGACTGATGATGGACGCCGCCCCCGAGCATTCCGCCAAAGGTGCCGCCGGCCAGCGCCCCCAGCACGTTGGCGGAAAGGCCGATGCCGAACACCCCGGCCGTATTGGCCGACAGGTCGAGTAATTCGCCCAGGATGCTCCACCAGAACAGATCATAGATACCGAAGGCTCCCAGCATCAACGTGTTGATGAGCAGGTAAGAGACTGGCGAACGATCGAGAACCGTGAAAGCAAGGAAAGCAAAACCCATCATCGAGACGCCGAAATAAAGGCAATGGTTCCGGTTCGCGGTCCGCGGCAAATTGCGCATCACGTACAGGGCCGCAACGTAGGGAAGCGCCCAGTACCAGCTGGTCAGCCATTCCAGATGGGCGAACGCCGGGTTGATCACCTGGTACATAAGACCGGAATTGAAAGTGATAACGGCGATAAATAGGTACAAAAACGCCAGCGGCCTGGTAATACACACCTGCTCTCCCCGGCAGGGCGACACGGCCGGCGGGACGCCCGCCACAGGCAGGAAAAACGCACATACCCAGGCGCCGCCAAGGGCCAGCAGGCAGAGTGCCATGCCGGCGTAAGGCGATATGTTTACAGCCGTCATGTTCATGACGGTCATGAGGATATTGGAGGCGATCAGCCCGTCCGCCGCGGTTTTCACCCGCTCTTCCGCCGGCGTAAACGCCCGGAAGAAAAATCCCCAGGCAGCCACGCTGCCTCCGGCCAGAAAAGAGCTCAAGGCGAGGCAAGGCAGCCAAAGCCGCGAAGGCGGCAGAAAGAACAGCGCGACGGTCGCTATGGCGACAGCGATTGAGACCAGAAATAGCTTCCGCGCGGCTGCCATGGTTTTTACCGCCAGGCCGCACAAAATCAGACCGGTGCAGTGAGCGGCAATGGCGGCGAAAATCATCGGCCGCGGATCGAGGTCGATGCTTTTCGCCAGGGCATACAGCACCTGGCCTTCGAAGGGGAAAGCCAGCAGCCACGAAAAATACAGGGAGAATACCAACACGGACAACCGGCGTGCCGAAAAAGTACCAGGGTCGGTGAAACGACGCAACTTCATCCTCATGCTCCCGATAACATAGTAATCAGAGAATTAATCAGCTATAAAGAGTTGTTCGTATTCGGCTTTCGGGTTCCGCCAAGTTATTCGTTCCGTTTTCGCATCAGACGGTCCGCCTGCCTTCGCTAACTATCGAATATTGACATATTCTACGCCTGGTCTGCTATTCCTGTAAAAGCAAGATATGGAGCGGCGCATATTGCCGGGTAACCGGCTAACGCCGGGAGGAGCTTTTTTTGCCCGGAGCGGAAAGGAATTTCCCGATCTGTCGTCAAATGGTAATGACTGTAAGACAAACGGCGCTTTTTCGCTGCGGCGTCGCTGACACCGCCTTCACCGGTGGGGCGGGGAGCGGCCGGATTATAACACGGTGACGAGGTGGATATGATGGCTGAAGGGTACAAAGACCCCATACTGGCGATCTGGCAGGAGTTTATCGCCGGCAGGAGCCAAGCTGACGCCGTCCGTCCGCAGATAGTCGAATCGTGGCGAAGGTGTATCGCGGCTGATGTCGATCCCGACAGCGCGATACCCCACCGGAAGCTTGATGCGCAATCGCTGACCAGGCTGCTGCGGGAGAAGGACCAGCTAATCAAGATCGCCAAGCCGTTCATGGCCAATCTGTACCAGTTCGTGCAGGGGTCGGGGTTCGTGGTCGTTCTGACCGACGAAAACGGCTATATTATGGAGATGTTCGGCGACGAGGATACGCTGCAGAATCCCATGACCGAGGATTTCTTCCGCGGCGCGAGCTGGCACGAGAAAGAGGCCGGCACGAACGCCATCGGCACCGCCCTGGAGATGGCCGCGCCCATCCAGGTGTCGGGGGCGGAGCACTTCTGCCGCAAGCACCACTGCCTGACCTGCTCGGCGGCGCCTATTTTCGACGGCGATCGCCGGATAATCGGCGTGCTCGACATGTCGGGCGCTTCCCACGCGTCCCATCTCCACACACTGGGGATAGTGGTGGCGGCGGCGGAGGCCATCATGGCCCAGCTGAGCATCAGGCGCAAGAATCAGGAGCTGGCCCTCGTCAACAGGCGGCTGACCAACTTTTTCAACTCGGTGTCCGACGGGGTTATCATCGTCGACAAGCGGGAGATGGTCATCGAACTGAACCCGGCGGCCAAAACGCTGTTCGGCAGGGATGTGCTGGGGACGCCTGTGAACAGGCTGTTCGAGCACCGGTCCGCCTACCGGGGGAAGACCATCACGATCGACGAGCAGTACAGCGATGTGGAAGTGATGGTGGATACGAGGGAGGGGCTTTGCTATTGCCTGGTGTCTTGCGAACCGGTGGTCAACGAGCACGGAACGGTTACCGGCGGCATCATCATCCTGCGGCCGAGCAAGCAGGTCCAGAACCTGGTCAATCGTTTCGGCGGCTATTCCGCGACGCTGCAGTTCAAGGATATCGTCGGCGACAGCGCCGCGATCCGCGATGCCATCCGCCTGGCCACGCTGACGGCGACGACGTCTTCGAACGTCCTGCTTCAGGGGGAAAGCGGCACCGGTAAGGAGATTTTCGCCCAGGCGATCCACAACTTGAGCCTCCAGCATAACGGCCCCTTCATCGCCTTAAACTGCGGCGCTATCCCCCGCGAACTGATCGGCAGCGAGCTGTTCGGCTACGAGGAAGGGGCGTTTACGGGGGCGAAGCGCGGCGGAAAGCCGGGAAAGTTCGAGCTGGCCGCCGGCGGGACGCTCTTCCTCGACGAGGTCGCCGATATGCCGCTGGAACAGCAGATCGCTTTTCTGCGGGTGATCCAGGAGAAAAAGGTGACCCGCATCGGCGGCGACAAGACTATCCCGGTGAACGTCCGGCTGATATGCGCCACGAACAAGAACCTGCTGCAGGAGGTGGAGAAAGGGACGTTCCGCCAGGATTTATATTACCGGCTGAACGTCATGGCGATCACCATCCCTCCGCTGCGGAGCCGCGTCGAGGATATCCCGCTGCTGTTCACTTATTTTCTCGACAAACTGGGGCGGGACCGGGGCTGCAAATATCATGCCGACCCGGAGGTGATCGAGTGCCTGATGCGCTACGGCTGGCCGGGAAACGTCCGCGAGCTGCAGAACGTGGTCGAGCGGGCTGACAGCCTTGCCGAAAACGGCTGTATCGCCCTGTGGCATCTGCCGCCGGAATTGTTCGCGCTCCCCGCCAAGGCCTTCCCCGCCGCGCCGCCGGCCGTCCAGGTGCTCGACAGCCGCCAGAAGAGACAGAAGTTGGCGCGGGACGCGGAGAAGCAGAAGATCCAGGGACTGCTGGACACCCATGCCGGAAACGTCAGCAGGGTCGCGCGGGAAATGGGTTACTCCCGCAAGACTCTCTACAATAAAATGCGCGTATACTCGATCGATAATTGATTTATTGTTACCATATTGTCGAATTTGTGTTACCAGAGTAAACATAAAGGTAACATTAATTTCAACTCTCTTGGTGGTGCTTTTCCTGAGACTGTCCATCCCGCAGGCCTGCGGGATGGTTTGTTTTTTGGCATGGGTTTTGCAATATTTTCCTTATGTTCTTATGCGCGGAGTCGGTCCGCGTCCGGCTGTTTTCGTGGGGTTGTTTTTTAACCCCATGGCGAAAAAGGAATACAGTGCTTGCCGGTCGGCAGAAGCAAGGCGCTGGTTCTTTTTCGCGCGTTGCTTATTTTTGCTTCTGGCCGCGGAAAGTCTCTTGCGGCGACAAGACCGGAGGGAGGGATGGGGAAGGACGGCAGCAGGCATGCCGATTATGTCCGAAAAAGTGGAAGGAGATGGTTTATGTGCTGAAAAAGGTCCTGAATATCAACGGGTTGACGCGGACGCTGATCGTCGATCCGGAAGCCAGCCTGGCCAGCGTGCTCAGGGAGCAGCTGCTGCTAACCGGCTGCAAGGTAGGCTGCGGCCAGGGCCAGTGCGGCAGCTGTTCGATCATTCTCGACGGCAAGGTCGTCCGCTCCTGCATCGTCAAGATGAGCAAGGTGCCTGACGATGCCAAAATATTCACCATCGAAGGGATCGGTACTCCCGAGAACCTCCATCCGCTGCAGGTGGCCTGGATGGCCTACGGCTGCGCCCAGTGCGGTTTCTGCAGCCCCGGGTTCATCATGTCGGCCAAGGGCCTGCTTGACGTCAACCCCAGCCCGACCCGCGAGGAAATCCGCGACTGGTTCCAGAAGAACCGCAACGCCTGCCGCTGTACGGGCTACAAGCCGCTGGTCGACGCCGTCATGGCCGCCGCCAAGGTCCTCCGCGGCGAAATGCGCAAGGAAGACCTGCTCTTCAAGCCGGTCGCCAACAAGATCTACGGCACGACGTACCACCGCCCGTCGGCTATCCGCAAAGTCACCGGCACGTGGGACTATGGCGCCGATGTCGCCCTGCAGATGCCGCCGGACACGCTGCGCCTGGCGCTGGTGCAGGCCGAGGTATCGCACGCGAACATCAAGGGCATCGATACCGCCGAGGCGGAAAAGATGCCGGGCGTGTTCAAGGTCGTCACCCATAAGGACGTCAAGGGCAAGAACCGCATCACCGGCCTGATTACGTTCCCGACCAACAAGGGCGACGGCTGGGACCGTCCCATCCTCTGCGATGAAAAAGTCTATCAGTTCGGCGACGCCATCGCCATCGTCTGCGCCGACACCGAGGAGCACGCGAAGGCGGCCGCCCAAAAGGTCAAGGTCGACCTCGAGGTGCTGCCCGCCTATATGAGCGCGCCGGCGGCCATGGCGCCCGACGCGATGGAGATCCACCCCGGCACCCCTAATGTTTATTATGAGCAGGGGATCGTCAAGGGCGAGGACACCAAGCCGATCATGAACAAAGGCGATGTCGTCGCCGTCGAGGTCGATACGTACTGCAGCCGGCAGCCGCACCTCACCATCGAGCCCGACTGCGGCAACGCCTATTTCGACGAGGAGGGCCGCCTGACGATCCACTCCAAGAGCATCGGCATCCACCTCCACCACGCCATGATCGTCGCCGGCATCGGCATCGAGCCGGAAAAATGCCGCCTGGTGCAGAACCCGGCCGGCGGGACGTTCGGGTACAAGTTCAGCCCGACGATGGAGGCCCTGCTCGGCGTGGCCTGCCTGGCCACCGGCCGGCCGGTGTCGCTGAATTACTCGATGTTCCAGCATATCACTTACACCGGCAAGCGGTCCCCCGGCTTCGTGAAGTGCAAGCTCGCCGCCGATAAGAGCGGCAAGCTGCAGGCGATGGAGACCGACTGGTCGATCGATCACGGCCCGTATTCCGAGTTCGGCGATCTCTTGACCCTGCGGCTCGCGCAGTTCATCGGCGCCGGCTACGATATCCCCAACATCCGCGGCAAAGGCCGCACCGTCTGCACAAACCATGCCTGGGGATCGGCCTTCCGGGCCTACGGCTCGCCCCAGTCGTTCCTGGCGTCGGAAATCGCCATGGATGAACTGGCCGAGAAGCTCGGTATGGATTCCCTGGAACTGCGCCTCAAGAACGTCTACCGCCCCGGCGCGACCACGCCCACCCAGCAGGTGCCGGAGGTGTTCTGCCTCGAAGAAATGCTCACAAAGCTGCGGCCGCTGTGGCAGGAGGCGAAACAGCGCTGCCAGGAGCTTTCGACCGCCGACAAGAAGCGCGGCGTCGGTCTGTCGATCGGCGTCTACGGCTGCGGCCTCGACGGACCCGACGGCTCGGTGGCCTCGATCGAACTGACGAGGGACGGCGTCATTGTCGGTTCCTCCTGGGAGGACCACGGCCAGGGCGCCGACCTCGGCTCGCTGACCATGGCCCACGAGACGCTCCGCCAGGCCGGATTCACGCCCGGGCAGATCAAGCTCGTCATGAACGACACCGCCATCACCCCGGCCAGCGGCCCGGCAGGCGGCAGCCGCAGCAACGTGATGACCGGCAACGCCATCCGCGTCGGCTGCGAGATGCTCGTAAACGCCATGAAGAAGCCCGGCGGCGGGTTCCGCACTTACGACGAGATGGTCGCCGAGAAGCTCCCCCTCCGTTACGAGGGCAAATGGGCGGCTTCGGCCTGCACCCCCTGCGACCCCGTGACCGCCAAGGGCGATCCCTTCCCCATCTATATGTACGAGGTGTTCATGCCCGAGGTCGAGGTCGACATGAAGACCGGCAAGGCCAAGGTCGTCAAGTTCACGACCGTCGTCGACGTCGGCACGATCACGAACAAGGCGACCGTCGACGGCCAGATCTACGGCGGCCTGGCGCAGGGCATCGGCCTCGCCCTCAGCGAGGATTTCGAGGATCTTAAGAAGCACACCAGCCTGGCCGGCTGCGGCCTGCCGTACGCCCACGATATCCCCGACGATATCGAGATCATCTACAACGTCACCCCGCGGGAGCTTGGCCCCTACGGCGCCGCCGGCGTCGGCGAAGCGCCGCTGACCGCGCCGCACCCCGCCATCCTCAACGCCATCTACAACGCCTGCGGCGTGCGCCTTTACGCCGTGCCGGCGCTGCCGGAGAAGATCAAAGCCGGGCTCGAAGCGCTCGCCGCCAAAGGGCAGGCGGCCGCCGGCAAGTAAGTCCTCATCGCATCAACCGGGAACGAACTGGATAGTCCGCCGACTACCGGTTCGTTTCCGGTTGCCCCTTAATGGGGCGACAAAATCGGTATACAGGCGAGTGGTGATATGGATCAGAAAGAACTGCGCGAACAGGAAGCGCGATGCATCCAGGAGAATGCGCCGGGCTGCACCGCGGGCTGCCCCGTCCACGTAGATGTGCGGGGCATCGTAAATGCCGTCCGCAAGGGTGATTGGGCGGCAGGAGCGGCGGTTTTCGCCAAGACGGTGCCCTTTCCCGGGATAATCGCCCGCATCTGCGACCAGCCTTGCCGACAGGGCTGCAAGCGGGGCGAGATCGGCGACCCGGTCGCGGTAAGCGCCCTGGAACTGGCCTGTGTCGCCGGGAGCGACAAACCGGCGCCGCGCGTCGCGGCATTGCCGGCCAAAGACCGCCGCGTCGCCGTGGCCGGCGCGGGGCTGAGCGGGCTGACGGCGGCTCTGGAGCTGGCCCGCAAGGGCTACCGGGTGGTGGTTTTCGAAGCAGGTGACCGTCCGGGAGGCAGCATCCTGGGTATTCCCGCTAGCCGGCTGCCCCGGCAGGCGATCGAGGACGATCTGGCCATCTTCGGCCAGTTGCCGGTCGAGTTCCGCTTCGGCGCGGCCGTCGGTGGTCCGGGCATGTCTTTGGGCGCCCTGGCCGAGTCTTTCGACGCCGTTTTTGTCGGTGTGGGGAGCGCGGAGGCGCTTTGCGGCCTCGGCGCCGAACGGGGCGCGGACGGAAATGCCGCTATCGAGCCCGCAACCTTGGCGACGGGTCACCCGAAAATCTTTGCCGGCGGCAGCCTGCGGAGAAATCGCGATAGCCGCTCGCCGGTCGCCTCGATAGCCGACGGCCGGATAGCCGCCGTTTCCATCGACAGGCTGCTGCAGGGGGCGTCGCTCAGCGCCGGCCGGGAGAAGGAGGGGCCGTACGCGACTTCGCTTTACACGAATATCGCCGGCATCGAGCCCCGGGCCGCGGTGGCCGCCGCCAACCCGGCAGCGGGCTACAGCGCGGAGGAAGCGCGGCTGGAGGCCGAGCGCTGCCTGCTGTGCGAATGCCGCGAATGCGTAAAGGCCTGCGAGTATCTGGCCCACTACGGGTCGTACCCCCGCCGCTACGTGCGCGAGGTCTACAATAACCTGTCGATCGTCATGGGCATCCATCACGCCAACAAGATGATCAATACCTGCGCTTTGTGCGGACAGTGCGCCGCGTTGTGCCCCAACAGCCTCGATATGGGCGAGGTGTGCCTGGAGGCGCGGCGACTGATGGTCGAACGCGGCAAGATGCCGCCGTCGGTCCACGATTTCGCGCTGCGGGACATGGCCTTCAGCACCGGCGAGGCTTTCGCCCTCAGCCGGCACCAGCCGGGCTACAGCAGTAGCCGTTTCGTTTTTTTCCCCGGCTGCCAGCAGGCGGCGTCCTCGCCGCAGCCTGTCCGGAAGATGTACGAGTTTCTGTGCGGCAGGCTCGAAGGCGGCGTCGGTCTGATGCTGGGCTGCTGCGGGGCGCCGGCCAACTGGGCCGGACGGGAGGAATTATTCCGGGAGACGCTGCTGGCGACGGAAAAGAACTGGGAAGACCTCGGCCGTCCAACGGTAATCACCGCCTGCCCCACCTGTTACAGCATGTTTCACCACAACCTGCCCGGCGTGCCGGTGGAGACGCTGTGGACGCTCCTCGACCGCACCGGCCTGCCGGAAGGACCGGCGGGACTGCAGGCGCAAAAGCTGGCTGTTCACGACAGCTGCACCACCAGGCACGAAGCGTCGCTGCACCGCTGTGTCCGCAACATCCTCAGCCGTCTGGGCCACGGGGCTGAGGAGCTGCCCCACACCCGCGAGACGACGGTCTGCTGCGGCTACGGCGGTCTGATGCTGTTCGCCGACCGCGAGGTCGCCCGTAAGGTCGTCGCCCGGCGCATCGGAGAAAGCCCGACAGACTACCTGACATACTGCGCGATGTGCCGCGACAATTTCGCCAGCCAGGGCAAACGGGCCGTCTATCTGCTCGACCTGCTGTTCGCGGCGGGCGGCGATGATCCGGCCGCGCGGCCGGCACCGGGCTATTCGGACCGGCGGGAGAACCGGGCGCGGCTCAAACGGGCGCTGCGCCGGGATTTGTGGGGTGAAACCGTGACCGAGCCTGAAAGCGGCGTCGAGTTGATCATACCCGCTGACGTGCGGAGCGTGCTGGAGGACAGGATGATCCTCGACGGCGATGTCGCCCAGGTCATCGTCCACGCGGAAACCACCGGCGACAAGTTCGAGGATACCGCCAGCGGACGCTTCCTCGCCTGCCACCGGCCGTCCGCCGTCACGTACTGGGTGGAGTACTCGCCCGCTGACGGCGGTTTCCTGGTCCACAACGCCTACAGTCACCGGATAGAAATACTCTATTAGCGGGGGAGCAATATGGACGAACAGAAGCTTGTATGTGTGAAGTGCCGCATACCTCTTGCCCCGGGCGACGTGACCCTGACCTATATGGGCAGTAATTTCCCGGTCAAACTGCCCAAGTGCCCCCGGTGCGGGCTGGTCTATATCCCTGAGGCGCTGGCCACCGGCAAGATGCAGCAGGTGGAAGCGGCCCTGGAGGACAAGTAGGGCCGCAGGCGCGGCTGCGCGGAATAATCTTTGGGTATGGGGGCTGATTTTGATGGGCGTCAGCAAGGTGTTTCCGTTCGAACGCGATAAGCGCCTGAAGGCGCAGGAGCCTGTAGAGTTGATCGAGGCCGACGAAATCACCGTCGAAGTCGTTGACAAGCATACGGGCGTGAAATACCGGCGCACATTGCCGGTAACATACCGCGAAACCGCCAACGGCGTGTTGCTGAAAGGGGAAACCGCGACCGGCGAACCTGTCGGCATCACTTTTTTCTCCGAATCCGCGTTGGCGAAGCTGGGCGAGCTGTTCGGCAAGGGGCCGGACGTTCATCGCTGCGACGGACATGAGGATATCTAGCCGGCGACGGCGGAGGCGAACTTACACGCGGGGGCGAAGGCGATGAAAAGTTTTTTCCGGCAAGTGAGCGATCTGGTGGCTGACAAGGAAAGTATCGTGGTGGCGACCATTTTCGATAAAAGCGGCTCCGCACCCCGGACGGCCGGAGCCAAGATGGTGGTCCGGAGGGACGGGGCGATCATCGGCACGATCGGCGGCGGCCGGCTCGAAGCGGACGCGGTGCGGCTGGCCGGCGAGGTGTTCCGGTCGCGGCGGAGCGTGGTGCAGCCGTTTGACCTCAGCGGCCAGGATGTGGCCGGCATGGACATGATCTGCGGCGGTCAGGGGGAAGTGCTGCTGGATTTCATCGACGCCGACGACCGGGATAATGTCGCTGTTTACCGGGAGGTGTGCGCGGCTCTGCAGCGGCGCGAGAAGGCCTGGCTGATAACGGCGCTGGGGGACGGACAGGACTGCAGCCGGCCGGCCCGTCAGCAATGCCTCGTCAGGCAGGGCGGCAGCCTGGTCGGCCGTTTTGACGGCGAGCCGGGATTTCTGGCCAAGCTTACCGAAGGGCCGGCCAAGATAGCCATCCATGCCGAAGTGCTCGAAGGGCGGCGGTGCCTTGTTGAGCCCATCCGCCCGACCGGTGTTGTCTTCGTTTTCGGCGCCGGGCACGTATCGCAGAAGCTCGCCCCGTTGGCGGAAACAGTCGGCTTCAAGACGGTGGTGCTTGACGACCGCGCCGAGTACGCCAGCCGCGAGCGGTTCCCCGCGCCCGCGGAACTCATAGTGCTGGAAGACTTCGGCCGGCTGCCTTCCCTGGATATCGACGGCGACAGCTACATCGTGATCGTCACCCGCGGCCACCTGCACGACAGGACCGTCCTGGAGTGGGCGCTGCGCACGGACGCCGGCTATATCGGCATGATCGGCAGCCGGCGCAAGCGCGATAAGCTGTACGCCGCCATGGCCGAACAGGGCTTTGGCGAAGGCGATTTCCGGCGGGTGTATTCGCCGATCGGCACCGATATTTTGGCGGAGACGCCCGAGGAATTGGCGGTGAGCATCGTCGGTGAACTCATCAGGGTAAGGGCTGAACGGGAAAATGCGCGGCGCTGATAAGCCGGCGGCGGTGGTTCTGGCCGCCGGGTGCTCGTCGCGGGCGCCGGGCTTCAAGCCGCTGCTGCCGCTGGGCGGGTCGACCGTCATCGAGAATACGATCGGCAGCCTGCGCCGGGCAGGCGTCGACGACATCACCGTGGTGGCCGGGCACCGCGCCGCCGAGCTGCTGCCGGTGCTCGACCGTATCGCGGTGCGGGCCGTTGTCAACGACCGTTACCGTGACGGGATGTTTTCCTCGGTCGTCGCCGGGGTGAAGTCGCTGCCGGCGGATGCCGGGGCTTTCTTCATCCTGCCTGCCGACATCCCGCTGGTGAAAAGCCATACGATCCGCCGTTTGGCCCGGGCCGCCAGAAAGGGCGGGAACGATGTCGTCTACCCCGTTTTTCAGGGCCGGCGCGGGCATCCGCCGCTCATCGCCGCCTCCCTGCTCCCGGCGATCATGGCCTGGGACGGCACTGAAGGGCTGCGCGGCCTGCTGGCGCGCTGCGAGCCGCGCGCCGGCGAGGTGGCGGTGGCCGACGAAGGCATTATGATGGATATCGATACCGCCGACGATTACCGCCGAATCCTCGATCATCATGCCTGCCGGCACTTCCCCACCGGGAGCGAGTGCGAGGCAATCATGGCGATGCTGGCCGTCCCGGAAAACGTGGCACGCCATAGCCGGATGGTGGCCGGCGTGGCCGGAACGATCGCCGGCCGGCTTGCATTGGCAGGGCATTTTCTCGACGCAGGGCTTGCCGCGGCCGCGGGGCGGCTTCACGATCTGGCCAAGGGCAGGCCGGATCACCCCCGCCATGGGGCGAGGATCGTCAAAAGTTTGGGTTATCCGCGGGTGGCGGCCGTCGTGGCTGTCCATCACGATTTTCTCTTCGCGGAGGGTCAGGAGCTCGACGAGGCGGCGATCGTTTATCTTGCCGACAAGCTCGTGCAGAACGAACGGCTTGTGACAATCGAAGAGCGGGTCAACGCCGCGCGGGAGAGATTTGCCGCCGACGCCGCCGCGCAGAGGGCGGCCGACGAACGTCTCGCCACCGCGCAGCGCATCGCGGCGCGAGTGGAAGCGGCTGTGGGGGCGAGCCTCCGGGAAGTAATATGCGGCGCCACTGGCTGGCAGGCGGCGGGTGAGGGCGGATGAGAAAAGCTGCGGGAAAAGAAAAGGTGCTGGGTGTTACCGAAAGCCTGTGTCCGGAGTGTCTGGCGCGCATTGCGGCCCGGAAAGTCGCCGGGGACGACGTCGTATATTTGGTGAAGACTTGCCCCGAACACGGCGATTTCCGGACGGTGATCTGGCGCGGGACGCCGGCGTACGAAACATGGGCGGGCGAGGGCGGTACGACGCCGGCTGCTAACGTATCGTCAGCCGGCAAGGGCTGTCCGTTCGACTGCGGGTTGTGTCCCGGCCACCGCCGTCCGACCTGCTGCGTGCTGCTCGAGGTTACCGGGCGCTGCAATCTTGCTTGCCCGGTCTGCTTCGCCAGCGCGGGCCGCCGGGGCGACGACCCGGATTTTGCTACGGTCGCGGGCTGGCTGAGGCAGATCAGGGCAGCCAACGGGCAATGCAACATCCAGCTGTCGGGCGGCGAACCGACCCTCCGGGACGACCTGCCGGAGATTATCGCGCTGGGGAGGTCGCTGGGGTACGGGTTTTTCCAGTTGAACACGAACGGCCTGCGGCTGGCGGACGACCGGGAATACGGGGCGAGGCTGAAAGAGGCGGGGCTGTCGTGCGTCTTCCTGCAGTTCGACGGCCTGGAGGACGACGTCTATGAAAGAATCAGGGGAAGGACCCTGCTGGCAAGAAAGCAGGAGGCGATCGCCCGCTGCGCCGAGCTGGGGCTGGGCGTCGTCCTCGTGCCCACGCTCGTGCCGGGGATTAACACCGGGCATATCGGCCGGATCGTCGCTTTCGCCGCCGGCCTGGTGCCGGCGGTCCGCGGCGTCCATTTCCAGCCGGTCAGCTATTTCGGCCGCTTCCCGCAGACGCCCGCCGACGCCGACAGATTCACGCTCCCCGAGCTCATGCGGGCGCTGGAGGAACAATCCGGCGGAAAGATGAGGGCGACCGATTTTAGGCCGTCCGGCGCCAGGAACGCGTACTGTTCTTTCCACGCCGAATACCTCGTGGCGGCGGACGGGGCTATGAAACTGTCGAGGAGCGGCCGGGAGAAAACATGCTGCCAGCCGCGTCCGGCCGCCGAAGGCGTCCGCAAAGCGCGGTCGTTCGTGGCCAGGCGATGGTCGGCGGCCGGCGGCGCGGGAACGGCCAGCCCGGCGCACTGCCCGGGGACGGTCACCGACAGCCTGGATGCGTTTCTGGATATGGTTGAAACCCGGACAATCTGCATCTCCGCCATGGCTTTTCAGGACGCCGGGAATATCGACACCGACAGACTCAAAGACTGTCCTCTCCACATTTTCCATCCCGACGGGCGGCTGATCCCTTTCTGCGCCTACAACCTGACCGATAAGGCGGGCCGGCCGCTTTACCGCCCGCAGGAGGTACGGCCGTGAGCGGGGTAAGGACAACGCCGCTCGAGGAGTGGGCGGCAAAAAGAATCGGCGCCGGCAAAGCAGGCATCACACGGGAACAGCTGGCGCGCCATCAGCTGCTTCGCCTGCGGGCGACAATCGGCTGGGCGCTCGAAACCAGCCCGTTTTACCGTTCTCGTCTGGCCGGCTGCGCGGCCGCGGAGATCGCCTGCCCGGGCGACCTGGGCCGGCTGCCGTTCACGACCGCCGACGACGTGCGGCGGTGGGGCCCGCGCTTTCTGTGCGTGTCGCAAAGCGACGTCAGCCGGGTCGTGACCCTGGACAGCTCCGGCACGACGGGCCAGGCAAAACGGTTTTATTTCACCCCCGCCGACCAGGAGGGGACGGTGGATTTTTTTCAGTACGGCATGGCCAGCCTGACGGACAAGGGCGACCGGGTACTAATCCTGCTGCCTGGCGAACGGCCGGGCGGTGTCGGCGACCTGCTTGCCGCCGCCCTCCGCCGTTTGGGTGTCCGGCCGGTTCCCCACGGTATGGTCGTCAGCATTCCGGATACCCTGGCGGTAATGGCCGCGGAGAAGATCGACACCCTCGTTGGCATCCCCTCCCAGGTGCTGGCGCTGGCCCGCTGGGCGGACAGCAACGGCCCGGCGGTATCGGTGAAGAGCATCCTCCTCAGCACCGACCACGTCCCCCGCGCCATCGTCCGGGAGCTTGAGCGCGTCTGGGGCTGCGAGGTTTTCGAGCACTACGGCATGACCGAGCTCGGGCTGGGGGGCGGCACCGATTGCGCGGCCCACGCCGGGTACCACCTGCACGAGGCCGATTTTTATTTCGAGGTGGTCGACCCAGAGTCGGGTGCTCCCGTGCCTGAAGGCGGGGAAGGGGAGGTCGTCGTCACCACGCTGACCCGGCGAGGGATGCCGCTCATCCGCTACCGCACAGGCGATATCTCGCGCATGATCCCCGGACGGTGTCCCTGCGGCTCGGTCCTGCGCCGCCTGGCGCCGGTCGCCAGACGCAGGGACGGCCTGATATCCCTCGGCGGTTATGGCGGCTTCAGCCTTGCCGACCTCGATGAGGCGCTGTTCGCGGTGCCGGGCCTGATCGGTTTCACGGCCGCCGTCGACCGCTTTTCGCACGCTGCCAGGCTGACGATTGCCGCGTCGCTGCTCCCGGGGGCAGCAGGCAAACACGGGAGCGGGCTGGCGGCGGTCCTCGACGCAGTGCCGGCGATCCGGCTGGCGCGCCAGGCCGGCGCGCTCTCGGTCGCGGCAGCGGTCGAGACCTGCCGGGGCCGCCTCGAAGCGGGCGCGGCCAAACGAGCGATTGTGGAGTTGAGCTGATGGACAGGAAAGTGTATTTGCTCAGACATGGGGCAGTCGCCCTCGAAGACGACCAACGGCGCTATATCGGCCAGAGCGACGTGCCGCTCAGCGACGAGGGAGAGCGTCAGGCGCGGCGGCTGCAAAATATGCTCGAAGCCGCCGCCATCGGTACGGTGTACTGCAGCGACCTGGCCCGCTCGCGGCGGACGGCGGAAATAATCGCCTGCCGGAAAGGGACGGCCGTGACGGCGCTGACAGCATTGCGGGAGATCTCGTTAGGTCAATGGGAGGGCTATTCCTTCGCCGATATCGCCCGGCGTTTTCCCGACGAATTCAAGGCCCGAGGGGCCGACATCGGCTACTACCGCGTCCCCGGCGGCGAGAGCTTCGCCGACTGCAGCCTGCGGGTGGTCGCGGCTTTTCAGGAGATACTGGCGTCGTCCGCCGGCGATATAGCGATCGTCGGGCACGCCGGCGTCAACCGGGTGCTGCTCAGCCATATCCTCGGCATGCCTGTCGCCAATGTTTTCCGCATCGGTCAGGATTACGGCTGTATGAATATCATCCAGTGCGGCGGCTATGGCTGCCAGCTTAAACTAGTCAATTACCGGTGAGTGTGCCGGAGACGGACAGGAGAGGGGGATTATAGTGGCCGACGAAATGGCCCGCATTGCAGAGCTGCGGGCGGAGGGCTTCCACTGCAGCCAGATATTGCTCATCCTGGGGCTCGAACGCCAGGGCAAGACCAATCCCGACCTTGTGCGGGCGATGAACGGGCTAGCCAACGGCCTGGGCGACTGCGGCCGAATCTGCGGCGTGCTCACGGGGGCGGTCTGTCTGCTCGGGCTGTACGCCGGGCGGGGCGAGCCGCAGGAGCGGGAGAACCATTTGCTCAACGTCATGGCGCGCGACCTGCTCGACTGGTTCGAGGTCAAGTTTGGCCGAAGCTACGGGGGCACCGACTGCCAGACCATCTTGAACGACGATCCCTGGAACAAGATGCTCCGCTGCCCGGCGATGGTGATCGAGACTTACGCGAAAGCGATGGAGCTGCTGGCGGATAACGGATTTGTCACCACTGGGGAATAAGCCGCGTGCCGGTCAAGCTGGGCTGGCCGAAGAAGGCGGACAGCGAGGCAGAGCTCAATCCCGTGCCGATGTTCTTGTAAGGGCGTCGCGGCGGGAGGTTTCCCCGCAGGCGAAAAGGAGCCGGGCACTGAATAGTGTCCGGTTTTGCGTTGCGTAAGCGGCAACCACCTGCTAAGCAGGTGGTATCAAAAAGCTTATAGCTATGCGGAGGAAAGAAAAGCCTCCTTTGTTAAAATATATGCAGGTTTGCCGACCGCATAAATAACAAAGGAGGCGCATCCA
>JAHDOI010000093.1 GCA_018434945.1 Selenomonadales bacterium
CAACCTCATGCATATCGGCGATCTGCTGCTGGTCACGCCGGTGCTGCGGACACTCAGGAGCAACTTTCCGGCGGCCCGCATCGCCCTGCTCGCGGACGCCAAGATCGCCGATCTTGTTAAATACAATAAGAATATCGACCAACTGATCGCCATCGACAAAAAAGGATATCACGACAAACTGGGAAATTACATAAAGCTGATCGGCGAAATCCGGCGGGAGAAATTCGATCTCGTAATCAACCTGCACCGCAACGAACGGGCGTCATTTCTCGCCGGCCTCAGCGGGGCGGGGAAAATCGTCGGTTATTCGACCATCGGCCCCCATCTGCTGTTCGACAAGGTTATGGAAAACCGCAAAAGGATCAAGCACCAGGTCGAGGCCCATTTCGACGTACTGCGGGAGGCTTTGGGAATAACGGCTATCGACGACCGGGGCATCGAGATGTGGCTGGACGAGCCCGCCGAAGTGGAGGCCGCGCGACTGTGGGCGGAGGAATATGGAACAGACGGAAGGCCTGTCGTCGGTCTGAACAGCGGGGCCAGCTGGCCGACCAAGCGGTGGCCGAAGGAATATTTCGCAGAACTGGCCGACAGACTGCTTGAGGCAGGCTACGGCGTCGCGTACTTCGGCGGGCCGATGGACGTCGAACTTGTCCGCGAAACTGTGGCGCTGATGAAAAACGCCGACCATCCGAAGCTGGCCGTCTTCACCGGCCGGGTCAACCTGCTGGTACTCGCGGCGCTGTTCAAAAAATGCGCCGCCCTTGTGACCAACGACTCAGGCCCGATGCACATCGCCGTCGCCATGGACGTGCCGCTGGTGTCGATCTTCGGCGCCTCGCCGGTGACAGGTTTTTCACCCTATAACGACAAGAGCGTCGTGATAAAATCGGACGCCGCCTGCCACCCGTGCTACAAGCACCAGTGCGCCACCCTCCACTGCATGACAGGCATCAGCGTCGAAAAAGTTTTCCAAGCGACCCTAGAGATTATCGAGAAAAACAAGTAAAATCGAATGTACGGCTGCTGGCTCATACCTAGGACTGGCGTAGGTGAACATATCGCCGGAATAGTATCGCCGCACAGCAAGTGAAAGGCCTTTCCATTTCTTACCCATGGAGGATGGAAGGTTTTTTCTTTTTTGTGCAGAATTCAACAGAATCGGAGATGAATTGACAAATTGGGTGGTTAAGAAGTGAGCCGGATAGCCAAATCCCTGTTCCTCATGGCGCTCGACGCCCTGATCGTAATGGCCACGCCGTATGTGGCCTTATTCTTGAGGTTCGAAGGCAGCGTCGAAGCCAGGTACATACTGACGATGCTCGGCTTCCTGCCGCTCATTGCCATAGTCCGCCTGGCGACCTTTTACCTCTTCGGCCTATACAACCGCCTGTGGCGGTATGCGAGCATCAACGAACTGGTTGCGATCATCATGGCGGTCACGGCAAGCTCAGCTGTCATATCGGCGATAATGTACTGGTCGGTACCGGGCTTTCCCCGCTCGATCTACATCATGGCCTGGCTGTTCGACATCGCACTGATCGGCGGCAGCCGGCTGGGGGTGCGCATCCTTTACCATATCCGCCAGCGCCAGGCCAGCCGCAGCGTCAACGTACTAATAATCGGCGCCGGCGACGCGGGGGCGATGATCGCCCGGGAAATCCAGCAACGGGTCGGCGACGACAAAAAAGTCATCGGCTTCATCGACGATGACGCTAGCAAGCATAACCAGATGCTGTACGGTGCCAAAGTCCTCGGAACGAGAAACGACATCGTCCCGATCGTTGCGACCTGCCAGGTGCAGGAGATCATCATCGCGATGCCGTCGATAGGCGGCCGGCTGCTGCGGCAAATCATGAAAGAGTGCAAAAAAACCAACTGCGCGATCAAGGTCGTTCCCGGCCTTTATGAACTAATCGACGGCAAGGCGTCGGTGGACCAGCTCCGTAACGTCGACCTCGAAGATCTGCTGCGGCGCGAGCCGGTGCGGCTCGACCTCGACGAGATCGCAAACTACCTTACAGGGAAGAGCGTGCTGGTGACGGGAGCGGGCGGCTCGGTGGGGTCGGAGCTCTGCCGTCAGATCGCCAAGCTCGGGCCAACGCAACTTGTGCTGCTGGGGAAAGGTGAAAACAGCATCTACGAGATCGACCGTGAATTGAGGGGAAGGCACCTCAACCTGGAACTTAATCCGGTAATCGCCGACATCAGAGACGCAAATCGCATTAATAACGTTTTCAATACATATAAACCAGAAGTCGTCTTCCATGCCGCGGCCCATAAACATGTACCATTGATGGAGATTCAGCCGGAAGAAGCGGTAAGCAACAATGTTTTCGGTACAAAGGTGGTCGCGGAAGCGGCCGAGCGGAGCGGCACGGCAACATTCGTGATGATCTCCACCGACAAAGCGGTCAACCCTACGAGCATCATGGGGGCTAC
>JAHDOI010000040.1 GCA_018434945.1 Selenomonadales bacterium
GCATGAAAAATCCACTTCCTTTGCTGTAAGAATATAAAAATAATTATAGCAAATTGAAGCGGATGTAATAATCTTATATGTCCGGCCTAATTTGCAAAAATAAGCCCAGGCTTGGGTGCTTTTTTCTGCTAATTGACAGATGATAAAAAGAAGAAACTCGACGCCCTGATCGAGAAGTTTAACCGGGACAACCCGGCAAAGAACCCCAAAAGGACATTCCGGGGTGTTTATTAATTTCTGCGGACATGTGCCTTCGCGGCCGGGTCCGCCGCGGGGGAGACGAGCGCCGGACGGGAAGGAGCTACAGTTATGACAGGCGGAGAATCGATGAAAGTTTATACCCTCGCCCGCGAAGAGATCGAAGCGCTGCTTTTGACGGATTTCGGCGGCAGGATCCAACCGGTCGACGGGGCGAAGCTTTCGAAGCTGAAACAGCAGCAGGCCAATACGGCGGCTTTTAAAGCGAGATTTTCGAAGCCGAAGACAATATAGCCATGCGGTTTGAAAGGCCGGGTATCCGGCCTTTTTGCTTGTGCGCGGCCCGCTGGGTGCGGCGAACGGCGGGCGGCATTTTTCGACGCTGCGGCAGGGGATGGGGCTTTTTTTATTGAATAGAGACAGACGTACCGGCGGATGAGTTTCTGCCGGATGCGGCCGCAAAGGAGGCTTTGCCATGGCAGGGAGACAGACGCCGCTGGTGAAATCGGCATCCCGTACTCTGGACATCATCGGCTTTATCGCCAAAAGCGCCAAACCGCCTAATTTCACCGCCATCCTGCATCACCTCGATATACCGAAGAGTTCGCTGTCGCTGCTGCTACATGAGCTGGTGAACAGCGACTACCTCGATTACGACCCCGATACGCGGGCGTATTACCCGGGGTTGAAGCTAATCCAGATAAGCGCGGTGTGCATCAACAACACCAATATTTCCCGCGAGATCGCCCTGGGCATCAAGAAGCTGAGCGACGAGTTCGGCGAGACGACTCACGCCGGCATCCTCGACGGGCGGCACATCGTTTATATCGCCAAGCACCACGGGTCGCGAGATGTGAGCGTGGTGGCCACGATCGGCTACCGCATCCCCGCCCACGCCACCGCCATCGGCAAAGTGCTGCTGTCCACGCTGCCGGCCGAGGAGCTGAAGGCCCGCCTTGGCGGCGTCCAGCTCGAACGCTACACCGAGAACACGATCACCGACTTCAAGTCGCTCGTGGCTGAACTCGGCAGGGTCGCCGAGCAGGGCTTCGCCGTGGACGACCAGGAGATCATCCCCGGCGGCATCTGCGTGGCAGCGCCGATTATTGACAAGACCAACAAGACGGTGGCGGCCCTCAGTGTGACGATGGCGGCCAGCAGGGCAGGGGCGGGCGATATGATGCCGACGGTAGTCGAGAGGGTCCGCGCGATGGCCGGGCATGTGTCGATGCGGCTGGGGAAGGTTTAAACCGGCCGTGGTGGCGGGCCGCCACGCAGCGGCGAGATAAAATTATTTGCGGCAGGCAGGAAAACGCTAACAGCGCCAAGAATACTGTCGCCATAAAGAACAGTTTTATTTTGTTCATATATATGAACTGTGTTCATAATATTGAACCAAATGTGGCGCACGAAGCCCTGCCGAACCGGCAGACTGTGAAGGGTAAAAACAGACGGCTTCTTGTGTTCATTCAGATGAACGATGTTTACATATGCGAACAAAATGACGGTTGCGGGCGGCGGGTGATACGCCGGCCGGCCGCCGGGTTTTGCAGTCAGGGGAGACGGACGCTGTTCTGAGCCTGAGATGGGAGGAAAGTAGATGAGAAAAGAGTTTATGCTGGGCAACGAGGCCATCGCCCGCGGGGCGGCGGAGGCGGGGGTCAGGGTTGTCGCCGGGTACCCGGGAACGCCGGCCACCGAGATCGTCGATCTTTGCGGCGGTTACCCCGGTGTGTACGCCGAGTGGTCGGCGAACGAGAAACACGCCTTCGAGGTGGCGACCGCGGCCTCGCTGACCAACCAGCGGTCGATGGCGGTGATGAAACACAACGGCACCAACGCCGCGGCGGATTTTCTGATGCATGTGAATTTCACCGGCATCCGCGCCGGGATGGTGCTGATAACCGCCGACGACCCGGGCGGCCTGTCGTCGCAGTGCGAGGAGGATACGCGGATTCTCGTCCATAACTACGCCCACCTGCCGATGTTCGATCCGTCGAGCGTGCAGGAGGCTTATGACATGACCAAGGCGGCGTTTGAGCTGTCGGAGAAGACGGAGCTGGTCTTCGCCCTCCGCCCGGTGATGCGCATCAATCACGCCGGCGGCATGGTGGAGTACGGCGATGTAGCTCCGCAGAGCCGCCCGGCCGAGTTCGTGATCGACCGCAAACGGTTCGTGATGTCGGCGGTGGTGGAGAAGGAATCGGGCGGCGAGCTCAGGCCGAAGATGCGGCACCGCTGGCTGAACGCCAAGCAGGCCGAGCTGAAGGCGCTGATGGAGGATTCGCCGTTCAACCGGGTCGAGAAGGCGCCGGGCGAAGTCGGCTTTATCGGCTGCGGCATCGGCTACGCCTTTCTCAAGGAGGCGGAGCGTATCCACGGCGCGAAGCTGCCCATTCTCAAACTGTCGACCCTGCCGCTGCCGGAGGGCAAGGTGCTCGATTTTGTCCGCGGCCTGAAGAAGGTCGTGGTGTTCGAGGAAGTCGAGCCGGTGGTCGAAAAACTGATAAAAGAGCTGTGCTTCGAGCATAAGATTGTGCTGGAGGTGCTGGGCCGCGGCGGTTATCTGCCCAGCGAGGGCGAGCTGTCGACCAACCTGGTGCTGACGGCGGTGGAGGCCGCGCTGGCCGGCAAGGATTACCCCGCCCCGGCGCAGGGCCAGTACGTTTCGGCGCGCACGCGGACCCAGTGCCCCGGCTGCAGCCACCGCGGCCTGCTTGTCGCCCTGAAGGAGGTCGTGCGCAAGAACGGCGGCGTGGTGACCGGCGATATCGGCTGCCACGACGCGGGCACGTTCGAGCCGATGAATCTGCAGGCGACCATTTACTGCATGGGATCGTCCATTCCGATGGCCTACGGCATCAAGAAGGCCGGCTTTGATAAGCCGGTGTACGCGCTGATCGGCGATTCGACCTTTTTCCACAACGGCCTCACCGGCCTGGCGAGCGCCATCTACAACGGCGCCGATATCACGGTGGTGATCGCCTACAATTCGACGACGGCGATGACGGGCTTCCAGCCCCATCCCGGCAGCGCCAATAATCTCAACCAGCCGGTGACGCCTATCGAGCCCGGCGCGGTGGCGGCGGCGATGGGCGCGAAGGTGTTCCGCTGCAATCCTTACAATGTCGAGGAGACGGCCCGGGTCATAGCCGAGGCGACGGCGGAAACCGGCGTCAAGGTGGTTGTCGCCGAGGCGCTGTGTTACCTGAAGTTCGGCCGCGAGGGCAAGATTTCTTATACGCCCCGGCAGGTGGCGGTGGATGTGGCGGTGTGCAATGGTTGCGGCCTGTGCGTGCGGACGTTCGGCTGCCCGTCAATCACCCTGAGCGAAGGCAAGGCGGTTATCGAGCCGAGCAGCTGCAACGGCTGCGGCGTGTGCGTATCGGTATGCAAGAGGGGGGCCATAAAATGAAGTTCGATTTAGTGATCGCCGGCGTCGGCGGCCAGGGAAACATCCTTGCTTCCCAGGTCGTCGCCAAGTGCGCGATGGATGCCGGTTACAACGTGGTCAATACGGAGACGAAGGGCGCGGCCCAGCGCGGCGGTTCGGTGCTGTCCCACGTGCGGATCGCGGACGGCGAGATATTTTCGCCGCTGGTGCCGGCGGGCCAGGCGGACGTGCTGCTCGGATTCGAGCCGCTGGAGGCGCTGCGCTATATCGGTCTGCTGGGTAAAAAGGGCACATTCATCATCAACACGGCGCCGGTGCCGACCATCCTCGCCAATATGAAGGTGGACGAATATCCGAGCACCGAGCAGATCGTGGCGATCATCAAGGAGAAGGGGCTTGACGGCCATTTCCTGAATGCGACCAGGGCGGCCAAGGACCTCGGCAACGTGCTGCTGACGAATGTGGTGATGCTGGGAGCGTTCACGGCGGTAAGCAGCGTGCTGCAGCCCGACGTCATCCTGAAGAAGCTGCTGACGATGGTGGACGAGAAGTTTCACGCCGACGACAGCCGCGCGTTCGCGGTCGGCCGCGGCCTGATAGGCAAGGAGGGCTGATATATGGCGCTCATGACAGCGGCGCAGTATGAGGAAAGCCTGCGCAAGATGAAGTTCAACCTGTATCTGCTGGGGGAGAAGGTCGACAATCCGGTGGACCACCCAATCATCCGCCCGTCGCTGAACGCGGTGAAGATGACGTATTCCCTGGCGCACGATCCGGCCCACGAGGAGCTGATGACGGCGACGTCCAGCCTGACGGGGCGGAAGATCAACCGCTTCGCCCACTTGCACCAGAGCGCCGACGATCTGGTGAAGAAGGTGAAGATGCAGCGGCTGCTGGGCCAGAAGACGGCGTCGTGCTTCCAGCGCTGCGTGGGCATGGACGCGATCAACGCCGTCGAGAGCGTGACGTTCGAGATGGACGAGGCACTGGGCACGGATTATCACGCCCGGTTCGTCGCTTTCGTCACCATGGTCCAGGACGGGGACCTGACGGTCGACGGGGCGATGACCGACCCCAAAGGGGACCGCAGCCTGCCGCCCCACAAGCAGGCCGACCCCGACCTTTTCCTCCGCGTTGTCGAGAAGCGGGCCGACGGCATTGTGGTGCGCGGGGCGAAGTGCCACCAGACGGGGGCGCTCAACTCCCACTGGATCCTGGTGATGCCGACGATCAGCATGGGCGAGGAGGACGCCGATTACGCGGTGTGCTTCGCCGTGCCCGCCGACGCCGCAGGCATAACGTATATTTACGGCCGCCAGTCGTGCGATACCCGCAAGCTGGAGGGCGGGGAGATCGATACCGGCAACAGCACTTTCGGCGGCCATGAGTCGCTGGTGATTTTCGAGGATGTGTTCGTGCCGTGGAAGGATGTCTTCATGTGCGGCGAGTACCGCTTCAGCGGCGCGCTTGTCGAACGGTTCGCCGGGTACCACCGCCAGAGCTACGGCGGGTGCAAGGTGGGCGTGGGCGACGTGCTGATCGGCGCTGCCGCGCTGGCCGCCGAGTACAACGGCGCCGCCAAGGCGTCGCATGTCAAGGATAAGCTGATCGAGATGGTTCACCTCAACGAGACGCTGTACGCCTGCGGCATCGCCTGCTCGGCCGCCGGAGCGCGGACGGCCTCGGGGACGTATCTTATCGATATGCTGCTGGCCAACGTGTGCAAGCAGAATGTGACTCGTTTCCCGTACGAGATCGCCCGCCTGGCCGAGGATATCGCCGGCGGCCTGTTCGTGACCATGCCGTCGGAGCAGGATTTCCGCCACCCCGAGATTGGCCCGAAAATCGAGAAGTATCTGGGCGGCACGTCGGGTGTGCCGACCGAACACCGCCTGCGGATACTCAGGCTGGTGGAGAACCTGACGCTGGGGACGGCGGCGGTCGGCTACCGCACCGAGTCGATGCACGGCGCCGGCTCGCCCCAGGCGCAGCGGATCATGATCGCCCGTCAGGGCAACCTCGAGGCCAAGAAGGAGCTGGCGAAGAGGATCGCCGGGATAGCCGGCGCGGATAGCGCTTCCCGATAAGTCCGAGCGAAATATGAAATGGAGGAAGAAACATGCGCTTTGAGTTGACCGAAGACCAATTGATGATGCAGAAGATGGTCCGCGAGTTCGCCGAAAAGCAGATCGCCCCGGGGGCGGCCGAGCGGGACGAGAACGAGAGACCCGACCGCGCGCTCCTCGACGCGATCGGCGAGCTCGGCCTCAACGGCATCTGTTTCCCCGAGAAGTACGGCGGCGCCGACGGCGACTATCTGAGCTACGTGCTGGCAGCCGAGGAGATCTGCAAGGCCGACGCCGGCATCGGCGTGTCCTACATGGCCACGGTTTCGCTGTGCGCCTGGCCGATCTTCGCCTACGGCTCGGAAGAGCAGAAGGAGAAATATCTAGTGCCGCTGGTGGAGGGCAAAAAGGTCGGCGCTTTCGCCCTCACCGAGCCGAACGCCGGCACCGACGCCGCTTCCCAGCAGACGGTGGCTGTCGACAAAGGCGACCATTACCTCTTGAACGGCAGCAAGATTTTCATCACCAACGGCGGAGAGGCGGAAACCAACGTGGTCTTCGCCATGACCGACAAGACGAAGGGCGTCAAGGGCATCAGCGCCTTCATCCTCGAAAAGGGCATGCCCGGCTTCACTTTCGGCAAGAAGGAGCATAAGATGGGTATCCGCTCCTCGCAGACCCAGGAGCTGATTTTCCAGGATATGAAGGTGCCGAAGGAAAACATGCTCGGCAAGGAGGGCGAAGGGTTCAAGATCGCCATGACGACCCTCGACGGCGGCCGCATCGGCATCGCCACCCAGGGGGTGGGCATCGCCCAGTCGGCTCTCGACCAGGCGATCAAGTATTCCAAGGAGCGGGTGCAGTTCGGCAAGCCGATATCCGCCAACCAGGCCATCGCCTTTATGCTGGCCGATATGGCCGTGAAGGTCGACTGCGCCAGGCTGCTGACCTACCGGGCGGCCTACAACAAGCAGAACGGCCTGCCGTACTCCAAGGAAGCGGCGATGGCGAAGCTGTACGCCTCCGATATCGCCATGGAGGTGGCCACCGACGCCGTGCAGGTCTTCGGCGGCTACGGCTACAGCCGCGAGTACCCGGTCGAGCGCCTGATGCGCGACGCCAAGATCGCCCAGATCTACGAGGGTACCAACCAGGTGCAGAAGATGGTCATATCGGGAGCCATTCTCCGCTAACGGATAGAGAGGAGATTACGATATGGTGCAGGATATCCCGTTCGCCGCCGTCAAGGTCGGCGATAAGGCGAGCATGACCAAGACGGTGAGCGAGTCCGACGTTTATACGTTCGCCGGCGTGACCGGCGACTTCAACCCGGTGCATGTCGACGCCGAATTTGCCAAGCAGACGATGTTCAAAGAGCGGATCGCCCACGGCATGCTGTCGGCGGGGTTCATCTCCGCCGTGCTCGGCACCGCCCTGCCGGGGGCCAACACCATCTATATGGGCCAGGAGCTGTCCTTCCGCGCGCCGGTGAAGATCGGCGACACGGTGACGGCCACGGTCGAGTGCATCGAAAAGATCGAAGCCAAGAACCGGCTGATTTTCCGGACGACGGTGACCAATCAGGACGGCGTGCTGGTGGTCGACGGCAAGGCGACGATGCTCAAGAAGTAATAGCAGGATAAATACGCCGCCGCCGGCAGGATTTTGCCGCCGGCGGCGTATATTATTATGCAGGAGCAATAATTGCCCCGGGCGGGAGGAGAGATGACGTGAAGGTTGCGCTGCTGCAGATGGATATCGCGCTCGGCGACGTGGCCGTCAACCGCCGTAAGGCGGAGACGATGCTCGCGGAGGGGCTGGCGCGCGGCGCGAAGCTGTTCGTGCTGCCCGAGATGTGGACGACAGGCTACAACTTGGCGGAGATAGACCGGCTGGCCGAGCCGGCCGCCGGGCCGACGATGGCGATGTTGACGGCGTTTGCCCGCCGGCACGGGGTGGAGATCGTCAGCGGATCGATTGCCGAGGCGCGGGACGGGCGGGTCTACAATACCTGCTACGCCATCGGCGCCGACGGCGCGGTGGTCGCCAAATACAGCAAGATCCACCTCATCGGCCTCATGGCGGAGGACCGCTATCTCGCTCCCGGCGACCGTCGGGCGGTTTTCGAGCTGAGTATCGGCTGCGCCGGGATGATTATCTGCTACGACCTGCGCTTCACCGAACTGCCGCGGGCCATGGCGCTCGAAGGATGCCGGACGCTGTTCGTTCCCGCCGAGTGGCCGGCTTCGCGGGGAGCGCACTGGCGGGCGCTCAATATCGCCCGGGCGATCGAGAATCAGCTGTTCGTCATCGCCGTCAACCGGGTCGGCCGCGATGATAACAACGTTTTCTACGGCCATTCGCTGGCCGTCGACCCGTGGGGCGAGGTGCTGGCGGAAGGGTCCGAGGCCGGTGAAGAGGTAATAGTGGCTGACGTGGACTTCGCGGCCGGGGAGGAGATCAGGCGGCGGATGCCGGTGTTCGCCGACCGCCGGCCGGAGTGCTATTGATCCTGGCGGGCGGCAGATTGTGAAATAAAGAATTTTTTCCGGGCCGCAGGAAAAGCGCGGGCGGCAGCGAAGGAATTCATTAACAATATAGGGAATGATGGCCACGGGAGAGACCGCGATCGCGGCGCCGAAGGAGTAAACCCTTTGTTAAACTCTCAGGCAGAAGGACCATGGCCGGACCATCCTCTGGAGAGTGCGCCGCCGGCGCCGCCGAAGGAGAACCCTCAGGGGTGAATCTCTCAGGTAAAAGGGACAGAGACAAAGGAGCGGACGCTCTTTTGCCTCTGTTTTTTCTTCTGTGGGAAACATGGGAAAAGCGCCCGCCGATTTCAGGGGGACCGGGCCAAGCCCATTAATAATTATTCCGACCGGGAGAAAGCCTATTATTATCGAGGGGGGAGTTGCCATGGCCGAGAAGACGCCCTTATACGAGACCCATCTTAAGTACGGCGGCAAGATCGTGGAGTTCGGGGGCTGGCTGCTGCCTGTCCAGTACGGCGGCATCCTTGCCGAGCACCGGGCGGTGCGGGAGCAGGCGGGCCTGTTCGACGTGTCCCACATGGGGGAGGTAACGGTGAAAGGCCCGGGGGCGTTGGCCTACCTGCAGAAGGTGGTGACCAACGATGTGGCGAAGATGGTCGATAACCAGGTGCAGTATTCGCCGATGTGCTACCCGGACGGCGGCACGGTCGACGACCTGCTCATCTACCGCTACGGGCCGGACGATTACCTGCTGGTGATCAACGCCGCGAATATCGCCAAGGACTGGGACTGGCTGCGGGATAACAGCGCGGGCTTCGACGTGGAGCTCGCCAACCTGTCGGCGGAAACGGCGGAACTGGCTCTGCAGGGGCCGGCGTCGCGGGCGATCCTGGCGAAGCTGACCGCCGCGCCGGTCGATAAACTGGGCTATTACTGGTTTTTGCCGGAGGCCGAGGTGGCCGGACGGCGGGTGATGGTGTCGCGCACGGGTTATACGGGCGAGGACGGGTTCGAGATATACTGCCGCCCGGAGGATGCGGCCGCGCTGTGGGAGGCCGTCATGGAGGCGGGAGAGCCGCTGGGGCTGGCGCCGGCCGGCCTGGGCTGCCGCGATACGCTGCGGTTCGAGGCCTGCATGCCGCTCTACGGGCACGAACTGTCGCCGACGATTTCGCCGGTGGAAGCGGGGTTGACCCGCTTCGTGAACCTCGATAAAGAAGATTTCAACGGCCGGGCGGTGCTGGCCGCGCAGAAAGAGGCGGGGCCGCAGCGCAAGATTGTTGGGTTCGCGCTGACCGAGCGCGGCGTGGCGCGGGCGGAGTATCCGGTGCTGGCCGACGGCCGGAGGATCGGGACGGTGACGACCGGCTCGTACGCGCCGACATTGGATAAGAATCTCGGCATGGCGCTGGTGGAGACCGCGTATGCCAAGCCGGGAACCCGCTTCGCGGTCGAGATCCGCGGCAAGGCGGTGGCTGCCGAAGTTATCCCAAGGCCATTTTATAAAAGAGAGGGGAAATAACGAATGAATAATCCGCAGGAGCTTAAGTATTCGCGCGAACACGAATGGGTGAGGGTGGAGGGCAACCGGGCGACGGTGGGGATCACCGATTTCGCCCAGCACCAGCTCGGCGACGTCGTCTTCGTCGAGGTGCCGACCGTCGGCGCGGCTGTGACCGCCGGCCAGGGGTTTTCGGTGGTCGAGTCGGTGAAGGCGGTGTCCGATATCTACGCCCCGCTTTCCGGGACGGTGGTGGCGGTCAACGACGCGCTGAACGACACCCCGGAGATTATCAACGGCGACCCCTACGGCGACGGCTGGATCGCGGTCATCGAGATGAGCAACCCCGGCGAACTGGACGGCTTGCTCGACGCCGCCGGGTACGAGAAGTTCACGGCGGAGGGAGGCCATTAGCATGACCAGGAGTTACCTGCCGCATACCGACGCCGACCGGCGGGCCATGCTGGCCGCCGTCGGCGTGGGGTCGACGCAGGAACTGTTCGCCGACGTGCCGGCGGAGGTGCGTCTTAGCCGGCCGCTGGCGCTGCCGGCGGCCATGGCCGAACCGGAGCTGGCCTGCCATCTCCAGGCTCTGGCCGGCAAGAACGCCAGCCTGGACGAGTACGCCTGTTTCCTGGGGGCCGGGGCATATGACCACTATGTGCCGAGCGTGGTCGACCATGTCATCGGCCGCTCGGAGTTCTACACCGCCTATACCCAGTATCAGCCGGAGATTTCCCAGGGTTATCTGCAGGCGCTGTGGGAATATCAGAGTATGATCTGCGAGATCACAGGCATGGAGGTGGCCAACGCGTCGCTGTACGACGGCGGCACCGCCCTTGCCGAGGCGGCGATGATGGCCTGCGCCGCGACCGGCCGCAGCGAGGTCGTTACGGCGCGCGCCGTCCATCCCCACTACCGGACAATCCTCGGCACCTACGCCGTCGACAGGGATATCGCGGTGAAGGAAGCGCCGTTCGCGGACGGCGTGACGGACGCCGCCGCTCTCGGCGCCCTCGTGGGGCCGGCGACGGCGGCGGTGATAATCCAGACCCCCAACTTCTTCGGCAGTCTGGAGGATGTGGCGGCGGCCGCCGGCCTGGCCCACGCCGCCGGCGCGCTGCTGATCGTGGTCGCCGACCCGCTGGCGCTGGGGGTGCTGGAGGCTCCGGGCGCGCTCGGCGCCGACGTGGTCGTCGGCGAGGGGCAGCCGCTCGGGCTGTCTGTCTCGTACGGCGGCCCCTATCTGGGCTTTTTCGCCGTGACCGAGAAACTGATGCGCCGGATGCCCGGCCGCATAGTGGGCCAGACGACCGACTTCGAGGGCACGCGCGGCTTCGTGCTGACGCTGCAGGCCCGCGAGCAGCATATCCGCCGCGAGAAGGCGACGTCCAACATCTGTTCGAACGAGGCGCTGTGCTCGCTGGCGGCGGCTGTGTACCTCACGGCAGTTGGGCGCGAGGGCTTCCGCGAGGTTGCTGAGCTGTGCCTGAAAAAGGCCCGCTACACATACGATTCCCTGACAAGGCTCCCGAGCTGCCGGCCGGTGTTCGGCGCCCCGTTCTTCAAGGAGTTCGTCGTGCGCTGCGCCAAACCGGTGGCGGAGATAAACGCCGCGCTATTTAAGGAAAAGATAATCGGCGGCCTCGACCTCGGCCGCTATTACCCCGAACTGGCCGGCTGCATGCTGGTGTGCGTGACCGAAAAACGCACCAGGGCGGAGATCGACCGTCTGGTGCGGTTGATGGAGGCGGTATCATGAGAAAGGCCAAGGCGCTTATTTTCGAAACGGGCCAGCCCGGCCGCCGCGCGGTCGACCTGCCGCCCTGCGACGTCCCGGCTCCGGACGCGGCCGCCCTAATCCCCGACGCTTTCCGGCGCAAGACGCCGGCCGCTCTGCCCGAGGTCAGCCAGCTGGAGCTGATGCGCCACTATACCGCTCTGTCGCAGCGCAATTTCGGCGTCGACTCGGGCTTTTACCCCCTCGGGTCGTGCACGATGAAGTACAACCCGAAGATCAACGAGGACGCTTGCCGCATGGGCGGTTTCGCCGCCATCCACCCCCTCCAGGACGAGGCGTCGGTGCAGGGGGCGCTGGAAATGCTCGCGGCGATGGAGGGCTACCTGGCCGAGATCGCCGGCATGGACGCGGTGACGATGCAGCCTGCTGCCGGCGCTCACGGCGAGCTGACCGGCATCAAGCTTATCCGCGCCTACCACCGTCATCGCGGCGAGAACCGCACAAAGGTGATCGTCCCCGATTCGGCCCACGGCACCAACCCCGCCACCGTGTCGGTGTGCGGGCTGGAGACGGTCGAGATCAAGTCTCACCCGGACGGTGCCGTCGACCTCGACGCGCTGCGCGCCGCCGTCGGGCCGGATACGGCCGCCCTGATGCTGACGAATCCCAGCACCCTCGGCCTGTTCGAGAAAAACATCCGCGAGGTGGCCGACATCGTCCACGGTGCCGGCGGCCTGCTGTACTACGACGGCGCGAACGCCAACGCCATCATGGGCATTTCCCGTCCCGGCGACATGGGCTTCGATGTCATCCACTTCAATCTCCACAAGACGTTCGCCACCCCCCACGGCGGCGGCGGTCCCGGCTCGGGGCCGGTGGGCGTCAAGAAGGAGCTTATCCCCTTCCTGCCCGCGCCGGTGATCGTGGCCGAAGGCGGCCGATACCGCCTCGATCACGACCGGCCGCTGTCGATCGGCAAGGTGCAGTCCTTCTACGGCAATTTCGGGGTGATCGTCCGCGCTTACGCCTACATCCGGTCGATGGGCCCCGACGGTCTGAAGGCGGCCAGCGAGGACGCTGTGCTGAACGCCAACTACTGCCTCAGCCGCCTGAAGGAGAAGTTCCATTCGCCGTTCGAGCGCTTCTGCATGCACGAGTGCGTGCTGACCTCGAAGAACCAGAAAGCGTTCGGGGTCAGGACGCTGGACATCGCCAAGCGGCTCCTCGATTACGGTTATCATCCGCCGACCATCTATTTCCCGCTGATCGTCGAGGAGGCGCTGATGATCGAGCCGACCGAGACGGAGAGCAAGGAGACGCTCGACGATTTTATCGCCGTCATGCTTAAGATCGCCGCCGAGGCGGAGGAGGACGCCGCCAAGGTGAAAAACGCCCCGGTCACAACCGTGGTGGGGAGGCTCGACGAGGCGACCGCAGCCCGCAAGCCGGTTGTGCGATGGAGGTCATAGAGGCGCTGGCGGCGAAATGCTGGACGATAAGGGAGGAGAACTTTTCCCCCACGATATTCTTGTCCTATCCGGCGCAGACCACCGCCGTGAGCGTGACCGGCGGGGATTGCGCCCTCGATTGCGCCCACTGCGGCGGCGTGTACCTGAAGAGAATGACACCGCTGACGGATGTGGGCGGGCAGGGCGAAGGGCTCGGCCCCAGCTGCCTGATCAGCGGCGGCTGCACGGCCGGCGGCAATGTGCCGCTGGCCGCGCACGCCGCGCGGCTGGCCGCGCTCAAGCAGGGACGTCGCTTCAACCTCCATACCGGCCTGCTGGACGATGCCGATATCGAAGTCGTCGCGCCGCTGGCTGATACCGTTTCCTTCGATTTTGTCGGCGACGACGCGACTATCCGCGAAGTCTTCGGCCTCGACCGGACGGTGGCTGATTACGCCGCCTGCTATCAGAAGCTCAGGGCGCGCTGCCGGGTGGCGCCGCACATCTGCATCGGCCTCCACGGCGGCGAGATCCGCGGCGAGTACCAGGCGCTGGCGCTGCTGAGGATGCTGGGCGCCGACAGTCTGACGCTGATCGTGTTCGTTCCCACCAAGGGAACGCGTTACGCCGGCTGCAAGCCGCCGGTGCTCGCAGAGGCGCTGGGCGTCATGGCCGCCGCCCGCCAGCTGTTCCCGGAAGTGCCCCTTCGGCTGGGCTGCATGCGGCCGGGAGGCCGTTACCGCGATAACCTGGACCAGGCTGCGGTACGGCTGGGTTTCAACGCTATCGTAAATCCTACGCCCGCCGCGGTGAGGCTGGCCGAGAGCCTCGGACTGGCCGCCGTCGGACGAGGGGAGTGCTGTGTATTATGAATTATTGGAGGCTGTCGGCGGGAACCGCCGCTGTCGTCGCCGGGAGGGTGACGCGGAGCGAGGCGCCGCCGACCACCGCCTATGTGATGCTGGGGGAGAAGTGCCGCAATAATTGCCGCTTCTGCACCCAGGCCAGAGAGAGCCACGCGGCGGCCCATATGCTGTCACGCGTCACCTGGCCGGCGGCGGAGGCGGCCGGAACGATCATCGGCATCGACGCCGCCTATGTGGCAGGGCGGATCAAACGGGCCTGCCTGCAGGTCGTCCATGACGGCGACGACCGGGAACGCGCCGCGGAGGCGGTGGCCGCCCTGAGTGCCCTCAGCGGGGTGCCGGTGTGCGTGTCCAGCCACCTGGAGGCGGTGAACGACGCTAGGCGGCTCGCGGTGGCGGGCGCCGAGCGCATCTGCGTGGCGCTGGATGCCGCCACGCCGGCGGTGTATCGGGATACAAAGGAAGGCGACTGGCACGACAGGTGGCGGCTGCTCACCGAGTGTGCCGCCGCCCTGCCCGGGAGGGTAACGACCCACCTCATCGTCGGCCTGGGCGAGACGGAGGAAGAGATGGCCGATACTTTGGCGGCCTGCATAGATAAAGGAGTGACAGTGGGGCTGTTCGCTTTTACGCCGGTGAAGGGCACAGCCTGGGCGGGCATGGCGGCACCGACCGTAGGCCAGTACCGAAGGGTTCAGGTGGCTCACCACCTGCTGCGCCAGGGGTACGGCCGGGAGGCGATAATTTGCCGCGGCGGCGCGATCGGCGGCTTTGCGTTCGACGGTCTTGCGGAGCTGCTGGCCGACGGGGCGGCGTTCCGCACGAGCGGCTGTCCGGACTGCAACCGCCCCTACTACAACGAACGCCCCGGCGGGGTGATGTATAACTACCCGAGGCCGCTGTCGGCGGCCGAAACGGCGCGGGCGATCGACGAATGCGGCGTGATCGGGGGCGGGGCTTGTGCCGTGGCGGGTGATTGACAGCGGCGCGGCGGACGCCGCGGCGAATATGGCGGCGGACGAGGCGATAATGCTCGCCCACGGGGCGGGCGAGGCGCCGCCCACGCTGCGATTTTACGGCTGGCGGCCGGCGGCTGTCAGCCTTGGCTATTTTCAGCGGGCGGCGGCGGAGCTTGACTTGGACGCCTGCCGCGCGCGCGGCATCGACGTGGTGCGCCGCCTGACCGGCGGCCGGGCGGTGCTGCACGATGCGGAGCTTACCTATAGCGTGGTGGTGCGGGAGGATTACCCGGGCGTGCCGCCGACGATCACGGCCGCGTACCGCTGGTTCAGCGGCGGTTTGCTGGACGGGCTGAGACGGCTGGGGATCGAGGCGGGGCTGAACATCCCCCGCGCCGCCTACGGACAGGGACGGCGGCCACAGCACGCCTCGGCCGCCTGCTTCGACGCCCCGGCGCACTACGAATTGACCTGCGCGGGGCGCAAGCTGGCAGGCAGCGCCCAGGTGCGCAAGGGCGGGGTCATCCTGCAGCACGGGTCGCTGCTGCTGAGGTTCGACGCCGCCACGGTGGCGGCCGTACTGAGGCTGCCGTCGCCCGCAGCGCGGGCGGCGACGGCGGATATGCTGGCCCGGCGGGCCATCGGTCTCGAAGAAGCGCTGGGATGTTGCCCGGCCTGGGGAGAGCTGACCGCCGCGCTGACGGCGGGTTTCGCCGCCGCGCTGGAGGACGAGTTCGCGCCCGGCGGGCTGACCGCAAACGAAGAAGCGGCCGCCGCCCGGCTGGCGGCGGAGAAATACGGACAGGACAGCTGGAATCTGCTGCGCTGAGCGAGGAGGATTGTTTATGTACGATATCGCGGTCGTCGGCGGCGGCCCGGGCGGGTATGTGGCCGCCATCCGGGCGGCGCAGCTGGGCGCCAGGGTGCTGCTGGTCGAGAGGGAGAAGCTGGGCGGGGTGTGCCTGAACCGCGGCTGCATCCCGACGAAGACGCTGCTGAAGAGCGCGGAGAGGTGGCAGAATCTCCAGAACTGCGCGGCTTTCGGACTGCGGGCCGACAATATCGGTTTCGACTTCGCCGCCGTGATGGCCCGCAAGGATCAGGTGGTGGGTCAGCTGCAGGCGGGCGTCGTCCAGCTGGTGGCCGGCAACGGCGTCGAGGTGCGGTACGGGGAGGCGGCGCTGACCGGCCCGGGGACGCTGGCGGTGAGCAGCCACGCGGGGCGGGAGGAGGTCGCGGCCCGCAAGATCATTGTGGCGTCCGGCTCGGCGCCGATGAAGCTGCCGGTGCCTGGCGCCGATCTGCCGGGGGTGCTGACGAGCGACGATGTGCTGGCGCTTGAAGCGGTGCCGCGCAGCCTCGTGGTCGTCGGCGCCGGCGCGGTGGGGGTGGAGTTCGCCGCCATCTTCCGGGCCTTCGGCTGCCAGGTGACGATCGTCGAGATGCTGCCGGCCATCCTGCCCAGTATCGACACCGACCTGGTGAAAAGGATGGCGCTGCTGCTGCGCAAGCAGGGGATAAAGATGCTGACAGGCGCGAGGGTGACGGCCATCGGTCCGGGGCCGGAGGGACTGACGGTCGCGGTGGCGACCGCTGACGGCAAGGAGCAGGAGCTGGCCGCAGAAAAGGTGCTGGCCGCGACGGGGCGCCAGCCGTCGGTCGAAGGCCTCGGGCTGGAGGCCGCCGGCGTGGCGTTCAGCCGCAAGGGGATCGAGGTAAACGCCCGGATGGAGACGAACGTTACCGGTATCTACGCCGTCGGCGACGTGACCGGGCGCTATATGTGGGCCCACGCGGCTTCGAGCGAGGGCCTGGCGGCGGCCGAGAACGCCCTGGGCGGCGCGGCGGAGATGGATTACGGCGCTGTGCCTGGCTGCATTTTCACCGACCCGGAGATCGCCGCCGTCGGTCTGACCGAGCAGGAGGCGCTCGCCGCCGGCCGCCCGGTCAAGACGGGCCGTTTCAATTTCGCGGCCAACGGCAAGGCGGTGTCGATGGGCGAGGCCGACGGCCTGGTGAAGGTGGTGGCCGATGCCGGGGACGGCAAGGTGCTGGGCCTGCATATCCTCGGGCCGCACGCCAGCGACCTGGTGATGGAGGGGGCGATCGCCATCCGCCACGGGCTGACGGCCGAGGATATCGGCCAGGTTATCCATCCCCACCCGACGCTGGCGGAGACTGTCATGGAAAGCGTGCACGCGCTCGAAGGCCGGGCGATCCACCAGGCGCGGACATCATCCCTGCGCAGGGGAGGCGAATGATATGCGCGGTCTGTTCGATATCGCCGGACCGATAATGGTCGGCCCGTCAAGTTCCCATACAGCCGGGGCGGTCAGACTGGGCGCCATGGCGAGGATAATCCTCGGCGAGCGGCCGGCGGAGGCGCAGATCAAGCTGCACGGTTCCTTCGCCCAGACGTACCGGGGACACGGCACCGACAAAGCCATCGTCGGCGGTCTGCTGGGGTTCGCCCCCGACGACGAGCGGATCAAGACGGCTCTGACCATAGCGGCCGAGCATGGCTTGAAGTATACTTTTTCGACCGTCGAACTGCCTGACGTCCACCCCAATACGGCCCTGCTCGAGCTTACCGGCGCTTCGGGCCAGACACGCCGGGTGGTGGGGGCCTCGGTCGGCGGGGGCAACATCGTCATCACCCGTATCGACGGCTATCCTGTGCGGGTGACCGGCCAGTACAACACCCTCATCACCATCCACGACGACAAGCCGGGGGTGATCGCGGTCGTGACCAAGAAGCTGGCCGACGAGGGCGTCAACATCGCCTTCATGCAGGTCTCCCGTCAGGAACGGGGCGAGGAGGCGCTGATGGTCATCGAGGCCGACGAGGCCATTCCCGCTGAGGCTTTGCCGCCGATCAGGGCGGTGGCGGCCATGAAAGCGGTATTGTCAGTTCCGGCGTTGGGGGGGAGCGTATGAGCAGCATCCGCACTTTCGGGGAATGGATCCTGCGGGCGGAGACGACCGGCGCGTCGCTGGCCGACGTTATCGTGGGGCAGGAAAGCAGACACGCCCAGCGGCCTGCGGACGCCATCCGCGCAGATATGGCCCGCAACTGGCGGGTGATGCGCGAGGCCATCGCCGCCGGGCTGGCGAGCGGCGAGAAATCGCCGAGCGGCCTGGTGGGCGGCGACGCGCGCCTTTATAACGACCGGATCGCCGGCGGCAAGGCGCTGGCCGGCGATATCGCCGCCCGGGCGATCGCTTACGCGCTGGCGGTCAGCGAGGTGAACGCCTGCATGGGGCGGATCGTGGCCTTTCCCACCGCCGGCTCCTGCGGCATCGTGCCGGGGGCGGTGGCGGCGGCGGCCGAGGCGCGGGGCTACAGCGAGGCGGTGATCATCGACGGCCTGCTAACCGCTGCTGGGGCCGGGCTGATCATCGCCGAAAACGCCTCGATCTCGGGCGCGGAGGCCGGCTGCCAGGCCGAGTGCGGCGCCGGGGGCGCGATGGCGGCGGCGGCGCTCGTCCAGATGGACGGCGGCTCGCCGCGACAGGTCGGGATGGCGGTGGCGCTGGCGCTGAAAAACGCTCTTGGTCTGGTATGCGACCCGGTGGCCGGGCTGGTGGAGGTGCCGTGCGTGCGGCGGAACGCGTTTTACGCCGTCCAGGCCGTCGTGGCCGCCGATATGGCGCTGGCGGGCGTGGAGAGCGTCATCCCGGTCGATGAGGTCGTCGACACGATGCGGCTGGTGGGGATGGCCCTGCCGGCGAGCCTCCGGGAGACTTCCCAGGGGGGCCTGGCGAAGACGCCGACGGGGCTGGCCATCGAGAGACGCCTGTTTGCGGACAATAAGGCGTAATACAGCGCATGAAAAAGAAGCGGCTATTTTGCCGCTTCTTTTTCATGCGTGGGCCTAGCGGCCCTCTGGTTTTTTCGCTTCCGTAATCTCAATCATTTTCGGCAGGTCTTTTACGCCCTTTTTCTCGCCGGGCTTTTGGGGGACGGACGCCGGGTCGGGAATCTTGATCTTCATCAGCTGGTTATTGCGGAAATACAGGTGGTATTTGCCGTACCGCCATTCGTACGAATCCTCCTCCGGGCCGGAAGGCACCAACATAGGCGCCGTCTGCGGCTGGCCCCAGCTCAGGATAACCTTGTCCCGGTCCCAGCCGACGCGGACCTCCTGGGCCCTGACGATCCGCCAGTCTTCCTGCGTCCAGTGGGGGAAGAGCGTCTGGGGTTCATGGCGCATGAAGCCGCTCCTGATCAGGCCGTAAAACTGGCTGTTGCTGAAAGCGGCCCTGGCGCCCGTCGGCGCGACCGTCCATACGACCGGGGTGCCGTCCTCCCGGCGGAAGGCCAGTGAATAGGCCTCGCTGAAAGGGCCGGCGGATTTGAAAGCCGTGACGGTCAGGGGGGAGAGGTGGCTGACTTTTGCGGTTAGCTCCGCGGCCGGGATGAGGTTGCGGTCGATCCAGAGGGTGGCGCCGACGAGAGAATTGATTTCGGCGATAACCTGCTTTTCGGCCTCGATTTCGCCGCTGAGGGCGAACGGCAGGGCGGACGGCGCGGCTTCCGGGTAGTCCCTTACCCACAGGACGGCACCGTCTTTGCCGGCCAGCTTCCAGAAGTACTGCGTCGCGGCGCCCTTTTTCTCCAGCTTGTGAAGGCCCTGGATGGCGAAGGTCTGTCCGATGTGCTTGCGGGCGAGGAAAAGCTGGTCGACGCCGCTGATGTCCTGGCCAGGCTCGGGGAAAATGAGCAGGTAGCTGGCGGAGGCGTACAGCTTGGCGGGAACGATGGTCGCCTGTTGGCCGACCCAGTCGGCCTTGGCGGGCCAGGCGGGAGCCGCCGACAGGACGGGCTGTCCCTGGACGGATTGACCGGCCTGGGCGGCCGGAGCCTGCTGGGGGGCGGCAAAAGCCGGGGAATTTACGGCAAACAGCGCTATCAGGAGGACGAGAAATTTCTTCACCAGGTACACCGCCTTAGTGCGTGGATTATTCTTTTAATAAATTCAACGCCCGTACCGCATCCCCTGCGGCGGGAGAAATTAAGCGCGAAACTCGATAGTCACAAATTGCAAATTCAATACCCCTATGTGTTGCTCAGGCGATGCGGGCGTAGGCAGGATTTTTTTCGCGCAAAAAGTCGAATAGTTATAATTGATGGCGGTTTTTGCTACTATCAAAATTTGTGGTACGCGGTACCGGGAAGCATCAGCCGGGGTCTTTGCCGGTGCCGGTGTCGGGAAGGCCGCGGACAAGCATTACGCTTACTGACACGGCGGTGAACAGCAGCGCCGAAAGCCAAAAGACTGACGGGAAACCGAAGTACACGGCCAGGGCGCCGCCGCTGATGGGCCCGAACACTATGCCCATCTGCATCGAAGCGGTGGTGACGCCGTAGGCAACCCCGCGTTTGCTCTCGGGGATGAGGAAGTAGGTCAGGGCGTTGACGGTGGGGAGCATGGCGCCGAGGAAGAAGCCGCTGACGGCCCGCATCGCCCCGAAAAGGAGGACGTTGTCGGCGAGGGCCTGGGCGGCGAAGCACAGCGCCGACAGGACGCCGGCCGCTATCAGGATCGCCCGGTGGCTGAACCGTTTGCTGATCTTGCCCATCGCTGCCGAGGCGACGGCGCTGGTGAGGCCGGCCGCGGCGATGATGGCCCCGGCGGCGCTGGCGATGTAGGTAAGACCGGGGGACAGGACGTGAACGTAGATGGGCAGGATGGGGGCGATGATCATCATGGCGAACTGGATGAGGAATTGAAGGGCGAGCGTCAGCCACAGCCCTGGGATGGTGATGATGGCGCCGATCTCGCGCCAGACGGGCTGTTTGGCCGTGGCGGCCGCGGGCGTAAAACGTTCGACGACGGCGAGGCGGATGATAAACAGCGACATGAGGCAGAGGAGGCCGAAGGAGACGAACGCCCACCGGTACCCGAAGTAGTCGGCGATGATGCCCCCGAACATGGGGCCGAAGGCGCTGCCGGCGATCATGGCTGTCTGGAATATGCCGAGGGTCCAGGTTATCTGATCGGGCGGACTCAGTGAGGTGACGAGGGCTAGGGCGGCGGCGGTGAAGCCGCCGAAGACGCCCTGGATGATGCGGAGAAAGAGCAGCTGGTTCACGGAGGCCACGAAGCCCATCAGCACCATGACGGTGAAAAAGGCGAACATGACCCGTTCCACCATCAGCTTGCGGCCATGGCGGTCGGCCACCGCTCCCCAGTAGGGCCCCGCCATGGCGGCGGTCAGCGGCGCGGCGCCCATGAGGAGGCCCGACCACACTCCGGCTTCCTCCAGGCTGGTGATGCCGAGTTCGCGGACATAAAGAGGCAGAAAGGCCATGACGCCGGTTATGGCGCCCATGCCGGCGAGCTGGGCGAACCACAAGGCGGCGAGATTCTTTTTCCATTCGGGCAGCGGCATCGGGGCACCTTCCCTTGTCGAAACGGGGTTAAGATAATACTATTATAGCAGATTCGCGCAGGAAGGGTTTGCCTCGATGGGGCGCGGACAGAGGGAATGGCGCATCGCGCGAGCCGGCGGGGCTAATAATATGGCCGTCAGGACAGGGAAAGCGGGGCGGGCGGCGAATATTACGTAAAGATCAGCTGTTTGGAGGGTGTAACGATGTCGACGGCCACGCCGCAGGTGCGAAAAACGATCGCTGTAACCATGTTCCTGCTGTTGGCGGCGATCGTGGCTCTGGTCGGGCGCATAGCCTGGGTGCAATTTGTCGAGGGGCGGCAGCTGACAGAGAAGTCGCGCACGCAGCTTCGCGACAGTAAGCTGCTCCAGTCGCCGCGCGGCACGATCTATGACCGGGGCGGCCGCGAACTGGCCATCAGTAGTCTGCGCAAATCGCTGTACGTCAATCCCCGCGAGTTCAACAAGGAGCCGGCCGCGATGGCCGCCAGGCTGGCCCCCATCCTGGATATGAAGGTGGAAACGGTGCGCGACCGGCTGCTGGCGGGCGGAAGCTTTGTCTGGCTCAAACGCACCCTGGAGCCGGAAGCGGCCCAGAAAATCGTCGATCTCATCAAGGCGGAGAATATCCGCGGCCTCAACTTTATCGAAGAGAGCAAACGCTACTATCCCAACGACGGCCTCGCGGCCCAGGTGCTGGGCTTCGTCGGCACCGACGATGTCGGCCTGAGCGGGATCGAGATGGCGCTCGATAAGACGATCAAGGGCGAGCTGGTGAAGCAGGCGGTGGATACCGACAGCTACGGCATTCCCATCCTGCGTTCAAGCGTGATGTTCAAGCCGGTGAAACAGGGCAAAAGTGTTTATCTTACCATCGACAGCGCCATCCAGTTCATCGTCGAGCAGAGCCTGGACAAGGTAATGGCGAGGACGCAGGCGCGCGGGGCGACGGTTATCATCATGAATCCGCGTAACGGCGAGGTTCTGGCGATGGCGTCGCGGCCGGGGTTCGACCCCAACCGCTTTTACCGTTACGGGGCCGGGGAGTGGAAGAACAGGGCCGTTTCGGTTATCTATGAACCGGGATCGACCTTCAAGGCGGTGGTGGCGGCGGCCGCCCTGCAGGAAAAGGCGATCGGGATAAACGAGCGGTTCGTGGACAAAGGTTATATCGAGGTGTCGGGCCGCCGTATCAAGAACTGGAGCGGCGACAGCTACGGAACGGTGCCGCTGGCCGACGTGATAAAGAATTCCATCAACACGAGTTTCGTCCAGATCGGCCTGCGCCTGGGGGCGGAGCGGCTGAACAACTACGCCCGCGCTTTCGGGTTCGGACAGGCTACCGATATCGAGCTGCCCGGCGAGGAAGAGGGGCTGCTGTTCAAGTCACAGGATATGCGCGATTCCGATGTGGCCACGATGGCCATCGGCCAGAGCATCGCCGTGACGCCGCTGCAGCTGCTGACGGCGGTAGCGGCGATCGCCAACGACGGTGTGCTGGTCAAGCCGTATATAATCAAGGAGGTTTACAACGCCGACGGCTCGCTGGCGTCGGCGACGCCCACGCAGCGGGTGCGCCAGGTTATAAGCCCCGAAACGGCCAAGCTGCTGACAGGCCTGATGGAGAAGGTCATCAGCGAAGGCGGCGGGAAGAGAGCGGCCGTGAAGGGGTACCGTTTCGCCGGTAAGACGGGTACGGCCGAGAGGCTGAAGGAAAGCGGCGGCGGCTACGAGGCCGGGCGCTATATCGCTTCCTTCGTGGGCTTCGGACCAACGGAAGACCCGCAGGTGGCGGCGCTGGTCGTCATCGACGATCCTGTGGGCGCATACTACGGCGGTGAGATCGCGGCGCCGGTTTTCGGGGAGATCATGAATCAGGTGATGCGTTATCTGACCATCCGCCCCCATAACGCCGCCGAACTGGCCAGCGTCCCGGCGGCGCGGCCTTCCCAGCCGGCGCCGGCCAAACAGCCGGTGGCGCCGGCCGTGAAACCCGGACCTGGCAAGGTCGCGGTTCCCAACGTCCTCGGCCGGAGCATGCGGGACGCGGGGGACATCCTGACCGGGGCGGGGCTGGTTTTCGTGCCGGCGGGCAGCGGCGTGGCGGTCAGGCAGACGGTGCCGCCGAACAGTGTCGTAAACCCGGGCACGGAAGTGACCGTTTATTTCGAACCCAGGTAGGAGGTGCCGCATGGCGGACAAGCAGGAGCTGGCGAGGATTTTCGCCGAGATTGCCGTGCTGCTGGAACTGAAAGGGGAAAATCCTTTCAAAATACGGGCATACGAGACGGGGGCCCGGATTCTGGAGGAGCTGGACGGCGACCTGGAAAACTTCGTGGCCAGCGGACGCATGGATGCGACCAAGGGGATCGGCCAGGCGCTCGGCCTCAAGATCCGCGAGTTTATGGCCGCCGGCCGGCTGGCGTATTACGAGGAACTGAGGGCGTCCGTGCCGGCGGTGCTGTTTGAGTTGGTCAAAATCCCCGGGCTGGGGCCGAAGAAGGCGCTGCAGCTCCATGAGAAGCTGGGCGTCAATTCGATCGGCGAGCTGGAGTACGCCTGCCGCGAGAACCGGCTTGTGGCGCTGCCCGGGTTCGGGTCCAAGACCCAGGAGCGGATTCTGCAGGGGATCGACTATGTTAAGCGCTTCCAGGGCCAGTTTCTCCTGGCAGACGCTTTGCCTCTGGCGGAAAAGATCGCCGCCTGGCTGGGAGCCCAGCCGGGGGTGGAGAGGGCGGCCGTGGCCGGCAGCATCCGCCGCCGCAAGGAGACGGTGAAGGATATCGATGTCGTCGTCGCGGCGCCCGAGCCCGCGGCCGCGATGGAGCTGGTGCCTGCGCTGCCCGGTGTGGAGGCTGTGCTCGGCCAGGGCCCGACCAAAACGAGCGTAAAGCTGACGAACGGCATGAATATGGACGTGCGCGCCGTGAAGCCGGAGGAATTCGCCGCCGCGCTGCATCACTTCACAGGCAGTAAGGAACATCATGTCGGCCTAAGGGGTCTGGCTAAAGATAAGGGCCTGAAGATCAACGAGTATGGCATTGAGACGACAGCCAGAGAGCGGTTGACGCTGGCCGACGAAGAGGCTATCTACCGGGCGTTGGGGCTGGCCTATATCGAACCCGAGCTGCGCGAGGGTCTGGGCGAGATCGGGGCCGCGGCCGACGGGGCGCTGCCTGTCCTGGTAAACGACGGGGATATCCGCGGCGTTTTCCATGTACATACGACATTTTCCGACGGCAGCGCGACGTTGGCGGAGATGGCTGCGGCCGCGCGGGAGCGGGGCTGGGGGTACCTCGGGGTGAGCGACCACAGCCGCACCGCGGTGTACGCCCGCGGCCTCAGGCTGGAGACGGTGGACGAGCAGCGCCGCGAGATCGAGCGGCTGAACGCCGCCAACCCCGATTTCCGGCTGATGGCGGCCATTGAGTGCGACATCCTGCCCGACGGTTCGCTCGACTACCCGGACGAGGTGCTGGCGGCGTTCGATTTTGTCATCGCCTCGGTTCATTCCGCCTTCCGCCAGAGTGAGGCGGACATGACGCGCCGGATCATCCGGGCAATGGAAAACCGCTATGTGGGCGTGCTCGGCCATCCCACCGGGCGGATACTGCTGGCCAGGGACGGGTACGGCGTCGACTTGGGCGCCGTCGTCGCCGCTGCGGCGGCTACGGGGACGGTTATCGAGATCAACGCCAGCCCATATCGCCTCGACCTCGACTGGCGGTGGTGCCGCAAGGCGAAGGAGGCGGGGGTGCTGCTGGCGGTCAACCCCGACGCCCACGCGCCTTCCGAACTTGATTACGTGGCGTATGGCGTCGCCATGGCCCGCAAGGGGTGGCTGACGGCCGCCGATATCGTCAATACGCGGCCGGCGGCCGAGGCGCTGGCGTTGCTGCGGCGGAAGAGGAACTGACGGTTTCAATAGTACCGGTTTCGCCGCCGGCATCATATTTCCGGGAAATAACGGCGGCCGGGTGGAGGAGCAAGATGGCAAGGACGGTTGTTGTCGGATTCGGTAATTTGTTGATGGGCGATGACGCGGTTGGTATCCACGTCGTGCGCGAACTGGCGTCGCGGGAGCTGCCGCCCGGCGTGGAGACGGTGGACGGCGGTGTGGCGTCGCTGGAGATATTGGGCTCGCTGCTTGACGCCGCCAGGATTATCATCGTCGACGCCCTCGCGGGTGGCGGCGAGCCGGGATCCGTCTACCGCCTGACGCCGGACGCCCTGGGCACGGCGGCCTCGCCCCCCGGCTACTCGCTGCACGATTTTACCCTGCCCCAGGCGCTGGCGCTCCTGGCCAGGACGGCGGAACTCCCGCCGATCGACATTTTCGGGGTCGAGCCGGCCGGCATGGATTTGGGACTTGAACTATCGCCGCCGGTGGCGGCCGCCGCCAGACGGGTGGCGGACCTCATCGCCGCGGAATTGGAGGAAGCGGACAATGCATGAGATGGCAATCGCCCAGGGCATTCTGGATATAGTGCTGAAGGCTGCCGCCGACAACGACGCCGCGGCCGTCGTCCGCATAAAGCTGCAGGTGGGGGAGATGACCGAGGTCGTGCCTGAGGCGCTCACATTCTGTTTCTCCTCGCTTGCGGCCGGCACCGCGGCTGCGGCGGCAGAGCTCGAGGTGGAGGTTATGCCGCTCGTCGGCAGGTGCCGGGACTGCGGCCGCGAGTTCCGTGTGGAGAGGTTCCGCTTCCTGTGCCCCGGGTGCGGGTCGGCGGGAGTGGAGATCATATCCGGACGGGAACTCCGGGTGGAACATTTGGAGGTGGAATAGTGGAAATCAAAGTTATGGCCAATATTCTCGACAAGAACGACCAAATCGCCGCCGAAGTGAACGCGCAGCTGTCGCGGCGAGGCATCTTCGTCCTCAACCTGCTGGGGTCGCCCGGCTCGGGCAAGACGGCGCTGCTGGAAAGGACGATCGCCGCCCTCAAGGACGAACTGTCCATGGCTGTCATCGAGGGCGACCTGTTCACTGATAAAGACGCCGAACGCATCGCCCGCCAGGGGGTGCCGGTGGTGCAGATCAACACCGGCGGCGGCTGTCATCTCGACGCCAGCATGGTGCGGGGCGTCCTGGACAGGCTGGATCTGGAGCGACTCGAACTGCTGATAATCGAGAATGTCGGTAACCTCGTCTGTCCGGCCGAGTTCAACATCGGCGAAGACATGAAGGCGACGGTGCTCAGCGTCACCGAGGGCGAGGATAAGCCGCTCAAGTACCCGCTGGTGTTCAAACAGGCGGGCGCCGCGGTTGTGAACAAGATCGACCTGCTGCCCTATACCAGCTTCGACCTGGCCGCCGCAACCGAAGATATTACGAGCATCAACCCGCAGATAGCGCTCATCACGGCGTCGTGCCGCACAGGCGAAGGGCTGGAGGCCTGGTACGACTGGCTGCGGGGCAGGGTGGCCGCCAAGAAGGCAGCCGCCGGCCGGAAGGGAGAATAAGATGCTGGCTTTGACGGGAGGAACTGTGCTGACGATGGCCGGCCCCGCCCTGAAGGGCGGTACGGTGCTGATCGAAGGCGGCAGGATCGTCGCCGTCGGTGAGCAGCTGGCCGTGCCGGCGGCAGCGACCGTCATCGACGCAACCGGCCGGTACGTGACGCCGGGGATCATCGACGCCCACACCCACCTGGGGGTATATACCGAGTCGTATGCCTGGGCGGGAGAAGAGGTCAACGAGACCAGCAAGCCTACAACGCCGGAGATGGATGTCATCGACGCCATCAACCCCGACGACGCCGGCTTGGCCGACGCCCTGGCCGGAGGGGTGACGACGGTTATGGTGGCCCCTGGGAGCGCCAACCCGGTGGGCGGCCAGTGCAGCGTCATCAAAACCCGCCGCCGCGCTGCGGTGGAGGAGATGGTGCTCAAGCGCCACGCCGGGCTGAAGATCGCTTTCGGCGAGAACCCCCGGCGGGTGTACGGCGAGCAGAAAAAAGCCCCTGTCACCAGGATGGCGACCGCCGCCCTGGTGCGGGAGACGCTGCTGAAGGCGAAGGATTACCTCGCCCGCGCCGGCGAGAAGGACTGGAAGTTCGACCTCGGCCTGGAGGCGGCGGCCAGGGTGCTGCGGGGCGAGATGCCTCTCAGGGCCCATGCCCACCGGGCGGACGACATCGTCACCGCGCTCAGGATCGCGGCCGAGTTCGGCGTGGAGGTCATCGTCGAACACGCCACCGAAGGGCATAATATCGCCGAACTGCTCGCCGCCAGGCAGGCGAAGCTTGTCGTGGGTCCCAACCTCACTACCCGCAGCAAGCTCGAGCTCAAGGACCGCAGCTTTGCCGCACCGGCGGTGCTCGCCGCCCATGGCGTCCGTTTCGCGCTGATGAGCGACCACCCTGTGCTGCCGGCGGCTTTTCTGCCTGTGTACGCCGGGCTGGCGGTGCGGTTCGGCCTTCCTGAGGAACAGGCGCTCAAAGCGATAACTGCCGAGGCGGCCGACATCCTCGGGGTCGGGGACAGGGTGGGCCGCGTCGCGGCCGGCCTGGACGCGGACCTGGTGGTGTGGGACGGGCCGCCGCTGGCGGTGACGTCGCGGCCTCGGCTGGTGATAATCGACGGAGCGGTGGGCGAAGTCGACATCGCGCAGGCGATAACCGCCTGGCGGGAATAAGGGAATATAGACCCGCCGCCCCGGAGGCCGGCGGGTCATTTTATCTGCCGGTTTGGCAATAAATGTTTCCAATGTGGAAACTAATAGTACCGATGTTGTAAAAAAAAGGTTCCGAAGTCGGCCAGTCCCCTAACCTTATGCCGCTGTTGTGTGCTGGCACAATTATTGCATTATTTAAACGTGTTTGCACACAATCAGAGTGAGTAGGGGGAATATAAGGATGATTATCGGGGTTGCAAAAGAAATCAAGAATAACGAAAACCGGGTGGCCCTCACCCAGGCCGGCGCCGCCACGCTGGTGGCCGCCGGTCACGACGTGATGGTGGAGGCCGGCGCCGGCCTCGGCAGCGGCATCAGCGACGCGGCTTACGAAAAGTCGGGGGCCAGGATTGTCGCCGATAAACGCCGGCTGTTCGACGACGCCGAGATGATTATGAAGGTCAAGGAGCCGCTGGCGGCGGAATACGACCTTTTCCACGCCGGGCAGATTCTGTTCACTTACCTGCATCTGGCGCCCGAGCCCGAGCTGACCAAGGCGCTCCTCGCCAAGAAGGTCGTCGGCATCGCCTACGAGACGATCGAAGGCCCCAACAGGTCGCTGCCGCTGCTGACACCGATGAGCGAAGTGGCTGGCCGGATGTCGGTGCAGATCGGCGCCCAGTTTCTCGAGAAGCCCGAAGGCGGCAAGGACATCTTGCTCGGCGGCGTGCCGGGCGTCGAACCCGCCCAGGTGGTCATCGTCGGCGGCGGCATTGTCGGTACCAACGCCGCCAAGATGGCGGTGGGCATGGGCGCGAGGGTCACGGTGATCGACCGTTCGACCGAACGGCTGAATTATCTCGACGACCTGTTCAGCGGCCGCGTGGTGACGATTATGTCCAACAGTTATAATATCGCCTGCTGGGCCCGCAAGGCCGACCTGCTCATCGGCGCCGTGCTGCTGCCGGGAGCCAAGGCGCCCAAGCTGGTAAGCGAGGAAATGGTCAAGACGATGGAGCCGGGCTCGGTGATTGTCGATGTCGCTATCGATCAGGGCGGCTCGGTTGCGACCATCGACCGCGTCACGACCCACAGCGAGCCGACGTATGTCAAACATGGCGTTGTCCACTACGCGGTCGCCAACATGCCGGGAGCGGTGGCCCGCACGTCGACATTCGCCCTGACCAACGCGACGATAGAATATGCGCTGCAGATCGCCAACAAGGGTTACCGGCAGGCGGTCAAGGATAACGCCGGCCTGGCCAAGGGCGTCAACGTCGTGAACGGCAAGGTCACATACCAGGCTGTCGCCGATGCGCTGGGGCACCAGTACACGCCGCTGGCCGAGGCGCTCGGTTAACTTGTTAGGCAAACAAAGCGGCCGATGAGAAAAGGGTGGTGATTTTCACCACCCTTTTACATTTCTTGCAGGAATAATCGCGGGTGTTGTCGAAAGAGAGCAAGGATAATCACTAGTTATGTATAGACACCTCGACGCTACTGAAGGAGTGGGGATATGGCCAAAAGACGCGGCGGCGGTGGAGGCGGCGGCGGAGGCCACGATGCTGCCGGTATGATGCGGTGGCTGCTTACTTACGCTGACCTTATCACCCTGATGATGGCCTTTTTTGTCATCATGTACGCGATGAGCAAGGCGGATGTGGCCAAATTCAATTCCCTCAAGAACTCGCTGGCGGTGGCTTTCCGTACCGAGGGCTCGGCCTCAAGCCTTATCTATACCCAGCAGGGCACCCAGCCTGTCGAGCAGGCCATGAGCGCCGACGGCAGCAGGGATACGGAAGATTTCCAGGATATCATCCACAAAGTCCAGACGAATGTCAAAGATCAGAAGCAGATCGCTTTCGTGGTCGACGAGCGCGGGCTGACGATCCGCTTTCTGGACAACGTGCTGTTCGACCTCGGGCAGGCCGAACTCCGCCAGGACGCCCTGTCCATGCTGGACGCGGTAGGCATCGCGTTGAAGAATTCGCATCGCTACGTACGGGTGGAGGGACATGCGGACAACCTGCCTATCAATACGCTGCAGTTCCCGTCCAACTGGGAGTTGTCCGCTGCCCGGTCGATTGCGGTGACGCGCTACCTCATCGGCAAGCACGGCGCCGATCCCAGGCGGCTGGCGTCGCTGGGCTACGGCGAGTATCGCCCCCTTTACCCCAACACATCGGAAGAGAACCGGGCCAAGAACCGGCGGGTGGATGTCGTCGTTTTGCGCAACGACAGGTCTGGCGGCGAGATCAGTAGCTTCGAGCCAATTAAAAGATGAATATGGGGAGGCAGCATGTCACACGACGATTGGGAGCTTTTTAAACAGAAACTGTTCGCAAAATCCAACATCGACCTCAACCAGTACAAGCCGGCACAGATGCAGCGCAGGATAACCAACCTGATGAACCGGCACGGCGTATCGACGTATATGGCCTTTTTCCAGCTGCTTGAGAGCAATCCCAAGATCTATAAGGATTTTATCGATTACCTGACAATCAACGTGACCGAATTTTTCCGTACGCCTGAGAAGTTCGTCGAGCTGGAGGAAAAGGTCGTCCCCGACCTTTTGACGCGCAGCCCGCGGCTAAATGTCTGGAGCGCCGGGTGCTCGACGGGCGCCGAGCCGTACTCGCTGGCGATGATCCTGCTGCAGAAGGCCGGCGCGTCCCGCCACCGCATCCTGGCTACCGATCTCGATGTCGAGATGCTGGCCAAGGCCAAGCAGGGGGTTTACACGGCCGGCGAACTGAAAAATATCCCGGCGCAGCGGCTGGACCGCTATTTTGTCAAAAACGGCGACAGCTACGCTGTCAAAGACGAGATCAAGGCGCTGGTCGATTTTCAGCGCCACAATCTGTTGCTCGACAAGTTCGAAACAGGGTTCGACCTCATCCTCTGCCGCAACGTGGTCATCTATTTCACCGAGGAGGCCAAGGACGCCCTTTACCGCCGCTTCTTCGCCGCTCTTAAACCTGGCGGGGTGTTTTTCGTCGGCGGCACGGAGGCGATCCTGAATTTCCGCGATATCGGTTTTCAGCATTACCTGCCGTTTTTCTACCGCAAGCCTTTATAACACTCCCCAGCCCGCCAGCAGGCGGAAGGTGTGAAGTAAGCCGCTGAGGAATGTCTTTATGACGGTCCGTTCGCCGACTTCGCGGCTGGCGACGATATCGACCGTTTTTTCGGCCTTGTCGCCGACGAAGAAGACGATTTCACCGATCTTTTGGCCCTGGTATACCGGGGCCGTGATTTTTTTCGGCAGATCGATCTCCACCGTCACCCGGGAGTAGTCGGCGGCGGGGACGACGAGGGCGGCCGGAGCGGCGGACACTGCGTCGACCGTCGCGGTGAGGCCGCTTTCGACCGGGAGGGTGCCGATCAGGGCGCCCTGATCGGCATAGTCATAAATATCGTAGTTGTCGAATCCGAATTTGAGAAGCTGCATCGAGTCGTACCAGCGGGAGTGGTCGTGGAGGACGACGGCGATCAGTTTGTGGTTGCCGCGGGTGGCGCTGGATACGAGGCAGGGCCCGGCCTCGCCGGTTGTGCCGGTTTTCACGCCGTCCGCCTCTTCGAGCATCCACAGCAGCTTGTTGGTGTTGCGGAGGTTGACGTCTTTCTCGCGGCCGCGCCTGTCGAGCCAGTCGATACTGATTTCCTTGCTGCCGACGAGGGCGGCGAAGGTCGGGTGGGCGAGGGCGAAGCGGGCGAGGAGCGCGAGGTCGTAGGCCGAGGAATAATGGCCGGGAGCACTCAGGCCGTGGGGGTTGCGGAAATGGGTGTCGGTGGCGCCGAGAGCGCGGGCCCGCTCGTTCATCAGCTCGACGAAAGCTTCGTTTGTTCCGGCCAGATGTTCGGCGATGGCGACGGCGGCGTCGTTGCCCGAGCGCAGCAGCAGGCCGCTCAACAGTTCGTGCAGGGAAAGGACCTGACCGGCATAGAGGTGCATGGACGAACCCCGGGTGGCAGCAGCCCGCAGGCTGACCCTGACCGGATCGTCAAGCCGGCCGCTCTCGATGGCGAGGATGGCGGTCATGATTTTGGTGGTGCTGGCAGGCGCGTTGCGCTCGCGGCTGTTTTTCTCGAACAGCACCTCGCCGGTTTTGGCGTCGATAAGCACGCCCGCCCGCGCCTTAATCTGCGGGGGGGCGGCTGCGGCCGCCGGCCAGGCGGCCAGAAATATGCCGATGAACACGGCAAAGAGGGCGAGGGCGGTGCGGTGCCGAGTCATAGCGTCCCTCCTGTGCAAACTATTAAATTATATTGCCTGCGGCGGCGGTTCATTCCGCTGGCTGCAAAGGATAAAGGCATACCCGCTATGCGTGAAAGGAATGGGCGCAGGGGCAGGATTTTCCGCGCACCGCACCGTATTAGATTTGTACCACCGATAATGAGAGGGGCGATTTGACATGATTAAAACCGATCCGCTGGTTATGATTCCCGGGCCGACGCCGGTGGCCGATCCCATCCGGCAGGCGATGGCTACCCAGACGTATGGTCATACCTACAGCGCTTTCGTGAAGGTTTACAAGGAGTGTCTGGCCGGCCTTAAGACCATCTTTCAGGCCGAGCAGATGATCGTCGTCGGCGGGGCCGGCACGCTGTCGATGGAGATGGGCCTGATAAATACCGTGAAGGCCGGCGAGGAGATCCTCGTCGTCACCCACGGGGTGTTCGGCGACCGTTACGCTCTCGTGGCCAAGGCGCTCGGCATCCAGGCCGACGTCTTGAGCTGCCCGGTGGGCGAGCGGGTGCCTTTGGCGGCTATCGAGGCGAAGCTGGCGGCGAAGAAGTACGCCGCCATTACCCTCACCCATGTCGACACCTCTTCGGGCGTTATGGCTCAGCCCAAGGAAGTGGGCGAACTGGCCAAGAAATACGACACCCTGTTCATTCTCGACGGCGTGTGCGCGAGCGCCGGCATCCCCGAGCCGATGCAGGACTGGGGCATAGACATGATCGTCACCACCTGCCAGAAGGCTTTCGGAACGCCGCCCGGCCTGACGATGGTCGCTATCGGCCCCAAGGCCCTCGCCCGCCGCGAGGCGCTGGGCACCGTGCCGACCTACTACAGCGATTGGAAGAACTGGCTGCCGATCATGGATAACCCTGGCATGTATTTCGCCACCCCGCCGGTTAATCTCATCCTGGCGCTGAACGAATCGGTGAAGATCATCCTCGCCGAAGGCCTGGAAAACCGCTTCGCCCGCCACGAGCGCATCGGCCGCAGCGTGCGGGCCGGACTGGCGGCGATCGGCTTCAAGACGGTTACGGCCGCCGAAGCGCTGGCGCCGACCCTGACGGTGGCCTATTACCCCGCCGGGGTTGACTGCGCCGCCTTCCGGGCCAAAATGGAAGACTACGGCGTCGTCGTGGCCGGCGCGCTGGGCGAGATCAAGGGCAAGGCGTTCCGCATCGGCCATATGGGCAACGTCTGCATCACCGAGATCGTCAAGACGCTGTCGTCGGTGGAGCGGGCGCTGAACGCCCTCGGCGTGCCGGTGCAGTCGGGCGCCGCCGTGGGCGCGGCCTGCGCCGAATGGGACAAAGCTGCCCCGTCTTCCTGCTCGTGCGGCTGCGGGAAATAAGAATGACGAGAGGCCGGGGAGAAATCCCCGGCCTTTATATCTGTACTGCCGAGGTTGTCTAAAAAGCTCCAGATGCAAGGCGCACCGGAAGAGCGCGCCGCGCCGCGTACTAAACCGTACGCAAGCAAGCGCTCTGAGGAGCAACGCCGCAGATGGACTTTTTAGGCAACCTCCCCTATTTAGGTTTATAAGGCTTGAGCTGCTGCCACTGGCTGGCGATTTGCTGGTCATACCTCCTGATGGTCGCGGTGCGTTCGTTCCGGAGGGCCTGTATGCTGCCGAGGACGTTCTGGTCGAAAGCATAGACCTTGCTTTTGGGGACGGTGACGGGTTGGCCGTACTCTTTGAGGCGGGTGGCGGCTTTGATGTTTGTTTTGCCTTCTTTGACGACGACGGCCGGTTCGAGCATGTCGGACCCCTCGTAGCGATGGATGAGGCAGTCGGGCTGCAGGTGATCGATGACGCTCTTGCTTTCGCCTTCGAGGACGACGGGGCAGCCGCATCCCGGGCAGGCGGCCGCTTCGAGGGTCAGCCAGGAGTGACAGTTGGCGCATACGATTCCTTCCATGATTACACCTCCGCCTGGGTAGTTTGCCCCATACCCGTTCTGCGTATTAGCGGACGGGGGAAAATGTGTTGACAAGGGCGCGTCCGGTCTGCTATACTCATACCAAAATACATATATTAACATCGATGACCAGGAAGAGTACACATGGCAAGAGGGTCACAGCGAGCCAACGGTAGTGGGAGTTTGGCACTGCTCGACATGTCGAATGGGCCTGGGAGATACGGTCCGAGCCGCAGCCGCGGGGTAGGCGCCGTCGGGATCTTCCCCCGTTAAGAGGAAGCGGGTATCGGAGTTTTGGCTCCCGTACCATGTTAAGCTGGGCCGCTTCTGCGGCCAATTAGGGTGGCACCGCGGGTTAACCCCTCGTCCCTTCACCGGGACGTGGGGTTTTTATATTTTCAGCGAGGAGGTTTGGCGATGGCGGCGATTGTGTTCGATAATTTCAGTTACTCATACGACGGCGCCGCGAAAGCGCTGGACGGCGTCGACCTTACCGTGGCCCGGGGCTCGTTTACCGTTGTGGCCGGACCGAGCGGCGCCGGGAAGACGACGCTGTGTTTTGCGGCGTGCGGCGTTGTGCCTCATTATTTCGGCGGCAGCATGGCGGGCCGCGTTAGTGTGGCGGGGGTCGCGACCGCCGGCAGTAGCATGCGGGAACTCGCCGTCAATGTGGGCACGGTGCTCGAGGACTTTGAGAGCCAACTTGTGACGATGACGGTGGCCGAAGAGGTCGCCTTCGCGCTTGAAAATCGCGGCGTCGGGCACGACAGGATAGCCCGCCGGATCGGCGAGGTGCTGGCCCAGGTGGGGCTGGCGGGGCTGGAGGACCGGGAGGTCGGCTCGCTGTCGGGCGGGCAGAAGCAGCGTCTGGCGATCGCTTCGGTGCTGGCGACGCGCCCGGAAATCCTCGTGCTTGACGAGCCGGCTTCGGCTCTCGACCCGGAAGGGGCGGAGGAGCTTTACGCCCTCCTGGCTTCTCTCAACCGCGAGTACGGCATGACGCTGCTGGTGGTGGAGCACGACCTGGCACGGGTGCTGGCTTATGCCGATAACCTGTTGGTGCTGGCCGACGGACGGATAGCCTGTCAGGGGCGACCCGAGGAGGTGCTGCCGGTGCTCGCCCGCAGTGAGGAGCTGGCGGCGATGGTGCCGCCGCTTTGGCAGCTCAAGTTTGGCCTGGAGGAGCGGTTCGAAACCAGGTTCGCCCCCTGGCGGCACGAGGGCGAGGCGATCGAGGAACTGGGCGGCTTTATCGGCGCCGGCCGCAGGGAGGATACGAAAAGTGCTTGAGATTGACAATGTCAGTTATTGTTATAAGGCTGGCCAATATGCCGTCCATGGCGTAAGCCTGACGGTGGCGGACGGCGAATTCGTCGCCATCGCCGGCCGCAACGGCAGCGGCAAGACGACCCTGACCCGCCTGGTGATGGGGCTGCTGCGGCCGACGGCAGGCACGATATTGCTGGACGGACGCGCGACAGCCGGGACGGCGACGGCGGCGATCGCCCGCCAGGTGGGCTATGTTTTCCAGAATCCCGACAGGCAGATATTCCGCGATTCGGTGGCCGAAGAAGCGGCCTATGGCCCCGAGCAGCTCGGCTTCGCCGCCGCCGAAATCCGCGACGCGGTCGCCTCGGCCCTGGAGGCCACCGGACTCGCCGCCATGGCCGCCGCTTACCCGCGGACGCTGTCCAAAGGGCAGAAGCAGCGCCTGGCGATCGCCTCGGCGCTCGCCCTGTCGCCCCGCCTGCTGATTCTCGACGAGCCGACCAGCGGCCAGGATGCCCGCGAGAAGGCGGCGCTGATGGAGCTGCTGACCGGGCTGAACACCCAGGGCACGGCGATACTGCTGGTGACGCATGATATGGAGCTGCTGGCCCGCTACGCGCGGCGGGCGGTGGTGATGACCGCCGGCCGGGTGGTTTTCGATGGCGGCGTGCGCGAATTGTTCGCCGGCGACACCGATGTGGGCGCCTGGGGCCTCCGCGAGCCGGCGGCGGCGCGGGTGGCAAGAGGGCTGAGGGATTGCGGCGTGGCGCCGGGGCCGCTTGTGCCGGAGGAACTGAACGGCGAGATCGCCGTGGCGAGGAGGGAACTTTATGCGTAAAACAGCGCCCCTGACGAAAATAGTGATGGTTTTCCTCGTATCGCTGTGGGCGATGCTCCTGGATTCGGCGGCTGCCCTGGCGCTGCTGACGGCCGCGCTGGTGGCATTGTTCGCCTTGTCGAAGGCGCCGGCCGCCAGCTACAAGGCTCTGGGCAGCCTGGGGATTTTTGCCGCGGGGCTGACGGCAATGCAGTTCGCCCTGGGCGCCGAGGCGGAGTTTTCGGCGGTGGTCGGCCTGCGCATGGCGATGATGACCGGCCTGTTCATCCTCCTGATGGCCACCACCCGCATCCAGGACCTAACCGCCGCGCTTGTCCGGCAGCTGCGCGTTCCCTACGAATACGCCTTCATGGTTACGGCTTCGCTGCGCTTCGTCCCCGACCTGCTGGCCGAGGTCAAGGCGGTGCAGGAGGCCCAGGCCTGCCGGGGTTACTCCAACCGGGGGAGCGTTGCGCGACGGCTGAGAAACTACCTGACGATCGTTCAGCCGCTGGTGCTGCGGTCGGTGACCCGCTCGGAAACGATGGCGATGAGCCTGGAGCTCAGGGGTTTCGGCGCCAATCGCGCCGGGGGTTACGGCACCAGCATCGCTTTCGGCTACCGCGACTACCTGGCGCTGGCCGCCCTGGCGGCAGGCACGGCGATGATCGTGGCGATGAGATTTTATCGGTAGATTATTTCTTTAGACAGCCGAGAATATGCGAAGTCGGTGAACGGGAATAGTACCCATGCAAGAGAGTCTCAGCGAGCCAACGATGGTGTGAGGTTGGCACAGCTCGGCATGGCGAATGGACCCGGGAGACACGGCCCGAGCCGCGAAAGCGGGGTAGGAACCGTCGGCATTCCCCCGTTAACGGGAAACGGATAGCGGCGCGTCGCGCCGCATCCGGAAGAGTGAGCCGCACTGCGGCTAACTTGGGTGGCACCACGGGCAGAAGACCCGTCCCTGGCTGGGGACGGGTCTTTTTATATGCACTTTTAAATAACGGGAGGAGAATAAAAATGGAAAAACGAGACAATCAGGAAATGATCCGCGTGGCGAAGACGGGGGGCAATACAAGGGGAGTGGCGGTTATCGCGCTGCTGCTGGCCATCGGCGTCATTCTGCGGCTCGTCAGCCCGAGTATAGCGGGCATCACCCCGAACTGGATGATCGCCATGTACTGTCTGGCCATCCTCATCGTGCGGCCCGGGCTCAAGCAGTCCGCCGGCATCGGCCTGGTGGCCGGCGTGGTCTGCATGGCAACCTCCAAAGCGATCTTCCCCTACGCCAATCTCATCAGCGAACCGGTCGGCGCGGTGGCCTGCGCCCTGGTTGTCGGCCTCGCGGACCGTCTCAGGGTCTTCGGTCTTACCCTGATGCCGGCGGTCAGCACCTTCATCGGCACCCTCGTCAGCGGCTTCGTCTTCATCACCATCACCAAGTTCGCGATGAACATCCCGATGCAGGTTTACCTATACGGCATGCTGCCGGTGGTGCTGACGGTGGGGGCGGTTAACTGCGTCGTCGCCCAGGCCCTCTATTACCCGGCAGTGAAGCTGTTCACAGGCAAAACGGCCGTCGTCGCAAAGGAGGAGAAAGTATGATCTGGAACCATACGATGGAACAGAGCAGCCGTTCGCAGATCGAGGAGCTGCAGCTCCTCCGCCTGCGCGAGGTTGTCGGGAGAACATATCATAACGTGCCGGCCTACCGCGCCAAGATGGCGGCGAAAGGGGTCAAGCCGGACGATATCCGCACCCTCGCCGATATCGACAAACTGCCATTCACCACCAAGCAGGATATGCGCGACGCCTACCCCTACGGGATGCTGGCCGTGCCGATGAAACAGATCGTCAGGGTGCACTGCTCCAGCGGCACCACCGGCAGGCCGACCGTTGTCGCCTATACCCGCCACGATCTTGCGATTTGGGCCGAGGTGCTGGCCAGGACGCTGGTGGCCGGCGGGCTAACGGACAGCTCGGTTTTCCAGGTGGCGGTCAATTACGGGCTGTTCACCGGCGGCCTCGGCTTCCATTACGCCGCCGAACTTGTGGGCGCCTCGGTCGTGCCGATATCGGGCGGCAACACGGCCCGTCAGGTCATGCTGATGAAGGATTTCGGCACGACGGCGATGATCATCACCCCGTCCTATTCGCTGCATCTGGCCGAGACGATGCGGGAAATGGGCGTCAAGCCCGAGGAAACGGCGCTGCAGTCGATCTTCTGCGGGGCGGAGACGTGGTCCGACCGCATGCACGACCAGGTCGAGGAGACTTACGGCGTCAAGGCGTTCGACGTATACGGCCTGAGCGAGGTCATCGGGCCGGGGGTGGCGTGCGAATGCTCCGCCCACGATGGCCTCCACATCCAGGAGGATCATTTCTACACCGAGATCATCGACCCGGAAAGCGGCGAAGTGCTGCCTGACGGGGAGAAGGGCGAGGTGGTTATCACTACGCTGACCAAAGAAGGCATGCCGATGATCCGCTACCGCACCCGCGACCTGTCCGCCCTGCGGCGGGACCGGTGCGCCTGCGGCCGGACCCAAACCCGCATGGAACGGGTGCTCGGACGGAGCGACGACATGCTCATCATCCGCGGCGTCAACGTCTTCCCCTCGCAGGTCGAGGATGTCCTCCTCAGCCTTGGTGAAACCGCGCCCCACTACCAGCTGCTGGTCGAGCGGGAAGGCAGCCTCGACAAGCTCACCGTTCTTGTCGAGAAGGCCAACGGCCTGGTCGACGGCCCGCCCGAAGCGGTGCGCGCCGCCGAGCACAAGGTCCAGGAACGGATGAAGGCTGCCACCGGCCTCAGCCCGCTGGTGCGGCTCGTGCCCCCGAAGACGATCGAGCGCAGCGAGGGCAAGGCCAAGCGGGTCATCGACAAACGGGCCATGTAAAGCCCGCGCTCTCGCAGGGGAAACGGCGAAGGAACAATATGTGTTTTTGTTGGCCTTGTGCGGTAAGCACAGGGTCTTCTTGTTTTGTGCGGCGGGTTTTTCATGGAGGAGGTGTTCCCGCTGACGGAGAAATATACCGATGGATGCCGTGGCCTGAGCGTTTTGCCAGCTGCCGGCGCCAGATAGCGCGGAGGGTCGGGTGAGAAAAGTGATAGACTTATCTGTTTTTGGGCGGTTCGGCTTCGATTATCAGCCCGTTGGCGTGAAATTTCTTTTGACAAAACCGGACGGACTGGAGCGGCTCAATAAAAAAGCGGCCTTCTGCCAGATGCTGAAAGAGGCGCAGGACGGGGGCGCTTTCTATGCGGCGAAGGAAGAGCACGAGTGCAAGGTGGGGCCGGTACTCCTGGGCATGGAAAAACCCGATCCGGTCTTTGAAAGCGGTATGATCGGCCCTAAGCTGGGAGTATACGAAGACGCCAGGGCAAACAGAAGGATTTACGATAAGATGTCGCGGCTGGCGGCGGGCAGTGTCAACTACGTGGCCTTCGCGCCTCTGCCCGGCCTGTCCTTTGACCCCGACCTGCTGATCGTTACCGCCAGGCCCAGCCAGGCGGAGATCGTACTGAGGGCTGCGGGTTATAAGACCGGGGCGGGGTGGAACGCTAGGGGGACGACGGTGGCCGGGTGCGCGTGGCTGTATATGCACCCTTACGTTCACGGCGAAATAAACCTGATGGTAACCGGGCTGCACCACGGCATGAAGGCCCGGAACCTCTTCCCGGAAGGGCTGCTGCTCTTGTCGCTCCCCTTTGACGTGCTGCCCGGCCTTGTGGACAGCCTCAACACAATGAAGTGGGATCTGCCGCAGTACCGTTCCACCCCGGAAGAGCATGCGGCAAGGATGAGGAGAATCGCGGAAGAAGTTAGGCGGGATCTGGAAAAGTAACATGCAAATGTAGTCCCATTAATGACCAGGACAAGAAAAAAGTATATGGCACTTGATTATCCACCCCCATAAGGGGTATACTATCAGGTATAAGAGCGCTTGACCGTCAGGCGTTGTTCTTTCTCAAAAATCATCCCAAGGTGCTGTCAGCACAGTCTATCAATGCTTATATTCGGGGCATTAGCTCAGCGGGAGAGCGCTTGATTCACATTCAAGAGGCCGCTGGTTCGAAACCAGCATGCCCCACCAGGAAACACAAGGCTTCGTAGGTTTAGACCTGCGAGGCCTTTTTGTTTAACTTTTGCGCCGCTTTGGAAAATCAGGAATTTTCCGCCGGTCTTTTTCGGCTGCGGGGCGCATATACTGCCCCTGTAGTTTAAAAAATGGGAGGCGGTTCCGTTGGATCATCGGAGCGTGTTCAGAATGTATGTCGTGGAGGCGTTGGCGCGCCGGGCGGGTATCACGCCTGCGGAGGCGGCGGTGCTGGTGGAAGAGTCCCGGCTCGGGGCGCTGACTGTCGGCAAGCTCAATTTTCTGTCTTATAAGGGGCCTGATTACTGGGCGGAAAAAATTCTCGAGCAGTTTGGCGCCGTAGACGGCAGGAAAATACTGCACGGTGCCGAATGATAAATAAGTATAAAAGCCTTGGCGGCACCGCAGCCACACTGTTTTTTCAGTGCGGCTTTTATTATTTCACCCCGCCGGACGTTGTTGCCGTAATGTTTGCCTTGTGCGGCAGGACTTATCGCAAGCAGGGAGTATATATTAAATGACAGTTTTTGGTGCGGAGGGGAGTGGCTCCCGATGTCGGTTGGTCTCGATCTCCGGCAGGAGATTATGCGGGTGAACAATAATGTCAATATCAGCATATTCGGTACCGGCCTGAGAAAGCAACGGGTGATGGTTTCGGAGGACAAGATCATCATCACCGCCGACCATAAGCGGGTACCGGCCCTGGCGGCGTTGGACAAGCTGGAGCGCATGACGACCCGCTACACGGATGTGGCCATCCTCGACGAGTTCAAGCGGCGGCTGCGGGCGGCGCTGATCGAACAGCTGAAAATGCCGGTGCTGAGCGTGATGAAGGATTACGATCCCGATCAGGAGCTGGCGGTGACGGTGATAATCGTGGAAGAGGCGTTCATGCGCAAGCACCAGGAAGTGGCCCGTTAAAAAAATATTAAAATAATTCCGTTAAATAAAAGGAATATTTCGCCAGAAGGCGAATAGAGAAATAGGCTCATCAACGATGAGCGGCTACATACAACTCGATAGACCCGGTCTGGTCGTAGGAGCTCCCCAAGGAGAGCCGAAAGCTACCGCTTTTTCGGAATGGCGGCCGCGCATGCGGAATGCAGCGTTTGCGCGAACGTCATTGCCGGTGCGGTAGCTTTTTTGTTTTGGCGGGTCTGACCGGCGGGTGACGATGGAGAAAAAGGGAGGCATGAGGGTGGCAAAGGTCAAAGATGTGCTTGAGGCGCTCGACAAAATCACCGGCGGCCGGTGCGTGAAAGACCCGGAGGATATTATCAGCGGCAGACACAAGTTCGTTATCCGCAAGTCGTCGGACGTACCGGGCAAGGCGTGCCTGGAGACGCCGGGCCTGGTTTGCGGCAACCCGGAGGCTGTGGTCAAGAAACTCGCCGTGACGATGACGCTCACGGAGTGCAACATCGAGCTGGCGGGGGCCACGGGGGTGGATGCCATTGTCGCTCATCACCCGCTGGCCGAGGCGGCTAACACCGGTGGGGTGCCGATGCGCACCTATCTGGACTTGTACGGCTTGGCCGCGTTCGAACTGCATGAGGCGTTCCACGGCCTGCATCCCGGGCTTTCCTTCATCCACGGCCACCAGGTTTTTCACGCCGATATCGCCTTCGGGGGCGTGGCGGGCAATATCCTGTTCGTTGGCCGGGCGCTCAAAGGGGTGAATACTCTGGGCGATATGATCGACCGTCTCGACTATTTCATGGGTATGGACGAGGAGAAACGGATGCTGATGGCCGAGCGCGGCGCCCGCGGCTGCGACGGGATAGTGGAGACGAACGTTGCCACCGGCGGGGTAATCCTTGTAGGCGACAAGGACAGCAAGGTGAGCACGGTCATCCACATCTTCCCCCACACCGGGTTTACGGCCGAACACCTGGCGCAGGTAAAAAACCGTTTCCCGGAAGCTGACACCGTGTTGGCGTCGATCAGCCGTGTTTACGGCAACCATCCGTTGATCGCAAAGGCCAAAGAACTCGGCATGAATTTTATCGTCGGCAATTCCCACGCCATGGAGATTCTGGAGAACGGCATGCCGCTGGCTGTCGCCCTGCAGATGCTGCTGCCGGAGGTGGAGGTGGTGCTGTTCCGCGAACGGATCACCTCGACGCCGATCGCTGTGGCCGGAACGCCGGCAATTCGCGAATACGCCCGCGATATCGCTCAGCAATACCTCGTGAACAGAGCGGCGGACGACGCCAAGGAGGTGAAGCGCCGGGCTTGAGCGGCCGGAGCATCCGGCCTGGTTGTTGCACTCATTATTTAAAGGAGGGACTGTAATGGCGAGTATTTCCGATCGTGTGAGCAATCTTCCCTTGGGGAAATTCCACTGGCGATTACTGGTGTTAATCGGCTCGGGCATTGCTTTCGAAGCCCTCGATACGGCGCTGATCGCCTTCGTGCTGGCGAAGATGATCGGTTCGTGGAGCCTTACCCCGGTTCAGATGGGTTACATCGGCAGCGCCGCCCTCGTCGGTATGTGTCTGGGCGCCATCTGCTCCGGCACGCTGGCCGACCGTATCGGACGCAAGGCGATGTTCGCCGCCACGCTGGCCGTATACAGCGTGGGCACCGCGCTGTGCGCATTTTCCTGGAACCTCGAGTCGCTGCTGGTGTTCCGTTTCATTGTCGGCTTCGGGGTCGGCGGGCAGCCGCCGGTTGCCAACGCCCTGATGAGCGAGTACGCCCCTGCCAAGCACCGCGGCAAGATGCTGGTGCTCCAGAACTGTTCCTGGGCGGTCGGCTGGCTGGTGGCCTCGCTGATCTCCTACACGGTCATCCCAAAATTCGGCTGGCAGCTGGCGTTCATCATCGGCGCGGCGCCGGCGCTGCTGGTAGTCTACGTTTACAGGACTTTGCCCGAGTCGGCCATGTATCTCGTAAGCAAGGGCCGCCACCAGGAGGCTCACGAGCAGGTCGCCAAGATCGAGCGCGAACTGGGCGTGCCGGTGGGCGAGCCGCCCAAGCCTTCGGAGATACCGGCGGTCGAGGTCGGCAAGACAATCAGTTTCTTCGACCTGTGGGGCCCGACCTTCATCCGCCGCACCATCTGCCTGTGGATCCTCTGGTTCGGTATCGTTTTCGCCTACTACGGCATGTTCACCTGGCTGCCGTCTCTCCTGGTCAAGGGCGGCCACACGCTGGTCCGGTCGTTCGAATACATGATGTGGATGACTATGGCCCAGATCCCCGGCTACTTTGCCGCCGCTTATCTGGTGGACAAGATCGGCCGCCGGGCGACGCTGGGAAGCTTCCTGGCCGTAACGGCCGTCTCCGCTTATATGTTCGGCAACGCCGCGTCAGTAACCCAGATCGTTTTCTGGGGCTGCATGATCTCCTTCTTCAATCTCGGCGCCTGGGGCATCACCCACGCCTACTCGGCCGAGCAGTACCCGACATACGCCCGTGCCACCGGGGTGGGCTGGGCCGCGGCGTTCGGCAGGACGGGCGGCATCATTGCCCCGATCGTCGTCGGCTGGATTATGACCGGCCCGGAAAAAATTCCGACGGTATTCATGATGTTCACCGCTGTGCTGGCGGTCATCGCCGCCGATATATTCTTCCTCGGGCGGGAAACGGCCGGCAAGTCGCTCGACGAGCTGGCCGCGAGGGATATGGCCGCGGCGCCCGCGCCGGCGGCTACCCAGACCAAACCGGAATAGGGCCGGAGCATACCTGATTACAGGAAAAGAGAGGCTCACAGCTGTGAGCCTCTCTTTATATTGCGGCGAGCTTGAAGACCGCCTGCGGGCCTTTTACCGTCGTGCCCGGGACTATAGCTGGCAGCCTTCCTTGCAGTGGGTGACGGGTCTAAGCATCATCCAGACCATGGCGGCGACCTCCTTCGGGTGATATGTAAAAGAAGGGGAGATGGATTTGTTTGGAGGGGGTCTCGTGCTGATAGAGGTTATATCACTTGGCCCCATCTCCATCCTTCGCCTTAATTATAGCAGAGCATATAATAAATTGCAATTATTATTTATAAATATTTATTATTAAATTGAGACAAAGAGAAACTCCGCCTGCGCGGAGTCTTGAGAACTTGCTTAGTCATCGACCGTCGCCCACAGAACCTCGCGGGTATAAGCGGCGGCCAGGTCGGGCGGCATGGAGTCGTCGTAGCTGCTGTAGACTATCTGCAGGTCGGGGGTGAGGATGCCGAGGGCGAGGGAGTGTCTCTCCACTTCGTCCCGCCGCCAGACGAATGCCTGCGAGTAACCGTCGTCGCCTAAGAAGAAGGCGATGATGTTATCGCCGCGGAACCAGTAATGGCACCAGCCGTCGTAGCCGTGGCGGTGGTGGCGCTCCCGGTAGGTGAAGTGGCCGTAGTGCGATTCGAGCAGATAGAGATAATTGTCGTCCTGCGGTTCGAAGTGGATGTAGAGCGCCCGGTCGCGGCGGTCGTCGGCGTAGCAGGCGCCGAAGCCGCGCACATGGTGGGTGGCGAACCAGTGCCAGTCGCGGAAGTGGCGGTGCCAGTCGCCGCTGCTCGGCCAGCGCTGATGATGGCTGTGGTGACGGTGGATGTCGCGGCGGGCGGGCGGATGATCCCGGCGAACCTCGTGGGGGCGCGGCTGTGGCCGCTCGTGCCTTACCGTGTCGTGGCGGCCGTGGTTTGCGGGCGGCTTGATTCTGTCGTCCTTAGCAGGATGGCGGTCGTTGTGCTTTAGCTGGCGGTTGTTGCCGGCGGGCTTTTGGGCGCCGATCCTGTCAGACCGCTGGGGCGGACGGCTGTTTTTTTTGACCTGATCGCGGTCGGGGTTTGCGGGCTTGTGGCCATTGATCTTCGCTGGGGGCCGGTCTTGGCGCTTCTGCTTTATCTGGCTGCGGTTATGGGCCGGCGGCGTTTTGACGCTTTCTTTGCCGGGGGCTTTGTGGCGTTTGACGCCGGGCGGCTGCTTGGCGTCTTTTTGCGGAGTTTCTTTTGCCTGCCGGTTGTGTTTGTCGTGGTTTTGCGCCGGGCCCGCCCACGCGACCGAGACCGTGGCGAACGACAGCACCAGAGCGACGGCGATCAGGCCGAGGAGCTTTCTCATACAGGGCCCTCCTTTCAAGGCGATGGGACGGCCGGTGCTCCTGCGGCGCGGTATTTCCCGCCGCGGAAGCCGGGGACAACCTATGGAACTGTTGATACATTTATCGGTATATTGTATGACGGAAGGACGCGAATTGATGACAAAAATCGCGGCAGGAATCGTCGCCGCGGACGTCAAATATAAATGGTAAAATTAACCAAGAGGGGTGGCGCTTGTGAAGAAATGGCGTGTGGGTCTGGCGGCGTTCCTGGTCCTGCTGCTGGCTGGTCTGGGCACCGGGTCCGTCTTGGGCGCCCCGGGGCAGGATGCACCCGAGCAGGTGGAGAAGTGGGTCGGCAAGGTTTTCGTCGTGCTTCCTTTAGAGCGCGGCAAAAAGGCGGAAGGCTATGCGTTCTCTATGACAGCGCCGCGGCGCGAGCTGCAGACCGAGGGGGGCAATATCCGCGCCGACTGGCTTGAAGGCAAGCGGCTGGAAGTGACGGCGGTGAAAAGACTGCCCGCGTTCGAACAGGGGCCGCCGGTCGACGACTACGAGGTCGTTTTCCTTATCCAGGGCAGCGACGCGTATCTCAGCGCCAAAGCCCTGGGCGGACAGGTGACGCAGCTTGTGCCGGCCGACGACCTGGCGGCGGCGCGGCAGCACTTTGCCGGCAAGGTGGTATTTTCGAAGCGGTTGGCCATTCCCGCCTATCAGGAAGAACCCGGCACCATCCGGGTGAGGATCAACGAGCCGCTGACGGTGGAAGACGTGATCGCCGGCATCGATGCCGACGAGCCTATCTGGCTGGTGGTATCGACCGCCGACAAGCGCAAAGGTTATATAGCCATCGCCTACAGCCTGACGAACGTGCAGCACGGCTTCTGGTCATCGGCAAGACCGTGGGAAGCGGTGCTGTTCGAGAGCGACCCGCGGCTGCTTTTCTCCTGGGACGACCAGACATGGGCGGCGATCAACGAAGGGATGGCGAAGCCCGGCATGGTTCCCGACCAGGTCCGGCTGGCCTGGGGGGAGCCGCTGAGCATCGTGCGGAGCGCAGGGGAAGAGACGTGGCACTATCCCGACAAGATCGTCAAGTTCCATCCCGCGGCCGGGTTGTTCCTCATCCAGAGCCGCTGACGGGAAAGAGCCTCGCGCCCGGCGCGAGGCTCTTGGCATAAAAAAAGCCTGCGCAAGGCGCGCAGGCTTGTGGACGGAGAAAACAGCTTTCACGGGCAACGGGGCTTATCGTCGTCGCCGCCCTGGCGGGGACGGCGTTTCCGCCACCAGAAATAGCCATAGCCGGTGGCCACGACGAGGAGGAGCAGCAGCAGGCGCAGCGAATTATCCTGGGCGAAAGCCAGTTGGTGGCCCAGCAGTACTTCGAGGACGATCGACGGGAGTTTGCCGATAAGGGTGGCCCACAGCATGTCGGCGAAAGACATGCTGCTAACAGCTCCCAGCAGGGTGATGAGCCCCGAGGGGGCCAGAGGGATGAGCCGGGCGACAAGCATGGCCTTGAAACCGTTTTTGCCGCTGAATTCGTCGGCGAGCGACAGGCGCGGGCTGCGGCAGATGATGCGGCGGGCGGCCTGCTGGAGAAGGCTCCGCCATAGGAGGAAGGCGATGACCGTGCCCAGGCATTCGCCTATCCACGACACGACGATGCCGCCGCCGAGGCCGAACACGACGGCGTTGGCGCCGGAGATGAGTACGGTGGGGAGGATGCCGGACAGGTTGATGATGATGTTTATCAGGATACTGGCCGCCACCGTCCAGGAACCGAAAGAACGGAGGTAGGCGGCGATGTCCCGGGCGTCGCCCGCGTTGATGAGCTGCCATACCTGGGGGAAAAAGGCGGGCTGGGCAAGGTGGATGCCGGCCGCCAGGGCGGCGAAGGCCATCCAGGGCCACAATTGTTTGAGCATTGCGTCCTCGCAGCAAATTTGTCCCTGAATCAGGGTCTTCTTACATCATAAGTGGAAAGGAGGTTTTTCGTCAAACCGCGGGGAATATTTTCGGCAAGCGAGGTGTTACGATGAACGAGCAAGAAATGCTGCGGCGCTCCACGGAGGGGCTGTGCGCGCTCTTCGGCAAGTCCGACCCGGCCGATCTCGACCTTCTGTGGGATTATAACTTCGGCGCGCCTGCCGGCGGAAAACCGTGCGACGACCTGGTGGCCCGAATCCGCTACAACGGTTCGAACACCATCGCCCACCTGCTGGGCAGGGACGCGGAATATCTCGATATCGTCCGTAACGTGGCCGATAAGATGAAAGTTTCCTGGTCGCCCGACGAGGACGAAGAGGCAATCGAGAAGAAAATCCTCGGGGCGGTTTTCGCCCGTGCCTGGCAAAAGATGTCGCCGGCCGAACGCGCGCCCGTCGAAAAACTGTTCGCCGAGCAGGGCGTGGAGACCGAACGGGTCAGCAGGCTGTTGGTCGAAGGCACGATCGTGGATTTCATGCCGACCATCAGCTACCTGGTGGCGTGGAATATCGCCCGTATCGTGGCGGTGGCCGCGGCCCGCCAGGCCGGTGCCGAAGCGCTCGGGGGCCTGGTGGCCGGCGGGCTTAACGTGCTGCTGGGGCCGCTGGGCGTCATCCTGGGAATCGTGGTCGTCTCGGTCGATCTCGCCGGCCCGGCGTACCGGAAGATAATTCCCACCGTGCTGCAGATAGCCTACCTTCGCCAGAAGGCCGTCATGGCGAACGGGACGCCGGACGGCGATGGCACTAATTGACAGGTGGGAAGCGGTACTGGTATCATATATGTAAGAAGATAATTGTCCATATGTCAGCGCCGACAGTCCCGCCGGGGCGATACCGGGCGAAAAGATGAACAGCCCGTTCAGGCGGCGCGCCTTTGGCCTTGTGGCTGGGGGAGCGGCTGACGAGATTCGGAGAAGAAGGAGGGAACCTTCCAGCGACGCCTGGTAGGTACTTTTTGCTGGTTGCCGTGTTTCGGCAAAATTTTTCGCAAGCGATGGGGTAAAATTATCCCTGTTGGCCAAATCCAGAAGAACGGGGAATTCTCATGGGTCATCTAAGGGCAATAAGCGGTTACGACCGCTACCTCTTCCACGAGGGCCGGCATTTCCGCAGCTACCGGATGCTGGGCGCGCAGCTGATGGAGAAGGCCGGCGTCAAAGGGGTCCGCTTCGCCGTATGGGCGCCGAACGCCAGATCGGTGAGAGTGGCCGGCGACTTCAACAACTGGACGGGCGACCAGATGAGGAGGCTGAAATCCTCCGGCATCTGGGAGCTGTTCGTGCCGGGGCTGGCACAGGGGGCGCTTTACAAGTACCAGATCGTGTCCGCCGACGGCACTGTGCGCGAAAAAGCCGACCCGTACGCTTTCCGGTCCGAGGTGAGGCCCAAAAGCGCGTCGCTGGTGCACGGCCTGGACGACTATCAGTGGGGCGACAGCCATTGGCAGGGCGGCGAGCGGCCGGCCGGCGGCGTCAACAAGCCGCTGGCCATTTACGAGGTACACCTCGGGTCGTGGCGGCGCAAGCCGGACGGCAGCTTTTATTCTTACCGCGAACTGGCCGAGGAGCTGAGCGATTATGCCGCCGACATGGGGTTCACCCATATCGAACTGCTGCCGGTGGCCGAGCATCCGCTCGACGCCTCCTGGGGGTACCAGGCGACCGGCTACTACGCCCCCACCAGCCGCTACGGCAGCCCGGACGATTTCAAGTACTTCGTCGACCGCTGCCATCAGAGGGGCCTGGGCGTCATCCTCGACTGGGTGCCGGGGCATTTCTGCAAGGACGATCACGGTCTGAGGCTGTTCGACGGCACTCCGCAGTTCGAGTGCGGTTGGCCGGCCAGGGCCGAGAATCGCGGCTGGGGCACGCTCAACTTCGATTTCGGCAAGCCGGAGGTTTGGAGTTTCCTGATATCCAACGCGATGTACTGGTTCGACGTTTTCCACCTCGACGGCCTGCGGGTGGACGCCGTGGCCAACATGATCTATCTGGACTACGGCCGGCAGGAGGGCGGCGAGTGGCTGCCCAACGAGCACGGCGGCCGGGAGAACCTCGAAGCTATCGCTTTCCTCAAAAAGCTCAACGAAGTCGTCCATTATTATTACCCGCGGGCGCTGGTCATAGCCGAAGAGTCGACCGCCTGGCCGCTGGTGTCGCGGCCGGTGTACCTCGGCGGCCTGGGGTTCGACTACAAGTGGAACATGGGCTGGATGAACGATACGCTCCGCTACGTTTCCCTCGACCCTGTGCACCGCCAGTGGGAGCACCGCCTGCTGACCTTTTCGATGATGTACGCTTTCTCCGAGAATTTCCTCCTCCCCCTGTCCCACGACGAGGTGGTCCACGGCAAGAAGTCGCTGCTCGACAAGATGCCGGGCGACTATTGGCAGAAGTTCGCCAACCTGCGGGCCTTCTACGGGTATTTCATGGCCCATCCCGGCAAGAAGCTGCTGTTCATGGGCGGGGAGTTCGGCCAGTTCAGCGAGTGGTACGAGGCGCGTGGCCTCGACTGGATGCTTTTGGATTACGAGCTGCACGGCAAAATGCACGGCTATGTCCGCGAACTTGTCCGCTTCTACCGCGGCGACCCGTGTATGTGGCAGAACGACGACAACTGGCGGGGGTTCGAATGGATCGACTGCCATGACAGCCGCCAGAGCGTGATAAGTTTCCTCCGCCGCGCCGACGACGGCGAATGCACGGTGGCGGTTACCAATTTTACCCCCGTTGTCCGGCATGGCTACCGCATCGGCGTTCCTGAGGCGGGCCGCTACCGCGAGGTTATGAACAGCGACCGCGCGGAATTCGGCGGCTCGGGGGTGACGAACGGCGAGTTTTGCGCCGAGCGGCAGCCCTGGCATAGCCAGCCTTATTCAGTCGTATTGACCGTGCCGCCGCTGGCCACGGTCTACATCAAGAAGGAAGCGACTCAGGAGTAGCAGGGAGGAGAAGAGATGCTGCACAAGGAATGCGTGGCCATGATACTCGCCGGCGGGCAGGGCAGCCGGCTGGGCGTCCTCACCAAGACGGTGGCCAAACCGGCGGTGCCCTTCGGCGGCAAGTACCGGCTGATCGATTTTACGCTGAGCAATTGCCGTAATTCCGGCATCGACACGGTCGGCGTCCTCACCCAGTACCAGCCGTTCGAGCTGCATAACTACATCGGCATCGGCGCCCCGTGGGACCTCGACCGCAACACCGGCGGGGTGCATATCCTGCCCCCCTTCGTGAGGGCCCGGGGCGGCGAATGGTACCAGGGGACCGCCAACGCCATCCACCAGAACGCCACCTTCATCGAGCAGTTCAGCCCCCAGTACGTTGTGATACTGTCCGGCGACCATATCTACAAGATGGACTATGCCCGCATGCTGGCCTTCCACAAGGAGACGGCGGCCGACGCCACCATCGCCGTGATCGAGGTGCCCTGGAAGGACGCCAGCCGCTTCGGCATCATGAGCGCCGATGGGGAGGGCCGCATCACCGAGTTTGCCGAAAAACCGAAGCAGCCCAAGAGCAACCTGGCCTCGATGGGAGTATACGTTTTCTCCTGGAAGGTTCTGCGGAAATACCTCGAGCTGGACGATAAAGACAAGTCCTCCAGCCACGACTTCGGCAAGAACGTCATCCCCGCAATGCTGGAGAGCGGCCGGAAGATGATGGCCTACGCCTTCGAAGGCTACTGGCGGGATGTGGGCACGGTCGAGAGCCTGTGGGAGGCCAACATGGATCTCCTCAGCGACCGGCCCGCGCTCGACCTCTACGATCCCAGCCGGCGCATCTTCTCGATCAACCCCACCCAGCCGCCCCATTTCGTCGCCGAGGGCGGCAAGGTCAGGCGGGTAATCGCCAGCGTCGGCTGCCGCATCTTCGGCGAAGTCGAGAACACGGTGCTTTTCCCCGGCGTCCACGTTGCTCCCGGAGCAATTGTCAAGGATTCGGTGATAATGCAGGATGTCCGGGTCGGAGCGAACACGATCGTCGAACGGGCGATCGTCGGCCAGGACGCCGTGATCGGCGACGGCTGCCAGATCGGCCTGGCCGGCGAAGGCCCTCCCGAGGCGATCACGGTAATCGGCGAACGGGCCCGTGTCGGCGCCGACACCGTCGTTCCGCGCGGCGCGGTGGTCGAATAAAAGGCCGCGGGCGCGGCAGAGGGAGGGGCGAAAATGAAAAACGTACTGGGACTTATCAACCTCCACGAGAACGAGGAGCTGCTTAAGGAGCTTACCCGCCACCACCCGCTGGCGGCGGTGCCTTTCGGCGGCCGTTACCGGCTCATCGATTTCGTGCTGTCAAATATGGTAAACTCGGGCATTGTCAACGTCGGCATCGTCGTCAAGAACAAGGCCCGGTCAATAATGGACCACCTGCGGTCAGGCAAGGAGTGGGACCTGGCCCGCAAGCGCGACGGCCTTTTCATCCTGCCGCCGCCCGACCATATCCATTACTCGAACAGCATCTACAAAGGCGACCTGGAGCATTTCCACAGCCACGTCGATTTCCTGCAGCGCAGCAGCCAGGAATACGTCATCGTCGCCGGCAGCCATACCGTCTACAACACCGATTACCGGGAGGCGTTCCGTTTTCACCAGGAAAAGCAGGCCGACATCACGATAATATACAAGGATGAGCCGCCCGTGCCCGGCAGGCAGTATTCGCTGGCCACCGCCGTCACGGTGGATGGCGGCGGCCGCGTAACCGACATGCACGTCACAACCGGCCGCATCGCGGGAGGCCCCATCTGCCTCGAAACATTCATCATGCGCAAGTCGCTGCTGCTTGAGATCATCGAGGACTGCATCGCCCACGGCGAGTACGATTTCGTCAAGGAAGGCATCGTCAAGCGTCTCGGCCGGCATAAAGTCTACGGCTTTCCCTTCACAGGCTATATGGCCAAGATCAATTCCGTCCAGGCTTACTTCCGCGCCAACATGGATTTGCTCCAGCCCGAGGTGTGGCAGGACCTGTTCCTCAAGTCCGGCCCCGTATACACAAAGGTCAAGGACGAGCCGCCGGCCAACTACCGCGACCAGGCGGCGGTCAACAATGTGCTGGTGGCCAACGGCTGCGTCATCGAGGGCCGGGTGGAGAACAGCCTGCTGTCCCGCAGCGTCATAATCCACCGCGGCGCGTACGTCAATAACTGCATCATCATGCAGAAGTGCGAGATAGGTCCCAACGCCGTGATTGAGAACGTCATCTGCGACAAGGATGTGCGTATCTCGAGCGCCAAACGTCTTATCGGCGACAAGAATTATGTGCTTGTAATCGAAAAGGGGATGATAGTGTGACAGCGAAAAAGGTATTATTCGTCGCCGCCGAGGCGGTGCCGTTCTTGAAAACGGGCGGCCTGGCCGACGTCGCCGGCTCGCTGCCCAAGGAACTTGCGCGGCAGGGCGTCGACGCGCGGATCATCCTGCCCAAGTACGGCGACATCCCGTCAACGTGGACCGAGCAGATGGTCCACGTGCGCCATATCGAGGTGACGCTCGGCTGGCGGCGGCTCTACTGCGGCATCGAGCGGCTGGAACACGACGGGCTCGTATACTATTTCATCGACAACGAGTACTATTTCCGCCGCCAGGGGCTTTACGGCTTCCTCGACGACGCCGAGCGGTTCAGCTTTTTCTGCCGGGCGGTGCTGGAGGTGCTGCCGTATCTCGATTTCGCGCCCGACATCCTTCACTGCCACGACTGGCACACCGCCATGGTGCCGGTGCTGCTGCACGCCCACTACCGGGAGGCGACGCCGCACCACAAGCTGCGGTCGGTGCTCACCATCCACAACATCCAGTATCAGGGCATTTTCGAAAAGGGGGTACTCGGCGACCTGCTGGCACTTAACGAAGGCGAATACCTGACCGGCGACCGCCTGGAGTTCAACGGGCGGGTCAATTACCTCAAGGGGGGCATCGCCTTCGCCGACGCTGTGACGACGGTCAGCCGGACGTATGCCTGGGAGATCCTCACCCCCGAAGGCGGCTGGCAGCTCGACGGTATCCTGAAGAAGCGCGAAGCCGACGTGAGCGGCATCTTGAACGGGCTCGACTACGAGGTGTACGACCCCGGCAGAGACAAGCTCGTGTATCAGACATATACCAGGCGGTCGATCGGCCGCAAACAGACCAACAAGGCCAAGCTTCAGGAGTTCCTCGGGCTTGAGGTCCGGCCGGAGCCGATGATGATCGCCATCGTATCGCGGCTGGTATGGGCCAAGGGGTTCGACCTGATCGCCGCGGTGCTGGAGGAGCTGCTGGCCGAAGATGTGCAGCTTGTCGTCCTCGGCACGGGCGAGGACAAATACGAGAGCATGTTCCGGGTGGCCGGCCATCGTCACCCCGGCAAGCTGTCCGCCAATATCTATTTCGACGAGGCGCTGGCCCATAAGATCTACGCCGCCGCCGATCTCTTCCTGATGCCGTCCCTCCACGAGCCGTGCGGTATCGGCCAGCTCATCGCCCTGCGCTACGGCTGCGTGCCGCTCGTGCGGGAGACCGGCGGCCTTAAGGATACCATTCAACCGTATAATGAATATACTGGCGAAGGGAACGGTTTCAGCTTCGCCCATCCCAACGCCGCCGACATGCTCTACACCCTCCGCCGTGCCATGGCTTTCTACCGCGACGGCGAGGCGTGGCCGCGGATCGTCAAGGCCGCGATGGCCGCCGATTTCAGCTGGCAGCGTTCGGCGTCAGAATATGTGGCAATCTACGAAAAACTGACCTGACGCGCGACGACGTTTATATGCGGGGGAAGAAGATGCTTAGAGATAAGGAAGATTTCAAGGCCGCCTTTATCGAGAGGCTGCAGTCCCTCCACGGCAAGAGCCTCGAGGAGGCGTCGGCCCAGAACAAGTATGCCGCCCTGGGCAGTCTGGTCCGCGACTATATCGGCAGACGCTGGGTCAATACCAACAGGCAGTACGCCGCCAAGGGTGAAAAACAGGTCTACTATTTTTCGATCGAGTTTCTGCTCGGCCGCCTGCTCGACACCTATCTCCGCGGCATGGGTGTCCGCGACGCGTGGGTCGAGGCGCTGGCCGAGCTGGGCGTCGACTACGCCGAGCTTGAGGACCAGGAGCACGACGCCGGCCTCGGCAACGGCGGCCTCGGCAGGCTGGCGGCCTGTTTCCTCGACTCGCTGGCCGCGCTGGAGCTGCCCGGCCACGGCTGCGGCATCAGGTACAAGTACGGCCTGTTCGAGCAGAAGATTATCGACGGCGACCAAGTCGAACACCCCGACAACTGGCTCAAGAACGGCAACATCTGGGAGTACCGCAAGATAGACAAGGCCGTGAGGGTCGAGTTCGGCGGCGCCTTCGGGGCGGTGCTGGCCGTCCCTTACGACATACCCATCCTCGGCTACGGCAACAACACCGTCAACACCCTCAGGCTGTGGAGCGCCGAACCGACAGAGGGCGAGATGGACTTCGCCTCTTTCAACCAGGGCAACTACCTCAAGGCGGTGGAGTACAAATATTCGGTCGAGGCGATCTCCGAGATCCTCTACCCTGACGACACCCACTACGAGGGACGCCTGCTCAGACTCAAGCAGCAGTATTTCCTCGTTTCGGCCGGCGTCCAGAGCATCCTGCGCACCCTAAGGCGCAAGCACGGCGACATCAGGCTGCTGCCCGAAAAGGTCGCCATCCATATCAACGACACCCATCCTGCTCTGGCGGTGCCCGAACTGATGCGCATCCTCATGGACGAGGAAGGGCTGGGCTGGGACGAGGCCTGGCAACTGACGACCGGCACAATCTCGTACACCAACCACACCATCATGCCCGAGGCGCTGGAGAAATGGCCGATCGACATCTTCCAGAGCCTGCTGCCGCGCCTGTGGGAGATCGTCCGCGAGATCAACGAGCGCTTCTGCCGCGACCTGTGGCATTTCTACCCCGGCGATTGGGACAGGATAGCCGCTATGGCCATCACCGCCGATGGCTTCGTAAAGATGGCCCACCTGGCGGTGGCGGGCAGCCACAGCGTCAACGGGGTGGCGAAGATCCACACCGAGATCCTCAAGAAAGACTGCATGAAGCTGTTCTACCAGTACACCCCTTATAAGTTCAACAACAAGACCAACGGCATTACCCACCGCCGCTGGCTTATAAAGGCTAACCCCGGGCTGGCCGCGCTCATCACCGACACCATCGGCCCGAGCTGGGTGCATCACCCGACCGACCTCAACCGGCTGCAGTACTTCACCGCCGACGCCGCCTTCCAGGAAAACCTGGCGGCCATCAAGCTCGAACGCAAGACTGCCCTGGCCCGCTTCGTAAAGGCCCGCTACGGGCTCGACCTCGACCCTGCCTCGATTTTCGACACCCATGTGAAACGCATCCATGTCTACAAGCGCCAGCTTCTCAACCTGCTCAGGGTCATGGAACTTTATAACCGCCTCAAGGAAAACCCGGGGCTCGATATCGTGCCGCGGACCGTTATCTTCTCAGGCAAGGCGGCTCCCAGCTACCTGCTGGCCAAAAAGGTCATAAAACTCGCCAACGCCCTGGCGGCGGTTATCAACAACGACCCGGCGGTCAACGGCAAGCTGAAAGTGATCTTCCTGGAGAACTACGGCGTCACGCTGGCCGAACTAATAATCCCCGCCACCGACGTCAGCGAGCAGATATCGACCGCCAGCAAGGAGGCTTCGGGCACAGGCAACATGAAATTCATGATGAACGGGGCGGTCACCGTCGGCACGCTCGACGGCGCCAACGTCGAGATCCGCGAGGCCGTGGGGGATGGTAACATCTTCATTTTCGGCCTCAAGGCGGAAGAGGTCATCGATATATGCGCCAACGACCAGTGCAATCCCCGCCACCTCTACCACAGCGACCCGCGCATCCGCCAGGTCGTCGAGCAATTGGTCGACGGCAGCCTTCCCGGCGGCCCGGACGAATTCCGGCCCCTTTACGACTACCTCGTCCACGGCAAGGGCGATTTCTTCGAACTGCAGGATTTCGCAGCCTACCTGGGCGCCCAGGAGAAGGTGGACGCACTGTTTCGCGACCGGCGGGCGTGGGCGGCGATGGCGGCGACCAATATCGCCCGTTCGGGGCAGTTCTCCAGCGACCATACCGTCGGCGAATACGCGATCGGCATCTGGAATATCCGACCGGTGCCGGTCGGCGAATGAGGATGGTGGCCTGATGGCGCGCGACTGGCTTTACCACGATTCCCACGCCGCCTTTTTCCGCAGCCCGTTCGGAGCGGTAGCCTGCGGGAAGGCGATCGGCCTGCGCCTGGCTGTGAGCGCCGGCCGCCGGGTCGACGAAGTGCTGCTCCGCACCTGGCGGGACGGCAGCGGGGAAGCTATCATCCCCATGACGTTGAGCGCGGATGCCGGCGAAGACTTCTACCACGCCACTCTGGCCGCCCCGGGCGAGCCGGGGCTGGTGTGGTATTATTTTATCGTCCGCGCCGGGAATGCGGTGCACTACTACGGCAACAACGAGCGCCAGCTGGGCGGCCCGGGGGCGGTGTACGACTCGCCGCCGCCGTCGTTCCAGATAACCGTCCATCTGCCCGGCGCCGCCGTTCCCGCCTGGTATAAGAACGCGGTCGTCTACCAGATATTCGTCGACCGCTTTTATAACGCCACACCCGGCGGCCGGGTGAAGAACGCCAAACCCGGCAGCTTCATCCACGCCCACTGGCTGGACGACCCCGTCTACGTCCGCGAGCGGGAGACAGGCAACATCCTCGCCTACGACTTTTTCGGCGGCAACCTCGCCGGGGTGATGGCCAAGCTGCCGTACCTCAGGGACCTCGGCGTGAGCGCCCTGTATTTCAATCCGGTGTTCGAAGCCGCCAGCAACCACAAGTACGACACCGCCGACTACACAAATATCGACCCCATGTTCGGCGACAACGACCTCTTCAGCGAGCTGTGCGCCCGGGCGCGCGAGCTCGGCATGGCCGTCATCCTCGACGGCGTCTTCAGCCACACCGGCAGCGACAGCATATACTTCAACAAAGAAGGACGGTATCCCGGGCCGGGAGCCTATCAGTCGATCGCCTCCCCCTACTATCCCTGGTACCGCTTCCGCCGCCACCCCGACGACTACGAAGCGTGGTGGGGGGTGGACGCCCTGCCGGCTGTCGACGAACTCGAACCTTCCTACCAGGACTTCATCGCCCGCGGCGAAGACAGCGTCGTCAAACGCTGGCTTAGGCTGGGCGCGAAGGGCTGGCGCCTGGATGTCGCCGACGAACTGCCGGACGAATTCATCCGTACGCTGCGGCGGGCGGCGAAGGAGGCCGATCCCGAAGCGGTGATAATCGGCGAGGTATGGGAGGACGCTTCGCGCAAGGTCAGCTACGACCGGCTCAGAGGCTACTTCCGGGGCGACGAGCTCGACGCCGCCACAAACTATCCCTTCCGCCGCGCCGCCCTCGATTTTCTCCTCGGCCGCCGCGATGCCGAAGCGACGCGGCAGGTACTGTACAGTCTCTACGAAAACTACCCGCGCGAGAACTTTCTCGCCGCCCTCAACCTCATCGGCAGCCACGACGTGCCGCGGGTTCTTACCCTGCTGGGCGGCTACGAGGAACCGGCCGGCCTGCCGTTCGGCGAACAGCGGCGGCAGCGCCTGGGGGCCGCTGAGCGCGAATTGGCGGTGCGGCGGCTGAAGCTGCTCGCCCTCTGGCAGATGACCTTCCCGGGCGTGCCGTGCGTCTATTACGGCGACGAAGCCGGGCTGGAAGGCTACGCCGAACCGCTCAACCGGCGGACCTTCCCCTGGGGCAGTGAAGACAAGGAGCTCACAGCCTGGTACCGCCGGGTCATCGGGCTCCGCAACCGCTATCCCGTACTGCGCGGCGGCGGCTGGCAGCCCCTCTCCCCCCACTGCGACGTTTTCGGCTACATCCGTTGGCATGAAGACGATGGGTCGCAGGATTACGGTATCGCCGCCGTCCTCCTCAACCGCGGCGATACGGCGGTGAGGGTGGAAATCGACCTCGACGGCCGGTACAGGGGCCTGCTGTTCGATGCCCTGGAGGACGGGGCGGAGGCGGCGGCCGGCGACGGGCGCTGCGCCCTGACGCTCGAACCTTTCGGCGGCCGGGTGCTGGTCAGCGACAGCGGCCGGGAACGCGGCGGCTGCGGCATACTCCTCCACCCGACTTCGCTGCCGTCCGCCCACGGCATCGGCGGCCTGGGGGCCGAGGCCCGCGCCTTTATCGATTTCCTCGCCGCCGCGGGGCAGAACTACTGGCAGATACTGCCCCTCAACCCCATCGGCTGCGGCAATTCTCCCTACCAAAGCGTGTCCGCCTTTGCCGCCGAGCCGCTGCTCATCGACATCGACCACCTCGTTGCCGACGGCTTGGTTGCGGCCGCCGAGGCGGCCGCCGCCCGGGAAGCATGCCGCCTTAACCATTTTGCGGACGACAGGGTCGACTACCCGGCGGTCCGGCAATATAAGGAGAGCGTGTTCCGCCAGGCATTCAGCCGTTTCATCCCCGGCGAAGACTACGGCGCTTTCCGCCGCGACAATGCCGCCTGGCTGGACGACTACGCCCTGTACATGTCGCTGGCCGGCCATTTCGGCGACGGCTGCTGGCAGAACTGGCCGCCCGACATCGCCGGCCGCGAGGCGGCGGCGCTCGGCCGTTACGCCGGCTTGCTGGCGGCTGAGATCGACTACCACATCTTCCTGCAGTATATCTTCCGCCGCCAGTGGGATGCGCTGCGGCACTACGCCGGCGAGCGCGGCGTCAGGATAATCGGCGACCTGCCTATTTTCGTCGCCCATGCCTCGAGCGACGTGTGGGCCAACCGCCGCCTGTTCCGCCTCGACGCCGCCGGCAGCCCCACGGCCGTAGCCGGCGTGCCTCCCGACTACTTCAGCGCTACCGGGCAGCTGTGGGGCAACCCGCTTTACGACTGGCGCGCGATGGCCGGGGACGGCTACCGCTGGTGGCAGGACCGTCTCGCCAGTCTGCTCGCCTTGGCGGATATCGTCCGTATCGACCACTTCCGCGGGTTCGCAGCCTGCTGGGCCGTACCGGCCGGAGCGGCCACCGCCGAGCACGGCCGGTGGGTCAAAGGACCGGGCTACGCGCTGTTCGCCGCGCTCGAGCGGCGACTGGGCAAGCTGCCGGTCATCGCCGAGGACCTGGGGACGATAACGCCGGATGTCGTCGCTCTCAGGCGGCGCTGCGGCTTTCCCGGCATGAAAATCCTGCAGTTCTCCTTCGCGTGCGACAGACAGGGCGACCCCCTGCCGCTCGGCTGCGAGCCCGACACCGTTGTCTACACCGGCACCCACGACAACGACACCGCCCGCGGCTGGTACGAGAAACTGGACGCGCGCGAGGCGGCTGAAAAGGCCTGCGCCGACCGCTACCTCGGCGACGGCGACGCGGCGTGGCGATTGATCGAGCTTGCCTATGGCTGCCGCTCGGCGACCGCGATAGTGCCTATGCAGGATATCCTCGGCCTCGGCGGCGAGTCCCGGATGAACAGGCCGGGAACGGTCGGCGGCAACTGGGAGTGGCGCTGCCCGCCAGACTACCGGGAGGGGGAACTGGCCGCCAGGCTGGCCGACCTCGCCGCCAGACACCGGCGCGGGGCCGGCGGCTTGTAATAACGGCTGCGGACAAACGGGTAATCTGCCAAAGATTGTCGGCTGAAGAAGGAATTGTCGAATAATTATTAGAAGTATATTGGAAATAGGTATCCGGTCACGGCGTTGGTTGCGAGGAGGACTAAGACTGTGGCGCTGAAATACAAGAGGTATGTTGTCGCGGACATCAAACCCGGTATGATACTCGGGACTGACGCTGTGTCGGACCGGGGCAAGGTGATGCTCAGCGCGAACACCGTGCTCACCGAGGCGATGATAAAACTCCTGGAAAACTGGGGGTTCGACAGCGCCATAATCCTCGAGGACGAGACCGTGAGCGACGCAGCGAGAGAAAAGCGGCTGTCGGAACGGGTGCTGTTCAACGCCAAATACGAAGAGACCGTCTCCCTTGTAAAAAACGCATTCGACGAGATACGCTATTTCAAGGAAGTGCCCCTCAAACAGATGCAGGACCTGTCCGATAACGCCCTCGTCACCCTGACGGCGACGCCGGGAGCGCTCGGGTACCTCCATTCGCTGCGCGATGCCGATAACTATACCTTTCAGCACTCTGTCAATGTGGCCATAATCTCCGGCGTTCTCAGCCGCTGGCTGGGCGACGACTCCGAACGGATGCGGGACATGGTGCTGGCCGGGCTGCTCCACGATGTCGGCAAAGCGCTGGTGCCGCAGGAGATCCTCAACAAGCCCGGACCGCTGACGCCGGCCGAGATGGAAGTAATGCAGCAGCACGCCACTTACGGCTACGATATGCTGAAAAAAGCCAAGGTGCTGGCCGGCGATGTTCTCGCCGGGGTGTGGCAGCATCACGAACGCCTCGACGGCAGCGGGTACCCGCGGGGCCTGCGGGGCGGCAATATCCTGCCGAGCGCCAGGATCATTGCCATCAGCGACATATATGACGCCATGACCTCTGACCGGGTCTACCGCAGCAAGATGACGCCTTTCCACGTAATCAGGACGCTGTTCGAGAACATGTTCGATAAACTTGATGCTGCGATGTGCACCGTTTTCCTCAACAGCCTCAAAGACTACTTCGTCGGTGCCACCGTTGAGCTGAGCGACGGCCGGCTGGCGGAGGTGATCTTCATGGACTGGATTTCCTGGGACCGTCTCACCGTCAGGACGGTCGACGGCGAGTGCATCCAGCTCGGGGAGCATGCCGAGCAGAAGATCGTCCGCTGCCTCCAGGCGTAACCGACCGTTGATAACACCCCATCTGCGGCGTTGTTCCTTCGGGCGCTTGCTTACGTACGTTCGTGTACGCTGCGCAGCGCGCCCTCGGAGCCGCCTTGCATCTGGGGCGTTCTGAACGGTCTTGGCCTGTGGAATTACAAATGAGCGTTGATAAAGCCCGTTTCCGACCCATTGTGCCGGTAGACGGGCTTTATTTGCGGTGAATTAATTTACATAATATATTTACATGTGGTATAATGATGGCTGCCGGCTGCGGCCGGTCCAAATCTGCACTTGAAAGAGGGGTCGGGATATGAAACGCTGTAAATTCTCCGTTGTCCTGCTCCTGTTACTGACGATGAGCTTCACTTTATTCGCGCCGGTTACCGTCGCCAATGCCGCGCCGCTTTCCGACCTCCTGGGCAAGGATAGCGGCGGCAGCGGGCTGCTCAACATCCTGCTCGGGCTGTTGTTCGGCAAGCTGCTGGGCGGTTCCGACGGCGGCGGCACGGACATCGACAAGGTACTCGGCATCAGCACGGCGCCGCCTAAGACGCCTGCGGCCCGGAACGCGATCATCGCGACGGGGCAGAAGTATATGGGCGTACCTTATGTTTGGGGAGGGGCGACTCCGGCCGGCTTCGACTGTTCCGGCTTTACCCAGTACGTCATGAAACAGAACGGCATCACGATTCCCCGCACAGCCGCCGAGCAGTTCGCAGCCGGTTCGCCGGTGGAAAAGGCCAACCTGCAGGTCGGCGATCTGGTTTTCTTCACCACCTACAAGCCGGGTGCTTCCCACGTCGGGTTCTATATGGGCGACGGCCAATTCCTCCACGCCAGTTCTGGCGCCAAGGAGGTCACCGTCTCCAAGCTCGACGAATCATACTACGCGCAGCGTTATATCGGCGCCCGCCGCTACTAGTTGGCCGCCGATGTAGTTCGGCCTGTGATTTGCCTTGAAAAGCCCGCCTGACGGCGGGCTTTTCGTCTTTGCCGGTTTTTTTCCGTCTCCGGTCTGATATAATGAAACCAGACGGAAGGAGGTCGGCTGATGGAAGGCTATGAGAAAATCGCGGTTGTCGACAACCAGTTCGAGGCGCAGCTGCTGACGGAGATTCTCGCCGGGCGCCGGATTCCCCACGTCTTGAAATCTTACTACGACGCCGCTTACGATGGCCTGTTCCAGACACAGAAGGGCTGGGGGGCGGTATATGCTCCACCGCAGTACAAGGCGGAGATCGAAGAGATCATCGCCAGCCTGCGCGAGCAGGAGAGCTAGATCTCTGCTGCGGCCGACTGTACCCCAGCAGGGTTAAGGGGTCGATACTGGTGACCAGGGAAGGAGAACATTCCCCCGCATGGATATCGGCGCTAAAATAATATACTTCTTTTTCGATCTGCTGCTGCCGCTCGCCGTCGGCTATATGTGCCGCAGGCAGACGAAGCTGGACGACGAATTCTTTCAGCGGATGATGACCTTGGGGCTCATGCTCATCTATCCCGTTCTCGCGCTTTTAGGGTTCTGGGCGACGCGGCTCGACGCGGAACTCATCTGGCTGCCCGTCCTCGGCATCGTCCTCAGCGTCATTCCCGGGGTGCTGGCTTTTTTCCGCGCGAAAGCGAAATATGCCGACAGCCTGGACCAGGGCAGTTACGTCATGGCGGCGACAATGTCCAACACCCTGACCCTCGGGGGCATATCGGCGTTCATCATTTACGGGGAAAAGGGCTTTGCCTACGTGCAGCTTATAACACTGCTCGGCACACTCTACCTGTTCCTGGTCTGCTTTCCGCTGGCCGGATGGTACGCCGCCAGGGGTGGGGAGCCGGGCGGCGCGAGGGTTTCGGTCGTATCGGTCATCTTCAGCCGCAACCAGCTGCCCGCTCTCGGCCTGCTTGTCGGCGCGCTGCTTTATTGCAGCGGCGTTCCCAGGCCTGCCTGGGCGGGGGCGATCTTCGATCCCCTCGTGCACATCGGTGCCTGGATGTCGCTCATCCCGGTCGGCTATTCCGTGGACTTCCGCGAGATGCGACAATATTGGCTGGGTATCCTCGACCTCAACCTCATCAAGTTCATCGTCACGCCCGCCCTGTCCTACGTAATAGGCATGCAGGTGCTGAGCGATCCCGTGGCGGTCAACACCCTGCTGATCACGGCCAGCACGCCCACCGCCATATTCTCGGTGGTCGCGGTCAAGCTCCACCGTCTTAACGTCCACATCACGATGGCCGCCTTCGTGCTTACGACCGCCGTGTACCTGCTGGTGGTGTATCCTCTCCAGTTCCTGTGGCTGTCGGGGCGGCTGTGATTCGCGGCCGTTGATAAGCTCCCGTCTGCGGCGTTGCACCTCCGGTGCGACCCGCACGATAATCGTGTCGATAATCGCCACAAAGGCAAAATGCGCTGACAAGACCAGCGTAATCAGAACGTGCGCCCGGAGGCTTCTGAACGGCCTTTTATTCGCACAATAAAAAGAACGGATTGGCTGTTCGCCGATCCGTTCTTATCGTTTTTTAACCTGGGGGGTTGCCGGTTTTGCCGGGGTTACCGTCTTGTCGACATGGATGTGCATACCGTCTTTGACCGGTTTGGCCAGGTCGATCCTGGCGGCGTCGGCGCCGGCGGCAAACCCGCCTGCCAGCTGGACGATATCGGCCACCGTGGTTCCGGCCGGGACCTGCACGACACCGGGGGTGGCGACAGCACCGCTCACATACACGACCGCGTGTTCGATCTTCGGTGGCGCCGGTGGCGGCTGCTGATGCCCGGATACGGAGAATATTCCGGGGGCGAAGGGGTTATGGAGATCGGGGACGGCCGGGATCATCAGGGTCAGAATCAGGGCGACCGTCAGGCTGAAAGCCGCCTTGCCGGCAAAACGGAGTCTGCCGCCGCCTTTGCGTTTTTTCAACCGTGCAACCCTTGATGGGCCGCGGATCGGGTCGTACACATTCTTCCCCCCTTCCGTCCGAAAAAAATGGCAATTATTTGTCGGTAAAAAGTATCATTCGCCATAAATAACATAAATCCTGCAACATTTGTTAAAAAAGTGCTATTACTGAGAAAATCCCTGGGGATTGCGTTTCGGCGCTGGCGGTGAAACGGAAAGAGCGGCGGTCCGCCGCCGCTCTCCTGTCGTTAGCTTTGTTCCGGACGGCTCATGTCTTTGTTCCCGGCGCCGTCGATGTATTCGAGGGCGGCGTGCAGGGCATCGCGGGAAGGGTCGCGCACCATGGCCGAGTCTTTCATGGCCAGCGGCTCGGGGTTGTTCGGCCCGTAGTCCTGGTCTATCGATGGCTTATTGATCAAAAACACCCCCTAGTCTATTCGCACTCGACGGCAATCTGATTTCTGCCGTCCGGTCATGTGGTCTTGCCGACCTGGCGTCGCTTCGGCAGCTTCCCGGCCTCTTTGGCTCCGGGCTTGGCCTTTCTGGCGGGCTCTGAGTCGAGCAGATCTTTCACCGACATAACTGTTCACCTCCCGGAACGAAATGTGCCTTAAACATCGCCGCCGTTATCTTTGATAATCCCGACCGCTTCGTCGACCCGCGCCTCGGGGGCGAAAGCCACCAGGGTGAAGGCGGCGCCGCCCGCCAGACCGTAGCCGCTCAGGCCGCTCACCGAGGGATCGGCGCCCATCAGCACCTTGGTGGCCTGGTTTTCGTCGTTGGGCGAATTCGTCGAGTAAAGGACGAGGCTGGCGAGTGATTCGGCCTGGTGGGAGATGGGGTCGTTGATGTGCGTGTCCTGGGAGACGCCGTAGCGGCTGTTGCGGCGGATGTGCACGTCAGTGAGCCCGGCGCCGGCGAGGGCGTCGGCAGCTTTCCTGGCTTTGCTGCTGGAGGGGAAACTGGCGATTATTGTTCGTTCCTCGGGCATTGTCACGACCTCCTTCACGATTAATATTAGCCTGCGGCAAGGCGGTTATCCCGCGCCTGGGGCAAATCAATCCCTTTTTCTGTGGCGGCGGCAGGGAATCAGCCTTTGCTACCGAACTTTTCCACATAAAGATTACTTCAGGGGGATGATCAGCATGAAGTCACGGCTTTGGGTATGCCTTATTCTAACGGCGGCGCTGCTGTGCGCGACGATGACGGTCGCGCTGGCTGCCCAGGGTTTCAGCGCCGACATCGTCACCGCCCACGGCAACCAGACCATGCAGGGGAAAATCTTCGTCTCCGGGGAAAAGATGCGTTTCGAAACCGCCGGGATGGCGACCATCACCAGGATGGACAGGAAGGTCGTCTGGCTGCTGATGCCGAGCGAGAAAATGTACATGGAGCAGGCATTCCGGCCTGAGAACGTCGTGCCCAGTTCGGAACCGACGGCCGGCGAGGTCGAGAGGACGCTGCTGGGGACCGAGACTGTCAACGGCGCGGCCGCCGACAAGTACCGCATAACCGTCCAGACCGACGGCAAGCGCCACACCTTCCTGCAGTGGCTGGCGAAAGACTCCCTGCTGCCGGTCAAAACCGCCGCCGAGGACGGCTCGTGGTGGCAGGAGTACCGCAATATCAAGCTCGGCGAACCCGACCCCGCCCTGTTCGAGCTCCCGGACGGCTACAAGAAGTTTTCCATGGGGATGTGAAGCCTCTCCAAGACTCGCGGCTGCTACCGCGAGTCTTTTTGTTGTTGTTATGGAGGAAAAGCGGCCAGGAAGGGGAAATAATACTAGAACAAATGTTTGGCTGGGAGACTGACGTATGCTGGAGACTTTGTTGCTCATTTCCCTGGGACTGAATATCGCCGTACTTGTCATGGCCGCCTTCACGCTGGCCCGCGGCCGCAGCGGCCGGGAGGGTCAGGAACGCCTGGAACGGGCGGTGAAAGAGGAAATCGCCCTCAGCCGCCGGGAAAATAGCGATGCGCTGCGACAATTCGGCGATTCGGTGCAAGCGCGCATGGCCGATATAGCCACCCTCCAGGCCGGGCATATGGAGACATTTTCCCGCCAGCTCGTGGCGCTTACCCAGAGCAACGAGCAGAAACTGGACCGGCTGCGGGAGACGGTCGAGGAACGGCTCAAACTGCTGCAGGCGGACAACAACCGGCAGCTCGAAGAGATGCGGACGACGGTCGACGAAAAACTGCACGCCACCCTCGAAAAGCGCCTCGGCGAATCCTTCCGCCTGGTGAGCGAACGGCTTGAACTCGTCCACAAAGGGCTGGGCGAGATGCAGACACTGGCCTCCGGCGTGGGCGACCTCAAACGGGTACTCACCAACGTCAAGACCCGCGGCGTCTGGGGGGAGATCCACCTGGCGAGCCTGCTGGAACAGGTGCTCACAGTCGAACAGTACGCCCGCAACGTGGCTACCCGCCCGGGCAGCGCCGAACGGGTGGAGTTCGCCATCCGCCTGCCCGGCCGGGACAAGGACGAGGGTCCGGTTTGGCTGCCCATCGACGCCAAATTTCCCCAGGAGGACTACCAGCGGCTGCTGGACGCCCAGGAGCAGGCCAACCCGCTGGCCGCGGACGAAGCGGGCCGCAGCCTGGAGGCCAGGATCAAAGCCGAGGCCAAGACGATCCGGGAGAAATACATCGACCCGCCCCACACCACCGATTTCGCCATCCTCTTCCTGCCGGTCGAGGGGCTGTTCGCCGAGGTGCTGCGCCGGCCCGGCCTGTGCGACACGCTGCAGCGGGACCACCGGGTGGTGATTACCGGCCCGACGACGCTGACGGCGCTACTCAGCAGCCTGCAGATGGGCTTCAAGACGCTGGCGGTTGAAAAGCGCTCCAGCGAGGTCTGGGCGCTGCTGGGCGCGGTCAAGACCGAATTCGGCCGCTTCGGGGAAATGCTCGAAAAGACGCAGAAGAAGCTTCAGGAGGCATCAAACTCCATCGAGACGGCGGCCCAGAAATCGCGCACTATCGAACGAAAACTGAAAACGGTCCAGGAACTGCCGGCCGCAGAGGCGGCAGCCACGCTCGCGGAGTAAAAACCGGGACCGGCCGAGTAATTTATTGCCGCTCCGTCACATAAGGTGTGATAACGCACTATGAGACGGGGTGGTTTTCGTGTCCGGACCGAGGGTACGGGCAGTTGGGCTGGCTGTGCCGCCTTACGCCGTCCGCCAGCAGGATATCAAGGAGTTCGCCGCCTGCCTCTTCCAGGAAAAGCTCGAACATCTCGAACGGCTGCTGCCGGTGTTCGACAACGCCTGCATCGCCAGCCGCCATCTTGCCCAGCCGCTTGCCTGGTACGCGGCCGAACACTCCTTCGCCGAAGCCAACCTCCTCTACGGCGAGATCGCCCTGGAACTGGCCGTCAACGCCGCAACGCAGGCGTTAGAGCGCGCCGGCGTCGCTCCGGGCGACATAGGGCTGGTCGTCTTCGTCTCCTCCACCGGCATTACCACGCCGACCATCGACGCCAAGCTCATCCAGCGGCTCGGCATCCCGGCCAATGCCGCCCGTCTGCCGGTGTGGGGCCTAGGCTGCGCCGGCGGGGTGACGGGGCTGGCCAGGGCGGCGGAACTGGCCGCAGCCGTGCCCGGTCGCACCGTGCTGCTGGTGGCCGCCGAGCTTTGCAGCCTCACATTCCAGCGCAACGACTTCTCCAAATCCAACCTTGTGGGGGCGGGCATCTTCGCCGACGGCGCGGCCGCCGCCGTAATAACCGCCGACGGCCAGGGCGTCGAACTGCTGGACGCCCGCAGCACATTATTCGCTGACACCGAGGACATCATGGGCTGGGACGTCATCGACACCGGCCTGAAGGTGCGCTTCTCCCGCGACATCCCCGCCTTTGTCCGCCGCTACCTGCCTGATCTGGCCGCCGACGCCTGCCGCGTGTGGGGGCTGGCGCGTCGGGATATCGTCCACTACGTCGTCCACCCTGGCGGCGCCAAGGTGCTCGACGCCTATGCCGACAGCCTCGGCCTGCCGCCGGCGGCGCTGGCGACGGCCTACGAGGTGCTGGCCGAATTCGGCAACATGTCCAGCGCCTCGGTGCTGTTCGTGCTGGAGCGGTTTATGCGCGTGACGCCGCCCCGGGGCGGCTACGGCGTAATGCTGGCGCTCGGGCCGGGGTTCAGCGCCGAGCAGGTGCTGTTCCGGTGGTAGGCTGGCTGCTGGCGATGGTGGCCGCGGTCGCCGCCCAGCGCCTTGCCGAGCTCGTCCTGGCGGCCCGCAACCGCCGCTGGCTGCTCGTCCGGGGCGCCCGCGAACACGGGGCCGGCCACTACCCTCTTTTTATCATCCTCCACGTCTGCTGGCTGACCGGCTGGCTGGCCGAAGGCCTCGCGCGGGGCGGCGGGCCCGGCGCGGCCTGGCCGCTGTGGCTCGGGCTTTTCCTCGCGGCCCAAAGTCTCCGCTACTGGTGCATCGTCACCCTCGGCCGCCGCTGGAACACCCGCATCCTGGTGCTGCCGGGAGCCCCGCCCGTCCGTCGCGGCCCGTACCGTTTCCTGCGGCACCCGAACTACCTGGCCGTGTCGGCCGAGCTCCTGTGCGGGCCGCTCATCTTCGGCGCGTGGGGCACGGCGCTGGCGGCCGGAGCGGCGAACGCCTGGCTGCTGCTGGCCGTCCGCATCCCTGCAGAGGAGGATGCGTTGACAAGGTTGACACAATAGGTTTTGACTTGCAAAATGGCGCGCGCTGTTATACAATACTACTGTATCTGCTTCGGGCACATGGGGGCGTAGCTCAGATGGGAGAGCGCTTGGCTCGCATTCAAGAGGTCAGGGGTTCGATCCCCCTCGTCTCCACCAGACGTATCTAGGCTCCGCGGATTTTCGCGGAGCCATTTTTCATGCATTAATTGATTGTTGACCAATATTTGACCAATATAGGGTTAAATCTGGCTATCATACGCAATCTAACCCGGTGTCTTGTGTCCAAACGCAGAATATGATAATATAATTATAAATATATCGCCGTCCCAGGCGAGGATTGATGATTATGGCAAGACGATAGTTTTTTACACTGTTGTCTTGTTTTTATTTTTAAAAGCAAGACAATACCTGATATGTCTCCGGTTTTAGTACTGGAGAGGAGTGATGTATATGAAACAGGAGGTGATATTTTTCTAGTTTTGGAGGGCTATTGTCGTGAAACGTAAAAAAGATAACGAAATTCCTGTGTGGCACCGCTTTACGGTCAGCCCGGCGGAGGCTGCTGATTTGATTGGTTCGCACGTGCAAACGGTCGCTAAATTACTCAAATCGGGAGATATTAAGAGTTTTAAGATAGGGACGCGGGTCCATATTCGCACGTCCGATCTTCGACAGTACGTTGATCAGCTAGCTGAACACTCAGCCAAATGAAACCGGGGCCTCGACTGGATAAATTCCTTAAGGAAGCCCTAGCGATTGAGGCTCAGGAAGCGAAGGAAGCCGGAGCGTTAGGCTTCATGTCGCGCTCACTGGTGCAAGCGACTTTGCCGCACCGGCAAACCCCAGGCACTATATTCACACGGAAAAACGGGACGTTTACCCTGTCGATCGCCACGACCATTGAGGGCGGATTGCCTTATGGATCTATCCCCCGCCTGCTCATCGCCTGGATAGCGACGGAAGCGGTAAGGAACAAGCACAACCAGAACCCCTGCGAATTGGAGCTAGGTAGAAACCTGTCTGATTTCCTGGAACGGATTGGGCTTGATGTCCGAGGAGGAAAGCGCGGCGATATAACTAGACTTCGGGAGCAAATGCGGCGCCTGTTCGGATGCTTTATCAGTTGCACCTACACCGACAACACGCTAGACCAGGGCCACAACCTACTTATTGCCGACGATTACCAACTCTGGTGGAACCCGAAGACCGGTCAGGATGATTTATTTAAGTCCTCTTTGACGCTCTCTAAGCGGTTTTACGATGAGTTAATACAAAGCCCGGTGCCGGTCGATCTGCGCGCACTGAATGCCCTGAAGCGCAGCCCCATGGCCTTAGATATTTACCCTTGGCTGACCTACCGTATGTTCTATCTCAAAAGGCCCACACGCCCCATTCCGTGGGGAGCATTGCAGTTGCAGTTCGGTGCGAACTATACCAGAACAAGAGACTTTAAGGCGGCGTTTTTAGAGGAACTCCGCAAGGTGACGGCGCTTTACTCACAAGCAAATGTGTCCGACACAGAAAAAGGGCTGATACTGAAACCAAGTCCGCCCCACATCAAAAGCGGTGGATAACTGGACGAGGAACATTTATCCACGCTGAAACGGTCGCGCTTGTTGCTTTATGTTGCGCTGAAACGGTCGCGCTTGTCTCTTTATGTTACGCTGAAACGGTCGCGGGGCATGCCGGGAAAACCGCGTCCAATCTAAGCTGACAGGCCCCCTCCTGTATGGGTTACGTCCCTGTAGCTTTAAAAGATAGCCTGTAGTAGGGGGCCTGTACCCTGTGGATTTGGGTATAAATCCACGCTGAAACTCTAACGCATGGAGGGTAGACCCCGCGTCATGCTGGTCGCGCCGCTCTCCGGCTTATTGTGCATTCCTGGAGATAGCTGTCAATTTGCACAATAAAACCACCATTGTTTTGCACGATAAATTAGTGGCAAATGCGTCGTAATTTGCAATTGGAACAGGGTGAAGAATCTGGGTGGCCTACCATATTTGCACGCAGAAGCGGCATTGTGCAAAGCACA
>JAHDOI010000012.1 GCA_018434945.1 Selenomonadales bacterium
GAAGTCGATGGTGAGTTTGGCGAGGTCGGCGTCGTCGTTGGCGGCGACGTTTTCGGCGATGGTGACGTAGTTTTTCTCCATGAGGTTCTGGGCCATCTCGTAGGTCGCCATGCGGGCGCCGATATCGGTCTGGGCGAGCAGCACCCGGTCGGTGGCCGCGTCGATGTTGGCGAGGGCGGTGGTGGAAAGTGTCGTCATGTTTGGGGCGCCTGACGCAAGGTCTTCTTTGATCGCCAGCAGGTTGCGGAAGGTGGTGGATACCTGGTAGCTCTGGCCGGTGACGCCGTCGACGACGGTGGTCATTGGGCCGAAGACGTCTTCGCCGGTGACGTTGATGCTATCCTGGTTGGGGTTGGCCGCACCAGGCTGGACGCGCATGGAGATTTTGTTGTCGTCGCCTTTGTAGACGACTTGCTCGACGCCGTTGATGGTCATGCGGACGAAGGGGCCGCCGGCGACTTTGTCCTGCTGGCCGGCGAAGATGTAACGGTCGCCGATCTGGGTGTTGGCCTGGGAGATGGCCTGGTTGATAAGGCCGTCGAACTCGGTGGCTGCGGTGGTGTAGGCGACGGCGGGGCTGGGGCTGACGGCGTCGATGACTAGTTCCCGCGCTTTTTCCAGGACGCTGACGACGCCGGAGATGGAGGAGTCGGTCTGGTTCATCCACGACTGGGCGTCTTTGGCGTTCTGGGTGTATTGTTCGTTGACCATAAGGTCGGTGTTGAGACGCAGGCCGCGGATGGCGCGCACGGGGTCGTCGGAGGGCCGGTGGACGAGTTTCCCGTCCGATAGCTGCTCCTGGTAGGTGTTCATCCGCTGCTGGGATTTGTTGAGGCTGGAGAGGAAGTTGTATATGATGGTTGTGTTGGCTATCCTCATGGCGTTCTACCCTCCTTAGCGGCCGACTACGCCGGTGCCGTTGATGAGTTTGTCGAGCATCTCGTCGATGGATGTGAGGATGCGGGCGGCGGCGTTGTAGCCTTTCTGGAAGCGGATCATGTTGGTCATTTCTTCGTCGATGTTGACGCCGGCGGTCGCCTGGCGCCAGTTTTCGATCTGGTCGACGAGCGTTTCCTGGTTGGCTTCGAGCCGTTTGCTGGTCTGGGCCTGGATGCCGAGCTCGCCGATGACGGAGCCGTAGTAGCCGTCGAGGGAGAAGCCGCGAAGGTTGGAGGTTGCGGCGGTGGGGTTTTTGAGTTTGTTGGCGAGGTTGGTGGCGTTGTCGCCTGAGGCGTTACCCTGCGGGACGCTGAAGGTGTAGATGTCGGCTACCGGCGGTACGGGGAGTGGGTCGTAGGCCCGGTTGTCGATGTCGGTGGTGATGGTGAGGCTGAGCCCGTTGGGCAGGTTGTTGAGGATGGTGTAGTTGGCGTTGGTGGTGTCGGTGTCGCCGGCCGCGATCGCGACCCAGGTGGTGCCGCCGTCTATGGAGTAGCTGGCGGTCTGCACCTGGCCGGCGGCGTTGACGGTGTTTATCCTGACCTGATAGGCGACGGTGGCGGTGGAGGTGTAGGTGCCGCCCACGCTGGCCTGCCCGCCGGTGACGTTGCTCTGGGTGACGGGGTTGCTTATGAGGGTTTTGGCGGCAATCAGGGCTTCGCCGCCGTCGTTATAGAGGTCGCTGTTGATGGAGAGGGCCTGTATCCAGCCGCCTTTGGTGTAGGTGGGGCCGGCGACGGGGGGGATGGCGGTGGGGTCGCCGTAGTTGACGGCAGGGCTGCCGAAGAAGTTGTTGCCGGTGGAGTTGTCGGATCCGAAGCCGGCGCGGTGGACGCCGTTGAATTCCTGGAGAAGGAATTTGCTCATTGTGGAGAGGTCGTCGAGGTATCGCTTGGCGATGGTGGTGTTGGTCTCCTGCAGGGCTTTCATTTCGCCGCTGGTGAATTTCACCCGCTGATCGTTGCTGCCGGCGACGATGACGTAGCGTGATTCGAAGCCGTAGTCGGCGTCCATGGAGGTGGCGGGGTCGTTGAGGGCGAGCGGGGTGTAGCCGCCGCCGTCGGCGAGGACGACGTCCGATACCTGGACGACGTAGTTGTGGTTTTTGTCTTCGAAGACACGGACGTTCATCATTTTGGAGAGTTTGTCGGTGAGGAGGTCGCGCCGGTCGCGCAGGTCGTTGGCGTTTTCCATGCCGCCGACTTCGATGTTGGCGATTTGTTTGTTGAGGGAGTATATCTCGGAGGATAGTTCGTTGATTTCGGCGACTTTGGCGTTTAAGGTGGAGTTTACGTTGTCGACGAGGTCTGCGACCTGGTCGGAAGCGTGCTGGATGGCCTGGACGAGTTCGGCTCCCCGCTCCCGTACGGCGGTGCGGGCGCTTTCGCTGGAGGCGTTGTCGGCAAGCGTTTCCCAGGACTGCCAGAAGTTGTTGAGTACTGTCTGGATCCCTAAGGAGCCGACTTCGTCGTTAAAGATGTCCTCGATCTGGCTGTAGGTGCTGACCAGGTTGGACGCGTAGCCTAATGTCGAGTTTTCTTTCCAGTATTGCCGGTCCATGAAGGTGTCGCGTGCCCTGGTGACGGATTCAATGGCAACGCCGGTGCCGACCTGTAAGGCACCTACCCCGCCGTAAACGACTTCAGGCCGGGTGGTGGCCAGGTTGACACGCTGGCGGGAATATCCTTCGGTATTGGCGTTGGCGATGTTGTGGCCGACGGTGTCGAGCGACAGTTGGTTGGCGTAGATGCCGCGGACAGCCGAGTTGAGGCCGCTGAAGGTCGAGCGCATGTTGCTTACCCCGTGTTGCTTATACTTTCTTGTCTACCAGTTTCCTGACCTGGGTTTCCTGGGTGTTATTCCCCTGCGGGGCATAGGTGGGTCCTGCCGCGCTCTGCGTCAGGAGGTTGATGTTATAGTTGATGAAGCCGAGGGCCCGCTGGATGAGCTCGGCGTTGAGCTTGTTGACCGGGGCGAGTTCCGCCATGATGCGTTCGAATTCGGCCGCGATTTTGTCGAGCCGCTCGCCTGCTTCCGGGCCGGCCAGTTCTTTTATTTTGGGCAATGTGAGATCCTGGGCGGCGATGCCGCCGGCTGCCGCGAGCTGCTGCAGGAGTTTGCCGCGGGCGGCGTCCAGTTTGCCGACCTGCAGGATAAGGAGTTCTTCCTGCTTTGTGACCGTTTCAAGGTCCTGCGGCTTGACGGCGATGAGGATGTCGCGCTTTTGGCGGCTGAGTTCGAGGATGGCCTTGTAGAGACTGACCATTTCATCGAGCAGGGTGACTAGTTTGTCCCAGTTGGCCACGGTTTCCTCCTTTTAGCGGATGCGGTCGGCCATCAGGCGGCCGAGCATTTTTTCCGCCACTTCCTTCGCGTCGACGCTGTAGTTGCCCTGGGCGATCCTGTCGGACAGCTCCCGGACTTTGTCTTCGCGCACCTCGGGCAGGGCTTTGATGGCCTGATAAATCTGGCCGAATTCCTGGGCCTGGGTGGAGAGGATCACTTCGTCTTTTTTCGAGGCCGGAGCAACGTCGCCGGCTTTGGAGCTTTTCGCGACTTTGTTCTGCTCGGTATAGACTTTCATGATGCTCTGGATCTGTTTGCCGGAAATGATCATGGGGTGACACCTCACTTACGTAGCAGTCTCCTGATATAGTATCGTCAAAAGTGGCGGGGTTTTTAACCCCCGCCACTTGCTGTTTTTGGTTACTTATTAACTTCTACATCCGCTTTTCGCCTGTTTTTCTCTTTCTAGGGGCTATATCCGTGGTTATTTTCTCTGGATGATGTCTTTGGTGTACATCTTCTCGTCCTTGCGCGTCGATTCCGGCCGTTTCTCGGGTTTCCATTCCTCATGTTTGACCTGGCCGACGATGTTCTTGCTGCAGCTGGTGCATACCCGTCCTTCGTTGATGGGCGCGCCGCAGGTCTCGCACGGATAGCTGATGATGGCGTCGCTGAAGATCCGGCCGCGTTTGAGCATCCGGAGGATAACTTTGTGTTTTACGCCGGTGGCCTTGTGGATATCGTCGAGGGTAGCCTTATCAGTGTTGCGCAGATATTCGGCCACCTTGTCCTCGGCATCTTCTTCGGCACGGATACAGTTGTTGCACAGCTTGGAGGGATTCTCGACACACAGGCCGCCGCATTCGATACAGTTAGTAAGATTCATGGGTCGCGCCCCCTTTCTATGCAAATTATAACATATCCGACAAAATGTGCTAGGCCTTTAGTCCTAATTTGCTTGGCGGCCGGGTTTTTTTTCTGCGCGCGGCAGGATAATCTTTATTTGTAGCTAAATTAGAATATACTTGACTTGACTCTGAAGCGGGAAGGTCGTTCCTCCGTGTATATGCTTACCCTAATGCAGGCTGTGGAAAACGGCGCCAATGCCGCCGAGACGCTTCAGGAGATTGTGTCCATCCTGATGCGGCTGATCGAATTAAAAAATCCCAAACTCTACCTGCACAGCCAGCAAGTGGCGAACTATGCCGTCAGCATAGCCGCCAAGATGCGTTTGCCGCGGGATGAGATCGAGCGTATCAGGGTAGCCGCCGTCCTTCACGATGTCGGTCAGTTGACTGTGCCCAACGCGGTGCTGGCGAAGCTGCCGTACCTGTCGACGCGGGAGCTGAGCGTGTACAAGAACCACTGCAACGCCGGCAGCGCGATGCTGGAGAATATCCCCGCCTGCCAGGAGATCATACCTTATATAAGGTACCATCACGAGCGCTGGGACGGCCAGGGGTACCCCAAACGCCTGAAGGGCGTGAATATCCCCCTCGGCGCCCGCATCATCGCGGTGGCCAACCATTATGACAAGTTCATCAATCCCTGCACCCAGCATTGGGTGAAGACGAAGAAGGAAGCGGTCCGCGAGCTGAACGACCATTCCGGAACGGCGTTCGACCACGAGGTGGTCCGCGCGTTCGTCGATTCGCTAGGATAAACGAAACTAAAAAAACCGACTGCATTTGCAGCCGGTTTTTTTGTTTTATATATGAAAGCCAAAGGCCGTTCAGAAGCCGTCAGATGCAAGGCGCACCGGAGGCTGACACCGGAAGCGTACACGAACGTACGCTGAGGATGGCAGCCGAGGAGCAACGCCGCAGATGGCGGCTTATCAACGGCCGTAATCTCCGCCGGCGAGGGCGAGGCCGAGGACGCGCGCGGCCCCTCCCCTTCTTAACACCTTCGCGCACTCGTTCATCGTCGCGCCGGTGGTGACGATGTCGTCGACGAGGAGGATTGTTTTGCCGCGGACGGTTTCGGGGCACGCGAGGGCGAAGGCGCCGCGGACGTTGCGGCGGCGGGCGGCGGGCGTCAGTTCCCACTGCGGCGCGGTGGGACGGGTGCGGACGAGGGTGTCGAGCCACGGCCAGCCCTGCCGTTCGCTCCAGGAGCGGAATATGAGCTCTGTCTGGTTGTAGCCGCGCTCGGCGAGGCGTCCGGGGTGGAGGGGCACAGGCACGACGGCCTGGATGCCCTCGGGGCGGAGGCCCTCCGGGCGGGCGGCGAGCAGCCAGGCGAGCGAGGCGGCGGCACGGGTGCTGCCGCGGAATTTGAGCAGGTGGAGGAGGGTTTTGACGCCGGCGGTGTAGTCGCACAACACCCGGCAGGAGGCGAGGGCGGCGAGACGGCGGCCGGCGAGATTCAGCTCGTGGCCGGCGAGGACGGGGGCGAGGCAGACGGGGCACCAGGCGCCGTGTGCGTCGACCGGGCGCCGGCAGACGGGGCAGCGGGGCGGATAGATTATGTCGAGGAGGGCCGCCCACCAGTCGCTCAGCACAGGCCCTCACCCCTGAGGCGCTCGGCGAGCAGCGAGTAGCGCCGCCGGGTGCGGTCGTTGGCGAGGGCGGTGTTGAGGGCGGCTTTGGTGCCGAGGAGGATGACGCGCTGTTTGGCGCGGGTGACGGCGGTGTAGAGGAGGTTGCGCTGGAGCATGACGTAGTGGCCGGCGACGAGCGGCATGACGACGGCCGGGTATTCGCTGCCCTGGCTTTTGTGGACGCTCATAGCGTAGGCGAGGACGAGTTCGTCGATTTCGGCTTTTTCGTAGAGGATGTCGCCGTCGGGGTAGCGGACGACGGCTATGCCGCTGTCGGCGCCGACGATGTAGCCGATGTCGCCGTTGAAGACACCTTTGCCGTAGTTGTTGCGGGTCTGCATGACTTTGTCGCCCTGGCGGAGGGCGCCGGCGCCGACAGGGGGGCGGGCGGGCGACGGCGGGTTGAGGGCGGCCTGGAGGAGGCGGTTGAGGTTTTCGACGCCGCACTGATGGCGATGCATGGGCGAGAGGACCTGGATGTCGGCGAGGGGGTCGAGGCCGTCTGCCGGCAGTTCTTCGCCGCACAGTTTGACGATGGCGGCGGCGACCGCCGCTTCGTCGGCGACTTCGCGGAACTGGAAGTCGGCGCTGGAGCGGGTGTCGGGGAAGAGGCCGCGGTTGATGCGGTGGGCGTTGACGACGATGACGCTTTCGCCGGCCTGGCGGAAGACTTCGCTGAGGCGCACGACGGGGACGGTGCCTGAGCGGATGATGTCCTTGAGGACGTTGCCGGGGCCGACGGCGGGCAGTTGGTCGACGTCGCCGACGAGGACGAAGCGGCAGCCTTCGGGGACGGCCCTGAGGAGGTAGTACATGAGGGTGATGTCGATCATCGAGGCTTCGTCGATTATTACGACGTCGGCGTCGAGGGGGGTCCGCTCGTCGCGCATGAATTGGGGCGCGCCTTCGCGGCCGCCGGTGGCTTCGAGGAGGCGGTGAATGGTGGCGGCTTCGCGGCCGCAGGCTTCGCTGAGGCGTTTGGCGGCCCGGCCGGTGGGCGCGCCGAGAAGGATTTTGAACCCCTGCTCGGCGAGGACGGCGAGGATGCCTTTAACGGTGACGGTTTTGCCGGTGCCGGGGCCGCCGGTGAGGACGAGGACGCCGTGGCGGAGGGCGGCGGCGACCGCTTCGCGCTGGGCGGCGGCGAGGGTGACCCCTTCGTTTTCTTCCCAGGCGGCCACCGCCTGCTCGGCGTCGCCGCTCCTGGCGGGAACGGCCCTCTCCTGGAGTTTCTTAAGGCGGGCGGCGACCTGGGTTTCGGCGTGGTAGAGGAGGCCGGGGTAGATGAGGGTTGCGCCCTGGCAGTCTTCGGTGTGGAGCAGGTTGTCGCGCACGAGGCCGGCGAGGCAGACGGCGATTTCGATGGCGGAGGCGCCGAGGAGTTTGGCGCTTTCCTGGACGAGGGTGTCTTCAGGCAGGCAGCAGTGGCCGGTCTGGGCGGTCTGGAGTAAGGCGTATTCGATGCCGGCGGTCAGGCGTTCGGGGTCGTTCGCGTCGCGGCCGAGGGCGACGGCGATGTGGTCGGCGGTGCGGAAGCCGATGCCGTCTACTTCGGCGGCCAGCCGGTAGGGGTTGTCCTGGAGGACGGCGAGGGCTGCCCCGCCGTAATGTTTGTATATTCTGCCGGCGTATGCCCCGGTGACGCCGTGGGTTTCGAGGAAGAGCATGATTTCGCGGAGGTCGGAGTGCTCGGCGAAGGAGGCGCGGATGACGGCGGCTTTCTTGGCGCCGATGCCTTCGATTTCGGTGAGCCGGTGGGGGTAGTTCTCGAGCATTTCCAGGGTGCGGTCGCCGAAGCGGGCGACCATGCGGGCGGCGGTTGCCGGACCGATGCCTTTGATGGCGCCCGAGGCGAGGAAGCGTTCGATGCCTTTGACGGTGGTGGGAGCCAGGCGGCGGCAGGAGGCGGCTTTGAACTGGCGCCCGAAGCGGCTGTGTTCGACCCATTCGCCGGTGAGCTCGAGCTCTTCGCCGACCAGCGGCACGGGGAAGTTGCCGACGACGCTGACGGGGGCGTTTTCCCGCGCCGGTACGAGCCGGAAGACGGTGAAGTCGTCGCCGTCGCTGCGGTATACTATGCTGTCGACCGTGCCTGTCAGTGCCTGCATGGTTACTCTCCGTCCCTGCTTTCTTTATCGTGGCGGTATTCGCCGGTTTCGCCGCCAATCCCTCTTAATCGCGGCGATTTTGCCGATAAGTTAACATATAATATTTACTGTTGTGTTTTTTGCGCGCGGCAGGCAGGGGATTCCGCTTATTTTGACGAAGTATTTGGCAACAATTTCGGACAAATATCTTCGTGGTTCGCCTAATGTTTACCGGTTGCCGCTACGATATTAATTGTGTGATCAATTTCAAAGGTGGTTACGGAATGTTTAATGGCAAATCGATTCTAATCACCGGCGGTACCGGCTCTTTCGGCCGGCACTGCGTCAGATCTATCCTGGCTGAATATTTCCCCAAGCGCCTGATCGTTTTTTCGCGCGATGAGCTGAAGCAGTTCGAGATGCAGCAGGAGTATAACGCCAAGCCGATGCGCTACTTCATCGGCGACGTCCGTGACGTGGAGCGCCTCAAGCAGGCGATGAGCGGCGTCGATTTCGTCATCCACGCCGCGGCGCTGAAGCAGGTGCCGGCGGCCGAGTATAACCCGATGGAGTGTATCAAGACTAATATCAACGGCGCGGAGAATGTCATCAAGGCCGCCATCGACAGCGGGGTGGAGAAGGTCGTGGCCCTTTCGACCGATAAGGCGGCTACCCCCATCAATCTGTACGGGGCGACAAAGCTGGTGTCGGACAAGCTGTTCGTGGCCGCCAACAATATCGCCGGCGGGAACAACACCCGTTTTGCCGTCGTCCGCTACGGCAACGTCATCGGGTCGCGCGGCTCGGTGATCCCGTTTTTCAAGGCGCTGATGAGCCGCGGCGAGAAATCGCTGCCGATAACCGACCCGCGCATGACGCGGTTCTGGATCACCCTCGATCAGGGGGTGGCGTTCGTGCTGAAGGCGTTCGCCCGCATGCAGGGCGGGGAGATTTTCGTGCCGAAGATCCCGTCGATGCGGATCACCGATCTGGCGGAAGGGATCGCCCCGGGGATGCCCACACAGGTCGTCGGCATCCGGCCCGGCGAGAAGCTGCACGAGACGATGTGCCCGGCCGACGACTCCCACCTGACGGTCGAGTTCGCCGACCACTATGTTATCAAGCCGACGATTACCTTCGCGGAGGCGGTGGATTATTCCGTCAACGCCATCGGCGAGCAGGGCGCCCCGGTCGAGCCGGGGTTCGAGTACAACTCCGGCACGAACCCCACATTCCTGACGGTTGACGAACTGAGGGGGCTGCTGAAATAATGAAGCCTATTCCTTATGGCCGGCAATGCATCGACGCCGCCGACGTGGCGGCGGTGACGGAGGCGCTCAATTCGGACTGGCTGACCCAGGGGCCGGCGGTGGAGCGTTTCGAGCAGGCGGTGGCCGCGTACTGCGGCGCCAAATACGCCGTGGCGGTGAACAGCGCGACTTCGGCGCTGCATATCGCCTGTCTGGCGGCCGGTGTCGGCCGCGGCGATGTGGTGTGGACGACGCCCAACACGTTCGTGGCGTCGGCGAACTGTGCCCTCTACTGCGGGGCTGATGTCGATTTCGTCGATATCGACGCGGCGACTTACAATATGAGCGAGGCCGAGCTCGCGGACAAGCTGGCCCGCGCCCGTAAGGGCGGCCGGCTGCCCAAGGCCGTCGTGCCTGTCGATTTTTCCGGCCAGTCTTGCGCCATGGAGCGGATCGCCGCCCTCGCGCAAGATTTTGGTTTTACGGTGATCGAGGACGCGTCGCACGCCATCGGCGCGACTTACCGGGGCGGGAAGGTCGGGGCGTGCCGCTACGCCGCTATGACGGTGTTCAGTTTCCACGCCGTGAAGATCATCACGTCCGGCGAGGGCGGCATGATAACGACGAATAGCCGCGAGCTGTACGAGCGGCTTGTGCTGCTGCGCAGCCACGGCATAACCCGCGACGCCGCGAAGATGGCGGGCGAAAACCACGGGGCGTGGTACTACCAGCAGATCGGCCTGGGGTATAATTACCGCATGACCGATATCCAGGCGGCGCTGGGGGCCAGCCAGCTGGCGAAGATCGACGGGTTCGTCGCCCGCCGGCGGGAGCTGGCGGCGCGCTACGACAGACTGCTCGGCGGCCTGCCGCTGACGCTGCCGTGGCAGGCGGAGAAGGACGCTTCGGCCTGGCACCTGTACGTGGTGCGGCTGAAGCTGGATGAAATCGCCAAGAGCCACCGCCGGGTGTTCGAGGAGCTCCGCTCCGCGGGCATCGGCGTGAATCTTCATTATATCCCCGTGCACACGCAGCCGTATTATCAGGGTCTCGGCTTCAAGGCGGGCGATTTCCCGGCCGCCGAACGGTATTACGCCGAGGCGGTCAGCCTGCCGATGCACTGCGGCCTGAGCGACGAACAGCAGGATTACGTGGCGGCGACACTCGCGAAGGTGCTGGCATGAAGACGGCGATCATCGTCCAGGCCCGCATGACTTCGACCCGTCTGCCTGGCAAGATCCTGAAGGAGGTCCTCGGCAAGCCGCTGCTGGAGTACCAGCTCGAGCGGCTGGCGAGGGTGCGGCGGGCGGCGGCGGTCGTGATCGCCACGACGGTCAACGCTACTGACGAGCCGGTGGCGGCGCTGTGCGGCCGGCTGGAGGTGCCCTGCTTCCGGGGCTCGGAGCACGATGTGCTGTCCCGCTATTATTTCGCCGCCGCCGAGCACGGCGCCGACACGGTCGTGCGGGTGACGTCGGACTGCCCGCTGATCGACCCGGCGGTGATCGACCAGGTCATCGCTCTGTATGAGGATAATTACCCCCGCTACGCCTACGCCTCGAACATCGGCGCGCGGACATATCCGCGGGGGATGGATACCGAGGTTTTTCCTTTTTCCGCCCTGGCGGCCGCCCACACCGAGGCCGTCCTGCCCGGGGACCGCGAGCATGTCACACCTTTCATCCGCCGGGAGACCGGCCGCTTTCCGGCCGCGAATCTCAGCTACGGCCGCGACGCCAGCGGTCACCGCTGGACGGTCGACACCCCCGAGGATTTCCTGTTGATCGAAAAGATGCTGACCGCGCTTTATCCGCACAACCCCGCGTTTACCCTGGAGGACTGTCTGGCCTTGCTGGCCGCCAATCCCGGGTGGAGCGCGCTCAACGAGCATATCAGGCAGAAAGAGGGCTGAACGTGACCAGTAAGCAGGCGGTCTTCCGCGCCGATTCGTCGACCGCTCTCGGCAGCGGCCACATTATGCGGTGCCTGACGCTGGCCGACGCTCTGGCCGGGCGGGGCTTCGCCGTGTCGTTCGTCTGCCGCGACCTGCCTGGCAACATCATCGCCGCCGTGACCGGCCGGGGCTATGAGGTGCATACCCTCCTCCCCCATCCGGTCGCCGACGATGCGGACGAGTACGAGCGCCTGCTGGGCGCGCCCCGGAAGACGGATGCCGCCGCGACGGCCGCCGTGCTGGAAGCCGTCGGACCGGTCGACCTGCTGGCTGTCGACCATTACGCGCTCGACGAGCGCTGGGAAAAGATTTTGAAACCGCTGTCCGGACGGCTGCTGGCGATCGACGATCTCGGCAACCGCCGCCATGACTGCGACTTTCTGCTCGACCAGAATCTCGCCGCTGGCGAGACAAAGGATTACCGGGCGCTGGTGCCCGCTTCCTGTACGCTGCTGCTCGGCACGGATTACACTCTCCTCCGCCCCGATTTTGCCGCCCTCCGCGGCGGACTGCGGCGACGCGACGGCACTGTCCGCCGCCTGCTGGTGTTTTTCGGCGGCGGCGACGAGGGTAACGAGACAGGCAAGGCGCTGACGGCGATCGCGCTGGCATGCCCGGACGTGACTGTGGATGTGGTGCTGGGCGCCGGCAACCCGCACGGCGAGGCGATCGAGAAGCTGTGCGCCGGGCTGCCGGGGGCGACGGTTCACCGCCAGACGACGGCGATGGCCGCGCTGATGGCCGGGGCCGACCTGGCGATCGGCGGCTGCGGGACAGCCACCTGGGAGCGCTGCGCGCTGGGGCTGCCCGCCATCTGCACTTCCCTCGCCCCCAACCAGGAGCCGATCGCGGCCGCCGCCGCGGCCGCGGGTGCGCTGATCTATCTCGGGAAGGCCGCGGAGGTGGGCGCCGGCGATATCGCGGCCGCGCTCGGCAGACTGCTCGCCGACCCGGCGGCGGTGAGGGATATGGCGGCGCGGGCCGCCGAGCTCGTCGACGGGCATGGGACGGAGAGGGTGGTGAGAGCTTTGGGCCTTGCCAAGCATAAAATCACAATCGTTACAGACGCCAAATACTGGATGAACGACCGCATCCCGGCGCTGGCCGCCGCTTTCGAGGCGCGGGGCCACACCGTCGGCTGGGTCCACAGGGTGAAGGATATACCCGCCGGCGACTGGGTCTTCCTGCTCGGCTGCGGGGAGATCGCCCCGCCGGCCGTCCTGGTGAGGAACCGCCACAATATCGTCGTCCACGCCAGCGCCCTGCCGAAGGGGCGGGGCTGGTCGCCGCTAAACTGGCAGATCGCCGCCGGGGTCAACAGCATCCCGGTGACGATGTTCGAGGCGGCGCCAGAACTGGACAGCGGCGACATCTACGCGACCGAGACGCTCGAATTCGCGGGCTGCGAACTTTTGGACGAAATGAAGCCCGCGCTGGCGGAGGCGACAATCAGGCTGTGCCTGAGGTTCGCCGACGATTATCCCGGCATCGTCGCTCGGCGCACGCCCCAGGAGGGCGAGCCCAGCTTCTACCGCAAGCGTTCGCCGGCCGACAGCAAACTTGACGTCACTAAGCCATTGGCCGAGCAGTTCGACCTGCTGCGGGCGGTCGACAACGAGGCCTACCCGGCCTGGTTCGAGCATAACGGCTGCAGATACACCGTGAAGATATACCGCGACAGGGAGTGACGAGATGAACGACGTTACCATCGCCGGCCGGAAGATCGGCCCGGGCCGCAAGCCTTTCATCGTGGCCGAGATGTCCGGCAACCACAACCAGTCGCTGGCGCGGGCCCTGGAGATCGTGCGCGCCGCAGCCCTGGCCGGGGCGGACGGCCTGAAGATCCAGACATACACCGCCGATACCATGACCCTCGACGTCGCCGACCGGGACGATTTCGTCATCCGCGACAGCGGCAGCCTGTGGAAGGGCAACAGCCTGTACAACCTTTATCAGCAGGCCTATACCCCGTGGGAGTGGCACAAGCCCATCCTCGACCTGTGCCGCGAGCTGGGTATGGTCGGGTTCAGCACGCCGTTCGACGCTTCGTCGGTCGATTTCCTCGAGGAGCTGGACGTACCCTGCTATAAGATCGCTTCGTTCGAGAATATCGATATCCCTCTGCTCCGCAAGGTGGGCGCGCTCGGCAAACCGGTGATAATGTCGACCGGCATGGCGTCGCTCGCCGAGCTGGACGAGGCGGTGCGGACGCTGCGGACCGCCGGCAGCGGCGAGATCATCCTCCTCAAGTGCACGAGCAGTTACCCGTCGACCCCCGAGAATTCGAACATCCTGACCATCCCCCATATGCGCGACCTGTTCGGCTGCCAGACGGGGCTGTCCGACCATACGATGGGGATCGGCGCGGCCGTCGCCTCGGTGGCCCTGGGGGCGACGGTGATCGAGAAGCATTTTACCCTCAGCCGCGCCGACGGCGGCGTCGATTCGGCCTTTTCCCTCGAGCCGGCCGAATTGGCCGCCCTGGCTGTCGAGACGGAGCGGGCCTGGCAGAGCCTGGGCCGGGTGAGCTACGGCCTGTCGGCGAGCGAGGAGAGCTCGCGCCGCTTCCGGCGGTCGCTGTATGTGGCCCGCGATATCAGGGCGGGCGAAGCGCTTACCGCCGATAACGTCCGCTGCATCCGGCCCGGTTACGGACTGGCGCCGAAGTATTACGACATCGTCCTCGGCCGCAAGGCCGGCCGCGACCTGGCGAAGGGCACGCCGCTGACCTGGGACTGCCTCAGCTGACGGGGCGGCTGCCGCCGGATAACTTTTTCTGAAGGGGTGCGCCATGAAGATTGTTGCAACGATTGAGGCCCGCATGACTTCGTCCCGCCTGCCGGGCAAGGTGCTGCTGGAGGCTGACGGCCTGCCGATGCTCGGACATTTGATCGGGCGCCTGAAGAAGGTGCCGTCCCTTGACGCTATCGTGGTGGCGACGACGGTCAACAGCCAGGACGACGTGCTGGCCGCTTACGCCGCGTCGCAGGGGGTGGCCTGTTTCCGGGGCAGCGAGGAGGACGTGATGTCGCGGGTGATCGGCGCGGCGGAATCGGTCCAGGCCGATATCGTCGTCGAGATAACGGGCGATTGTCCGATCATCGACCCGCAGGTCGTCGAGCAGACGGTCAGGCTGTTCCTTAATAACCCGTGCGCTTACGCCAGCAACGTCCAGGTGCGCTCTTACCCTGTGGGCATGGATACGCAGGTCTTCCGCCTGGACACGCTGAAAAAATCGTTCGCCATGACCGCGGAGCGGCTCGACCGCGAACACGTCAGCCGCCACATGCGCCTCAACCCCGATATCTTTCCCCAGCTCCACCTGGTTGCCTCGCCGGACATGGACTGGCCCGAGCTGGGCCTGACGCTCGACGAGCGGGCCGACTACGAGCTGCTGAAGAAGATCATCGAATACTTCGCCCCCAACCGGCTGTTCGGCTGCCGCGAGGTCATCCGCCTGCTGGAGGACGTACACCCGGAATGGGTGGAGCTCAACCGGACGGTCAGGCGAAAGGGGCTCCATGAATAGGTACCGGGCGGCGGTCGTGGGCCTGGGCAGTATCGGCCTGGGGTACGACTACGACGCCGCCGACGCTTCGCGCGTGCTGACCCATGCCGCCGGGTTCCATTTCCACCCGGGCTTCGAGCTGGCGGCGGGGGTGGACGGCAGCGCGGCGGCCCGGGAGCGGTTCACGGCCAAGTACGGCCGGCCGGCCTTCGCGACGGTGGGCGAGATGATGGCCTCCTGCCGGCCGGAGGTGGTATCGGTGGCGGTACCGACCGCCAGCCACCGCGCGGTTTTCGAAGAAGTCATGTCCCATGAGCCGCGGGCTGTGCTGGCCGAGAAGCCTCTGGGCGGCACGCTGCGGGACGCGGCGGCGATTACGGCGCTGGCGAAGGATAAGGGTACGCTGCTGCTGGTCAATTACATCCGGCGGTTCGAGCCCGGCGTGCTGGCCCTGAGGGAGGCGCTGGCCGCCGGCGTCTGCGGGGATATATATAAAGGCACGGTGTGGTATTCCAAGGGCCTCGCCAACAACGGGTCGCATTTTATCGATCTGCTGATATTCCTCCTCGGGCCGGTGACGGCTGTCAGGCTGCTGAGCCCTGGAACCGAGCCGGGCCCCGACCCGGAGCCGGATTTTCGTCTGTCATTCGGAACCGTAGATGTTTATTTCCTGGCCGGCCGCGAGGCGTGTTTCTCGGTGAAGGAGATCGCGCTGATGGGCACCGGCGGGTGCGTCGATTATGAAAACGGCGGCGCGCTGATAAGCGTCCGCACCACCGTGCCCCACCCCACTTTTCCGGGCTATACGGTGCTGGCGGAGGGCGGGACGGAGATCGCTACCGATTTCTACCGGTATCAGGCCCACGTGACGGAGGCGCTCTACCGGGCGCTCGACGGCGGCGCGCCGCTCGCCTCGACGGGGGAGACGGCGCTGGCGACGCTGGCGGCGGTGGAGGCTGTCAGGGAACTTTGCAGGGAGGCTAGATAAATGAGCGATAAGCTTGCTCTCTTGGGCGGTCCGAAGGCTATCGACCGCGAATTCAGGCGCTACAACCCGTACGGGCCGGAGGAGCCCCTGGCCGCCAAGGCGGTGGTCGAAAGCGGGGTGTTGTCGAAGTTCATCGGCGCCTGGTCGGAGGATTTTTACGGCGGCGTGAAGGTGAAGGAGCTCGAGGCGGCCTGGGCGGCGTATTTCGGCGTGAGCCACGCCGTGTCGGTCAATTCGGCGACTTCCGGCCTGATGGCGGCCCTGGGGGCGATCGGCATCGAGCCGGGCGACGAAGTGATCGTCAGCCCGTGGACGATGTCGGCGTCGGCGACGGCCATCCTTGTCTGGAACGCCGTGCCGGTGTTCGCCGATATCGACGCCGCTACCTTTAACCTCGACCCTGCCAGTATTGAAAAAAACATCACGCCGCTGACGAAGGCGATCGTGGTGCCCGATATATTCGGCCAGGCGGCCGACCTTGACGCCATCATGGCGATCGCCCGCAAATACGGGCTGAAGGTCGTCGAGGACGCCGCCCAGGCGCCGGGCGCCTTTTACCGCGGCCGCTATGTCGGCACGGTCGCCGATATCGGCGTGTTCAGCTTCAATTACCACAAGCATATCCACACCGGCGAGGGCGGCATGTGCGTGACGAACGACCCGGCGCTGGCGGAAAGGATGCAGCTTATCCGCAATCACGCCGAGGCGGTGGCCGCCGGCAAGGAAATCGACAATCTGGCCAACCTGGTGGGCTTCAATTTCCGCATGGGCGAGATCGAAGCCGCCATCGGCCTGGAGCAGCTGAAAAAGCTCAAACGCCTGGCGGCTGCCAAGAGCGCGGTCGGCGGGCGGCTGACCGAGGGGCTGGCCGGGCTGGCCGGCCTGAAGACGCCGGTGGTCCAGAAGGACTGCACCCATGTTTATTATGTGTACGCGCTGACGGTCGACGAGGCTGCGCTCGGCGTGTCCCGCGACCGGCTGATCGAGGCTCTCAGGGCCGAAGGGGTGCCGGGGGTGATGCGCGGCTATACGAATATCCACCTCCTCCCCATTTACCAGCGCAGGATCGCTTACGGCGCCAAGGGCTTCCCCTGGGTGCCGGAGATCTATAAGGGCAACGTGTCGTACGCGAAGGGTATCTGTCCGGTGGCCGAGCGGCTGCACGGGTCGGCGATGATCGGCCTGCAGCCCTGCCTGCACGAGTATTCGGACGAGGAGACCGCCCTGGTCATCACTGCTTTCCGCAAGGTATGGCGCGGTATGGAGGGACTGAGATGACGGCGACAGACAATTGCTTTATCTACCGGACGGACCGGCTGGGTGTGCGCGCCCTGGAGCGGGCCGACCTGGAGGGCGGCTATCCGCTGTGGTTCCGCGACGCGGAGGTCTGCCGCTATAATTCCCACGGCACATTCCCCAAGCGGCTGCCGGAACTGGCGGCGTATATCGACTCGCTGGCCGGCGACCGCACGAAGGTGGTGTGGGCGGTAGTCGATCTGGCGAATGGCCGCCACATCGGCAACATGAGCCTGCAGGCCATCGATTATATCAACCGCAGCGCCGAATTCGCGGTGCTGATGGGCGAGAAGGAGTACTGGGGCAGGGGCTACGCCCGCGAGGCGGGCGAGCTGCTGCTGCGCCACGGGTTTATGAGACTCAACCTGCACCGCGTGTACTGCGGGACGGCGGCCGGCAACACCGGCATGCAGAAGCTGGCCGCAGCCCTCGGCATGGTGCGGGAGGGCATCCGCCGCCAGGCGCTTTATCTGAACGGCGAGTACGCCGATGTGTGGGAATACGGGGTGCTGAAGGATGAGTTTCTGGCCGGACGGTAGGCTGCTGGTCGCCGCCCATGACGCCGGCGGCGCCGAGGTTGTCGCCGCCTGGCTGCGGCAGGCCGCCGGGGGCGACTATTCCCGGGTGGCGTTCGCACTGGCCGGGCCGGCGGTGAGAGTGTTCCGGGGAAAGCTGGGCGTTATCGCCCAAGTGGCGCCGGAGGAGGCGCTGGCCGCCGTGGCGGGCTATGACCGGGTGCTGACCGGCACCGGCTGGGGGTCGGAGCTGGAGCGGCGGACGATCGCGGCGGCTAAGGAGGCCGGAGTGAAGGTGGCCGCATATCTCGACCACTGGACGAATTACCGCGAGCGGTTCGTGCTGGACGGCGACCTCGTCCTGCCTGACGAACTGTGGGCTGGCGACGAGCACGCATACTTACTGGCGCGGCAGGTTTTTCCGTCTGTGCCGGTGGTGCTGGAGCCCAACCGTTATTTCGCGGACGCGGTCGCGGCTGTCCGGGAAGCGGCGGTGCCGCCCCGGCGCGGCGACGGCAAACGAGTCCTGTATATCTGCGAGCCGCGGACGATGAACTATGGCCAGGCCGATTACTGGGGCTACACCGAGTACGAGGCGCTGGCGGGGTACCTGGAGTATCTTATCCGCGCGGCTGTGCCGGTGGAAGAGGTCCGTGTCCGTCTCCACCCGGCGGAGAGCGCCGGCAAGTACGCGGCCGTGACCGCGAAGTTTTCAGGCGCTTTCCCGTTGACGGAGAGCGCCGGGACGCCGCTGGCCGCCGACTGCGCCTGGGCGGACTGGGTGGCGGGCTGTGACAGCATGGCGATGGTGATCGCGCTGCTGGCCGGCAGGACGGTTTATTCATGTATTCCGCCGGGCGGCAGGAAAATGACCCTGCCTTATCGGGAAATCATCCGGCTGTTCGACAGCCGCTAAGCGCTATCAGACAAGGAAGGAGCCGCGATAATGACGACAGGCAAAACTGAGCCCAGGTTCGGCCACCTGCATTACTGCGTCAGGTGCTGTATGCCGGAGACGCAGGAGGGACTTATTTTTGACGACCTGGGGATCTGCCAGGCGTGCCAGTCATCCGAGCAAAAGATCCATATCAACTGGGTCGAACGGGAGAAGGAGCTGAGGCGCCTGCTGGAGGACGCCAAGGCCAAGGCGGGCAGCAATTACGACTGCATCATCCCCATCAGCGGCGGCAAGGACAGCACATTCCAGCTCCACGTGCTGACGAAGGTTTACGGCATGAAGCCGCTGGCGGTGACGTTCAGCCACAACTGGTACAGCGAGATCGGCTGGTACAACCTGGTGAACTCGCTCGAACAGTTCAATGTCGACCATATGATGTTCACCCCCAACCGCGATCTGGTGAACCGGATGGCGCGCCGGTCGCTGTCGGGGATCGGCGATTCCTGCTGGCATTGCCACGCCGGGGTGGGCGCCTTCCCGCTGCATATCGCGGTGAAGTTCAACATCCCGCTGCTCATCTGGGGCGAGTCGATCGCCGAATCCTCGGGGCGGGCTTCGTATTTCAATCCGGTGAAGAAGTTCGACCGCGAGTATTTCACAAAAGTGTCCGCCAAGCTGAAGCCGTCGGAGATGGTGTGCAGCTATCTTTCCGAACGGGACCTGTACCCCTTCAACATCCCCACCCTGGAGGAGTGCGAGCGGGTCGGCCTGCACGGCATCCATCTGGGCGATTATATTTTCTGGGACGACGAACGGCAGACGGAGTTCGTCCGCGATAACTACGGCTGGAAAGAGGTCGATATCGAGGGGACGTATAAGCGCTACAAAAGCGCGGAGTGCATGATGCCCGGCGTCCACGATTTCACCTGCTACCTCAAGCGCGGCTACGGCCGGGCGACATTCCACGCCAGCGTGGATGTGCGCACCGGGCTGCTGACCCGCGAAGAGGGCTTCGCGCTGGCGAACGAGTACGATTCCGAGCGGCCGGAGGCGCTCGATTATTACCTGGAGGCCACCGGCATGCCGGAGGAGGAGTTCTACGCGACGATGAAGGGGCTCAGGGTGCCGAAGATGAAAGACACCGACATCCCCGTGACACCCAAGGACCCGGCGCGGCGGCGGACGATGAAGCCGTTCGTGCAGCAGTTCATCGAGGATGTAAGGCGCAAGACGGACGGCGGCGCGGGCCGGAAGGGGGAATGACGGTGCAGGGCATGGCTACGTTGGGTCTGAGCGTGCGGGAGATCGTGGACGGGTACCGGCAGCGCCGGTTCAGCCCGGTGGAGATCGCCCGCCTGTATATCGCCCAGGTGGAGAAGGCCGAGCCGGCCTGCAAGGCATGGGTCTGCTACGACGCCGAGAAGTACCTGGCCGCGGCCCGCGAGACGGAGAAACGGCTGATGGCCGGCACGCCGGCGCGGGCTCTCGAAGGGGTGCCTGTAGGCGTGAAGGATATCATCAATACGGCCGAGTTCCCGACCCAGATGGGCAGCCCGCTTTGGGAGGGCTTCACCCCCGGCAACGACGCGCGGGTGGTGTTCCACGCCAAACGGGCCGGGGCGCTCGTCCCCGGCAAGACGGTGACGGCCGAATTCGCCGTCCATACACTGGGCAAAACCGAGAACCCCCACGACCGCCTGCGCAACCCCGGCACGTCGTCGAGCGGGTCGGCGGCGGCGATCGCGACAGGCATGGCGCCGGTGACCCTGGGGACGCAGACCGCCGGCTCGATCGTGCGGCCGGCCAGTTATTGCGGCGTTTACGGCATGAAGCCGTCGTTCGGGCTCATCCCCCGCACGGGGATGCTGAAGACGACCGACAGTCTCGATACGGTCGGGTTTTTCGTCGGCTGCCTGGAAGACGCGGCGCGGGTCTTCGATGTCCTTAGGGTTCACGGCCGCGATTACCCGCTGAGCGACGCGGCGCTTACCGATCCCGCCCGCCAGACCAAGCCGGCGGGCCGCCCCTGGAAGGTGGCGCTGGCGAAGACGCATACCTGGCCGGAGGCCGCGGATTACGCCAGGGAGGCCTTTCTGGGCTGGGCGAGGAAGCTGGCCGGAACGGCCGGAATCGAGGTGGCCGAGGCGGAGCTGCCGGAAAGCCTGGAGCGCATCCACGAGGTCCACGCCACCGTTTACGACCGGGCGCTGGCTTATTACTTCCAGGAGGAGTTCAAGAACGCCGCCCTTGTTTCACCGATCATGAACGACCTCATCAGGCACGGCAACGCGATCAGCCGCGAGGATTACTGGCGGGCGATGGCCGACCAGCTGGCGATGGCGAGGGCGATGGATGATTTCTTCACGACGAGCGGCTGCGATGTGCTGGTTTCGCTGAGCACGGCGGGCCACGCGCCGCTGCGGGACGAGCCTGAGCCGCGCGACCCGGCCCTTATCTGGACTGCAACCCACCTGCCGGTGATCAGCGCCCCCGTGTTCGCTTCGCCCGCCGGCCTGCCTTTCGGCGTGCAGCTTGCGGCCAGGCGCTATAACGATCCGCTGCTGCTGAAGTTCGCGGCCGAACTGGGCGCGGCCGGCCTGCTGCCCGAAAAAACCAACCCTCTTCACCAAACGCAATAATCGACAGAAATTTTGCGAAATATTTTTCCATCA
>JAHDOI010000025.1 GCA_018434945.1 Selenomonadales bacterium
CATCCAGTGGAAAGAGATCGCCACCAACAGCTACCTGCCGTATAACACCAAGTTCCGCAACATGGGCATCGAGGCCGGCTACGAGCATACGCTGAACAAGCGCTGGACGTATACCCTGGGGGTAAGCGTCAGCAACCCGCAGGAAAAAGCGGACGGCGAGGACTGGAAGCTGTCGCTGGCCAGGCTGCAGGTGACCGGCGGCGTCCGCTACCGGTGCGACAAGTGGGCGGTCAACGTCAGCGCGTCTTACCATGGGGACCGCAAGGACGACCTCAAGCCGACTCTGCCGGTGAACGCCGAGATCAAGTACCTGGCTGCCAAAGATACCGAGATTAAGCTGCGGATGGAGAACGTGCTCGATCGGAACGACATCGTTTCTAACGGCTCGTCCTTCTACCGGGCGCTGCCGCGGACTTATTACCTCGGCGTTACCCAAAGGTTTTAGCCGGGTTTTGCCCAAGGTAAGCGGCGAAAGAAAGGATCGGCCATGAAAAATTATCTAACCGCTCTTGCCCTCGGGCTGGTCCTCTTCTGCCACGGCCAGGCTATGGCGCAGCCCCGGGAGGACATATCCCTTAGCGTGGATATCCCCTATAAATTCTCCGCCGGCGCGGGCGAAAACCGTGGTGGTTTGCCGCTGAAGGCGCTCGTTGCCGTGGAGAATACCGGTCCGGACGATAAGGACGTGCACATCGCCATCAGCCTGCCGGCCGGACTTGTGCCCGCGAAGCTTCCCGACGGCTGGCGGGCGGAGGGCGGCATCGTCGGCGGCGAGATCCGCCTGCCGGGGGGATACGGGCAATGGTTCGACCTGTTGACGTTCGACACCGGCGCCCTGGCTGCCGGCGAGCATGCGGTGTCGGTTACGGTTTCCGCCGGGGACTGGCGGCGGACTGTAACCAGCAAAGTAGCGGTAGGGCAACAGGTTGCGATGGGTGGCAAGGGACTGTCGATCGCCAGCGTCGTCCTGCCGGTGGACCGCGCCGGCAATCCCGAAGAGCGCCAAAGCCCCGGCACGCTAGTTCTCCGCGACAAAACGCTCGACTACTATAAAAGCGTTCTGCGGGGCAGAGGAGCATACAGCGAGGCTGCCGAAGCGGTGCATCCGCTGACAAGCATGAACGTCGAGTTTCTTAACCCTGACGGCGACGAGCGACTGCTGACCGTCGTCGCGCGGCTGTTTGACCGTGAGGGCCGGCCGGTGGCCGGCATGTTCACGCCGGCGGCGGGCATCGACGACCGGGAGGGCGGCGGCTTCGCCGGCAGCGGGGAGGGGACAACGGCGTTTATTGCCCTGTCCGGCGAGATCAGTCAGACGGTGAGGCTGCCGGTATATATAGACGAGCGTTTGCTCGCCGGCGGCCAGTATATTCTCCGCGTCGAAGCGCGGGAAGGCGGGCGGCCGGTGGCTGCGGCCGACAGGGAGGTCACGGTGATCGCCCGCGACGGCAAGGCGGCGGCGCTGACGCTGGCGGCCGCTCTCATGGTGCTCTGCGGACTGGTCGTTGCCGCTCGCTGGCGGCGCAGCCTGTTCGCCGGCCTGAAAACCCGCTGGCTGATTACGATAACACTGTTCGGGGCGGTCTGCTTCGCAGCGGTCAATGTGCCGACAACTCTTCTGGGCGAAGTGCTGCACGTGCTGCTGGGGCCGCTCGCTTTTCTGGCTACCGGCATGTTTCACGGCGTCGTCCTCTATATGCTGGTGGCCGCCCTGGTGGTGCTCATTCCCCGGCCGGGGGTCGTGGCGCTGCTATTGGCGGTGCGGATGCTCCTCGGGCTGCTGGCCTTCGGCCACGCGTCGCCGGTGGCGCTGCTGCTCGTCGGCACCCAGGCCGTGCTGCTTGAGTGTTTTTTGTATTTGGCCGGGATAACGGCCGGAGGGGCCGGCGGCGAAGGAGCCGAAAGTTTGCGCCGCTGCCTGCCGGTGGCGCTCGCCTGCGCCGCCGCCGACGGGATAAGCACTTACCTTAACTTGCATGCCCTGTCTTTTCTGTACCGGATTTTCTACGCCGACTGGTACATTTATGCCGCCGTTGCCGTGAACGGCGTCCTCTACTCGGGCATCGGCGGGTTTTGCGGCGTGGTGCTCGGCAAAAAGCTGCGGACGGTGGGGAGCGACTGATGGCGCCGTTGATCGAAATCGACAATCTGACCTTTACTTATGGCAGCCGTAGTTCACCCACCATCGCCGACGTAACGCTTACGGTGGACGAAGGCGAGTTCGTCCTGATAACCGGCCGGACGGGCTGCGGCAAGAGCACGCTGCTCAGAGCTCTCAACGGGCTTATTCCCCACGAGAGCGGCGGCACGATGACCGGCTGCGTCCGTCTTTGCGGCCGGGACACCCGGGACCTGACGGTGCAGGAGTTGAGCCGGTCAGTAGGCCTTGTTTTCCAGAATCCCGAGGATCAGATATTCGCCACCAGGGTTTACGACGAGGTGGCCTTCGTGCTGGAAAACGCCGGCCTGGATCCCGGGCTCATCGCTTGCCGGGTGAAGGAAACACTGCGGGATGTGGGCCTGGCCGGCAAGGAAAACGACAGCGTCCACACCCTGTCGGGCGGCCAGAAGCAGCGGCTGGCGCTGGCAGCCGTGCTGGCCGCCCGGCCGCGGGCGATCGTGCTCGACGAGCCGATCAGCCAGGTCGACGCCCAGGGAGCGTCCGAGCTTCTCCATCTGCTGGTACGCCTCAACCGGGAGACGGGAATCACGGTGGTTGTCGTCGAGCACCGGCTGCAGGAGGTTACCGCCGTCTGCCGGCGGGCTATCCTGATGGAAGCCGGCCGGATCGTCTGGGACGGAGCCACGGCCGACCTCCTGAGCCGGCCGCATATATTGCGGGACAAAGGACTGCGTCTGCCCCAGCCGGTGGAGGTCTGCCTGGGTCTGAACATTTTGCCGCCGGCGACATCTACCAGCGGGGCGGTTCGCAGGATAAGAGCGTCCCTTCCCGGCCTGGCCCCGGAGGCCATTGCCGAACCGGCCGCTGCCGCAACACAGCCGGAAGGCGAAGTGCTGATAAGCCTGAAGGATGTGTATTTCCGCTACCGCGAACAGGGAGCCGACGTGCCCGACGGCGTATCGCTCACCGTCCGCAAGGGCGAGGTCGTAGCCGTCATGGGCGCAAACGGTGCCGGCAAAAGCACGCTGCTCCAACTGCTCAACGGCCTGCTCGCCCCGCGGTCCGGCGAGGTCCGGGTGCTCGGCGCCCGACCCGTGGCCGGCCGCGGCAGGGTTGGCCAGGTGATGCAGAACCCCGATCTCATGCTGTTCTGCCCCACGGTCGAGGCGGAAGTAGCCTTCGGGGCGACCGACAGGGCGACCGTAGCCCCGCTGCTGGCAAAACTGGGGCTGGCAGAGCTGGCGGGTGATTTCCCGCTGGCTCTCAGCCGGGGGCAGCGACTGCGGACGGCGCTGGCCGCCGTGTTGGCCTGCCGGCCGGCGGTGCTGCTGCTGGACGAGCCGACAACGGGGCAGGACTACGCCCATATCGGCGCGATCGCCCGTATGGCCGGCGATTTCGCCGCCGCCGGCGGCGCGGTGGTCTTCTGCACCCACGATGCGGAAATCGCCGCCGGTTATGCGACCAGGATAATTGTCATGAAAGAGGGCCGGCTGCTGTTGGACAGCAGGCCAAGGCAGGTTTTCGCCCAGGGCGGCCTGCTGGCGGCCGCCGGCGTCAGACCGCCGCCGGCGGCGGTCATCGGCGAGGCGCTGTTTGCCAAAACGCTGCTCTCGTCCGAGGAGGTGATAGCCCATGTTCGCCAGGCAATTATGGGAGGCTGAAGCGGGCTCTACGCCCATCCACCGCCTCGACGGGCGCATCAAGCTTGTGCTGCTGGCCGTTCTGGGCACGGGAGTCATCCTGATCGACAGCCCGCGGACGTTGTTTCTGCTCCTGGCGGCGACGCTGGCCGGGCACACGGCGGCAAAAACGTCGCTGCGGCGCTGGGTGTTGCTGGCGTTGTTCCTGCTTATCGCCGCCTGGGGTTCGATGGTCAGCCAGGCGATGTTTTACAATCAGGAGCCGCGCAACCCCATCGCTTGTCTGATCGCCCCGGCTACTCCGATTCTCGGGAGGCTGACGGACGGCGTCTATATCTACCAGGAAGGCTTGGCCTACGGAGCGGTACAGGCGATGAGGTCGTGTATAATGCTGACATACGGCTTCCTGCTGTGCTGGACGACCGACCCACGGGAACTGCTGCGCAGTCTGGTATTCTGGCGGCTGCCCTACGAGCTGTCCTTCATGGCTGTCACCGGTCTTCGCTTCCTGCCGGTGGTTCTGAGCGAAACGGCGACGGTCATAACGGCGCAGCGCCTGCGCGGCTTTGCCGCCAGCAAAGCCATGTCGCCAGCCGGCGCGGTAAGGACGGCCTTCCGGACGCTGTGGCCGGTCTTGGCGCGGTCGCTCCGGCGCGCTGTGACCCTGGCCATGTCGGTGGAAAGTCGGGGCTTCGGCAGCTCGTGGCGGATGGCCGCGATGCCACCGCTGACGCCGGGAGGCAAGACGGCGCTGGCCGGCTGCCTCGCCGCCGCCCTACTGGCGGGTGCCGCCAAACTGCTGTACGTTTTTCAGTTCAACGGCTGGGCGCATTTTGCCGGTTGCCGTTTCGTCTATGATTTCGCCAGGCAATGGCTGTGAGGGGTGGCTGATGAGAACAAGCGACTTGTGGCGATGGTTCATAGTGCTTATCTTCGCGGCCAGCCTGGCGGCCTTGGGCTGGTACGTGTTTCTGGCCGATTCGGGGACGCGGCGCACGGCGGGGCGGGAAGCGGGCGGCGGGTCTTACCGCCAGGTCGCCCAGCTCCCCCTTGGGCAGGTAGAAGTGAAAAACTATCAGCGGATGGGTTTCACTCGCGGCATCCTGCGTTTTTCGCCCGACAGCGGCCGGCTGGCCGTGGGGACGGAAAATGGCCAGGTGATCATGCTGTCCCGGGAGGGCGAGGTGCTGTGGCGTCGGCCGGCCGGCGTGGGCAAGATAACGGCGCTGGAGTTCTCCCCCGGCGGCGACCGCCTGTACGTGGGCGAAACCAGCGCCGACGGCAGCCTGTACTGCTTTGACGCCGCCAGCGGGCGCGAGCGGTGGAAAAACAATGTGGCCGCCGGACTGGGCGTCGACCTCAGACGCAAGAGCCACCCCGGCGTCATACGGCTGCTCGTCGACCGAGCCGGCCGCGTCTTCGCCCTGGGACAGCGCTACGACCGCACCGCCGCCGGTGAGAGCGTTTACCGCGGCCAGATATTCTGCCTTAGCCCGGAGGGTGCGGAACTGTGGCGCTTTCCCGCCGCCGGAGCCATGGACGCCTGGGTAAACTGGATGGGCGCCGACGAGCTGGGGCGGCGGATCGTCTTCGGCACCGCCAACTTCGATACCGACAGGCGCTATCGCTACGACAAGAACATCTACTGCCTCGATGCCGTCAGCGGCGCTGAGGCGTGGAGCGCAAGCATCGACCCGGCGCCGCCTTTCCAGCGGACCATCCTGCGGGGCAGCCCCAATATCGCCGCCGACGGCGAATACGTAGCCGCGATGGCCAGCGACGGTCGGGCCTTTTTTTTCGACGCCCGGGGGCGGGAGCTTTGGCGCCGTCACCTCAGCGCGCCGAAAAAGCTCGACGAAATCTATCTGAACGCCGTCGGCCGGGATGCGTACGTGCTCGGCGGGTTCGCCGTCTTCACCACAATTAATACCTACAACAATGCCAACTGGCAACTGCCCACGCCGGTTGAGCACCCCGCCAGCAACAGCCTGTTCGTTTTCGACACTGCCGGGAAGTTCGTCGCCAGGTGGCGGGCCGGCGGCGGCATCGAGGAGATAGCGTTTGCGAGCCCCCGGCAGATTGCGGTCGCGGTCGGCCGCAACACCAAGACCAAGGACCCTGGCGTCCACGGGATATATGTGCTCGATTTGCCGGACGCAGCGGCGGCGGAAAAACTGGCGACTGCGGGTCCGTGCGCGGCAGTCGCCGTAAGCCCGGACGAACGGCTGGTGGCAGGCGTAGAGGCGCCGCTGCAGCTCGACGATGGGACGATCATCGGCGGTTACCGGCTATGGCTGTGGAAAAAGACGGGCTCCCGGTAATCCGGCCGGTTGGGGCAAAAATAACGCAGTTGAATAATAGATGGCGCATGTTGACAGGGGTAGCGGTTTGAAGTAGAATGGTTAAAGGCAAACATTGGAATAGTGGCAGGCACGATGCCCGCCGATATCACCTGAAGGTTCGCTCCGGTCACAGTAAAAGGTTGTTCCGACATGCGCCATGAAGGGCTTACCCCACGAAGGGTAGTCTGTTCATGGTTTTTTTATTTAATTGCCGCAGAATCTTTGTTGGCAAATACGGAGGCTTACAATGGAGTTATTAGCTAACGCTACAGCCTTGTTCCAAAAAGGCGGGCTGGTGATGTATCCGCTGGCGGCGTGCTCGATAACCGTCGTCGCCGTCGCTGTCGAGCGCTTTCTGTTTTTCCGGGCCGCGGAAACCGACATCGACGGACTGGTTGCCCGGATCGAACACCTACTGGCAAAAGGCGACCGGCTCAATGCCCTGGAGGAATGCCGGAACGCCGAAGGACTGACGGCCGGAATCCTCGCGGCGGGGCTGAAACGGCCGTACGCCGACAGCCGGAGTATGGAAAATACCCTGTCCGGAGCCGCGTCGCTGGCGGCGGCGGCGCTCAGGGAACGCCTGGGGTTCCTCGATACCATCGTTACCCTGGCGCCGCTGCTGGGCCTTTTGGGCACCGTTATCGGGATGATTTCTTCCTTCAGCGTGATGAATATCCGCGCGGGCCAACCGCAGGCGGTAACCGACGGCGTAGGCGAAGCGCTGGTGGCCACGGCGGCGGGGCTGTGCGTGGCCGTGCTGGCGCTGGCGGTCCACAGCTATTTCGTCCACAGGCTCGACGGGTTGGTTACGGGAATGGAGCGCGGCTGCAATTATCTGCTCGATGCCTGCAGCCGGGGTGAAGAGCATGAAACTGCGTAACCTGCGCATTGAACGGTCGCCGAAGCTGATGATCATCCCGATGATCGATATAATCTTTTTCCTGCTGGTGTTTTTTATGATGAGTACCCTCTACATGGTCGAGCAACGGACGCTGCCGGTCAGCCTGCCGCAGGCGGCGGCCAGCCAGGCCGATTTGCAGAAGCACACGGCCATCACCGTCACCCGCGACGGCCGCGTGCTGGTGGAGCAGGAAGCCATACCGCCCGGACTGCTGCGGCCGCGCATCGAGGCCCAACTGGCCCGGCAGGCCGACACCGCTTTTATCCTGCGGGCTGACAAGCAGGCGGAGTACGGCAGGGTGCTGGCGGTGTTGGACGAGCTGAAAGCTCTGGGCGTGCGGCGGATTGCCGTGGCGACCGAAGCCGCCGGGAGGTAAGCCATGCCGAAAGGGGACAGGTGGCGCAAAGCCCTGGCGATATCCGTCCTCGTCCATTGCCTGCTGCTGGCCGGCGCCGGCTGGCTAGGCGACGGCTTCCTGAAAGTCGCCCGGCTGTCAGATTTGATCGAAGTGGAGCTTATAAGCGACCCGGGACGAGGCAAACAAACTGCGGCGGCGGCCGCACCGGCCGCGCCGGCCCGGCCGTCTATTCGCGAGACGGCGGCTGCCGCGAGACACGAAACTGTCGCTACGGTTGCGGCTGCGGCCATAGCCGAGGCCGTGTCCGATGCGTCCGCGGGAGCTCCCGCCGCGTTGCCGGCCGCCGGCGCGCCTGCGGGCGGGTCGGGGGCGCCGGTGGCCGCGGGTGTGGCTGAGGCGCCGAAAACTATAGCCGCGCCGCGCCTTCTGGCCAAGACCGAGCCCGAATACCCCGAGGAGGCCCGCCGCGCCGGGGCCGAGGGAACGGTTTCGGTAAGGATCGAGATAAAGGAAAACGGGCAGCCGGGCGAGATCACGATAGCCCGCTCATCCGGCCGGCCGTCTTTCGACGCTGCGGCCATCGAGGCGGTAAGGACCTGGCGCTTCGTCCCCGCCCAGGAGGCGGAGACCGGCCGGGCGGTGAAATGCTACTCGACGGTATCATTGGTCTTCAGGCTGAGGAATTAGTTTTCGAATGACGTGGATGCGGATAAATGATGTCCGCAAAGACGATTTGCCGACTAGCCGGGAAGGATCTGGCTCATGAAGAGGAGAACGCCTGGCTTCTATTTTCGAGAAGGAGTGATGCCGTGACGAAGACTTTTAAATTGGTCGCCAGCTCCGTACTGGTGGCAACAGGTGTATTGCTGCCGATGGTTTTCCACATGGCAGGGGCGGCGGGGTCCATTTTTTTGCCGATGCATATTCCCGCCCTGCTCGCCGGCTTCCTGCTCGGGCCTTACTGCGGCCTGTGCGTGGGTCTGCTGGCGCCTTTGCTCAGCAGCCTGTCCACCGGAATGCCGCCTGTTCCCGTCCTGCCTGTCATGACAGTCGAGCTGGCGGTATACGGCGCGGTCGGCGGCTGGCTTTACCGCGACCGCAAACTGAGTATCTGGCTTTCGCTGATAGCAGCCATGACGGCTGGCAGGCTGGCGGCAGCCCTTAGCGCCTACATACTCGTTAAGCTGCTGGCCGTAAAGCTCAATCCGCTCACTTTTATCACCGGCGCGGTCCTGACCGGGCTGCCGGGCATAACTGTCCAGCTGATGCTGGTGCCGCTCTTAGTCCGAAGACTAGAAGCAACGGTTCGGAATAAGTAGCGAAGGGTGAGAGAGATGAAAAAGACAGGATTTATAGTATTGGTTTTGCTCGCTATGGCGCTAGCCGGCTTGCCGGTATGCGCGGCCGGCACTCCCGGCTATGACATGGAAGAAATCGTCATTACGGCCGACGCCTACCGGCCCGCCGTGGCCGACAGCACGGTGAACGTCAAATTGATAACTCCCGGTAAGGCGACAACCATCCCGGAGATCCTCCGCCAGTCCGCCGGCATCGATGTCCAGAGCCGGTCGCTTGCCGGCGACAACCAGGACGGGACGGTCAAGCTGCGCGGCTTCGACGCCAGGCGCTTCACCGTCATGCTCAACGGCCGGCCGATCAATTCGGCCGGGGTGATGGGCGGCCAGTACATAGACTGGACAACCATACCGCTGAGCACCGTGGAAAAAATCCAGATCATCAAAGGCGCGAAATCCGCCGGCCACGGCAATACGCTGGGCGGCGTGATCAATATAATCACCAGGGAGGACGCCGCGGGCGGCAACTTGAACCTCCTCACAGGCCAGAACGGCCGCTACGACTATCTGTTAAACTACGCCGGCAAGGCCGATAAGCTGCGTTTCGAAATCACGGCCAACAAGACCGGGGCCGACGCTTACCTGCGCAACAACAGCTACGACGCCACCCAGCTCGGCGTAAGGCTGGCCTATAAAGCCGACGGCGCCGACTCTTTCGAGTTCGGCGTCAGCAATACCGAAGCCAAGCGGGGCTACATCGTGGCCAACAGTCCCGACAACCCGGGGGGAGTGCCTTACGATCCCGCATACCCCGTCAGCGGCGGTGACACGCTCTCTCCTGGCGGCGCCGGCATTCCGGCCGTTCCCAGGCCGGGATCGTACTGGAAAAAGTACAATACCTATTACGACTTCAGCTACAAGCACCGCCATGAACGCGGCCACTGGCAGCTCGCCTACTGGAAGAACGACGAGAAGCGGCGCGAAGTCAACGTCAGCGGTACCGGCGCCATCACCCTCGATCGCACGGTGGTCAGCGACAGGTCTGACAGCTTCGGACTCAGCGGCCAGTATACCGCGAAAGGCCATACTTTCGGGTACGGGGCCGAATACAAACGGCTGCGCTACGGCTACGGCTGGTACGATTACCGGCCGGCAGGCGCCGCCGATATCTACCCGTCCCAGAAGGTCAACCTGTTCGGCGCCTATATCGACGATAGCTGGCAGCTCGACCGCCGCTGGGCCGCTTATGTGGGACTGAGGTTCGACAAGTTCGAGGGCCGCAGGGACGACAGCCGGGCGACGGCAATGCGGGATTTCGACGCCAGTGCCCTGTCGCCGAAGCTGAGTTTCTCCTTCCGCAACAACGCCGACACGACCACCTTCATATCGCTCAACCGCCTCTGGCGGGCGCCGTCAATGGCTGAATTCTACTGGTGGGGACAGAACTTTTCTGCGGCGGTTATTGGCGGTAAGGCCAACCCGTCCTACCAGACCCAGCTCAAGCCGGAGAAGGGCATGAGCTACGAGGTGGGGACAGAGCACCGCTTCAACGCCAGGTATACGAGCAAAATCACATTTTACTACCAGGACATCAACGATTATATCAACTTCCAGCACGTCTACCCCTACTTCTGCTACAACATCGACCGCGCGAAGGTTTGGGGCGCCGAGTGGGAAAATACCTACAAGATGAATGCGGCCAGCAGGCTGATATTCAGTTATACCAACCAGCACACGAAAAAGGTCGGCACGGCCGCGGTAGACAGCGTCGGCCTGCGGGGCGAGCTCGATTACCGGCCGCGCCACAAGGCGGCGCTCACATATATGTACGACAAGCAGCCCTGGAAGTTCCGCTACTCAGTCAACTACGTCGGCCGCCAGATCGACGGATCGAGCGGCGCGGTGGTGGCCATCGGCGGCTACGTTGTGCACAACATGGCGGTGGTGCGCGAGCTCGACGCCAAACGGACCCTCGGCCTCTATATCGACAACCTCTTCGACAAGAGCTATATGGAGCAGTATAATTATCCCATGGCCGGGCGTCTGGTCAGCGTGGCCTACAGTCAGAAAATATAAGCGGGGGAAAGCATGAGCGAACGGGGAAAAGACTTCTTCAACGGCCTGGCCGAGCGGTGGGACGACATGCGGGCGGCCGACAACAAAAAAATAGCCGGCCTGGTTCGTCTGGCCGGTATCAAACCCGGGGAGACCGTTATCGATATCGGCTGCGGCACCGGGGTGCTGCTACCCCATCTGCTGGCCGCGGTCGGCGAGACCGGCAGGGTAACTGCGATCGACTTTGCCGATAATATGATCGCAAAAGCGCGGGCGAAAATCGGCCATCGTGATAACGTCGCCTGCCTCGCCGGCGACATCTGGTCCTTCGAGCCGAAAGCGTTCTATGACGCCGCCTTTTGCTTCAACTTCTTCCCCCATGCGGGCGATAAACCGCGGTTCGTGGCGAGAATGCGCAGCTTGCTGAACCCGGGCGGAGCGCTGATTATAATGCACGACATGTCGCGGGCCGCCGTTAACGCCATCCACCAAAGCAGCCGGGTGGTGACCGAAGACCGCCTGCCGGAAGGCGCGGCGGTGGCCGATATGCTTATCGGGGCAGGCTATGAGGTGCGCGAAGTAATAGATGATGAGGAAAAGTACTTTATTAAAGCGTTCAGCCCGGTGGAGAGGACCCTCGGGAAGGGCGTAGAGATTCGTTAACAATACCGTCCGTCGCCGGCCAGTAAGTCCTTGGTTACAAGGATTTACTGACAATGTAATTGTGTAGTGGACACCATTAGCTTGAATGGCACTCAGGCGGCCGACTAGCAGCTCCAGCTAACTTGAAACGGTAAAGGCAAGGCTTTCGGTACATTCGGGAGCCTTGATTTCTTTTCGGAAACGCAACCCTTATCGGCCCTGGCGGCGCTCCTGGCGCCGGCCTTCGTACATGGCGAGCAGGTCGGGCTTTTCGGGGGAGGCTAGTTGGCAGCCGGGGGCGAGTTCGCGGGTTTTTTCGACGGCGGCTTTGAGGTCGTAGAAGACTTCCCATTTGGCTTTTACCTGATCGTGGCCGGTGAGGCGGAGGAGGTAGGCGGGGTGGTAGGTGGCGATGGCGGGGATGCCGTATTTTGTGTCGAACCAGCGGCCGCGGTCTTTTGTGATGCGGGCTTCGGGGCCGAGGAGGTATTTGAGGGCGACGCCGCCGAGGGCGACAATGACTTTGGGTTTGACGAGGCCGAGTTCCTCGTCGAGCCAGTTGAGGGCGCAGACGCGGCTTTCATCGACGGTGGGGGTGCGGTTGCCTTTGGGGCGGCATTTTATGATGTTGGTGACGTAGATTCTGTCGCGGGTCACGCCGACGCTGCCGAGCGCTTTGTCGAGGAGCTGACCGGAGGGGCCGACGAGCGGGACGCCGTATTCGTCCTCGACGCCGCCGGGGCCTTCGCCGACGACGGCCAGGGGCGCGTCGACGGTGCCGTTATAGGAGGTCGGCCCGATGGCGTCCGCACGGAGGGGGCACCTGTCGCACGCCAGCAGGGCCTGCTCGAGCTCGGCGTGGCTGGAGAAGGTCGAAAACACCGTAATCACCTCGCTGGCTAGATTCGCGTTGCGGCCAAAAAAATCCTCCGTGGGCCGCGCGCGGGCCGTAATGCCGCCCCGCTGCGCTTGACTGGCCAGGCGGGCAAAGGTAAAATTAAGTAGTAGGCATCTGGCGGATTTTGCCATGGAGGGCGGAGTTCCCCCGGGCGTGTATAGTGCGGCCGCCGGCCGCATACAATAACGGGCAGACCACTAAGGAGGATCTGACATGCTTGACAGCAAATTCGTACGCGAGAACCCGGACAAGGTCGTGGCAGCTTTGAAAAACCGCGGGCTCGATCTCAGTCTCGACGGCTTCCTGGCGCTGGAGAAACAGCGGCGGGAGCTGCTCGTCGAGGTGGAGGCCCTCAAGAGTAAACGCAACACCGTCAGCCAGGAGATCAGCCGCCTGAAGAAGAGCGGCGCCCCCGCCGAGGACATGATCGCCGAGATGCGCGCCGTGGGCGACCGTATCGCTCTCCTGGACAACAAGGTCAAGGAGACGGAGAACGGTCTCGAGGACATCCTGATGAATATCCCCAACGTGCCGCATGAGTCGGTGCCGGCGGGGTCGGACGAGACGGCCAACCCCGAGATGCGCCGCTGGGGAACGCCGAAGGCGTTCGATTTCGAGCCGCTGGCCCACTGGGATATCGGCGAGAAACTCGGCATCCTCGATTTCGAGCGCGGCGGCAAGGTCACCGGCGCCCGCTTCACGTTTTACCGCGGCCTGGGCTCCCGCCTGGAGCGGTCGCTGATCAATTTCATGCTTGATCTGCATACCCGCGAGCACGGCTATACCGAGTTTTTCCCGCCGTTCATCGTCAACCGCGACAGCATGGTCGGCACCGGCCAGCTGCCTAAGTTCGCCGCCGATATGTTCAAGCTGGAGGGGCTCGATTATTATCTCATACCCACCGCCGAGGTGCCGGTGACGAACCTGCACCGCCAGGAGATTCTCGACGCCAAGGATCTGCCGCTGCTCTATACCGCTTACAGCGCCTGCTTCCGGGCCGAGGCCGGGGCGGCCGGGCGCGATACCCGCGGCCTTATCCGCCAGCATCAGTTCAATAAGGTGGAGCTGGTCAAGTTCAGCCTGCCGGAGAATTCGTACGCCGAGCTTGAGGCGCTGACCGCCAACGCGGAGAAGGTCCTTCAGCTGCTCGGCCTGCCTTACCGCGTGGTGCTGCTGTGTACAGGCGATATGGGCTTTTCGTCGGCGAAGACGTACGATCTCGAGGTGTGGCTGCCGAGCTTCAACCGTTACCGGGAGATTTCCTCGTGTTCGAATTTCGAGGATTTCCAGGCCCGCCGCGCGGATATCAAATTCCGCCGCGACGCCAAGTCCAAGCCGGAGTTCGTCCATACGCTCAACGGGTCGGGCGTGGCCATTGGCCGCACGGTGGCGGCAATCCTCGAGAACTACCAGCAGCCGGACGGCTCGGTCGTCGTCCCCGAGGCGCTGCGGCCGTATATGGGTGTCGATGTGATAAGGGCTTGACAGTGACGCCGGCATAAAATACAATTTTAAGGGAATAAACAATTGCATATAATGGGAAAGGTGCCTTACGGCTTAATAGGGAAGCTTGGTGCAATGCCAACACGGTCCCGCCGCTGTAATGGGGAGCAAGCCTGCATGATTCGCCACTGGGACGGCTATCCGTCCTGGGAAGGCGCAGGCGCGCGATGATCCTGAGTCAGAAGAACTGCCTTTCCGACAATCACCGCTTTAACCCACGAGCGATGGGGAGGGGATTTTGACGGCTAACAGGCAAAATCTCTACTTCCCGCGGGGGTAGGGATTTTTTTGTTGGGAAAGAAGGCTGTGTTATGGGTATGAAGGTTTTGGCGGTCGGCGCGCTGCTGCTGGCGGCGCCCGCTCCCGCGGCGGCGATGCATATCATGGAGGGCTTCCTGCCGAAGGAGTACGCGATCGGCTGGCTGCTGGCGGTTTTGCCGTTCGTCGTCGTCGGCATCCGCAAAATCAATAAGGTGCTGACCGATTACCCGGAGCGGAAGATGCTGCTGGGACTGGCGGCGGCGTTCATTTTCGTGCTGTCCGCGCTGAAGATTCCGTCGGTGGCCGGTTCGAGCTCCCACCCGACCGGGGTCGGCCTGGGCGCAATCCTCTTCGGCCCGGCGGTGTCGAGCGTGTTGAGCGGCATCGTGCTGCTTTTCCAGGCGTTGCTGCTCGCCCACGGCGGCCTGACGACCTGGGGGGCGAATACGTTCGCGATGGGGGTGGCCGGGTCTTTCGCCGCCTGGGGCGCTTTCCGCCTGGCGCTGGCCCTGGGCTGCCCGGAGAAGGGGGCGGTTTTTACGGCCGCCCTGCTCGGCGACTGGCTTACATATGCGGTGACCGCCGGTCAGCTGGCGTTCGCTTTCCCCGACCCTGTCGGCGGCTTCGCGGCCGCATACGGAAAATTCCTCGGGATTTTCGCCCTGACCCAGCTGCCGCTGGCTGTCTGTGAAGGACTTATCAGCGTGGTGGTTTACAGCGCGCTGCTGCGGTACGGCGAGCAGGGGATTATCCCGCTGTGGTGGAAGAAAAGCGATCCCGTCGGCCGTTGATGACGTGCCGCCTTTTCGGCGGCGGCAGAACGTTGTTTTGAAAAGAGGCTTTGTATATGAAAACCGGACGCATCGTGGTTTACTTGCTTGTCGCGGCGGTCTTCGTGCTGGCGCCGGTGGTCATCAGCGGCGATTTCGCGGGCACCGACGACCAGGCGACCGCCGCCATCGGCCAGCTGAGGCCGGATTATAAGCCGTGGACCGCCGCGCTGTGGGAGCCTTCCGAGGAGGCCGAGCCGTGGCTGTTCGCGCTGCAGGCCGCTATAGGGGTGGGCTTTTTCGGCTACTTCGCCTACCGCCATCGCCGCCGCACGGCGGGCTGACATGCTTTATCTCGATTACCTGGCTTATAATAACGCCCTGAAAAGGGTCAGTATCGGCGAGAAGCTCCTGCTCGGCGGCGGGTCGCTGGCGCTGGCGCTGGCGCTGCCGCGCCCGGCCGTGCTTGTCGCGGTTTTCGCGGCGATGCACGCCGTGATGGCGCTGGCCCGCATTCCGGCGGGATATGTCCTGCGGCTGTGGCTGGCGCCCTGCGCTTTCTTGGCGGCCGGCCTGGCCGGCGTGGCGGTGAGCGTCGCCGCCGCGCCTTTCGACGCCCTCGCTTCCGTGGAGGTGGGGGGTTTTTATGTCGGTGTGACGGGGTCCGGATTGGCCGCGGCGGGCGAGTTAATGCTCCGCAGCCTGGCGGCGGTGTCCTGCCTGCTGATGCTGGCGACGACGACGCCGGCGGCGTATATGGCCGCGTGGTTCGCCCGTTTCCCCGGGCTGAGGCCGGTGAGCGAGATCGCGCTGCTGACCTACAGGTTCATTTTTGTCTTTCTGTCGGCCGCCGGGCAGATCTATACGGCGCAGCAGTCGCGCCTGGGTTACGCGGGCCCGCGGCGGTCGCTCAACTCGCTGGCCCTGCTGGCCGCGAATGTGGGCCGCAAGGCTTTCCTGTCCGCGAACGATCTTTGGAGCGCGCTGACGGCCCGCAACTACCAGGGCCAGCTGACCCACTATTACCCGCCCCAGGTAGCCAGCCCAGTGCGACTGGTCGCCATTGCCGCTTTTTTGGCCGTTTTGGCGGCCGCTGGGGTATTCTAGCTACGCGGAGGAGAATATGACTACTACGCCCCTTATTGCCGCCGATAATTTGACCTTCCGCTACCGTCCGGGCAACCTGGCTCTGGACGGCGCGACGCTTGCGATCCCGGCCGGTACGAGGGTGGCGCTGGTTGGTCCGAACGGCGCCGGCAAGTCGACTCTTTTCCTCCATATCAACGCCATCCTGCGGCCGCTTGCCGGCCAGCTGAGCTATATGGGGCGACCTTACCGCTACAGCGGGGAGTTCCTGGCCGCCCTGCGCCAGAAGGTCGGGCTTGTTTTCCAGGACCCCGATACCCAGCTGTTCGCCGGCAACGTGCTCGATGATGTGATCTTCGGGCCGATGAATATGGGCCTGACGGCGGGGGAAGCGGTGCGGCGGGCCGAGGCCGCCCTCGAGGCGGTCGGCATGCTGGATCAGCGGACGGCACCTGTCCATTTCCTCAGCCAGGGGCAGAAGAAGCGGGTCGCGATCGCCGGGGTGCTGGCGATGGACCCGGAGGCGCTGGTGATGGACGAGCCGACCGCCGGCCTCGATTACCCCGGGCTGACGAGCCTGAAGGAGACGCTGACAATGCTGCACACGGCCGGCAAGACGCTGCTGGTCGCCACCCACGATATCGACTGGGCGTGGGGCTGGGCCGATCTGGTCTTCGTGCTCGCCGGCGGACGGACGATAGCCGCCGGCGCTCCGGCCGACATCCTGGCCCGCGCCGACCATGCGGAATTGGGGTTCGCCCGCCCTGTTCTCGCCGAGGTCGCCGCCGCTCTTGGCGAGCGGAGCATCCTCCCCGCCGGCGCCGTCCCCCGCACCGCCGGAGAGCTGGCCGCTCTCCTCGCCGGGCGGAAGGGCGGTCAATAGGAAAAGCAACGCCGCCCTCGCGGGCGGCGCTTCAGACTGGCGAGAAAGGCCCATCTGCGGCGTTGCTCCTCAGAGCGCTTGCTTGCGTACGTCCCACAGTACGCGGCGCGGCGCGCTCTTCCGGTGCGCCTTGCATCTGGACCTTTCTCACCAGTCTGACTTTGTCAACAACCTGAACGCCGCCCTCGCGGGCGGCGTTTTTTATTCCCGGGATATTATCCGGCGCGTGACGTAGGGCTGCCAGAATTCGGGATGAAAGAGGACGAGGATGGTGAACAGCTCCAGGCGGCCGAGCAGCATGTCGGCGGTGAGTATCAGTTTGGCGAACGGGTGGAGGTCTGTGTAGGTGGTGGTGGGGCCGACGATGCCGAACCCGGGACCGACGTTGCCGAGGGTGGCGGCGACGGCCCCCATGGCTTCGAAGGGTTCAAGCCCGGTCGCGATGACCAGGGCGACGGAGATGGCGAATATTATTATGAGCAGGAAGAAGAACTGCAGCACCATGTGGGTTACGGCGGCTTCGACCGGCTTGCCGTCGATCTTAAGCGTGGCGACGGCGCGGGGATGGACGGCGCGCAGGAGCGACCAGGCGGCATCCTTGAAGAGGATGAGCAGCCGCACGACTTTCATGCCGCCGGCGGTCGAGCCGGCGCAGCCGCCGATGAGCATCAGCGCCAGGAGGATGAATTTCGTCGCACCCGGCCACTGGTCGAAGTCGGCGGTGGCGAAGCCGGTGGTGGTCATGATCGAGACGACGGTGAACAGCGCGTCGCGGAGCGCGGCTGCGGGACCGAGGCCCGGGCCGAGAAAGAGGATGGCGGCGATGGAGACGGTGGAGAAGAGGGCGATGGCGAGGTAAAGCCTGAACTCGCTGTCCTGCCATATTTTTTTGATGCCTTTTTGCGACGCCAGGTAGTAGAGGGCGAAGTTGCCGCCGGCCAGGAACATGAAGAAGGCGATGATGAGTTCGATGGCGAGGCTGTCGTAGTATTTGATGCTGGCGTTTTTGGTGGAGAAGCCGCCGGTGGCCATGGTGGCGAAGGCGTGGTTGACGGAGTCGAACAGGTCCATGCCGGCGACCCACAGAAGGGCGCCCAGCACGACCGTCATGCCGACGTACATCCGCCACAGCGTGCGGGCCATGGTGCTGATGCGCGGCATCACCCGGTCGACGGTAGGGCCGGGGGATTCGGCCCGGAAAAGTTTTACGGCGTCGGCGCCGACGTTGGCCAGGAAGACGACGAACAGGACGATGATGCCCATGCCGCCCAGCCATTGGGTCATGCTGCGCCACAGGAGCAGGCTGCGGGGCAGGATTTCGACTTCGGGGATGATGCTGGCCCCGGTGGTGGTGAGGCCGGAGACGGTCTCGAAGACGGCGTCGAGGTAGGTGGGCACCCAGCCGGAGAACCAGTAGGGCAGGGCGCCGAGCATACTGGCGAAAAACCATGTCCCGGCGACGACGAGGTAGCCTTCGCGGACACCGATGCGCCCCGGTTCCTGGCCGCGGCTAAAAAGCAGCGCCCCGAAAGCCGCGGTGATGCAGACGGTGAAAATAAAGGATTGATAGACAGGCTCGCCGAGGACGAGGGCGTAAACGAGCGGTACGGCCATGAAGAGCGCGTAGGCGCCCAGCAGTCTGCCGAGGAGGCGGACGACGATTCTTGTTCCCATGGTTGAGCTCAGTCCTTGCTTTCTACGAAGTCGAGAATCTTCGCGGCGCTTTCCGGCAGGGTGAACAGGACGACTCTGTCGCCTGCTTCCAGTACGCTTTTGCCGTTGGGGATGAAGGTGGAGCCGTTCCTGACGACCGCACCGACCAGCACCCGCCGAGGGAACTTGATGTCTCTGAGCGGTTTGCCGATAACGCGGCTGCCGTCGCGCAGGTCGACTTCGATGGCTTCGGCCTTGGCACCCTCGAGGAGGGTCACGGCCACGATCTCTTCGCGCCGTACCTGGCGCAGGATGGCCCCCGCGGTGACAAGGCGGGGCGAGAAAACGACGTCGACGCCCACCTGCTCCATCAGGGGGATGAATTCCGGCCGGCCGACGCGGGCGAAGGTCTTCTGGGCCCCCAGATTTTTCGCCATGAGGGCGACGAGCAGGTTCAGCTTGTCATCGTCGGTCAGGCAGACGACGGCGTCGTAGTCGCCGATGCCTTCCTCGGCGAGCAGGTCGGCGTCGGTGCCGTCGCCGCAGATGACGAGGGTATCGTCGACGACTTTGGCGAGTTCTTCGCAGCGGCGGCGGTCTTTTTCGATGACTTTGACCTTGTAGCCGCCTTCTTCCATGAGGAGCGCCAGGTTGCGGCCGATGCGGCCGGCGCCGATGATGAGGATGCGCTCCACCCGCGTGCGTTTCTGGACGAAGAGCGGCTCCATGCGGCAGATGGCGTCTTTTTCGCCGAGGAAGAAAACGCTGTCGTTGTCCTCGACGGCGTCGCTGCCGATGGGGATGATCATCCTGTCTTTGCGCAGTATCCCGGCGATGAGCACGTTCTCGGGCAGGTGCAGGTCGCGCAGCGGCACGCCGCTGAACGGCGAGTTGTGGCGCACCTTGACCTCGAGCAGGCGGACCTTGTCGCCGGCGAAGTCTTCGACGTCTAGGGCGGCGGGGGTCTTGAGGATCTCGCTGATTTCCACAGCCGTCACCATCTCGGGGTTGATGATCAGATCGATGCCGAGCGTGCGGCCGAACACCCGGCAGTCTTCCTCGAGGTACTCCGTGTTCCGTACCCTGGCGATGACTTTGGGGACGCCGTGCTGCTTGGCGGCCACGCAGGCGATCATGTTGACCTCATCGCTGTCGGTGACGGCGATCATCAGGCCGACGTCGCCGAGGCCGATCTCGGACAGGACCCTGGGGCTGGCGCCATTGCCGGCGAGGGTCATGACATCGAGGTGATGCTCGATGATCGACCGCCGCTCGTCATCCTGTTCGACGACGATGACGTCGTGGTCCTCCTGGGTCAGCTTCTGCGCCAGCGTGTACCCTACCTTGCCGGCGCCCACGATTACGATTTTCATTGTCCACCTCGAACTAACCGGATACAAAATAGCATTGTATAATTCTACCTGCTGTGACAAAAACCTTCTCAAGGACGGAGACCGGCGCATGGTGAGCACGGTATTTCAGCAGATGGACCCTGGCGGCCACGCGCTGCCCAAAGAAAAAACGCCGCCAGGGCCGGGAGCTCCTGTCGGCGCCTCATGCCGGCGGAAGAGGCTGTTCCTGATATCTGGCAAGCCCCAGAGCCTGATGCCGCTCAAGGGTTTTTTCCACAGTTTCGGCCTGATGTTCGTCGCAGCGCACCAGCAACAGCACCGGGATCAGGTTGCTTTGCCGGCCGGTGTCGATGCGGCGGGCCGTCACGACCCAGTCGGCGGCCAGCCCGGACGCCCCGCCCAGCGCCAGCCCGGCCAGTCCCCATATTATCGGGCCCCAGTGATGCACCGAGCCGTAGATCACGCCGGCAATCATGCCGACGGTAGCGGCCAGAGCCGCCCCGTCAAGGATGCTGAAGCCGTCGGCGCGATAAACCCGGTCGAACACCGATAGTTTTCGCGTGGTGCGGCGGAGCGGAACCGCCAGGATGTGCTTTGTCGTCAACCCGATTCTCGTGAGGTCGGCGATGGCTATTTCCAGGTGGGGGCCATGGGCAAATGAGGCGAAGATGTACATCGGTTCCTCCAAGATAGTTACAGCGGCATAGTGAAGTCGGGGGTCATGTACTCCTGCCCGAGATAACGCGACTGCTCGGCGTCGTAGAACTTGTTTATTTCCACCACGGCCGCGTACGAAGCGTAGGCAGAATAGCAATAGAGCGACGGCATGAACAGCAGCCATCCGTAATCCACGACCGCCCCGGCGCGGGCGAAGTCGCCTGTCAGCGAATACTGGGCCGCCTCGTTCATGTGCGACATGTAGGCGGTGACTATATTCATGACGATAATGATCGCCCCTTCTTCCATTTTGCGCGCGTAGACATGGCCGAGACCCGGGGTCAGGAACGACCACAGCAGCGCCAGCAGGGGTTTTCTTTTTCTGGCGAAGCCGAATTCCAGCGGGGTCACTTTGACCGGCGAGATCGGGTAGTCTTCGCGTTCGGCGATGACGTAAAATTTATTCTGCTCGATCGTCTCGGTATAGCTGTCCCATATCGCGTAGACGTAGACCGCCGTATAAATAAGCAGCCACCTCGGATCGACGACTTCCCGCGCCTCCTGGAAGCGGCCGGTGAAAGACAGGACGATGGCCGTATTGATATGGGCCTGGGTGTTGACGATGAACTCCCAGACGATCAGAATGATGCCGGTAAGGTGGTTGCTTACCAGAAGGTGCCCGAACCCCGGCATCGCCGCCGACCACCAGCCGGTGACCCACGGATTGCGAAGATGGGTCCCCAACGCGCCGAAAGCCGTCAGGGTCGCCTTAGGGTGCCTGGGAAACCTGTTTTTGTCCATATTTTCCCCTTGCCGGTTCTCGGTAATATTATATAAATACCCAACCAACCGGCAAATTATCGGCACCGCAACACGCATTTTCGCGCCGGTTATCGACGTTGCCCTGCTCCCGAGAATGAGGCAATATATTTCAGCGTCATATTCTTCTTGACATGCAAGCAGCCTTCTCCTATAATCAAATTGAGAATAATTTTCAATAGGCCGTGAGGGCCGAATTTTTTGCCCAGTCAATGAGAATGATTATCATATTTAACGGAGAGTGATCAGCATGACTCTAGCTCAAGCCACGCGCGGACAGCGCATCGAAGTCGTCGCTATCCCCGACCCCGCCGTCAGGGCCCAGGCCATCCGTTTCGGGATTTCCGCCGGAGAACGGGTGGAATGCGCCGAGAAACTGCCCGCCGGGCCTGTCATTATCGCGAAGGGCCGGCAGGAGATCGCGGTCGGCCGGCGGCTGGCGGAGAGCATCGAGGTGCGGCCGGCATAGCGGCCAGAAGGAGAATACAGCATGCACTGTCATAACTGTCTCAGCCATATAAACATTCCCGCCGGCGCGAAAAAGATCGTCCTCGTAGGCAACCCCAATGTGGGCAAGTCGGTATTCTTCAACGCTTTTACCGGCATGTACGTCGATGTGTCCAATTTCCCCGGCACGACGGTGGATATTTCCCACGGCCGGTACGGCGGCGACGTAATACTCGACACCCCCGGCATCTACGGCATCTCGTCTTTCAACGACGAGGAGCGGGTTGCCCGGGACGTGGTGCTGGCGGCCGACCTGGTGGTCAACGTCGTCGACGCTGTCCATCTGGAACGCGATCTTTTCCTGACCCTTCAGTTAGTCGATACAGGTCTGCCGGTGATCGTGGCGCTAAATATGATGGATGAGGCGAAGACGCGAGGTATTGCGGTCGACGCCGACCTGCTCGAGCACCTGCTGGGGGTGCCGGTAGTCCCGACCGTTGCTGTGAAGGGTCAGGGGCTTGATGACCTCAAGGCTCGCCTGCCTGAAGCCCGCCCCGGCATCGTGCCCCCGGAGCTTCAGAAGGAGCTGCGGGAGATGATGCGCACCGTCGCCGCTTCGCCTGAGGCGCTGCTGGTTCTCGAGGGCGACGAGGAGGTGGCCGGGCGCCACGGCCTGTCGGCCGGCGGCCGGCGGGAGGATTTTTATCAGGAACGGCGGCGGCGGGTCAACGATATCGTCGGCCACGTGGTCCGCGAGGTTACGGATGGCGCCGGGTTCGCCGCCCGCCTCGGCCGCTGGATGCTGCGCCCCCTGACCGGGGTGCCGATTTTCGCTCTTATATTGTATGCGATGTATTATATTATCGGTGTTTTGGTCGCCCAGGATATCGTCGGCTTTACGGAGGAGACGCTGATGCAGGGCTTGTATGAGCCCGCCGTCCGCGGCTTCGTCGGCCGGTTCGCGAGCGAGGAGTCGGTGATCGGCACTATTCTTGTCGGCGAGTTCGGCCTGCTGACGATGACGGTGACTTATATCCTCGGGCTGCTGCTGCCGCTGGTGGTCGGTTTTTACCTGGTGCTGTCGGTGATGGAGGATTCGGGGTACCTGCCCCGCCTGGCGACGCTTGTCGACCGGCTGATGAACGCCATCGGTCTCAACGGCCGGGCCGTCATCCCGATGATTCTCGGCTTCGGCTGTGTGACGATGGCCACGATCACGACCCGCATCCTCGGTTCGCAGCGCGAGCGCACGATTGCGACCGCGGTTCTCGGCCTCGCCATCCCGTGCTCGGCCCAGCTGGGCGTTATCGCCGGCATGCTGGCCGGCCTGGGCCCGGAGTATATAGCGATCTATACCGGTGTCATCGTGCTTATCCTCGGTCTCGTCGGCAAGGTGCTCCACAGCGTCCTGCCCGGCGAGTCGACCGACCTCCTCATCGATCTGCCGCCGCTCCGCCTGCCGCGGGGCGAGAATGTGCTCAAAAAGACGGTGACAAAGTCGTATGCTTTTCTCCGGGAGGCTGCGCCGCTTTTCATGCTCGGCGCGCTGCTGATCACCGTCCTTCAGGTTACCGGTCTGCTGGAAGTCATCCAGGACGGCCTGGCGCCCCTTACGAACGGCCTGCTGAAGCTGCCGCGCGAGACGGCTACCGTTTTCATCATGGGCATGATCAGGCGCGACTTCGGCGCCGCCGGTCTCGAGGACATGGCCCTCGGCCCGGCCGAGACACTGGTGTCGCTTACCGTGATCACGCTGTTCGTGCCGTGCATCGCCGCCCTGATCGTCATTCTCAAGGAGCGGGGCCTGAAGGAGGGCGCGCTCATCTGGCTCGGCTCGTGGCTTGCGGCATTCGCCGTCGGCGGCATCGTGGCCCATATTCTGATCTGAGTTTATCGCTCGAGGTGAACTGACATGCAGCAAAAACCCTGCCCCCAGTGCGGCGGCCCCGTAAACGCCCAGGCGGCGCGCTGCCCGCGCTGCAATAAGCTGCTCCTTGCGCCCTGCGGCGGGAACTGCGGCAGCTGCCGCAAGGGCGCCTGCCACTGAGCTGCAACGACAAAGATGCCCGCCGGCCTACATGTGCCGGCGGGCATCTTTGTTCCCTGCTGGTCGCGCCGAGGGGCGGCATCAACCGGAATAGCCCGATCCTTGAGGGGGGGCGGTTTTCTCCCCCGCCGCTCCCGTAAAGACCTGTTCCAGCCGCGCGGCGCTCGGCGCGTATTGCTGCGTTAGCTTGCTGACGACGACGAAGATGACGATGCTGATGAGGAAGGCCGGGAAGATTTCGTGGATGTCTCTCATGCCCGGCACGTCGAAGCGGATGAAATATCGCCAGACGATGCATGACAGCAGCCCCGCGAGCATCGAGTAGAAAGCGCCGTGGCCGGTTCCCCAGCGCCAGTAAAGCCCGCCGTACACCGCCGGGAAGTAGCTGGCGCCGAAGATCGCCCCCGAGAAGGCCGTCAGTTCGACGATGCCGGCCGGGGGCTTGATGGTGACGACGAATACCAGGAAGCAGTATACCAGCATGGCGATTTTCGTCCAGACGATCGTCGCGCCGGCCGTCAGCGGCTGCCCCATGATGTTGCGGATGTCCTGGACACAGGCGGTGCCGACGATGAGGGTGACGGACGCCAGCGACGACATACCGGCCGCGAACAGACCGACGATGCAGATACCCGACAGCCAGGTGCTGTCATATTTGTCAAGCATGTAGCCGATTACTTTGTCGGTGTTCTTCATCAGCATGGCCGCTTCTTTGCCGTCGACCATGGCGTGAACGTAGGCACCGATGCCAAAGACGCAGATCAGGGATATGCCCATGAGGATGGGCGTCCACAGCATCGCCGTCTTCATGGCGGCTTTGTCCTTGATGGAGTAGAAGCGTATCAGACAGCGGGGCTCGGCGACCTGCTTGATGCCGACCGATGCTGCAATGCCCAGCACATAGGCCGGGGCGACCAGGGCGCCGAATTCCAGCAGACCGCTGCCGATTGGTTTGCCGGCGGCCGTTAGGTGGGTGGTCGTCCGCATGGCTTCGAATACGGCGCCGATGTCGCCGACGTACATGAACGGCACCGCCGCCATCAGGATGGCGACGAAGAACATGATTATCCCCTGCATGGCGTCAGTCCAGAGGACGCTGTACATGCCGCCCCAGACGGTGTATAGGGCGGTCAGGAATATAACGCCGAACGCCCCGGCCCAGTAAGGGATGCCGAGGATGGAGTCGAGCAGGTGGGCGCAGCCTTTGGCGATCGCCACCATGTACCACAGCGTCGAGAAGACGATGATAACTGCGGCGAGGATTCTGATGTGTTTCGACAGCGGGCTCTGGTAGCGGAAGTCAAAGTAGTCGGGAAGAGTCACCGAGCCCAGTCTCGCCGTCTGGTTGCGCAGCCGCGGCCCGAGTACGTGCCAGGATATGATGCAGAATATCGTCCAGATAACCGCTTGCCATATCCAGGTCAGGCCGAATTTGAACGCCGCTCCGGCCTGGCCGATATAGGTGTTCGTGCTGATGAAGGTGGAATAAAACGCCAAACTGACGACCCAGCCAGGGATCTCACGTTTGGCAACATAGTATTCTGATACGCCTTTTTGCGCTTTATTCTTGAAGTAGTAGCCGATCCAGAGAGAGAAGACCATATAGACGATCATCATGGCGATGATTACGCCGTATTTGGACAGATAGTCCCCCATGATCCGTTCCTCCTTTCCTTATCCTTCCGGGCCTTCACGCGGCTGGTGCTCCTGGTCGATTTCCACGTCCCGGGATAGAACAAGGTAAGTATTAAAACAGATCAATAAAACTGTTATGATATACCCCGCAGCAACCATTGCGTCCAATGTCGGTCACCCCCTTTCCGATTCCATGGGGAGCTTTGCGTCGGCGGAGTTTCTGTCGGCGACTAAATTATATCATCGCAAGCGCCGGCGGACAATTTATTTCAAAAATTTGTAAAAAAATAATCCAGCAGCCGGAGAAGCTGCCGGATAATAACCGAGGCCAGTCACGCCAGGCATCGGTTTTACTTTTTGTATTCTTTGAGTCTGGTCTTAAAGGCGTCAAGGATTTCTTCGCTTTCGTTGATGAGGTATATCCGCCCGGGGTTGCCCTGCTGGTCGAAGTCGACGCCGCTCCACCAGACGGCGACTTTGAGGCGGTCGAGCTTCTTTATGCCGTCGAACATGCCGTGGATCCAGGCGACTTTATCGCCGCCGACGGAATTGGCGGCGAATTCGGTGATCATGAAGGGCTTGTCGAAGTGGTTGGCATATTCGTCGTGGAGGGCGGGGTAGATTTCGGCAAACTCCCGCCAGCGCTCGCCGGGGAAGTAGGTGCCGTTGTTGTAGCCGGTGAGGCCGATGATGTCGACGTAGGCGTCGCCGGGGTAATAAGCGAGGTAGTTGTTCCATTTGAAGGCCGGCAAGGATACGTCGTGGGGATTCCAGACCCAGAGGACGTTGTCGACGCCGCGGGCGACAAAGAGGTCGTGGATGTAGCGCCACAGGGCCTGGTAGAGGTCGGTGTCCTTGCCGGTGTAGAAGGCGGAGTACCAGCACCAGTCGCCGTTCATTTCGTTGTTGAGGCGGAAGAGGACGGGATGGCCGAAGGCTTTGAGGTTGTCGGCGTAGGCTGCGAAGTAGTCGTCGTACTGGCCGTCCAGGATGGCGTAGACCATGCCGGCGTTGCTGTTCTCGGTGGCCCACAGGGCGTTTACCTGGCCGGAGAAGGTGGTCTGGAGGGTGAGTTCGACGTATTTGCCGCTGCGGTAGGCGTTGTCGAGGCCCCAGGTGGGGAAACGCTCGTCGAACATCTGGTAATGGAGCAGGACGGGGAAGGTGAAATCGAGGCGCTTTTCCAGGGTGGCCAGGGGTTCGAGGGTCTGGGGGGCGGAGGGTTCGAAGATGCCCCAGGTGAGGGGGGCGCGGTCGCCGAAGTAGCGGCTGTGGAAGGCGGCGGTCTCGGCGTTCATGGGGGTGCGGGAAGGGGCGAAGCGTTTGTAGTTGCGGGGGTCGCCCCGGCGGTCGACGAGGGCGAAGCCGGCGAGGATGCCGGCGGGATTATCGATCGGTGCGGCGGATTTGATGAAGATGGTGTATACTTCGTTGTCGCTGGCGACGATTTCGAGGGAGGCGTAGTGGTTCTTGTCGCCGGGCACGCGGGCCAGCGGCGGCCGCGTCCAGGCGAGGAGGTGGACCTGCCGGCCGCCGGCCTGCAGCCATCGGTCGGCGAGGACGGTGTGGTGAGGGGAGGCTGTGACGTATTTGTTGCCGTAGTGGATGTAGTCGGCGGCAGTGGCGGCGGTGCCGCGGAAGTCGTCGCGGTAGATTTCGATGCGGGTGGTGTCGTCGGCGAAGACTGTGCGGACGGCGGACAGCGACCAGTCGGCTGTCATGTGCGCGGGGTAGCGGAGGCTGAAGCCGGCGGCGTGGTCGGTGTAGATGCTGTGGCCGTCGCCGGCGGGGACGATGGTTTTGACGTCGTCCTCGGGGAAGCGGCGGCCGGCTTCGTCCTGGTAGCCGTTGACGATGACAACGGGGGCGGCGGCGGCGGAGAGGACGGGCAGGATAAAAACGGTGAATAGACAAAGGACGAGCAGCGTTCTTTTCGTGAGCATGGCGTTCCTCCCTGGCAACATTAAGTTAAGTTTACCGCACCGCCGTCCGCCTGGCAATCCCTTCCGCCGTCAGGAAAGGGACGCCGCGGAGCCGCGGGTTATTTTTCCGCCGCGCCGGAAGCACCTTCCGGCCGGGACGGCATATTATACAATGAAACAGCATACCGCCCGTAAAGGGGAGTAGCTAACGGAGAAACACCGTGAGTGGAATCGACACACTGGCTTCGGCCCGGTTCCACTGGCAGCGCCACTGCTATAGCGAGACCTTTATTTCCGCCTGCGGGGGGAAATAAAGGTCTCTTGCAATTTTCTCCTCTGGAAAAGCAGCCTTTTTTTCTCCAGCCGATATAGACGCAGGGTCCGCCGGATGAGCGGCGAACCCTGCTGGCTCCGGGCCGTTATGCCTGCCCGGTGAGGAGGAGGTAGAGGAGCGCGCCGTTGAGGGCGACGATGAGGCTGACGATGACCCAGCCGGCAAAGGTGGTGAGGCGGCTGTTGGCGAACTCGCCCATGATGTCGCGCCGGGCGGTGATGAGCATGAGGGGGATGACGGCCGCCGGCAGGGCGAAGCTTAGGGCGACCTGACTGAGGACGAGGGCGATGATGGGGTTTACGCCCATGAGGATGATGATGAACCCGGGCAGCATGGTGATGAGGCGGCGGATGTTGATGGGGATGTCGAGGCCGACGAAGCCCCCGAGGATGACCTGCCCCGCCATTGTGCCGACGGTAGCCGAGGAAAGGCCGGAGGCGAGCAGGGCGGCACCGAAGGCGGCGGCGGCGAATTCGCCCATCAGCGGCCCGAGGGTCTGATAGGCGCCTTCGATGCTGTCGATCTCGTAGCCATTGGCGTTGAAGACGGCCGCCGAGACGATCACCATCGCGGCGTTGACTACAAAGGCCATGTTCATGGCGATGAAGACGTCAATTTTGGCCATCTTGAGGTGGTGGCGGCAGTCGGGGAGGTCACAGTTCCGCCGGGGCTGCACGAGGTAGGAATGAAGGTAGATGACATGGGGCATGACGGTGGCGCCGAGCATGCCGACGGCGACGAGGACGCTGTCGGGGGTGAGCATGGGGACGGCGAGGTGGTAGCCGGCTTCACGCCAGTCGGGTCTGGCGATGAAGAGTTCCCAGATGTAGGCGATGCTGATGACCGCGACCATGGCGGTGATGACTTTTTCGACCGTCCGGTGGCCGTATTTCTCCAGGTGACAGATGATGTAGGTGACGACGACGGTGAGGACCGCGGCCCAGCCGAGCGGTATCTTGAGCAACAGGTGAAACCCGAGCACGCCGCCGAGGAATTCGGCGAGGTCGGTGGCCATGGCTGCCACCGTGGCTACCGACCAGAGTCCCCAGTTGACCGGGCGGCTGAACACCCGGCCGCAGTGGTCGGGGAGGTTGCCGCCGGTGGCGATGCCGAGTTTGGCGGACAGAATCTGGATGAATATGGCCATGATGTTGCTCCAGAGGATGACCCAGAGCAGGTTGTAGCCGAAGTGGGAACCGCCGCTGATGTTGGTGCCGAAGTTGCCGGGGTCCATGTAGGCGACGCTGACCACGAAGGCGGGGCCGAGGTATTTCATCAGGCCTTTGGCTTTGGCCCTGATCTTTTCGCCGTCGAGTCCGGGCAAATCGAGCGGCAATCCTGCCGCGACTTCTTCCTCCTTCAATAGAACCACCCCTTTGCTGCGTGTTTTCCAATCACCTCACAAAAAAAAAGACGGCACTGCGCAAAAGAATAGGCGTAGCTATTGTAAAATATGACGGGCGGCGGCGAATGGTACTTAGTCCACCAGCGGCCGCCGTTTTTTTGCCTGTATAATGAGACAACCGCCCCGGAAGGAGCGGCTGTCAGTCTGCGTATTATTTCTTGGTCGCGGCGGCCGTTTTCTCGGCGGCGGCGCCGCCTCCTCCCCAGCGGGAGACGAGGTACATGGCGGCGGCCAGCGATATCCCGGTGGCGGTGATGACGGGGGCGGTGAGGATGCTGGCCGGCAGGGCCTCGTACAGGCCGGCGAGGCCGAAGGCGATGAAGATGAGGGCGGCGACCCATTTGACGGTGCGCTCGGGGATTTTTTTGCCCATGACGATGCCGAAGATGATGCCGATGCCGTCGGCGATGAGCATGCCGGTGGTCGTGCCGAGCCACACCGGGACGATGCTGCCGTACTGGGCGGCGAGGGCGACGGTGGCGAGCTGGGTTTTGTCGCCCATTTCGGCGAAGAAGAAGGCGACGGCGACCGTCCAGAAAGGACTGCGGCCAGTTTTCTTGTCTTCGCCGTCGAGCGAGTCGCCGCGGATGGTCCAGAGGCCGAAGATGACGAACGAGGCGGCGGCGGCGATCTGGATGTAGCTGAGGGGAACGATGCTGGTGAGGTAACTGCCGACGATGACGGCGAACAGGTGGTTGAGGATGGTGGCGGCGAATACGCCCCACATCACGGTGCGCCAGGGGTACCGGGCGGCGAAGGCCATTGCGAGGAGCTGGGTTTTGTCGCCCATCTCGGCGAGAACGACGAAGAGCATCGAGGCGATGTAGGCTGTCACAGGCACGTCCTCCTCGGGTGGTTGATTAACAAAAAACAAGACCTTTAGTCTGGCCGCGACGAAACGGCCACACTAAAGGTCTCGCTTATCGGCTGGGCCGACGGCAGAGCCAGGCGTCGCCGCCAGTGTGTTGACTCTGCCTCGCAAGCTACTCCCCTTCAGGGCGCAATAATGCTTGTCTTTTGTACTGTACCTACAGTTTAATCGCCGCAATGGGGTTTGTCAAGCAGGCTCAAGCCAGGCGGTAAGCTGGAGGAATTTTTGCTGGCGCGCTGAAGTATATGGGTAGCCAACCGGCCGGCGGTGCCGGGACGGGATGCGGAGGGTCGGGGAGGTGGCGCCATGAGGCGTCAGTTGGACGAGGTTGTATTGCGGATAGCGAATAAGGCCGATTATCTGCCACTGGCGCTGGACAATACGACGGCCATCGCCCGGATGCTGGGGTTCGGCGCCGAGGCGACGGGGAAGATCAGGCTGGGGGTGGAGGAGGCGCTGACGTATGTCGTCAGGTACGGCTATCTCCCCGGGGAGCTTGCGTGGTTCGATGTCGTGTATGAGACGGTGCCGCTCGGCCTGCAGATAACGATCAGGGAAAAAGGGGTGCCGCTCGACGAGCAGAAGGTGGCGGAGGAGCCGGCAAGCGGGCCCGACTGGCTGCTTGACGGGCCGGGCCTTGGCCTGCGGGTGCTGAAAAACAGCGTTGACGGTGTGTCGTTCCGCAACCTGGGGAAAAGCGGCCAGGAGATCCGCCTGGTAAAGTATTTTCCGGAGGCGCCCGAGGCCGGCGGCGACGAGGAGCCGGCGGCCGAGCCATCACGCCCCGTCGCCGCGGTCGATTACACCGTCCGCCCGATGGCCCCCGGGGAAGCGGTGGAGGTGGCGAAGTGCGCCTATAGTTCGTACGGTTATTCTTACGGTAACGAGCATATATATTACCCCGAACGGATAAGGGAGCTCAACAGGACGGGCAAACTGCTGTCTTATGTGGCGGTGACGACCGGCGGAGAGCCGGAGATCATCGGCCATGCCGCGCTGGAGATGGGCGACGAGCGCCACGGGGTGGAGATGGGGATGGCGTTCGTGAAGCCGGCCTTCCGTGGCAACGGCTGCCTGCTGAAGATCAGCGAGGCGCTGATCGAGGCGGCCCGGGCGGCGGGTACGGACAGCCTTTTCATCACGGCGGTCACGACGCATCCGATGTCGCAGAAGCCGGCCCGCAGGATGGGGTTCACCGAGACGGCGCTGCTGGTGTCGCGCGTGACGCTGGAGTCGATGCGGGGGATCAGGGAAGACTGCATTCAGCGGGAAAGCCTGCTGGTTTTCACCCGTTATCTTAAGGGCGGGCCTGGCGATGCCGCGCTTTACCCGCCGCCCCGCCACCGCGAGATGATCGCGCGGATTTACGGATACAGCGGGGCGGCGAGGACGCTGGCCGCGGCGGGGAAAGGCGGCGCGCGCGGCCAGGCGGTGGTGGAGGCGTCGACCGACAGTTTTCAGGCCGCGCATATCTATGTGCACCGCTACGGGGCGGACGTGCGGGAGAAGGTGGCGGAGGCGCTGCGGACGCTGTGCATCAACAGGGTGGAGACGGTTTATTTATATCTGAGCCTCACCGACCCGGAGACGGCCCGGCAGACGGCCAGGTTCGAGGAGAGCGGCTTTTTCTTTGCCGGGATTTTCCCGGGGCGGGGCGGCCTGGACTGGCTGGTGCTGCAGTATCTTAACAATCAGCGCATCGATTACGGCCAGTTATGCATTGCGTCGGAGGCCGGCCGGGAGATCGCGGAGTATGTGAGGGCGTGCGACCCCAACAAATGAACTGGTGTATCGAAAGCCCCGCGGCGATATGCCGCGGGGCTTTTGGCAGACGAGGACACAGTTGCGGGAGAAGTCAAGGATGCCGCCGTCAGGCTTTTTCCGCTTCGACAGCCTGTTTCACATGAACGGTGCGGATCGGGAAGGGTATCTCAATCCCTTCGAGGCTATAGCGGCGGTGGAGGCGCTTGACGAAGTCGTGTGTGATTAGGTACTGGTCGGTATATTCCTTGACTCTGAGAATGACGTTGAAATTGACGCTGGACTCCCCGAAGGTGTGAAAACGCACCGCCGGCTCGAAGCTCTTAACCCCGCCGGCGAGGTCGCGCAGCACTTCTCTGGCCACTTCGACGGTTACTCTCTCGACATGCTCCAAGTCACTGTCGTAGCTGACGCCGACAGGCACGACCAGGCTCATTTCCTTGTCCGGGAAAAAGAAATTCGTAATTGTGGCGGAGGCGATTTTTTGGTTCGGCAGGATGATGACATTGTTGGCCAGCGCTTTAATGACGGTGCTCCGCCAGGTGATGTCCAGAACATGACCTTCTTCGCCGGTACTCAGTCTGATGTAGTCACCCACCCGGAACTGCCTGGACAAAAGAATATAGAGCCCGGAAAACAGGTTGGACAGAGTTTCCTGCAAGGCCAGGGCTATTGCCAGGCCGCCGACGCCCAAGGCAGTTAGTACCGGCGTAACGGAAACGCCGTTTGTCTGCAGGATGATCAGGCCGCCGAAGATATAGACAACCAGTTGGACGGCGTTGATCAGAATGGACGTCGACGGCAGCACTTCTTCGGCTTTTCGGGCGTAGAGCACCGCGGCACGGGAAAATATCCGCGACGCTACTACGGTGCCGGAGAATATGACCGCGGTAAGCAGGATGTTCCCCAACAGATTCAGCCAGTATTCGTCCATATGGACGAAATGGATCAGGCCGTAAACGCCGCAGACGGCCCCTGCGACGATGGGCATGTCTTTCAGCGAGCCGGCGGCGATTTCCCCGTAGTCTTCCGATGCCTTGGCGATGATCCGGCTAAGCCGGACAAAAGCGAATTGGCTGATGATATAGCCTGTCAGCATTGATGCCAAAAACACGCCGATGGGCAGGGCGGCCGCATGAAGAAAGCTTATTTTTTCAAACATGTAACTTCTCCTGTTGTGTTCTGGCAAACGGGGCGGAACAACCCGGCGGAGTCCGCTGCGGACTCCGCCGGTAGTGACTCAGTTATTTTTGCTTACTTAATCAGACCTTGCGATTTCAGCCACTGTTTGGCGACATCTTTGGCGTCCTTTTTATCCAGGTCGACCTGGGCATTCAGGGCGGCCATCTGTTTATTGTCCAGTTTGCCGGCCAGCAGGTTGAGCGCATCGGCGATCTGCGGATGCTTCTTCAGTAGATCCTCGCGTACTATCGGCGCGGCGTAGTACGGGGGGAAGAACTGCTTATCGTCTTCCAGCACCTTCAGTTTGAACGCCGGGATACGCCCGTCGGTCGCAAAGCCGTCGATGACATCCACCTTGCCGTCCCTCGCCGCGGCGTAGGTCAGCCCCGGGTCCATCCCGTTGACGCTTTTGAAGTTCATCCCATATACTTTTTGCAGTCCTTTGTATCCGTCCGACCGCTCGAGGAATTCCTGCGTGCAGCCGAGCACCAAGTCGGGGGCTTTGGCTACAAGGTCGCTGAATTTTTCTATTCCCAGCTCCGCCGCCTTGTCCTCCCGCATCGTCAGGGTGTAGGTGTTGTTGAACCCGAACGGCTTGAGCCAGACGATCTGCTTCTTATCTTTGTATATTTGCTTGACTTTATCGTAAGCCTGTTGCGGGTCGTTGATGAGCGGCTGCTGGAGCAGGTTGATGAGAGCTGTCCCCGTGTATTCCGCGTATATCTGGATATCGCCGCGCTCCAGCGCTTGCGCTACCACGCTGGTACCTCCCAGAAAGGGTTTTGTGTCCACCTTGAGGCCGGTTTTGTCTTCGATGACGTACTTCATCAAATATACCAGGATGTCCTGTTCGGTGAAATTCTTGCCGCCGATGACGATGCGTTCGCTTTTTTCGCCGCCAGACGAGCAACCGCCGATGGCGACAGCCAGAAGAATTACCAGTAGCAAAACAGAAACTTTTCTCATGAAACCCCTCCTCGATTATCTTTGCAGGCCTTTGGGTTGAGCATAAAGCTCCACCCGCTTGAGCGCATGGTCGAATATCAGGGCGAGCAGCGCCGCAGGCAGGGCCCCGGCCAGAATCAGTTCGGAATTGGCCATGGAGATGCCCCGGAAGATAAGGTCACCCAACCCTCCCGCGCCTATCAGCGCCGCCAGGGTCGCCACGCCTATCAGCAGGACGGTCGCCGTGCGTATCCCCGCCATGATTACGGGCAGGGCCATGGGGAGTTCGACCATGAACAGCACCTGCCGCGACGTCATGCCCATGCCTATCCCCGCTTCGACGACCGCCGGGGTGACGCCCACGATGCCGGTATAGGTGTTGCGCAGGATCGGCAGTAAGCCGTATATGGTCAAGGCGACTATGGCGGGAACTTTGCCGATGCCCATGAGCGGTATCATGAAGCCGAGCAGCGCCAGGCTGGGTATTGTCTGAAATACCGCCGTCACGCCGATGACCGGTTCGGACCACCGCCGGTAACGGGTCAGGAGGATTCCCAGCGGCACGGCGATTAAATTTGCGAAAATGAGCGAAATGATCGTCAGTTCGATGTGCTGTATTGTCGCCAGTAATATATCCTCCCAGCGATTTTGCATGATTGCCAGCAGCTCTGCGATAATATCCACCTCCTCTTTGACCTGTTATTCAGACTTCGTCGCTCAAGCGCTCGGCCATGACATCGACCAGGCTGGCGCGCGTGATTACGCCAAGCAGCCGCCGCTCTTCATCGACGACCGGCAGATACGCTATGCGGTGCTTGCTGATGAGGTTGATGGCCTCGGCAAGCGGCTGGGTCACTTCCACGGCTGCCGGCACCTCGTGCAGCACGTCCTGCAAGGTCATTGTTTCGTCCTGATAGTGACTCTGGATATCCCAGACCGATGATTTCCCGAGCAGCCTGTTATCGGCATCCACGACAAGCAGGGTGTCTACTTTGTGCCTGCGCATCAGCACGATCGCCTCGGCCAGCCCCCTGGAGGGACGCGACGCGACAGGCTTCACCATCACCTCGGCGACTGTCGGATAGCTCTCCTGGCGGTTCAAGCGGTTTTCGCCGATAAAGCTTCGCACGAAGTCGTCGGCCGGGTGGCGGAGGATATGGTCGGGCGTGTCGAGCTGTACTATGCGGCCTTTGTTCATTATGCAGATGCGATTGCCGATTTTGATCGCTTCGTCGATATCGTGCGTGACAAATATGATCGTCTTGTGGATCTTGTCCTGCAGTTGCACGAGTTCGTCCTGCAGCTGTTCGCGGCTGATCGGATCGAGCGCGCTGAAGGGCTCATCCATCAGAATGATGGGCGGGTCGGCCGCCATGGCCCGGATTACGCCGATCCGCTGCTGCTGGCCGCCGCTGAGCTCGGCCGGATAGCGGCTGCCGTAGATGTCGGGATCCAGGTTGACCATGCGCATGAGCTCGGCTACCCGTTTAAGGTATTTTTCGGCCGGCCATTTCTTCAGTTTCGGCACAAGAGCGACATTATCGCTGATCGTCATGTGGGGCATAAGCCCTATGTGCTGGATGACATAGCCGATGTCCCGCCGGAGGCTGACCGGATTTTCCCTGCTGATGTCCCGCCCTTGGATGAATATCTGGCCGTCCGTAGGCTCGATAAGGCGGTTGATCATTTTCAGCGAGGTCGTTTTTCCGCAGCCGCTGGGACCGATGAGAACGACTATTTCGCCTTCGTTGATCTTCATGTCTATCTCATGCAATACTTTTTGCCCATTTGAATACACTTTGGATACTCCTTCAAAACGTATCATCCCATCCCCCCTGATTAATATTATTTACTATTGCTAACGCATAATTCATTTAAAACCAGCAACCGACAACCTCATTATAAGTTTTAAGTTGTTGGTTGTCAAACCATTCGCTGGTTTTTTATTACTACAGTATGCCTGATCAAGAAGACTTATTCCGCGTAATGCCTTTTCGCCTGTCGCAAAAAAACAACCGCCCAGGGCGGTTGCCATAGATTCATCCCGTAGATATTATTCTTTCCACCCGTTTCAGTATGCCCGTGTCGCCGATACCCAGTATTATATCCATCGGCATGAAGCAGGCATAAGGTCCCGGCGATATGATCAGTCTTCCTTCACGCTTGATACCGACGATGGTCGCACCTGTTTTCTGCCAGAATTGCACTTCGGAGATCATTTTCCCGATCAGCGGCGATTCGAGCGGGATTTCGAATTCCATGATATTGACGGGATTCGTATGCCTCAGACGCTCACTGAGATCAAACATGTGCTCTATTCTTTCCGATATCTTCTGGTTCAGCCGTTCGCGCTCGTCGATCAGTTCGTATATCTCGGCTTTGAGATCGCGCAAGTCCTTGCCGAGGTTATATTTGTCGATATACTCCAGCGCGTTCTGGCGGGACTGGATGATCACCCCGCTGCCGGCGATGACATCGACAATTCCCATGTCCTCGAGAAGCCGGAGAGATCTTCGTATCGTCTCGGGGGAGACGTTGTATTGCCCGGCTAGTATAGACCGCCCCGCTATCTTCGTTCCTTCCCGCAGTTCGCCTTTGGCGATGCAAGTGGCTAAGTCCAGCGCGATCTGGGAGTAAACCGGACCTTCTACACTGTTCTTCATGCGTTTTCACACCTCAAAAACAATTATAAGGTGTTTTTCTAAAATAAGCCAGCACATGTCATCCGCTACGGGGCTTAAAGCGTATGTACGTTTCCTAACCGCCGGGCGATTTTCAACAGGTTTCCCTCTTTAAGACGCACGGCGTTTTCGGGACAATGCTCCTGGCGGCAGTTAAGTAACACGCCGTGATGTTGGGCGACTACTACTGAAAAATAATAATATCACTATTATTGCGATCGTTGGATTGGTTGATGAAGCCCCCCGTTACCGCGCTGAGCGCTTCATGGGAAAGTTCACTCGCTTGGGCTGCAGGCAGCACAAGATACAGGGCATTCGCCGGTTGCTCGATGACCTTGACCTCCATAGTCGCGGGAAGTTTAGCCCCTTCCTTTAATTTGCCCATTTCCCTTTCAACAACTGCCTTGGGATTGGCCAGCAATTCTTGGTGGAAACTCCTGTCTTTCATGGCCTTTACTATCAGCATGCTCTGGAACTCCCGCCATGTGGGCAGTTTTTTAGTGTTTTCTTTTTCATTCATTTTTCACTTTCCTCCTTTTTCTCCCGTTAAAGCCGGTTCAAAGGTCATAGCAACCGCCGCGCTAGTCTAAGCGCCCCCCCTTCCCGCAAATGCACGGCGTTTTCGGGACAATGCTCCTGGCAGCAGTAGCAGCGAATGCATTTGGCGTAATCGATGCGGACTTTGCCGCCCTCTACGATCATGGCTCCCGGCGGGCAGTGGGCGGCGCAGAGGCCGCAGCCGATGCAGGTGTCGTCGATCTCCGGCCGGGCGGTGAGCTGGCTGCGGCCGAGCTCGGCGGCCCAGCCGGGGATGCGGTCGGCGAGTGTCAGCATGCTGCGGGGCGGGACGAATTTGCGTCTGACGCTGCTGGCGCTGCCGACGAGCTCGATGCCGGCGAGGGGCGGCGTGAGGCTCCGTTCGAGGGCGAGAGCGGTGAGCGGCAGGCGCGCCGGGTCGAAGCCCATGATTTCGGCCATGACGACATCCACCGCGAAACAATCCGTCCCGGCCAGAATAACCCCGGCGCTGACCGGGTTCCCGTTGCGCGGGCCGTTGCCTTCCATGCCAACGATGCCGTCGACAATCGACAGGGCTGGTTTTATCAGGCTCGCCAGGTCGATGAGCATGGCGGCGAATTCGGGGCGGGCCTGCATGCGCAGATGAAACTGGGCTTTGCGTATGCCGACGATGAAGCCGAACAGGTTTTTGGCGGCGCCAGTGATACCCATGAAGGTATGTGTCTTCATCTTGGCGAGGGAAATGATTTTGTCCGCTGTGGCGTACGGCCGGGCGAGGGCGAACTTCTGGACGGTCGTGCCTGCGGGGTACGGTATGTCGACGGTGGTGTCGAACGGGACGAGCGGGACATCGAGTTCGCGGCAGGCGGCGGCCAGGCCGCATTTTTCGGCTGCTTTGAGGGTGCCGGTGGTGCCGGGCGAGTCGCCGACAAAGGGTTCGGCGCCGCCGGCTTTGACGGCCAGGAGGACGGCCCGCAGCACCTCGGGATGGGTGGTGACCGCTTTTTCGGGGGGCAGGCCTTCGAGCATGTTGGGTTTGACGAGGACTTTGTCGCCGGGGGCGACGAATTTTTCCACGCCGCCGAGGAGGCCGAGCGCTTCGTCAAGGCCTTGTTCCACTACGGCGCGGTCATAGCTAGGGGCGTTGACAGCGGCGACTTTCATGGCGACCACTCCCAAGGGTTTATCGGACAAGGGCAAGAATTTCGCCGGTTGTGGCGACACGGCAGTATTCGTCCGCGAGGTTGGCGAGCGACATTGCGTGTACTTCGGCGGCGGTGCGGAGATAGCCGTCGTAGTCGGGCCGGGCGAAGGTGAAGGCGGCGTCGTGGGCGAGTAAGGTGTCGAAGCCGAGGTTGCCGGCCATGCGGACGGTGGCTTCGACGGAGTTGTTGGTGATGACGCCGCAGACAACGAGACATTGTATGCCGGCGGCCCGCAGGGTCTCCGCCAGGCCGGTGCCGACGAAGGCGCTGTTGACGTGTTTGACGACGACGCTTTCGCCGGGGAGGGGCGCGGCGCAGGGCTTGAAGTCACAGCCCGGCTGGCCGGGGCGGTAGGTGGAACCTGGCTCGAGTGATTCGTGCCTGACGTGGAAGACCGCGCGCCCGGAGCGGCGCCAGGCGGCTAGCAGGGCGGCGATGTTATCCTCGGCGCCGGGGTTGTTGCGCGGGCCGTGTTTGGCCCACGCGGGGTCGTCGATGGCTTTCTGGACGTCGATGATTAGCAGGGCGGCACTTTCCGGCAGGCGGTTCACAGGAATTTCCCCCGCAGGTAGGGTTCGGGCCAGTCGGTTTCCTGGCCGAGGACGAAGGCGGCCCTGAGCGGCCAGTAGGGACTGCGCATCAGCTCGCGGCCGAGGAAGACGAGGTCGACGCCGGTTTTGACGATCTGCTGGGCCTGGATGGGGTCGGTGATGAGGCCGCCGCCGATGACGGGCAGGCCGGTTTTTTCTTTGATGGTGAGGGCGAAGGGTATCTGATAGCCGGGGAAGGCCCGCGGCACGGCGGGGGTGACGGCGCCGGAGCTGACGTTGACGATGTCGATGCCTTCCCCTTTGACGAGGTTGAGCATGGCGGCCACCGATTCGGGGGTATTGCCGCCTTCTTCCCAGTCGGAGGCCGAGACTCTGACGATGATCGGCATGGCGGCCGGAAGGACGGCGCGCACGGAGGCGACGATCTCGCCGAGCAGGCGGGCCCGCCCCGCCGGGGAGCCGCCGTAGCTGTCGTCGCGCTTGTTGCTGAGCGGCGAGAGGAACTGGCTGATGAGGTAGCCGTGGGCGCCATGGATTTCGACGGCGTCGTAGCCGGCGGCGGCGGCGCGGCGGGCGGCGGCGGCGAAGCGCTCGACGATGGCGGCGATTTCGGCGGCGGTGAGGGCGCGGGGGGTGCGGTGCTTGTCGCTGAAGGGGATTGCCGACGGTCCGACCGGCTCCAGGTATTCGACTTCGCTTTTGCGGCCGGCATGGTTGAGCTGGACGGCGATTTTCGCGCCGTGCTGATGGACGGCGGCGACGATGCGCGCCAGGCCGTCCCGCTGGCCGTCGTTCCAGAGGCCGAGATCGCGAGCGGTGATGCGGCCGCCGTCCTCGACGCCGGTGGCTTCCTGGATGATGAGACCGACGCCGCCGACGGCGCGGGTGGCGTAATGGATGTAATGCCAGTCGGTGGCGAGGCCGACGCGGCCGGCGACATAGTTGCACATCGGCGGCATGACGATGCGGTTTTTCAGGGTCAGTCCCTTGGCGGTGAACGGGGTGAACAGCATTGCGGATGCCTCCCTCGGGTATGGTATCTGTTTCAATATTTCCGGACGGAGGGTTTTTATTCCTGTTTCCGGCTGACACCTCGCGGGAAAACTTCTATAATGGATTTGCCGAAGTGGATTTGCCGAGGCGGCGATATCGCCTGGCGCAGAAGGAGCATCCCATGAGGACGAACAAGACCAGCGCCGGCCTGATGATGTTCCGGCGGAAATGCGGTGTTTTGGAGGTCTTCCTGGCCCACCCCGGCGGGCCGTACCTGAAAACCAAGGATCTGGGCTATTGGGGCATCCCCAAGGGGGAGATCGAGGCCGGCGAGGACCTGCTGGCGGCCGCGGTCCGCGAGTTCGCCGAGGAGACGGGCATGACGGCGACGGGAGACTTCCTGCCGCTGGGGTCGGTGGTGCAGGCGAGCGGCAAAGTGGTGCACGCGTGGGCGTTCGAGGGCGACTGGGAGGAGGGCCGGACGCCGGCGAGCAATCTTTTTCCGCTGGAGTGGCCGCCCAAGTCGGGGCTGGAGCAGTGGTTTCCGGAGATCGACCGGGCGGCTTTTTTCCCCGTGCCGGCGGCGATGCGAAAGATAAACAGGGCGCAGGGGGAATTTATCGTGAGGCTGCAGGAACTGCTTGGTGACGGCCGTTGATAAGGCCTTAACTTTGGATATATTTCACCCCTTTCCGGGCTACACTATCGGGGAAAGGGGTGATTGTTTTGCTTTCCCAGCGTGAGCAGTCTGTCAGCGGCGGCGAGAGCGCTTCCTGCGCGGTCGATAAGGACGTGCTGAGCGGCGAGGCCTGCGTGAAGTGCGGGTTCAAGTGTATCGAAGGGTGCTCTTAGCAAGGCTGTAAGGAGGGAATTCGGTGGCCAAGAATAAGGATAAGAATCCGCAGGGCAGCCCAGTGCAGGGCGATTTCGCAACTTTTTCCGGCTTTGAGGAGAAGTGCGGCAGCAAGGGCGGCAAGAATAAAGCCGGGAAGTAGCCGAAAGGGTGGGGAACCACCCTTTCGCTTGCGGTTGGCGGCAGGGAATTATTTCCCGGCAGCGAATTAGTTTCAGTAGACATCGGCGGCGTTACGCGCATCGACCGGTATTTATTATTCGATTGGAGGAAACGTCCTATGGCTAAGCAGAAGGTGACTATCCCGGCGCTCAAGGAGATGAAGGAGCAGGGCAAGAAAATCCGCATGGTTACGGCCTACGATTATCCCACCGGCATCCTGGTGGACAAGACCGACATCGAACTGATTCTTGTCGGCGATTCGCTGGGCATGGTGGTGTTGGGCTACGACGGCACCGTGCCGGTGACGATGGAGGAGATGCTCCACCATTGCAAGGCAACGGTCCGCGGCGCGAGAAATACTCTGATCGTCGGCGATCTGCCGTTCGGCTCGTACAATACGAGCATCAGCGACGCGGTTTATAACGCCACCCGGATGATGAAGGAGGGCGGCGCCGACTGCATTAAGCTGGAGGGCGGCCTGACGGTGGTGGAGACGGTGAGGGCGATCGTCAACGGCGGCGTCCCGGTTATGGCCCATATCGGCCTTACACCGCAGACGGCTTCGGCTCTCGGCGGTTTCAAGGTGCAGGGCAAGGACACGGCGGCGGCCGAGCGGATGATAGACGAGGCGCTGAAGCTGGAAGAGGCCGGCGCTTTCGCGATCGTGCTCGAGGCCATCCCCGCACCGCTTGCGGAGATTATCACCAAGAAGCTGACTATCCCGACGATCGGCATCGGCGCCGGCGTCCACTGCGACGGCCAGGTGCTCGTCACCCATGATCTCATCGGCCTGTTCGACCGCTTCGTGCCGAAGTTCGTCAAGCAGTACGCTAACGTCAGCCAGGATATCGTCGCCGCTTTCAACGCTTACGCCGAGGAAGTGGCCACCGGCAAGTTCCCCGGGCCGGAGCACAGCTTCACGATGAAGGACGAAGTGCTTAAGCGCCTTTATTAACCCGGGGGTGAGATTGTGAAGATCGCCATTATCGGCGCCGGCGCGATGGGCAGCCTGTTCGGCGGCCGCCTGGCGCTGGCGGGGGAAGAGGTCTGGTTGCTGGATGTGTGGGAAGAACATGTCCGCACCATCAATGATAAGGGGCTTTCGATCGCTTCGCCGGCCGGGGATACAGTCGCCCGGCCGAAGGCGACGACAAAACCCGAGGATATCGGCACCGCCGAGCTTGTGATCGTTTTTGTGAAGTCGACCGCCACCGCCAAGGCGGCCGAGACGGCAGCCGCCCTTCTCGGCCCGGATACGGCGGTGCTGACGCTGCAGAACGGCTACGGCAACGCCGAGACGATCGCCGCGGCGGTAGGCGCCGCCAGGGTGATCGCCGGGACGACAGCCCAGGGGGCGACACTGCTGGGACCGGGGCGGATAATGCACGCCGGCGGCGGCGAGACCCATATCGGCGAGCTGGGCGGCGGGCTGACCGAGCGCCTGCAGAAAATTGCCGCCTGCCTGTCGAAGGCGGGTATTGCGACAATCGCCGACGACAACGTGGCTTCGCTCATCTGGGGCAAGCTGATCGTGAATGTGGGTATCAACGCCCTCACCGGCATCACCGGCCTGAAGAACGGCGAGCTGGCCGACCACGAGGAGACCCGTCAGGTGCTGGCGCTGGCGGTGGAGGAAGCGGTGAGGGTGGCGGACGCCGCCGGGGTGAAGCTGCCGTACGGCAACCCGGTGGAGAAGGTGCTGGCCGTCGCCGTGGCCACGGCGCAGAACCGTTCGTCGATGCTGCAGGATTTGTCGGGCGGACGGATGACGGAGATCGAGGCGATCAACGGCGCGCTTGTCCGCGAGGGCGAGCGCTTCGGGGTGGAAACGCCGGTCAACAGGGTGCTGACGCTGCTGATCAAAGCGCTGGAGAAGCTGCCGCGCGAAAACCGCCCGTAGTTCATAGAAAGCCCCGAAATTATGCAACCCCGCCTCACTTCAATAAGTGAGGCGGGGTTTTCCGCTCATAATACTTTGCTCCCCGGCTACACAGAATAAACCCGAGGAGGGGAGTAATGTGACCGCGGGCGAAATAATGCACCAGCTCAGGCTGGAACTTTGGCACATCACTTATGCGCGTTATCTGGAGCAAGAGCTTTTCTCGTGGCAGTGGTGGGCAATCGCCGCCTTTCTGGCGGTGTTGTATGTCGTATGGTGGCGGTTTGTCGATAAGGGAAGGCTGGTGGAAATACTACTGTTCGGTTCGTTCGTGTCCGTGATGTCGGCGGTGGTCGATATATGGGGGGTGACGACGGCCCACTGGCAGTACAACATCAGGCTGCTGCCCCTGCTGCCGGCGCCTTTCCCGTTCGATTATACCGCGGTTCCGATCGCGATGATGCTCGTTTATCAGTATTGCCCGCGGTGGAGCAGTTACCTTGCCTGGTCGGCGGCGATTGCCGCTTTGTTCAGCTTCGGGCTGGCGCCCCTACTGAGAGTTGCCGGGATAAACACTTTCTTTAACTGGAACTTCGGCTATTATTTCGTGATTCTGATGGCGTACGCGACGATAGCGCGGTCTGTCATCCTGCTGACGCTGAAGGCGGCGGCGGCCGACAGGGCGGAAACGCGTTATGCCAGCCGCTTCCCGCCGCTCGCCCAGCCAGCGGCCAAGCCGCTGCCGGACGAGGAGGCGGAAGGCAACTCTGAGGAATAGTTTTTCGCGAGAACACGAGCTTTCGCACGGACGGAACCCCCGGCCATCGCATACCTTGTAGCAGTAGCAAGGAGAGGAGCGGAGCCGCGATGTGGAAGCTTGTCGTCAATGCCCCGAACTTGTGCGTCGGAGCGATCACGGTCGTTTTCCTGTTTATCTGGCTGACGGCCTGGACGCTGAACGCGCTGAAGAATACGCATTTCGATCTCAGCAGTTTGCGGGATATGTATATCTGGCTGATGACCCAGCTGAACGCGACCCATGCGATCAATTCGGTTTTCAACAGCCCCCGCGGCAATATGCCCCGCTGGGACAATCAGCCCGCCGCCCGCGCTAACGGCGACTGACGGCCAGCGCGGCGGCGATCGCCGCTCCCGCCCCGGAGCCGTCTTTGACGAGGACGGGGGAGATACCGAGCGCGGCGGCCAGCATCCCGGCGTAGCCGGGCATTTTTTCGTACAGCGAGCCGTCGATGGCGATGGTGTGCCTGTTTTTCCGGTGAGGGTCGATGTGGTCGAGGACGCCGCGGAAGGTGGCGGCGACGAGCCTGGCGGACCGCCCGGCGACGAGGGCGGCAAGGCGGCGGCGCGGGCCGTCCGGTCCCGCGAGCCAGCCGGCGAGGTCTTCGGCGGTGAGCGAGTAGGGCGGGCCGGTCTCGCCGCCGGCATCGGCGATGATAAGGCGGGCGATTTCGCCGAGGTAGCGGCCGGCAGCCGCCTTTTCGAGGCGCTGGGCGCCGGGGTGCCCGCTGGCGGCGTCGAGGATGTCGTCCCAGGAGCTGAGGGGCAGGGTGGCGAAGTTGCCTGATTCCATGTTGATGATAGTGCCGCGGCCGGCGTCGTAGTAGCAGGTGTTGTGGCCGGTGCCGCAGATGGCGGCGATGTCGGCGGCGGGATCGCGGTAGGCGGCGGCGAGCAGCGTGCCGACGGTGTCGTTGATGACGGCGACGGGGCGCACATGCGCGAGCTCCCGGCGGGCGAGGGCGGCTGCCAGGAGGCTGCTCACTTCGCGGCCTTCGACGCCGGCGGTCTTTATTTCCTTTGTCCAGCCGAGCAGGATGGCGCTGCCGAGGTCGGGCTGGCGGGAGGGGAAGGAGAAGGTGTGGCCGAGGTAGTAGTCGCGCCCGTCGCCGACGAGGGGAGCGATCTGGGCGGCGAGGAAGTCGAAGAGCTGTTCTTCGCTGGCGGCGGCGGCGGTGTGGTCGTAGGCGCCCGCCGGATCCCTGAGCGGAGCGGCGGTTTGGCCGCGGACGAGCCATTTACCCGCGCCGCAGAGCTCGACGAGCTGGACGCGGACGTTGCTGCCGCCGAAGTCGAGGGCGAGGAAGAGGCCGCGCTCGTGGCCGCCCGGTTTGCCGAGGTGGGAGGGCAGCATTTTGAGGGTGCTCTGTTCGCCGGCCAGCCCGGCGGCCATGGCGGCGGCAAATTGGCGGGCTATGGCGTCCTCCTGGGCCGGGGTGATGGTGAGGGCGCGCTCGGCGCGGGCGAGGATGTCGGCGGGGATGTGCATGGCGATGCCTCCCTTTAAAAAAGAACGGCCAACGAATATGTAGTATATTCGTTGGCCGTTTCCTTTTAACCTATGCTTTGCCTTGGATCATTTTTATGAAATATCTGTGGATGCGGTCGTCGTCGGTGAGTTCGGGGTGGAAGGCGGTGGCCAGGAGGTTGCCCTGGCGGGCGATGACGATGTGGTCGCCGACGGCGGCGAGGACTTTGACATCCGGCCCGGCTAGTTCGATGAAGGGGGCGCGGATGAATACGGCCCTCACCGGTTCGGCGCCGAATTCGGGGACGTTGAGGTCGGCTTCGAAGCTCTCGCGCTGGCGTCCGAAGGCGTTGCGCCTGACGGTGACGTCCATGAGGCCGAGACGCGGCTGGTCGCTGCCGACGATTTCTCTGGCGAGGAGGATCATGCCGGCGCAGGTGCCGTAAACGGCCATGCCTGCTGCGGCCCGCTCCCTGATTTTATCCATGAGGCCCCATTCGACAAGCAGTTTGCCGATGGTGGTGCTTTCGCCGCCGGGGATGACGAGGCCGGCGAGGTCGTCGAGGTCTTCCGGCTTCCTGACTTCGACGGCTTCGGCGCCGCAGCGTTCGAGCATCCAGCGGTGTTCGCGGAAGGCGCCCTGGAGGGCGAGTACGCCGATTTTCACTGTTACCAGCCCCGCTCCTGCATCCGCTCGTGGGGAGCGATGGTGGAGATCTCCAGGCCGGGCATGGCTTCGCCCAGCCCGCGGGAGACTTCGGCGAGGACTTTGGGGTCGTTGTGGTAGGTGGTGGCGGCGACGATGGCTTTTGCTCTCGCTGCCGGGTCGGAGGATTTGAAGATGCCGGAGCCGACGAAGATGCCGTCGCAGCCGAGCTGCATCATGAGGGCGGCGTCGGCCGGGGTGGCGATGCCGCCGGCGGCGAAGTTGACGACCGGCAGGCGGCCGAGTTTCTTTGTTTCGTGGACGAGCTCGATGGGGGCGGCGATGTTTTTGGCGAAGGCGGCGACTTCTTCTTCGGGGAGATTCTGGAGAAGGCGGATTTCGCTCATGACCATGCGGATGTGCTTGACGGCTTCGACGACGTTGCCGGTGCCGGGCTCGCCCTTGGTGCGGATCATGGCCGCGCCTTCGCCGATGCGGCGGAGGGCTTCGCCGAGGTTTTTGGCGCCGCAGACGAAGGGTACTTTGAAGTCGTGTTTGTTGATATGGAATTTGTCGTCGGCGGGGGTGAGGACTTCGCTCTCGTCAATGTAGTCGGCGCCGAGGGCTTCGAGGATGCGGGCCTCGACGAAGTGGCCGATGCGGGCTTTGGCCATTACGGGGATGGTGACGGCTTCCATGATCCTCTGGACGATGGTGGGGTCGGCCATGCGGGCAACGCCGCCGGCGGCGCGGATATCGGCCGGGACCCTTTCGAGGGCCATAACGGCGCAGGCGCCGGCCTGTTCGGCGATCTTAGCCTGTTCGGGAGTGGTCACGTCCATGATTACGCCGCCTTTGAGCATCTCGGCCAGGCCGGCTTTTACGCGAAAGGTTCCTTGTTCCATTGTGTTTCTACCTCCTGTATCGTGCATCAACTTTAACATGGGGTCATTTCGGGCAATTTATACGACGGTCAGCGGCAAAGCCGCCGGGGCCGGGGGTTTTTGCGCGTCAGGCGGGGCTGTGGATCTGGCGGAGCGCGGCGGCGAGGCGCCGCACGCCTTCGGTGATTTCTCCCTCGTCAAGGGGGGAGATGGAGAGGCGCAGGTATGTATCGGGGGTTTCGCCGTAGAAGAAGCTGCCGCCGGTGGTCGCTTCGACGCCGTGGGCAGCGAGGTGGGCTTTCCAGTCGGCCGGCGGGCGGGGTGGCGGCTTGAGCTTGAGCCAGATGAGGAAGCCGCCGCTGGGTTCGGTCCATTCGGCCCAGGCGGGGTCGATGTGGCGCTGGAGAGCGCGGACGGCGGTCTGCATCCTTTTGCGGTAGGCGCGGTGCATCCTGCCGATGTGGCGGTCGTAGTGGCCGCTCTGGCAGAATTCGTGGATGGCCGCCTGGAGGATCATGCTGGGGGCGAGTTCGCTGAAGCGGTGGATGGCGGCGAGCCGCTCGACGCACTCTTTTTCGGCTGCCAGCCAGCCGACGCGGGCGCCGGGGAAGAGGACTTTGGAGAATGTGCCGCAGTAGATGACGAGGTGGTGTCTGTCCATCGATTTGACGGGCAGGACAATGCGGCCGCTGTATTTCATTTCTTCCTCGAAACCGTCTTCGAGGATGGGGATGCGGTGCTGTTCGCACAGCGAGAGCAGCCGTTCGCGATGGGCCTGGCCGGTGCTGATGCCGGTGGGGTTCTGGAATGTGGGCATTGTGTAGACGAGGACGGGGCGGTCTGCGGCGATAGCGGCGGCGAGGGCGTCGAGGTCCATACCGTCACGCCGGACGGGGATCTCGACTGGCCGGAGACCGTAGAAGCGCAGCAACGGCAGGACGTAGTCGTAGGTGGGGGCTTCGATGGCGACGGTCTTGCCGGGGGCGGCGATCATGCGGAAGACGAGGTCGATACCCTGCTGCGAGCCGTTGGTGATGAGGATCTCGTCGGCGGTTACGGATATGCCGTGGCTCTGGAGACGACGGGCTATGTATTCGCGGAGGGGGCGGAAGCCGGCCCTGGCACCGTAGCCTAACAGGACGTCGCCGTGGTTTTTCATCGCGCGGTCGAGGCAGGCGCGGAAGCTTTCGAGGGGGAAGAGGCGGCTGTCCATGTTCATGCTGGCGAAATTGATGAGGGCGGGGGTGCTTTCCCGGCCGGGCGGGTCGAGCCGCCGGTAGGACTGCCAGAGGGCATCGCTGGGCTGCGAGGCGGTGGCCTGCCAGTCGACAAGGCCCTTTTCGCCGCGGTCGGCGGCGGTGGCGATCTGCATGCGGTCGCGGACGCGCGGGCAGGAGCCGGGACTGAGGTCGACGAAACCGAGAGCCCATAGTTCCTGGTAGGCGGCGGCGGCAGTGGAGCGGTGGATGGCAAGCTGGTCGGCCAGCCGTCGGGTGGAGGGGAGCTTTTCGCCGGGCAGCAGGACGCGGCCGGCGATCTTGTCCCTGATCTGGGCGATGATCTGCCGGTAGATGGGCTCGGGGCTGTGTTCGTCGACGGTGAGCAGCAGCATCGGCACCTCCGGGCGGATTATCCGCCATGATGAAAATATACCGCTAATCCGGCCTGTCGTCAATCGCCAGTTTTGCTATATTTGGAACCGACCAGTTTGAGGGCGAAAAAAGAAACGCCCCGGATCGAGGCGTTCCTAATTAATCATGCATTGCGCAAGGCCGTGGAGAAGGCCCCAGATGCAAGGCGCACCGGAGGATGACACCGGAAGCGTACACGGACGTACGCTGAGGATGGCAGCCGAGGAGCAACGCCGCAGATGGGGTCTTATCCGCGGCCTGCCCCTTATTTTTTCATCTTAGCCCGTACCGCACGGACGATCTGGCGGGCGAAGGGTCCGAGATCCTGGTCGGCATACGCTTTGAGCACACCGGCCGCGACCTGGCGGATGGCGCTTTTGACGATGTCGGGGTCGGTGACGTTTTGCTGGCGCAGGCTTTCTTCGATGTATACGGCCGCTTCGAGCGCTTTTTCGGCGGCGGTTGTGTTGATGAAGCTGACGATGTCGGCCTTGCCGACGATGACGTGGCCGGCGGCGGCGAATATTTCCTTGGCAACCGGCACGAGGTCGGCCGGCCGGCTGTCGACGATAACGACCGGGTCGAGCCCGAGGGACATTTCGCCGGCGTGGCCGACAAATTTGACGTTGATGCAGCGGACGGGCGGGACGGCCGTTTCTTCGAGGACATGCTGGGCGACGTTGGTGGCGATGTTGATGATGGTCACAGGGGTTTTGAGCTGGTTGAAATCTTTTATGCAGTTGATGACTTCGGGGTCGGGGACGGCGAGGATGACGGTACCAAGGGCCGCGAGCTCGTCGATGGAGCCGGCTGACGGCAGGCCGAGTTCGCTTTGCATGCCCGCCAGGAAGGCGGGGTCGCGGTCGAAGATGGTTAGGTTTACGTGATTTTTAAGACGACGGGCAAGTTCCCTGCCCATGCGGCCAATGCCGATTATGCCGACTTGCATGCTTTCACCCCTGCTGCGTGTTGTTTGTACTAAGCCGGAGGATGTTATCGTATATCGCTTTGGAGACGACGTCTAGTATTTCGCAGACCGTGGCAAAGGATACGACGGCGGCGACAAGCAAGCGTTCGCTCATTGATCTTTCCCCCTGACTGTTCCTGTTATTATTATAGCACAGGGTAAGTGATGTTCTCCCCTATATATAGAGGGTCAGGCTATAAACTTAGTGCAGATGTTGTGGTTTTCATTTATAATGGAAGCAGGTAGCACTTTTTGTCAAAAGGGGGATTCCTTTGAACAAGCATTATGTACTCGATACTAATGTTTTGCTTTATTCTCCCCAAGCTATCTTCGCTTTCAGCGAACACACGGTGATTATCCCCGAAGTGGTGCTGGAGGAGCTCGACAAGTTCAAGTCGGAGACGACCGAGCGCGGCGCCCATAGCCGCCAGGTAAGCCGCATCATCGACGAGCTGCGCTCTGAGGGCAATCTGCTGAACGGTGTTCCGCTCAACGATCAGGGCGGCATTCTGCGCATCGAGACAAACTGTCTGGAGATTAACCTGCCCCCCCACTGGGACCGGGCCAAGCCGGACAACCGCATCCTCCAGGTCTGCAAAGGTCTGGCTGACAACGGTGAGCATACGGTGCTGGTCAGCCGCGATACCAACCTGCGCGTCAAGGCGGTCATCCTCGATATCCAGGCGGAGGATTTCCGCAACGATAAGGTGGCGGCGATCGAGGATCAATATACGGGTCGCACGGTTGTCTATACATCGTCTGCTATGATCGACAAGTTCCACCTCGACGACGGAAACTTCATTGATCCCGTCCAGCTCAACGAGTACAACGAGGCTGATCATACTCTCAGGCCGGCCGAGTTCGTGACCAACCAGTTCATGCTGCTCCGGTCGACCGATAATGACCGCCATACCGCTCTGGGCCGCTTTGACGGGGAAAAGGTGGTTCACCTGAAGTACCGCAATCGCAACCCGTTCGGCGTGACGCCGCGAAATATCGGCCAGGTTTTTATGCAGGAATGCCTGATGATGGATGCGGATGAGGCACCGCTGGTCATCATCAAGGGGCCGGCCGGGACGGCCAAGACGTTTTATTCGCTGGCGGTCGGGCTTTACAAGCACCTCGACTGCCGGCCCCGCGATTATCACCACCTGCTCATCTGCCGCCCCAATATCCCCATGGATGAGGATATCGGCTTTCTGCCGGGATCGGAAAACGAGAAGATCAGCCCGTATATGCGCGGGGTGCGCGATAATATGTTCACCCTTATGTCGGGCCATATGATGACCGAGGCAAAGGAAATCTCCCAGGTGGAAGATACGGTGCAGATGCTGTTCGACAAGCGCATCATCCAGACGGAGGCGCTGGCTTATCAGCGCGGCCGCTCGCTTTATAAGTACTGGATGATCCTCGACGAGATGCAGAACGCCACGCCGCGCCAGGCCAAAGGGGTTATCACCAGGCCGGGGGTGGGCACGAAGATTATTCTCCTCGGCGACCCGGAGCAGATCGACAATCCGTTCCTCGACAGCCGTTCCAACGGCCTGAGCTACGCGAGCGAGAAGATGCGCGGCTCGAAGCTGTGCTTCCAGGTGACGCTGCAGTACGACGAGTGCGAGCGTTCGCCCCTGGCTGCAGAAGCGGCGCTGCGCCTGTGACATAAATTATCATTATTGCCGGAATTGCCGCGCTTTAATCTTGCGCGATTGAAAATAATGGATTAAAATAATATTTGAAGTGCTTATTGCCGCGGAGCTGGGAGGGGCCTGCAGAGTAGGTTTCCCCTGGCTTTGCTTTTTTGTGCCCAAAAATGTCGCGCCCCACTGCGGCGCTTGCTATAGCAGACTATTTTGGGAGGAGTCTTCGGTATGGATAAGCAGGTAATCATCGCTGTTTCAATCTTTCTCTTGGTGTATGCCCTGATAATCAGTGAGAAAATGCATCGCACCATTCTGGCCATGGCGGGCGGGATGGCGCTTATCCTCGCCGGTGTTATTACCCAGGAGCGGGCCATCCACCATATCGATTTCAATACAATCGGCCTGCTGGTGGGGATGATGATCATCGTCGGCATAACGGCCGAGACAGGCTTATTCCGCTATCTGGCGATCTGGTCGGCCAAGAAGGTGGACGGCGACCCTGTCAAACTTTTTTACGCGCTCGCCACTCTGACCGCCGTGTGCTCGGCTTTTCTCGATAACGTCACGACCGTGCTGCTGACCGTGCCTGTGACAATAAGCATCACCCGGCAGCTCAATATCTCGCCGATGCCTTTCCTTATCGCCCAGATAATCGCTTCGAACATCGGCGGCACAGCCACCCTGATCGGCGACCCGCCCAACATCATGATCGGCAGCGCCGTTAAGGAACTGACCTTCGTGGCGTTCGTCGAAAACCTGTTCCTTATCGCTTTCTTTATCCATTTTGTTACTATTCTTATTATGTCGCGCATTTACCGCGATAAGCTCCATACCACCGACGAGCTGCGCGCGAAGATCCGCGAGCTGGATGAAACCAAGCAGCTAACGAACATCCCTTTGCTCAAAACCTGCCTGTTCGTGCTGGCGTTTACGATTTTCCTCTTCACCACCCACCAGTTGTTCCATCTCGACTCCGCCACCGCGGCTCTCTCCGGCGCCAGCCTGTTGCTGGTGCTGACCGCCAAGCATACCGAGCACGGCCTGGAGCATGTTTTCCACAAGGTGGAGTGGGTGGCGCTGTTCTTCTTCGTCGGCCTGTTCGTGGTGGTCGGCGGCCTGGTGGATACCGGCGTCATCAAGTGGCTGGCGCAGGAGGCGGTCAAACTGACGGCCGGCAACGTGACGGCGACAGCGCTGCTCATCCTGTGGCTGAGCGCGATCGCGTCGGCGTTCGTGGACAATATCCCCTTTGTGGCGACGATGATCCCGCTGATCAAGGATATGGGCACGATGGGGGTGGCCAACCTCGAACCGCTGTGGTGGAGCCTGGCCCTCGGCGCCTGCCTGGGCGGCAACGGCACGATCATCGGCGCGAGCGCCAATATCATCGTCGCCGGGCTGGCGGCCCAGGAAGGCTACAATATCACTTTCAAGGGCTTCTTTAAGATCGCCTTCCCGTTGATGCTGATGTCGATTGCCATTTCGACGGTGTATGTGTACTTGCGTTACCTGATGTAGTTTTTTCGGACCCTCTTGCCTGCAGCAGGAAAATGGGGTAAAATTTAACCTAAGCGCATATGGCCGGATTTTTGGAGGAGACTGTCACCAAGGTCCCCTCCTTTTTGTTTGTCGGTATGCGTCTTTGATATTTGTCATGGAGGTAGGTTAATGGACAAGCAGGTAATCTTCGCGGTAACGGTCTTTGTCGCTGTGTACGCCCTGATTATTTCCGAAAAAATCCACCGTACCGTCCTGGCGATGGTCGGCGGCATGCTGATGGTGGTTTTCGGCATCCTCAGCCAGGAGCAAGCCATCCATCATATCGATTTCAACACTATCGGCCTGCTGGTGGGGATGATGGTCATCGTCGGCGTAACCGCCGAAACCGGCTTGTTCCGTTACCTGGCCATCTGGTCGGCCAAGAAGGTGAACGGCGACCCGATCAAGCTTTTCATCGCTCTCGGCACGCTGACCGCGGTTTGCTCGGCGCTGTTGGACAACGTGACGACGGTGCTGCTGACCGTGCCGGTGACGATCAGTATCACGCGCCAGCTCGAGGTGCCACCCATACCTTACCTCATCGCCCAGATCATCGCCTCCAATGTCGGCGGCACCGGGACGTTGATAGGCGACCCGCCGAATATCATGATCGGCAGCGCGGTGAAAGAGCTGACGTTTATGGCTTTTATCGATAATCTGTTTCTGATCGCCTTCTTCATGCATTTCATCGTTATCGTGCTGATGGCCTGGGTTTACAGGAAAAAGCTCGTGACCACGGATGAGCTGCGGGAAAAGATAATGCATCTGGACGAAAAGAAGCAGTTGACCAATATAAAGCTGCTGAAAACCTGCCTGGCGGTCCTGACGTTCACGATCTTCCTCTTTACGACTCACCAGCTTTTCCACCTGGAGTCGGCGACCGTCGCCCTGTTCGGCGCCAGCATCCTCCTGCTCCTGGCCGCCAAGCAGTCCGAGCACGGCCTGGAACACATTTTCCACAAGGTGGAGTGGGTGGCGCTGTTTTTCTTCGTGGGGCTGTTCGTGCTGGTCGGCGGCCTGGTGGAGACGGGCGTCATTAAGTGGCTGGCCCAGGAGGCGATCAGGCTGACGGCCGGTAATGTGACGGCGACCGCGCTGCTCATCCTGTGGCTGAGCGCGATCGCGTCGGCGTTCGTGGACAATATCCCCTTCGTGGCGACGATGATCCCGCTGATCAAGGATATGGGCGCGATGGGCGTGTCCAATCTCGAACCGCTGTGGTGGAGCCTGGCCCTCGGGGCCTGCCTGGGCGGCAACGGCACGATCATCGGCGCGAGCGCCAACATTATCGTCGCCGGGCTGGCGGCCCAGGAAGGCTACACCATCTCTTTCAAGGGCTTTTTCAAGATCGCTTTCCCGATCATGCTGCTGACGATCGTCATTTCGACGGTGTATGTGTACCTGCGTTACCTGATCTGATTTGACAGTCCGCTGCGCGGCGGGCCAAAATGCATAGTATACGGTGTTCGGGAGGAGACTGTCACTAAGGTCTCCTTCTGTTTTTTTGCCCTTCTCAGAATATTGAATGGCGGGGAGGTAGGTAGATATGGATTCCCAGGTAATGTTCGCGATAACGGTCTTTATCGTCGTGTACGCCCTGATCATTTCCGAAAAAATCCACCGCACCGTCCTGGCGATGGTGGGCGGGATGCTGATGGTGGTTTTCGGCATCCTCAGCCAGGAGCAGGCTATCCACCATATCGATTTCAACACTATCGGCCTGCTGGTGGGGATGATGATCATCGTCGGTGTTACGGCCGAGACCGGCCTGTTCCGCTTCCTGGCCATCTGGACGGCCAAAAAGGTGGGCGGCGATCCGGTGAAGCTGTTTTACGCCCTCGCGACGCTTACCGCCGTCAGTTCGGCGCTTTTGGACAATGTGACGACCGTGCTGCTGACTGTGCCGGTGACGATCAGCATCACCCGGCAGCTCGACGTTTCCCCCATGCCTTACCTGATCACCCAGATTATCGCGTCAAACATCGGCGGTACGGCGACGCTGATCGGCGACCCGCCGAATATCATGATCGGCAGCGCGGTGAAGGAGCTGACTTTCATGGCGTTTGTCGAGAATCTGGCGGCGTTCTCCTTCCTGACGCACTTTCTCGTCATCGCCATCCTGGCCCGGTTCTATCACAGCAAATTGAAAACGACCGCCGCGCTGCGGGAAAAGATAATGCATCTCGACGAGCGCAAGCAGCTGACTAATATCAAGCTGCTTAAGAGCTGTCTCGGGGTGCTGACGGGGACGATTCTGCTGTTCGCAACCCATCAGTTCTTTAATCTGGAGTCAGCGACCGTCGCCCTTTTTGGGGCGAGTATCCTGCTGCTCCTGGCCGCCAAACAGTCCGAGCACGGCCTGGAGCACGTTTTCCGCAAGGTGGAGTGGGTGGCGCTGTTTTTCTTCGTCGGGCTGTTCGTCCTGGTGGGCGGCCTGATAGAAACGGGGGTGATCAAGTGGCTGGCCCAGGAGGCGATCAGGCTGACGGCCGGCGATCTGACGGCGACTGCGCTGCTTATCCTGTGGCTAAGCGCGATAGCGTCGGCGTTCGTGGACAATATCCCCTTCGTGGCGACGATGATTCCGCTGATCAAGGATATGGGCGCACTGGGGATCGCCAACCTGGAGCCGCTGTGGTGGAGTCTGGCTCTCGGGGCCTGCCTGGGGGGCAACGGCACGATTGTCGGCGCGAGCGCCAATATCATCGTCGTCGGGCTTGCGGCCCAGGAAGGGTACAACATCACTTTCAAGGGTTTCTTCAAGATCGCTTTTCCGATAATGCTGCTGACAATCGTGCTGTCGACGGTGTATGTGTATTTCCGGTACCTCGTATGAGCCGGCCGCCCAAGGAGGATTCGCGGCGGCTGGCAGGGAATATTTCCCTAAATACGGTGCTGGCCGGGAGGTACGGATATGAGCAATAAAAAAACACCGCCCAAAGAAGGCGGCGCGCGGACGCCGATGGTCGTTTTCACTCCTTATAGTCCCTATATGGTTGTCGATGTCGAAAAAATGACCGGCCCGGACGGCCGGGATTTGCCGCTGGATGCGGTGACTTCTCTGTGCCGCTGCGGAGCCTCGGGCCACAAGCCTTATTGCGACGGCAGCCACAGCAGGATCGGCTTCGTCGGCAAACGGGAGAGAAACACGCCTGCCGGACGCAGCCAGGATTATGTCGGTAAGCAGATCACCATCCATGACAACCGGCGCGCGTGCGCCCACTCGGGCGAGTGCCTGCGGGGGCTGCCGGCGGTGTTTAATAAGGACGCCAAGCCGTGGATAGACCCCGACGGGGCGACGGCGGAGGAGATCATCAAGGTAATAGAGCGCTGTCCCTCGGGGGCGCTAAGCTATACGGTGGACGGCGAGCTCCACAAGGAATGGGGCGACGGACCGCCGGCGATCAAGGTCGACAAGGGTGGCCCGCTGCGCCTCACGGGCGGGATAGCGGTCAAGGACGCCGACGGCTCGGCGCCGGAGGCGAAGAGCCACTATACCCTCTGCCGCTGCGGCAAGTCGGCGAACAAGCCGTTCTGCGACGGCCAGCACTGGAAGGAACGATTCGAGAGATAGGGCATAGCTACACGAAGCAGGCAGCGAAATCGCTGCCTGCTTTTTAATCCTATTGCTTTGCGGTCGTTCAGAAAGCCCCGGATGCCAGGCGCACCGGAGGATGACACCGGAAGCGTACACGGACGTACGCTGAGGATGGCAGCCGAGGAGCAACGCCGCAGACGGGGCTTTATCAACGACCGCGACATATTATGGAGGGAGGTGATTATATGGCTTACGCTATCCGCATCTCCCTCTCCACCCGCACCCTGTCGCTGATCGGCAACGGCCGGCTGGTCAGGACTTATCCCGTCGGGGTAGGCCGGCCGGGCCACCAGACGCCGTCGGGTTCTTACACCATCGTGGTGAAACGGCCCAATCCCGGCGGTCCTTTCGGGGCGATGTGGCTCGGGCTGAGCATCCCCCGCTATGGCATCCACGGCACGAACAACCCTGCCTCGATCGGCGGCTATGTGTCGCGCGGCTGCATTCGCATGTATAACCGCGATGTGGTGGAGCTGGCGGGGATGGTGCCGGTGGGAACACCGGTGTACATTAGTCAGTAGCTTATACCGAGTAGGAGGAAACTGCTAGGAAGCTCCAGATGCAAGGCGCACCGGAGGCGGACACCGGAAGCGTACACGATCGTACGCTGAGGATGGCAGCCGAGGAGCAACGCCGCAGATGGACTTCCTAGCAGTTTCTATCTTATTAGAGAATGAACCAAAGGCACTACGTAAGGGTCATAGAAATAGTGCAGAAACAGAAAGAGCAGCAGCCCGACGACGCCGCCGACGACCGAGCCGTTGATGCGTATCCAGGCGAGGTCTTCGCCGGCCTTGTCTTCGATGAACATGTTGAGGTCATCGTCGCTGAGGCGGACGAGCGCATCTCTGACGACGGAGGCGACGAGGTCGCGCTCGCTGTCGATGAAGCGGCTCACAGCTGTCTGGAGGTGTTCTTCCACCCAGTCCCGCATGGCGGCGTCTGCCTTGAAGGTCGCCCACAGCTTTTCGGCCTGGCGGGCCGCCCACGCCGACGGCCAGTCGGGCGGCGCGTTGCGGACCGCCAGCGTGCCGACGGCGATCAGCGCTTCCTCGAGACGAAGCCGGCCAGCCAGCCCTTTTCGCCAGGCGTCGATACCCGCCGTCCAGGCAGGGTCGTCGCCCAGGCGGTCGGCGGCCGCCGCCAGCCTGGTCCGCACCCAGGCGCGGACGGGATGGTCGGCGGCGGCGAGATCGCGGAGGAGGAGCAGGAGCTCGGCGTGGAGGACGGCGGCGGCCTCGGCGGTGTTGAGGGTGTTGGTGGCTTCGGCGAGGCCGAGGACGAGCTTCTGCCACCAGGTGCGGGCCGCATTTTGCGAGTATTGTTCGAGGTAGCGCTCGATGGCCCGGCGGGTGCTGTCTTTGGCGGCCGCAGCGGTGATCTCGGCCAGCAGCTGCTCGATTATGCGGTCGGCCCGGCCGCTGGCGAGCAGCCACACCAGCCCATGCCGACTGTAGGCCGCCAGGTCGGCTTCGTGGAGGATGGCCTTGAGCCATTTCTGCCCGTAGCGAGCGGCGGCCGGGATGTCGAGGTTGTCCCAGGCCGAGCGGGCGCAGCGGGCGGCGAGGTCGGGCAGAAGCGCCTGACGGTCGCCTTCTTCGAACCAGCCGACGATGAGGTCAACCAGCCGTACGCCGGTGAGGCGGCGTTTGATCGACTCTTTGCTGAGCAGTTCGTTCTGAACCGCCCCGGCGATGGCGGTGACGATTTTGTCGCGGCTTTTGGGGATGAGGGCGGTGTGCCAGGGAAAGCCCAGCGGCCGCCGGAAGAGGGCGGTGACGGCGAACCAGTCGGCGATACCGCCGACGAGGGCGGCTTCAGCGACTATGAACAGCATTTTTACGGCCATGGTGTCAGGGTAGCGGTATTTCGCCGCCGCGGCGGCGGCGAACAGGGCGAAGACAAGCGCCAGTACCCTGTTGGCCTTGCGGCGGTATGCGGCGGCGCCCACGGCTACCACCACCGGGTCAGCAGGAAGATGAGCATGCCTGCCACCCCTCCCACGACCGAGCCGTTTATGCGGATCATCTGCAGGTCGTTGCCGACGCGGCCTTCGATGAATTCCACCAGCGCAGCGGTCGAATATTGGTCGAGGCGTTCGCGGACCATCGTGCCGATGTGGGCGTGATGGGTGTCGATGAATGCCATGAGCGCCTGGCGGAGAAGCTGGGCAAGTGCCTGCTGCTGGCCGGCGTCGTCCCTGAAGGCCAGCACCAGGCGATCGACCTGGGCGGTCAGCCAGCGGCGCATGACGGCACGACCGGTGTCACCCGCCGCCGCTTCGAGGATGACGGCCACACCGCCGCCGATGCGCTCGGCCAGGTCGGCCCGCCCGGCCAGCCAGCCGTTCTTGGCCTGCTCGACCCGCTCCCGCAGCTCGGGATCGTTCTGCAGGCGCGCGGCGAGGTCGAGCGTCCACCGGCGCAGGTTTTCCCGCCAGGGATGGGCGGGATCCCGGAGGGTGCACAGCAGCTGGCCCCCTTCCCGTTGGGCGATGGCGGCCATGGCGGCGGGTGTGAAGCCCAGCCCTTCGAGGAGCTGACCGGCGAACTGGCGGCGCCTGAGGTCGCGTTCGTAGACCAGCCGCGCTTCGCCGATGAAGGAGGCGAAGAGTTCGCCGACCTGGGGCTGGGCGACGAGGGCTTCGAGTTCGCCGAGAACGAAGTCGGCCAGCCGGTCGGCGTAGCCATGCCTTACCGACCATTCGATGGTCTGGGCAAGCAGCGGGGCTAGCTTTATCTGGCCGGCGTTATCGCGGACGAGGTTGGCCAGGAAACTGCCGATCTTGTCGGGGTTGATCTGGCCGACAGCATCGTCGCCCAGCCTGGCGAGGAATTCGCTTATGCGGGTTTTGCCGTCGTAGTCGGCGAGGTAGCGGACGACGAGGGCGGCGATATCGTAGCGGCCGATGGTGGCGCGGATATTTTCACGGGTCAAGAGTTCGTCCTCGACCATGGCGATGATGGCCTCGGTGATGCGGGCGCGGTTGCGGGGGATTAGCTCGGTGCGGAAGGGGATGCCGAGGGGGCGGCGGAAGAGGGCGGACACGGCGAACCAGTCGGCGAGGCCGCCGACCATGGCGGCGCTGAACCCGCTGGCCAGCAGGCCGCCGGTGAATGTGTGGGCGAAGGGATGGCTGACGATGAAGCCGAGGGACACCAGCCCCAGCGTTATCGTTGCTTTGTTCCGGTTGGTAGCGGTCATGGCAGCAGGCACCTTCCGACAGGATTCTTCTATATATTATGTTTTCCCCCCGTGGTAAAAAACCCTCTATGGGGTAATCGGCAACCTCCAATCTTGGTGCGCCGCGACCGTTCAGAAGCCCCCAGATGCTAGGCGGCTCCGTCGGGCGTGCAGCGCCGCGTACTCGGAACGTACGCAAGCAAGCGCCCGACGGAACAACAACGCAGATGGGGGCTTATCAACGGTTGCCTTATTTTACGTGGACGAATTCGTTTAACGCCGCCCCCGGCGCAATCATCGGCGTCACAATATCCTTCGTCGCAATGTCGGCGGCGATGACGGCGGGGCCGCCGGATTCCCAGGCGGCGCTGAAGGCGGCGGTGAACTCGGCCGGGGTGGCGACCCGCCAGCCGGGGACGCCGCAGACTTCAGCGAAGGCGGCGAAGTCCATTTCGCGGGGGACGAGGCTGGAGGAGTAGCGCTCGCGGTAGAAAAGCTGCTGCCACTGGCGGACCATGCCGAGGCAGCGGTTGTCGAGGACGACGGCGATGACAGGCAGGTTGTAGGCGGCGAGGGTGTAGAGCTCCATGCCGGTCATCTTGAAGCCGCCGTCGCCGGCGACGAGGACGGCGCGGTGGCCGGGAGCGGCGACCTGCGCCCCGAGGGCGGCCGGGAGGCCGAAGCCCATGCAGCCGAGGCCGCCGGAGGTCAGCCAGGTGCCGGGAGTGTCGACGGACAGGTGCTGGGCGGCCCACATCTGGTGCTGGCCGACGTCGGTGGCGAAGACGACGGGCTGGCCGGCGGCGCGGCGGGATATCTCGCGCATTATCCAGGGGGCGTTGAGGCTTTCGGCGGTGTATTCGGGTTTGTTTTCTTCCCGCCAGGTCGCGACGGCGGCGTTCCAGGACGCGATGTCGCCCGGTGCGGTCTGGGCGGCGAGACGGGCGAGCAGCGGCTTAAGTTCGCCGATGAGGGCGATGTGGCTGGCGACATTCTTGCCGACTTCGGAGCGGTCGATGTCGAGGTGGATGAAGGTTTTGCCGGCCGGATAACGCTTGGGGTCGCCGGTGACGCGGTCGCTGAAGCGGCTGCCGACGGCGATGACAAGGTCTGCTTCGTGGACGGTGCGGTTGGCGGCCACGTGACCGTGCATGCCGGTGAGGCCGAGCCACTGGGGGTGAGTGGACGGCAGGGCGCCGAGGCCCATGAGGGTGCTGACGACGGGCAGGCCGAGTTTTTCGGCGAGCAGCGCCGCTTCGCGGCTGGCCTGGCCGCGGATGACGCCGCCGCCCAGGACCATGACCGGCCGCCTGGCCGCCGTAATCGCCGCCGCCGCCCGCCTGACCGCGTCTTCGGTTCGTGTTTCGTCCGTTTCGCGCCTGACGGGTGCAGGCTCTTCGGGGTAGAAGGTCATTTTTCCCTGCTGGACGTCGCGCGGCAGGTCTACAAGCACCGGCCCCGGCCGCCCTGAGCGGGCGATACGGAAGGCGAGGCGCATCACTTCGGGGATGCGGGCCGCGTCGCGCACGAGGAAGTTGTGCTTTGTGACCGACATGGTGATGCCGGTGATGTCGACTTCCTGGAAGGAGTCGCGGCCGAGCATGCCGGTGGGCACCTGACCGGTGATGGCGACGAGCGGCACCGAGTCGAGGTAGGCGGCTGCCAGCCCGGTGACGAGGTTGGTAGCCCCGGGGCCTGAGGTGGCGATGCACACCCCGACTCTGCCGCTGGCGCGGGCGTAGCCGTCGGCGGCGTGGACGGCCCCCTGCTCGTGGACGGTGAGGATATGCCTGAGGGGCGCGTCGTAGAGGGCGTCGTAGAGCGGCATGATCTGGCCGCCGGGGTAGCCGAACACGGTATCGACGCCTTCTTCCACGAGGCATTTTACGACAGCTTCCGCTCCGGTTAGCTGCATGATGTCTGCACCTCCTTACAGAATGCCTGGCTTTAGTCACGCCAGGAAAATAAAATGCCCCTATCGGCGCATAGGCGCCGATAGGGGCGGGTATCCGCGGTACCACCCTATCGTTTATTACTCTTATATACCGGCCTATCAGCCAGCTCCGCTGTAACGCGCGGTCGCGCTCCCGTCTAGGGCCTGAGGCCGTCGGGGAAGAGCTCGCGGGTGATCTGATATGCGGCAGCCGCGCCGGGCTCTCACCTACCCCGGCTCTCTGCGGCGACTGCTGGTCGCATACCCGTCCCGTTCATCACTTTTATCGTAGTATTAATCCGTTGAGGAGAAAAGATCCTAGGCGATTCCGGCGAGGCGCAGCAGGTTCTGGTCCGCGTGCGGGTCGACGCCGCCGAGGTCGTCGCTGATCCCGCCAACATGCACTAAACGTTCCATCACGATCCCTCCTTGCCTTTTATTCGGTATCCGCCGAGAGGATGATTGTTATTTTTTGAGCCAGGGCATCATGGCCCTGAGGTCTTTGCCGACTTTTTCGATCTGGTGCTCGGCCTCGCGCCTGCGCATGGCGTTGAACACCGGACGGTTGGCCTGATTCTCGAGGATCCACTTTTTGGCGAACTCGCCGTTCTGGATCTCGGCGAGGATCTGCCGCATTTCCTCGCGGGTCGAGTCGGGGATGATGCGCTTGCCGGTCATGTAATCGCCGAATTCGGCGGTGTCGCTGATGGAGTAGCGCATCATGCCGATGCCGCCTTCATACATGAGGTCGACGATGAGCTTCATCTCGTGCAGACACTCGAAGTAGGCCGATTCCGGCTGGTAGCCGGCTTCCACGAGGGTTTCGAAGCCAGCCTTGATGAGCTCGGTCACGCCGCCGCAGAGGACGGCCTGCTCGCCGAAGAGGTCGGTCTCGGTCTCTTCTTTGAAGGTGGTGGTCAGGACGCCGGCGCGGGTGCCGCCGATGCCACGGGCATAGGCGAGGGCGATTTCCTGGGCGTTGTCGGTGTAGTTCTGGTGGACGGCCATCAGGCAGGGGACGCCTTTGCCTTCGGTGTACATCCGCCGGACGAGGTGGCCGGGGCCTTTGGGGGCGACCATGAAGACGTCGATGTTGTCGGGCGGCACGACCTGGCTGAAGTGGATATTGAAGCCGTGGGCGAAAGCGAGGGCGGCGCCGTCTTTGAGGTTTGGGGCGATGTGGTCGCGGTAGACCTGGCCCTGTTTTTCGTCGGGGATGAGGATCATGACGATATCGGCGCTGGCGACGGCGTCGGCGACGGCGGCTACTTTTACGCCGTCGTTTTCGGCTTTCTGCCAGGATTTGCTGCCTTTATAGAGGCCGACGGTTACGTCGATGCCGCTCTCCTTGAGGTTGAGGGCGTGGGCGTGGCCCTGGCTGCCGTAACCGATGACGGCGATTTTTTTGCTGCTGATCATATCCCAGTTGGCGTCAAGATCATAATACAATTTGCTCATAGTATTCTCTCCTCTCGTACTGGTGGATGTTGCTCGTGCCCCGGGCCAGACCGGCAAGGCCGGTGCGGACCATTTCGAGGATGCCGTAAGGGCCGAGCAGGTCGACGAAGGCGTCTATCTTGTCGTCGTCGCCGGTGATTTCGAAGGTGGCCGTTTGCTCGGAGATATCGACGATGTTGGCGCGGAACACTTCGGCGAGTTTGAGGACCTCGGCCCGCTTGTCGCCGCCGGCAGCGATCTTGACCATCGCTATCCCCCGCCGTACCGAGGCATCAGGGGGCAGGAGCTGGATGGCTTCGACTTCGACGAGTTTGTCGAGCTGTTTGACGACCTGATCGAGGATGCCGTTGTCGCCGCACACCACCACGGTAATTCGCGAGTATCTCGGGTCCTGGGTCGTGCCGACGGCCAGGCTGTGGATGTTAAAACCCCGCCGGGAGAACATGCCCGCGACCCTGACCAGCACGCCGGGCTGATTGTAGACCAGTATCGACAGCACGTGTTTCACGCTGATCCTCCTCTCGTTGTGTACAGGCATACTGAATACTGTATACAAAACTTTAGGGTATAAAAATGCCTGCGCAAAAGCCTCCTACTTCTTTCGTAAGAAACTTCCCGCAGGGTCTTTTATACCCACGGTGTAATGCGTTATCGCATTCTGCGCCGCTCGGTCCAGGCCCGTTTGTTAACGGCGGAACCCTAGACGCACTTCCTTACATCACATCATTGTAATGTTGTATACATTATCCACGGACTTAGGAGTTTTGTCAATACACTTTTTGATAAGTCCTTTATTCTTTTTCGTTATGCCCCGAGCGACTGGCGCAACAGGTTTTCGTCGGCCCGCGGATCGATTCCGGGGATGGCTTCGGCGTCGGCGGTGACGACTGGCTGCACGGCGATGCTGACGGTCACTTGGGCCACCTCCTTTCAAATGTCGAGATAGGCGTTGATGGCCGCCCCTGGCGGCACCATGGGGGTTACGAGGTCTTCGGGGGCGATGTTGGCGACGATCACCCGCGGGCCCGGCGAGGCGAGGGCGGCGGCGAAGGCGGCGGCGAATTCCTGCGGGGTGTCTGCGGTGGCGGCGCCGATGCCGAAGGCGGCGGCAAAGGCGGTGAAGTCGACGGCCGGCAGTTCGCAGGCGGTGTAGCGCTTGTCGAAGAAGGCGTGCTGGAGCTGGCGGATCATGCCGAGACCGCTGTTGTTGACGATGACGGAGATGACGGGCAGACGGCGGGCGGCGACGGTGTAGAGCTCGGCGCCGGTCATTTTGAAGCCGCCGTCGCCGGCGATGTGGATGACGCGCTTGCCGGGAGCGGCGATCTGCGCCCCCATGGCGGCCGGCAGTCCGAAGCCCATGGCGCCGAGGCCGCCGGACGTAAGCCAGGTGCGGGGGGTTTCGATCTTGAGGTGCTGGGCGGCCCACATCTGGTGCTGGCCGACGTCGGTGGCGAAGATGCAGTCGGCGCCGGCGGTCTGGGACGATATTTCCGTGAACAGCCACGGGGCGGTAAGACGCCCGCTGTCGGGTTCTGAGCGGTAATCGGCCTGCCAGGCGGCGATCTTTTCCCACCAGGCTTCGGTGTCGCCGCTTGGTGTTCTCTCCCCCAGGAAGGCGAGGATGGTTTTCATGTCGCCGGTGAGGCCGATGCCGGCGGCGACGTTTTTGTCTATTTCCGCCGGGTCGACGTCTATATGGACGACGGTTTTGCCGGCGGCGTATTTGACCCTGTCGCCTGTCACGCGGTCGCTGAAGCGGCTGCCGACGGCGATGATGAGGTCGGCGTCGTGAATACAGTTGTTGGCCGGTTTGTGGCCGTGCATGCCGGTGAGGCCGAGAAAGAGCGGATGGGAGGCAGGCACGGCTCCAAGGCCCATGAGAGTGCTGACGACCGGGCAGGCGAGCCTTTCGGCCAGCGCGGCGACCTCGGACGAGGCTTCTGCGGCAACGGCGCCGCCGCCGACGATGATGACCGGCTGCCGGGCGCGGGCGATGGCTTCGGCCGCGGCGTCGATACGGGCCAGCACCGCCCCGCTCATGGCGAAGGGCACTTTTTCCGGTTCGCCGGCCGGTTCGAACAGCACCGCGGCTGTCTGGACGTCGCGCGGGACGTCGACGAGCACGGGGCCGGGGCGGCCGGAGGCGGCGATGCGGAATGCGTAGCGGAGGGTTTCGGCAAGTCTGGCCGGGTCTTTGACGAGGAAGTTGTGTTTGGTTATCGGCATTGTTATGCCGGTGATGTCGACTTCCTGGAAGGCATCGCGGCCGATGAGGGAAGTGGGTACCTGTCCGGTGATGGCGACGACGGGAATGGAGTCCATGAAGGCGGCCGCGAGACCGGTGACGAGGTTGGTGGCGCCCGGTCCGGAGGTGGCGATGCATACCCCGACCCTGCCGCTGGCGCGGGCATAGCCGTCGGCGGCGTGGGCCGCGCCCTGTTCGTGGACGGTGAGGATATGCCTTATGGCCGAGTCGTGGAGGGCGTCGTAGAGCGGCAGGATTGTGCCGCCGGGGTAGCCGAAGACGGTGTCGACGCCCTGTTCTTTGAGGCATTCGACGATGATCTGGGCGCCTGAGATACGCATTGTTTCACCTCCTCGTTAGTCGTTCTCTGATATACGGATTGTCTGAAAAGCTCCAGATGCAAGGCGCACCGGCGACGGCCCCGGATGGGCCTAGTCCCGAGCGCGCCATGGATGGCATAGCGCTCGGGGCGAACACGACGCAGGCGTACTCGGTGCGTACGCCGAGGAAGGGTTCGAGGAGCAACGCAGCAGATGGACTTTTCAGGCAATCCCCTTGTTATAGTTGCTTGATTATCAGTTTAGCCATTTCTTCGGTCGATACTTTCGTCAGCCCCGGCCGATACAGATCAGCGGTTCGGTAGCCTGCTGCGAGGACGGCGTCGACGGCCTGTTCGATGGCGGCGGCGGGCGCCTCTGCCTTGAGGGAGTGGCGGAGGAGCATGGCGGCCGAGAGGACGGTGCCGACTGGGTTGGCGATGCCCTGGCCGGCGATGTCGGGGGCGGAGCCGTGGATGGGCTCGTAGAGGCCGGGGCCGTCGCCGATGCTGGCCGAGGGCAGGAGGCCGATGGAGCCGGCGACGACAGCCGCTTCGTCGCTCAGTATATCGCCGAACAGGTTGCCGGTGACGATGACGTCGAAGGTTTTGGGGCCGAGGACGAGTTGCATGGCGCAGTTGTCGACGTACATGTGGGCGATGTCGACGCCCGCTTCCTGAGCGGTGGCGGTGGCCACCCGCCGCCACAGGCGGGAGGAGGCGAGGACGTTGGCTTTGTCGACCGAGGTGACCTTGCCGCGGCGGCCTTTAGCGGCCTGGCAGGCCATCCTGACGATGCGGGCGACTTCGGGGACGCTATATACCTCAGTGTCCCAGGCCCGTTCCGCGCCGTCCACGGTCTCGCTTTCGCATTTCGGACCGAAATAGATGCCGCCGGTGAGTTCGCGGACGATGAGGATGTCGGTGCCTGCTACTATCTCGGGCTTGAGGGGTGAGTAGGCCGCTAAAGCGGCGGAGACTTTTACGGGCCGGAGGTTGGCGTAGAGGCCGAGGGCTTTGCGGAGCCCGAGGATGGCTTTTTCGGGACGGATGTCGGGGGCTACGCTGTCCCATTTGGGTCCGCCGACCGCGCCGAGGAGAACGGCGTCGGCGGTTTTGGCGGCGGCAAGGGTTTCGTCGGGCAGGGGCACGCCGCGCGCGTCGATGGCCGCGCCGCCGGCAAGGCGGGTGGTGTATTCGAGGGCAAGGCCGGCCTTGCGGGCCGCGAGGTCTAGGATTTCCTGCGCGGCGGCGGTGACTTCGGGACCGATGCCGTCACCGGGGATGACGACGATTTTTTTGCTGCTCACGCCTTTTCCCCCTTGACGTAGTTGATTAGCCCGCCGGCTTTGGCGATGTCCTGGATGAAGCCCGGCAGCGGCTGGATGGCGAATTTCTTGCCGCTGGCGAGGTTTTCGATCGTGCCGCCGCCGAGGTCGATGCGTATCCGGTCGCCGTTTTTGATTTCGGAGACCGCCGCGCCCAGCTCGACGAGGGGCAGGCCGATGTTGATGCCGTTGCGGTAGAAGATGCGGGCGAAGCCGTCGGCAATGACGCAGGTGACGCCGCTGGCTTTGATGGCGAGCGGGGCGTGTTCGCGGGAGGAGCCGCAGCCGAAGTTGCGGCCGGCGACGATGATGTCCCCTGGCCTGACTTTGCCGGCGAATGTGGGGTCGAGGTCTTCCATGCAGTGGGCGGCGAGGGCTTGGGGGTCGGCGGTATTGAGGTAGCGGGCGGGGATGATGACGTCGGTGTCGACGTTGTCTCCGTAGCGCCAAACGTTGCCTTCGAGGATCATTTCATCACCTCCCGGGGGTCGGATATATGGCCGGTGACGGCGCTGGCGGCGGCGACGGCCGGGCTGGAGAGGTAGACCTCGCTGTCGACGTGGCCCATGCGGCCGCGGAAGTTGCGGTTGGTGGTGCTGATGGCCCGTTCGCCGGCGGCGAGGATGCCCATGTAGCCGCCCAGGCATGGGCCGCAGGTGGGGGTGCTGACGACGGCGCCGGCGCGGATGAAGGTGGCGATGTAGCCGCGCGCCATCGCTTCGGCGTATATCTGCTGGGTACCGGGGATGACGATAGCCCGTACATCGGGGTGGATTTTGCGGCCGGCCAGGACGGACGCTGCCTGGGCGAGGTCATCGAGGCGCCCGTTGGTGCAGGAGCCGATAACGGCCTGGTTGATGGCAATGTGGTTAAGTTCCGATGCCGGTTTGACGTTCTCCGGCAGGTGGGGCATGGCGACGGTGGGGGTGAGGCCGCCGAGGTCGATGGTGACGGTCTGTGCGTACTCGGCGTCGGGGTCGGCGGCGACGGCGGCGTAGCGTCGCTTGACCTTGTCGGCTAGATAGGCTTCGGTGGCGCCGTCGACGGGGAAGATGCCGTTTTTGGCGCCGGCTTCGACAGCCATGTTGGCGATGGTGAAGCGGTCGGTCATCGTCAGGGACGCGACGCCGGGGCCGGTGAATTCGAGGGCCTGGTAGCGGGCGCCTTCGACGCCGATCATGCCGATGAGGGTGAGGATGACGTCTTTGCCGGTGACCCAGCGCGACGGCTTGCCGGTGAGCTCGACCTTGATAGCTGTCGGCACTTTGAACCAGGTGTCGCCGGTGGCCATGGCCGCGCCGGCGTCGGTATGTCCGACGCCGCTGGCGAAGGCGCCGAGGGCGCCGTAGGTGCAGGTGTGGGAGTCGGCGCCGATGATGAGTTCGCCGGGAGCGATGAGGCCTTCCTCCGGCAGGAGGACGTGCTCGATGCCCATGCGGCCGATTTCCCAGTAGTGGGTGATGTCGTGCTGCTTGGCGAATTCGCGGAGGGATTTGGCCTGCTCGGCGGATTTGATGTCTTTGTTGGGGGTGAAGTGGTCGGGGACGAGGGCTATTTTGTGCCGGTCGAAGACGGGTCGGCCGATTTTCTCGAACTCGACGATGGCCGGCGGTCCGGTGATGTCGTTCGCGAGGACGAGATCGACCCGGCATTTGATGAGCTGCCCGGGGACGACCCTTTCGAGGCCCGCATGGCGGGCGAGGATTTTTTCCGTCATTGTCATGCCCATAGGGTTCATTCTCCTCCTGCTGCGAGCTCGCCGGCGGTCGGATGGCCGCAGGTGGCGATGAGCTTGTTGATGGCGCCGACATACGCCTTGGCGCTGGCTTCGATGACGTCGGTGCTGAGGCCGCGGCCGCTTATGACCCGCCCGTCCTGCTCGAGCCAGACGGTCGCTTCGCCGAGGGCGTCTTGGCCGGAGGTGACGGCTTTGATCTGGTAGTCTTTGAGGGAGACCGCGAAACCCACCGCTTTTTCGATGGCTTTGAAGGCGGCGTCCACCGGTCCGTCTCCGCAGGCGGCCTGCTCGGTGAAGCCGCGGTCGGTCTCGATCCTGACCATGGCGGTGGCGGTTGTCTGGTTGCCGCTGACGACGTGGTGGTTTACGAGCCGGTACCACTCGGGCATCTCGGACGCCTTTTCGGCTACGAGGGCCTCGATGTCGCGGTCGAAGACCATTTTCTTGCGGTCGGCGAGTTCCTTGAATTTGACGAAGATCTCGTTTATCCTCTCAGGTTCGAGGTCGTAACCTAATGTTTTTAGGCGCTCTTCGAGGGCGTGGCGGCCGGAGAGCTTGCCGAGGATGAGGGCGTTGCGGTTGAGGCCGATGGTTTCCGGACGCATGATTTCGTAGGTGAGGGCGTTGTTGAGGACGCCGTGCTGGTGGATGCCCGATTCGTGGGCGAAGGCGTTGTCGCCGACGACCGCTTTGTTGGGCTGGACGGCGACGCCGCTGAGGACGCTGACCAGCCGCGAGGCGCGGTAGATGTGGCTGGTGTCGATGCCGGTGGCGGCCCGGTAGTATTCGGGACGGGTGTGGAAGGCCATGACGATCTCTTCCATGGCGGCGTTGCCGGCCCGCTCGCCGAGACCGTTGACGGTGCATTCGACCTGGCCGGCGCCGTTCATGACGGCGGCCAGCGAGTTGGCGACCGCCATGCCGAGGTCGTTATGGCAATGGACGCTGATGACGGCCTGGCCGATGTTCGGTACGCGTTCGCGGATGTAGCGGATGAGGGCGCCGAATTCGTCGGGGGTGGTGTAGCCGACGGTGTCGGGGATGTTGATGGTAGTGGCGCCGGCGGCGATGGCGGCGGTGAAGACCTGGCAGAGGTAGTCGCGGTCGGAGCGGGATGCGTCTTCGGCGGAGAATTCGACGTCGTCGACGAATCTGCGGGCGTAGCGGACGGCAGACTGCGCCGCGTCCAGCACCCCGTCTCTCGTCATCTTGAGCTTATACTGCAGGTGGATGTCGCTGGTGGCGATGAAGGTGTGGATGCGCGGCCGCTCGGCCTTTTTGAGGGCGTTGACGGCGGCGTCGATATCTTTGGTGTTGGTGCGGGCGAGGCCGGCGATAACCGGGCCGCGGACTTTGGCGGCGATTTCGCTGACGGCGGCAAAGTCGCCGGGAGAAGCGGCCGGGAAACCGGCTTCGATGATATCGACGCGGAGTTTCGCGAGGGTTTGGGCGATCTCCAGTTTTTCGGCGGCGTTGAGGGTGACGCCCGGAGTCTGTTCGCCGTCGCGCAGCGTCGTGTCGAATATCCTGATCGTCCTTGTGTCCATGTCGGTTTCCTCCTTTGTTTTGGCGGAAAACAAAACCGCCCCTATCGACGTCAACGACGTCAATAGGGGCGGAATATTCCGCGGTACCACCCTACACTGTACTCTCTCACCGCCCATCAGCGGCTGCCGGCTAACGCCCGGCGTACGTCTTCGCCTAATTGCACGGATCATGCGTTCAGCGAAACAGTTCATGGGCGAGTTGTTCGGATACAGCTTCCGCACCGGTTCGCAGCAACCACCGGCTCTCTGAGCGGTTTGGGCCGTTCCTTTTCTCCCAATCATCACCTGTAGATTTTCGGTATTTTGTTTGTCGGTCACGGACTCCCGGGGCGACAAGGTGTAAACCGGTTGCCCGAATGCGCCGTTTTTAACGGCAGGCTGTAACTTTGTATACAATATACCAGTATGGGTGGCCGTTGTCAATAGGGTGGTGAAGATATTTTTCACCGGAATATCCCGCCGAGGGTTGCGACCCGGGCGCGACAAGCCGCGGACGAAGGCGGTGCGGCGCCAGCGCGGCGGTCAGTGGTCGAAGTGCAGCCGGATTTTGCATGTGCCGTCGCTTAAGGATGTCTTGATCTGGTCGGTGTGTTGGCGGATGATGAAGCCGGAAAGGCGGATGAAGGCGTCGTCGTCTTCCATAAGCTCGTTCTGGGTGGGACGGTCGAAGCTGAATTCCATCATCCGGCCGGTGTAGCTGAGGTCGATGTCGACGTCGAATTCGTCGAAGCTGGCGGCGACCTGGATTTTGCCGTCCGCAAGGCCGAGAGCGGCGGCGGACTCCATGAATTCGGCCAGCGCTGCTTCGGCGCGGTGGATGACGTCACGGCGGGCTCCCCAGCTGGCGCCGGCGTTTTCTATGAACTCGAACGCCGCAGCCGAGGCGGCCGGTCCCGGTTCGATCTCGGTCGTTTTCCGCTGGGCGACGCCGATACGGAAAAGGAGGTTGAGGATGATGGCCGTTACGGTGGCGAGGGAGAAAGCCGAGTTGAACAGCGGCTGGAGCCCGGGATGCGCCGCCTGGTGAAGACCCGGCACCATGCTGACGCCGAGCCCGAACACGAGCGACAGCCCGATGATGTAGATTTTGCGGGCGTCGAGCATGCGCGACAGGATGATCTGGAACCCGGTGACGATTACGAAGCAGATGACGACGATCAGGGTGGCGCCCATCACCGGCTTGGGCATAACGGCGACGAGCGCTGATGCCTTCGGTAGGAACGCGAGCGCCAGGAACAGTATTCCGACGAAAATGCCGAGACGGCGGCTGGTCACGCCGGTGGCGATCGACAAGCCGATGCTGCCTGAGCTGGTGTTGACGCCCATGCCGCCGATCAGCCCGCCGAACATTGTGGCAATGCCTTCGGCCAGCAGGCCGCCCTTGGTGGTCTTCATGTCGAGCCGCTTCCAGTCGGGATCGTTGGCTTTCTGGCAGGTGGTGATGTTGCCGATGGTCTTAAGGGACGAGCAGACGACAGCGAGCAGGAAGGGGACGACGAGGCCGGGGTCGAACGACCAGCCGATGAAGCCGATGTCCGGGGCGGCCACCAGGGGCAGGCCGCTCAGGTGCGACAGGTCGTCACCGGTAAGGATGCCGAGGGTGTAAGCGGCCAGGTAACCTGCCAGCATGCCGACAAGGACGGAGTACTGGCGGACGATACCCCGTCCCCAGACGTTGGTCCCCACGATCACGCCGAGGGTTATCGCGCCGACGTACAGGGAGGGCAGGTCGACGGTCGTGCCGTCGGTGCCGCCGAGGAAGTTGGTGATCGATACGGGGATGATGGTGACGCCGATCATGACGACGACGAGTCCGGCGAGTTCCGGAGGGAACAGGGAGCGGAAGCGCTGGATGATCTGCGACAGCAAGACTTCCGTCAGCCCCGCCAGGGCGGTCATGCCGAGCAGCAGCGGCATCCCGCCTTTCTGCACCGCCAGCACGGACGCCGGGAAATACAGGGCGCCAGCCTCCTGGGGGCAGAAATAGCGCGAGCCCACCGGCCCCTTAGGGAGAGACTGCAGCAGTGTGCCGACGCCGAGGGCGAGCATGGTCAGGCTTACGAAGCTCTGCGCCAGATAAAGGCTGCCGGCGATGGCCTGCACGATGAGCAACGGGAAGATGAGGTCGATGGACATCAGGACGACCTGTTGGAAGGCGAGCGGCAAAGAGACGAGGATCGGCGGGTTGTCGTCCACTCCGTACGCGAGATCGGCCGCTTTTTTACGCGCTGTCATTGTCCCAGCCCCTTCTATCCGGCTTTAACCCGGCGTTTTTGCCGACTGCGAAACGGTCCGCATTTTATGCCATAAATCCCCAATATTCTATATGGCTAGTTCCTTACATTTTGCATGAATCCTGCTTTTTTCCGCCAACGATATGCGACTGGCCGTAAACGACGGGGGCAAAGCACAACTATTCCGGTTGTCGGAAAATATACTTCATGTTAGAATGCCACTAAAGACATGGTACTGTATAGCAGAATAAAGTAAATGAGGACGTTCATGGAATTTGCGGAAAAAAGATGGATTGCTTTATTTGCAGCGATGGTATGTGCGTTTTTTTCCGGTGTTATTTATACGTGGAGTGTATATGTTATTCCGCTGTCATCTAAATATCATTGGTCTACAGCTGAGATTTCCTTCGCTTATACCTTAAATATTATTTTTTCTGCCATAATCCCGATTGTCTTCGCAAAGCTCCGGACAAAAATAAAGATTGGCACCTATAATTTTATCGGTGCTTGCGTTTATGGCGCGGGGATGCTTTATCTCAGTATTATGTCGGGTTCAATATGGGAATTGTATTTAGGTTTCGGCGTTCTTGTCGGCGGTGGTATCGGTTTTATATACGTCAGTCTGGTCGCCTATGTTGTCCAGTTGTTTCCCGATAAAAAAGGCTTGGCAGCCGGTTTATATACTGCGGCATATGGAGCCGCCGCGTTAATATGGGCGCCGCTGGCCAACAGCATCATCCAGTCGACCGGCGATGTCTCAATGGCCTTTCGTTATCTGGGCATTACCATGACAGCGGTACTGCTGGTCGGAACCAGATTTCTGTTTGATATCCCGCCGGATTGGGCCGGCCCGTCAATATCACCCGCCCAGGCTTCAGGGGGTAATGCAAAGCCCGCACCTGGTCCGGTATCTGAGAAGAGCACCAGGGAAATGCTGGTCAGTCCGCTGTTTTATGTAACATGGACCATGTTTATATTTGGGTTGATCAGCGGAAGCATGATATTGGCGTTGGGCTCACCGATATTGCAAGGTTCCCTGGGTTGGGACGAAACCAGGGCAGCACTTGTTGTCGGGTTCTTTGCTGTTGCTCAGACCGTAGGCCGGCTCTTCTGGGGATGGATCTCAGATCTGATCGGGCGCATAAATGCAATCACAATTGTTGGTGCAATCACTGTCCTGGCCATGTTTCTGCTGGCGTATGTGAGAACGGAAATCTTATATGTTCTTGCGATAATGTGCGTGCCTATGGCGTTTGGTGCATATGCATCCATGTTATCGCCGATTACAGCCGATACATTTGGCCCGAAATATTTCCCGAATAATTATAATGCGATATTCACCGCGTTCGCCTTTGCCGCATTGATAGGTCCCCAGCTGGTAGCCTATGTGAAGAAGACTTCGGGAGGCTATCAGGGTGCGTTTTTTTACGCGGTAATCTTTGCCGCGATAGCAATCTTGCTGTCCTTTGCTTATAGGTATCTTGCTGACAAGGAACGAGCATCAGGCATATGACAACAATGAACGTCCATTATATCGCACAAAAAGCAGCATAAGCTTGCCGGGGGCAAGCTTATGCTGCTTTTTAATAATGCGCGCTGTCTGTCAGAGCGTTATTGCCGTGCCGCTCTCGCCGCTGAACGCGAGGTGGGCTTTCTCGAGCGATACGATGACGGCCTGCCTGCCGGGCGCGGAGGAGGCGAAGCGGATGGCGGCCTCGACCTTCGGACCCATGCTGCCGGGCGGGAAGTGCCCTTCCGCCTGGTATTTGCGGGCTTCCGCCACGGTTATGCGGAACAGGTCGGTCTGATCGGACTTGCCGAAGTTTATGCTGACGCGCTCGACATCGGTGAGGAGAAACAGGGCATCGGCGCCGATATCGCGCGCCAGCAGCTGTCCGGCCATGTCCTTGTCGATTACGGCTTCAACGCCGCGCGTTCCGTCGCTGGCACGCACCACCGGGATGCCGCCGCCGCCGGCGGCGACGACGATAAAGCCGTTGGCGAGCAGCGCGCGGACGGCGTCTTTTTCGATTATTTCCCGCGGCTCGGGAGACGGTACGACCCGCCGCCAGCCGCGGCCGCTGTCCTCTTTCAGTATGTGGCCTTTTTCGGCCATTATGGCCGCGGCCTGTTGTTCGCTGAAGAATGGCCCGATGAATTTGGTCGGGTTCTTAAAGGCAGGGTCGTCTTCACTGACGACGACCTGGGTGACGACGGCGGCCACGGGGATGCCGATGCCCAAGGCGCCGAGAGCGTTGCCGAGGTTCTGGCTGATGGCGTATCCCAAGGAGCCCTGGGTATTGGAGACACACACATCGAGCGGCATGGGGGGAACGATGTCTTTGGTGAGCTCGTTCTTGAGCAGCAGGTTGCCGACCTGCGGCCCGTTGCCGTGGCTTATCAGGATGCGGTTGCCCTGCCTGGCCAGCTCGGCGATATGCCTGCAGGTTGCCCTTATGTTAGACCATTGCTCGTCTCTGGTCCCTTTTTCCGAAGCCCGTGTGATCGCGTTGCCGCCCAACGCGAGTACCAGCGTTTTTCCCATAGCCCTCTCCCCCGGCAAGGGACGACCGCGCGGCCCTTCGAATCTATTTCTATTTTAACTTAGAGGTGAAGAATGCGCCAGAGGGTCAGCGGCTGTCGGCGCCGCCTTCCCGGTCGTTGGTCAGTCCGAGTTTGTCAAGCAGGCTGAGCGAAAGGCTTAGGACGACGGCGACGAGGGTGGCGAGGGCCATTCCCTTGAGCTCGAAGGCGCCGGCTTTAAGATGGGCGCCGCTTATCCCGACGATCAGGATGACGGCGGTGAGGATGAGGTTGCGGGCCCTGCCGTAGTCGACGTTTGTTTCGACGAGCATCCGCACGCCGGAGGCGGCTATGACGCCGAACAGCAGCAGGGAAACGCCGCCCATGACCGGGGTGGGGATGCTCTGGATGGCGGCGGCGAGTTTGCCGACGAACGACAGGATTATGGCGATGACGGCGGCCCAGCCGATGACGTAGGTGCTGTAGACTTTGGTGAGCGCCATTACACCGATGTTTTCGCCATAGGTGGTGTTGGGGGTCGAACCGAAGAAGCCGGATAGCAGGGTCGACAGCCCATTGCCGAGCAACGAACGGTCGAGCCCGGGGTCTTTCATCAGGTCGCGTCCGACGATATTACCGGTGACGATGAGATGGCCGATATGCTCGGCGATTACCACCAGAGCGGCCGGCGTGATGATCGCTATCGCCGTCCAGTTGAAGACCGGCGTATAGAATGCGGGGACGGCGAGCCAGGGGGCCGCGGCCACGCCGCTGATGTCGACCAGTCCGAGGAAGAACGCGAGGCCGTAACCGGCCAGCACCCCCAGCAGGATGGGGATGATGGCCATAAAGCCCCGGAAGACGATCGAGCCAAATACGGTTATCGCCAGGGTGAAGAGGGCTACGGTGATTGCTCTGGGGTCTGGGGTCTTTGCGGTCAGACCTGCCATGTCGGCCGCGACGGGGGCGAGCTCGAGACCGATGACCGCCACGATGGCGCCCATGGCGGCGGGCGGGAAGACGTAATCGACCCAGCCGTAGCCGATCAGCCGGAAGCTAAGGGCGACGGCGCAGAATATCAGACCGACGGCGATGAACCCGCCGAGAGCCTCCTGATAGCCGAACCGCGCGAGGACGACGAACACCGGCGACAAAAAGGCGAAGCTGGAGCCGAGGTACCCGGGGATGCGGCCTTTGCAGATGACGGTGTAGAGCAGCGTCCCGATGCCGTTGAAAAGCAGTATTGTCGCCGGGTTGACCTTGAAGAGGATGGGAACGAGCACGGTGGCCCCGAACATGGCGAAGAGGTGCTGGAGGCTGAGCGGTATTGTCTCGAGCGGCGACGGGCGTTCCTCGACCTGAATGACTCTCCTGTTCATCAGGCACCTTCTTTCCTCTGAGGCTCGGCGGGTTCTCGCGGGGCGGGCCCGCCCGCTGTCTTGCTTTTCGTAGCATAGTCAGCGCCGCGGTATTTAATTCAGCCCGCCTGCGAAAAAGAAGCTCCCCGCGCCTGACGGCCGGGAAGCTTCTTGGGGAAATTATTTGTATCTCAGCCTTTTTCCTGGGCGAGCTGGTCGGCGAAACGCTGCCTGACCTTCTCCATTACGGGGGTGGGGGTTTTGGGAATCCGTCCGGAAAGGACGGTCCACGACCGTAGCCGGCGGCCGACGATCCGCTCCAGGGTCGCTCCGATACGCAGGTACCGGTCGACGTCGATGCCGGTGTCGATGTTCATTTCGTCGAGCAGCACGACTAGGTCCTCGGCGCGGACGTTGCCGGTGAGGTCGCTGGGTGTGTAGGATTCGCCGGTGCCGAGGACGGGGACGCGGTCGACCATCGAGGCCGGTTGGCCGCCGAGGCCTCCCATGGACGCCTCGAAACGGACCATGCCCGCCTGGAGGGCGGCCAGGCAGTTGGCGAGCCCCCAGCCCCGCGACTCGTGGAAGTGGACGATGTGTTTCTCGGGCCACGGCATGCGGGCCATCAGTTCGGTGTAGAATTCCCACACCCGATCGGGCGTCCCTTCGCCGGTGGTGTCGCCGTATTCGATTTCGTCGACGCCGATGTCGAAATGGCGGCGGGCGAATTCCCACGCCCGCGAGAGCGGCACCGGGCCCTCGATCGGGCAGCCGAACACGGTGCCGACCGTCCCGCAGAAGATCATGCCGGCGTCTTTGATCATCCGGCCCCATTTCTCGAGGTTGCGGAAGTGCTGGTCGTGAAGTTCCCCGGCGTTGACGAGGTTATGACTTTGGCTGGTGGAGATCATGGTGACGATTTTGTCCGGCCCGTACCCTTTTTCCCGCGCCTCGACAGCCCGCTTGACGGCCGCTTCCGTCAGGGCGACGGCCTGGTATCTGACGTCCGGCCGCCGCTTGATTCCCTGGAGGACGGTCTCGGCGTCGCGGAACTGCGGCACCCGCTTGGGGTTGGAGAAGGAGGTAATCTCGAGGTTCTTGAAGCCGCACTGGGTCAGTTCTTCGATGAGATACAGCTTGGCTTCGGTAGGGATGAAGGTTTCGAGGTTCTGGAAGCCGTCCCGGACGGTGATGTCGCATACTTCGACTTTGGCGGGCAACTTCATTCTCGCGCTCATTTTTTCTTCAACTCCGCGAGGATTTCCTGGGCGCGAACGACGTTGACTTTGTGTTCCCTGGCCATGACGGCGGCAACCTGGTCGACCAGCTCGGCCGGCACGCCGGCGTTTATAGCGATATTGCGGGCATGCAGCGCCATGTGGCCGCGCTGCACGCCTTCGGTGGCGAGCACGCGGATGGCGGCGAGATTCTGGGCGAGGCCGGTGGCGACGATGATCTCCGCGAGTTCGACGGCGTTCTTGATGCCCAGGATCCTGACCGCCAGTTTGGCCAGGGGGTGGGTGGCGGTGGCCCCGCCGATGATGCCTACGGCCATCGGGCACTCGAGGCTGCCGACAAGATCGCCGTTGGCGTCTTTCTCCCAAACGGTCATGGAGGTGTAGCGGCCGTCGCGGGCGGCGTAAGCGTGGCAGCCCGCCTCGATGGCGCGGGTGTCGTTGCCGGTGGCCAGCACGACGGCGGTGATGCCGTTCATGACGCCTTTGTTGTGGGTGGCGGCTCTGAACGGATCGGCTTTGGCAAAGCAGTAAGCGGTGCGGATGGCGTCGACGATTTCCTCGCCGCCCAGCTCTTCCTTGGCGATGGTGCAGCGGGCCCGGGCCAGACGCCGGACGGCCAGGTTGGAGAGTATCCGCAGGAAAACGCGGCCGCCGGTGATTTTCTCGATGAAGGGGGCGAGCCCTTCGGCCATGGTATTGACGGCGTTGGCGCCCATGGCGTCCCGGGTGTCGACGATGAGGTGGGTGATGACCATCGGACCGAGGTCGGAGTCGAGGACGCGGACCTCGACGTCCCGGCAGCCGCCGCCGAATTTGACGAGCACGGGGTCCATCTCGTTGGCGCGGGCGATGATTTCGTCCTTGTTTTCGAGGATGGCGAGTTTGGCCCGGAAGGGGTCCTTGATATTGACCGCCTGGATCTGGGCGATCATGACCGGGCCGGAGTTGCTGGTCGTAAAGCCGCCCTTGCTGATGGTAAGCTTGGCGGCGTGACTGGCGGCGGCGATGACGGACGGTTCTTCGGTGCACATCGGCACGAAGTATTCCTTGCCGTTGATGAGGAAGTTGGCGGCGAGGCCGAACGGCAGCTCCATTTTGGCGACGACGTTTTCGACCATTTTGGCGGCCGATTCGAGCGCCAGTCCTTTTTCGCCCTTGAGCAGGGCGACGTCGTCATCGGTGAGCGAGGCGAAGTCGCGGAGGATCTTGATCCGCTCGTCGACATCGAGTTTGTAGAAACCGGGAATTACCGAGGTTTTCTTCATGGGACGGTTTCCTCCTTATCACTTGACTCCGAACAGCTGCAGGACGATAAAGCCGGATGCGTAGTAGGTCATGTACTGGACGCCGGTATGGATGCCGAAGTACTTGTTCAAGATGCCGCCGACGATGGCGATGGTGATGGCGACGCCGACGCCTGTCCAGCCGCCTTCGGAGTAGGACAGGACGACGATGAGGCCGGTGAACATGCTGATGATGGCTTCCTGGCTAACGTTGCGGAGCACCCAGGCGCTGGCGCGGCGGGCATAGTTCATCGACAGCGGGTAGGCGATGACCGCCGCCATGATGATGCCGATGAACCCGTAGAGGAGATATTGGTAAGGCGTCAGCAGGGTGTGGAGATTGTTGACCGTCGGCTGGAGGGTATAGACGGGCGGGGCGTTGAACAGCGGCGCCGCCGGACCGAGGGCCATGGGGGAAAGCGGCAGGCCGAAGGCCATCAGGGGGATGATCGTTTCGGCGATGTAGGTGGACTCTGTGACGCCGTTCATGACCGCGAGTGAGGTGGTAAGCCGCTGGTAGGTGCTTTTGACCCGCGAGCTTACGAATTCGCCGATCATGACCGTCATGCCGACGGGGCTGAAGGTGAAGGTGAGGGAGGAGACGAAGGCGGCGAGGGCAGTGTAGAGCTTTTGTCCGCCGCTGAGGATTTTTATCGGGTTGGGGAAATAGCCTTCCCACATTTTGAGTTCGGGGGCAAGCCAGAATTCGCGCGGCACGGTGCGCATAAGGCGCTGGCGGGCCACCGGCGACAGCACGGTGATGAGGTCGGCGAACATCGGGCCGATGGCGATGCCGAGGAAGAAGCTGATGAAAAGTCCTTTGCCGGCGCCGGCAATGGCGAATTTGTTGAGGCCCTGCAGCAGGACCGCGAAGGGGATGAGGGCGAAGACCGCGGCCCAGCGAGCGCTCGAGGTATATGCGATGATGATGGCCGCCAGGGTGAAGATGTAGGGCGCCCACTTGCGGACGACATCGGCGTAAGGCGCGAGTACGGACGCGAAGGCTACCGAGATCGGCAGAGCGATGAAGGCCGCCAGGATGGCGCCGGAGATCATTTTTCTGAGGGCGATGTGCGGCACGCCGAGGCGGCGGAGAATGGTGGCCTGCTCCAGCATCGGCACAGCCATGGTGTCGCCGGGGATGCCCATGAGGGCGGTGGGGATGGCGTGGGTCATATGTTTGGATACGGCGGCCGCGATGAAGAAGGCGAGTACGGCGACCGGCGGGAAGCCAAGCAGGATGATGAGCAGTGTCACAGGGGCGATTGTGGCGGTTTCGTCGGTACCGGAGATCAAGCCGATGCCGGAGAAGACGATCGAGCCGAGGAGGGCGGCACCGATACCCCAGATGAGTTCTCCCATGATTCCTTCCATTGCTCAGCTCACCCCTTTCCTTTTCCATCCGCCTGGCCGGCGAACAGGTCGTAGAGTTTTAGCTGGTGCATCTCTTCGATGATTTCGGGCGGCAGTGTTTCCAGTTCACGACGTTCGGCCTCCTGGTCGAGTTTGAGTTCTTCAATGACCAGCAGCCGGTCTTCGGCGCTCAGCTCCGCTTCTTTGAGCTCGCGCTTGGGGGGGAACAGTTTCGCGGCGATGAAGGCTGACAGCAGGCAGCCGACAATGCCGATGAGGAGTGAGTAGCCGGTGACAAGGTTGAGGGGCAACTTCGGGTAGCTGGCTTTGAGGTAGGACACGCCTCCCATGTAGGCGGCAAGGGCGACAATAATGCCGAGGACCATCCCGTAGGCCAGGTGCCTCAGGTCGACCGTGTCCCCCCAGATGTCTGCCAATCTGGAGTTTTCCATGTTTTTCCCCCTTTTGTTGCTTTAATTTTCTTTGTCCCTGGTGCTCGGTTACGCGTCGGGAAGCGCCACACTATATATTAATGCACAAAGCATTCCAGTAAATATATGGATGGCCGCGGCGCCCCCCCAAAGCTCTGTCTCTCCTGTCAAAACGCCGGTCCTGCAGGGTTTTTCGCGCTTTGGCGGAAGGCGGCGGGCAATTGCCGCCAGGGTTGAGAAAAACGGCCGGCCGGACGAGAGTGTATACTTTATATACACCCTCGTCCGGCCGACACCGTCAGAAGATTGAAAATTCTCGCTTTTGTTCTATGTTTACTTTGTATACAGGTTGTTTCTCCGTCTATATCCCCAGTTCGCGCAACCTCTTGTAGAAGGTCCGGCGGCTTAGGCCGAGCAGCTTCATGGCTTTCGACCGGTTGTAGCCGCTTTCCTGGAGGGCTTCGAGGATGGCCGTCTTCTCAAGCTGATGGATGCGGTCGGGCAGCGTGCCCGGAGCTTCGCCGGCAGCGCGCGGCAGCCCTTTGTCGCCCAGTCCGCTGCGGAAATATGCCGGCAGGTGATCCCTGCCGACCACCGGCGTTTCGGCGAGCAGGACGACATGCTCCATCACGTTTTTGAGTTCGCGCACGTTCCCCGGCCAGTCGTGGTCTGTCAGTACCTTCAGGCAGCGGGGCGATATTTCGACCTTCTTGCTGTATTTGGCTTCGTAATACGCCTTGTAATGCTCCACCAGGGCGGGTATATCAACCCGGCGCTCGCGCAGGGGCGGCACCGTGAGGGTGAAGACGTTCAGGCGGTAGTAGAGGTCTTCCCGGAAGGTTTTCTGGCGGACCATCTCGTCCAGGTCACGGTTGGTGGCGGCCAGTACGCGAATGTCGACTTTGACGCTGCTTACGCCCCCTACCCGCTCGAATTCCTTTTCCTGAAGGAAGCGGAGCAGTTTTGTCTGCATGGTCATCGGCATGTCGCCTATTTCGTCGAGAAACAGCGTGCCGCGGTTGGCGACTTCGATCTTGCCCACCTTGCCGCCTTTGCGCGAGCCGGTGAAGGCTCCCTCTTCGTAGCCGAACAGTTCGCTTTCCATGAGGTTGTCGGGGATGGCCGAGCAGTTGAGCGACAGGAAGGGATTATCCCGCCGCGGGCTCATCCGGTGGATGGCGCGGGCGAGCAGTTCTTTGCCTGTGCCGCTTTCGCCGAGAATAAGGAGCGGCGCGTCGACGGGGGCGACTTTCATGGCGATTTCGAGCTGACGCCGGAGCTTGCGGCTCGAGCCGACGATGTCGGCAAATTCGGGGGGTACGGAGCCGGCGGGCGCGAGTTCCTCAGCAAGGAGCGCTCTGATGTGCTGAGCTTTTTCCAGGTCCGCGGCGGCCCGCAGGGTGTCGCTGATATCGGAGAATACCGAGACGGCTGCGACTACCTGGTTGCGAAAGCGGATGGGCGTGATTCGCGCCATGACGGTGACGTTTAGGCGCTTGAGTTCGATCGGCTTGTTGATGAACGGCCGACCGGTCGCGAGCACCTCCATCAGCCGCGATCCCGGTTCTATCACGGTGAGCAGGCGGCCGATGACTTTGTTATGGTCGATGCCGAGTATCCGCCCGTAAGACGAGTTGGCGTAAAGGACGCGGCTATCCCGGTTGATGATAATGACGCCGTCGTTGAGGTCGTCGAGGATGCATCTCGCCAGGGACGTGGGCCGCAGGATCTGTCTGAGAAACTGTTCCTCGTCGGCGATCTCCTCTCCCGCCGCCCGCGCTTTCTGCAGCTGGCGCAGGTCGACACAGGCAATCAGCTTGCCGTCCGTGTCGGCGACATAGGCTTCCGCGTGAAGGGATCCGGTGGCGGCGGCATCGCGAAGGATTTCTTCGTCAGCGACCGGGCGCCTGACCATCAGGCAGTCGGATGACAGGTAGCCGGCAACCTTGTCCGCGGGGTCTGTGCCGAGAATGTCGCGCAGCCGGACCACGCCCAGGAAGCTGCCGTCCCCGGAGGTGACGGGCAGGGTTTCTGCCGTAGTCTTGCGGAACATGTGTAAGGCCCTGGTGAGCTGGTCATCCGGGCGTAACACTAAAAGATGCGCCTTCATAGTTCTACCTCCCCGACTGCTGTTCACTTCTCCCCCAATACCGCTTAATCCTGCCGCAGGGTTCGGCGCCAGAGGACATCGTTTTGTTCCCGGCAAATTTCTGTGCCCGCATTCCGCGAGGCGCCCGCAGCTGCCCGCCTCAGAATATCCCTTGCGTGACAAGACAGTTAACGGCGGCGTGCTCCGGTAGCGGAACAAAAAAAGGCCGGCGGACGCTGCAAGGCGCCGCTGGCTTTTTTCGCAACTTGTTATTGGCCGCCGCTGTCATAGCCCATCTGCCGGGATATGTTTAATGCCGCTTCCCTTACAAGTTCGCTGTATTCCGTGCCAAGCGTTTCGGGGGCCATGTTGGCCTCCACACCCGAGATGCTGATGGCGGCAACCACGCTGCCGGTGTAGTCGAAGATGGGGGCGGCTACACAGCGCACGCCTTGCTCGTTTTCGAGGTCGTCAATCGCGAAGCCGGTTTTCCTTACTTGTTTGACTTCGGCGACAAACTTGTCGAAATCGGTTATGGTGGCGGGCGTAAGCGCCGGCATACCCCTGACGCCCAGCAGCTCACGCAGTTTATCGTTGCCCAGCCGGGAGACGAGGCATTTGCCGTTGGCGGTCGAGTGAATGTAGTTGTGCGATCCCACCCCGGCGGCAAGTTTGATGTTGCGGTGGCTCTCAAGTTTGTCGATGTAGATGATGTCGCCCGCCATCTTGTCGAGGATGGCGAGGTAAATCGTCTCCTTTGTCTTCCGGTTAAGTTCCTCCATATGTTTGCGCGCAATGTTTGTCAGGACTAGGTCGCGTTTGACGATGTTGCCGTAGGTGAGGTAGGCGAAGCCGAGGGTGTAGTTGCCGTTGTCCTTTTCCGCCAGGTGCTGCCAGGCGAGCAGGTTCTGGACGATACGATAGACGGTGCTGATGGGCAGACCGATCTTTTCGGCAATCTCACTGAGGCTGAGGCCGTGATCGTTGGCTTTGCTTACTTCTTCGAGGATGGCAAACGCGCGGGCGATCGACTGAACATAGAATTTGCTGTCCATATTTTTGCGGGGCTTGTTCACTTTCTGCACCTCTCTCCTGCTTCAACGGCCCGTCGGCATCATCTGCCGGCGAATCTCGCCGGGCGCTTTTGTCCCTCGCCTCTCAATACTGATAGAAGCCTCGGCCGCTCTTGCGGCCGAGGTAACCCGCCCGCACCATTTTTCTCAGCAGCGGGGCGGGGCGGTATTTGGGATCGCCGTATTCGCGGTACAGCACTTCCATGATCGCCAGCAGGACATCGAGGCCGATCATGTCCGTGAGGGCGAGCGGCCCCATGGGATGGTTGCAGCCGTTGACCATCGCCTTGTCAATGTCTTCCGCCGACGCGACGCCTTCGTCGAGCATGCCGATGGCCTCGTTGAGCATCGGGTCGAGGATGCGGTTGACGACGAACCCAGGCACGTCTTTGGCGACTACAGTCACTTTGCCCAGGTTTTCTCCCGTAGCCAGGGCAAACTGCAGCGTCTCTTCGGCGGTGAGCAGGCCTCTGGTTATTTCGAGCAGCTTCATCACCGGCACGGGGTTGAAAAAGTGCATGCCGATGAAGCGTTCGGGGCGCGCGGTGGCCGACGCCAGCTCGGTGATGGAAATCGAGGAGGTGTTGCTGGCAAAGATTGTCCGGGGGCCGCAGATGGCGTCCAGTTGCCCAAAAAGCTGCTTTTTGGCGGCAGCGTCTTCGACGATGGCTTCGATGACAAGATCCGCGTCCGATGCTTTATCGAGGTCCGTGGCGGTGGCAAGCCGGCCGAGACAGGCATCTTTGTCCGCCGCCGTAAGCCGCCCTTTTACGACGCTTTTCTGGAGGTTGTCGGCGATTTTCCCGGCAGCCCGACCCGTGAACGCTTCCCGTACGTCGTACAGTACGACACCGTAGCCGGCCTGCAGCGCCACCTGGGCGATGCCCGAGCCCATCTGGCCGGCGCCGGCGACAAATATTTTCCCGCACCCCATGATATTACCTTCTTTCCTGTCGTTGTCCATGTCTAGCAGCAATTATTATCATATCGTAAAAGTCATTTTCATTTTACTTCTTAACGCCCGCTAGTGTCAATTCTTCCCTGCATGGCGGCGGTTTCTTCGCCACAGACACGGCGTTGCCGGCTTTTTTCAGACATTTTGATAAAATATGTTTTTAAAATTATTGCCATTTTTATTCCAGCGGCTTATAATTAATTAAAAGACAATTTACCGGGTGCTACAGGAGGAGGCTGTCAAAGCGGCTTTCTTTTTGTTTTTTTAACTCTTCTGTTTATTACGCTGGCTGAGGGGGAATATTGTGCGGTGCAAGTTCCTGATAACATTGGAGTATCCCGAACTCCTGGCGCTGTCGGGAGCTGATGTGCAGCACTGGCTCGAAGAACGGCTGGACGGACGGGTGTCCGATTTGGGGAGCTTCAGGATAACCTCCCTGGCTCGCGGTGCCGACCGTATGATTATGCACTGCCTTTTTGAGGTTGGCCACTTCCGGACCGTAAACGAAAAAACGATGCGGGACTGGCTCGCCGACTCTCCGCCGTATTTCTTCGTGCGTTCCGTCAAGCGACCGGCAAGAGAAGGATGGTAAGGAACCGGCACTGACAACGGACCGGCCCACAGGGGCCGGTTTTTTTGCCGGCTATCGGTCCCCGGAGGCGCAAAAGAATTAAGGCGGCCGGCCTTTGGCCACCCGCCTCGCGAATAGGTATTTCCGCAATCTGTTTTGTGTCAGCTGACGTGCGATGGCTCGGCCGAAGCGTACGCGGCTGTTTTCCCCGCCGGGCCGGACGCAGCGCCGGCAAAGCCGGAAGCCCTGAACATCTCGGTCCGGTCAAGAAAGGGCAGCAGCCTGCCGTCGGCGTACTCCCAGTGAGACAAGAACCATTCTCTTACCTCGTGGAAGATCTCGAATGCCATGGCCGGCTCGCCGAGCTTGTGCCGCCGCCGCACCGCGTAGAGCTTGCCAATGAAGTCGTCATGTTCCTGCTGGTGCTCTTCGCGGTCCGGGTAGAAACTTTCGGCCATCATCTCTTCCTCGCAGGCGAGGCACGCTGCCATCCCTTCCATGAAGCTGCTGAGAAAGCTGCTCGTCAGCTCCTCTTCCTCATCGAAGCTCTGGCAGTCAAGCGCCTGGCGATAGAAACGGTTGGCCATGTTTACCAGTCTGTTCCGCATGCCGTATAAAGCGGCAACGCCGGTAACAGTTTCGCCACCCAATCTAAAGGTGGTCATATAATCACCTCCCCACATGCATCAATATTTTATCATAAATGGAATAGTTTCTCCGCATTTGCACAAAAAAAGATTTCCCAGAGAAACGTTTATTGGCTAAAGTCCAGTAAAAACGGGGCTTCACAGCTGTGAAGCCCCGTTCCTGCAGGAATTATTATTTTACAGATTGTATTTTCGCTTTTTCCGTACAAGTGTGGAGAGGTCGATCCCCAGGTGGGCGGCCGTGTTGCGCATTGAGCCGAAAGAGGCGAGCGCTTTTTCGATGACTGCCCGCTCTACGGTGTCGTTGATTTCCTGGAGGTTGAAGGAAGAAAAGTAGTCGGGGGTTTCGATGAACAACGACTTTCCGGCCGATCTCGCCACACTGAGGGGCACGCATTTTTCATCGATGGTGTCTCCTTCGGCCAGAACGGTCATGTGTTCGATGATATTGCGCAGTTCGCGGACGTTGCCGGGCCAGGCGTAATGCGTGAGGATATCGACGACCTTGGGGGATATCTTTTTCGTCATGTTGTATTTGCGGTTGTTCTGATCCAGGAAGCTCAGGATCATCGGCACGAGATCCTCGCGGCGCTCGCGTAGCGGCGGTATATATATGGGAATGACGTTGAGACGGTAGAATAGGTCGCGGCGGAAGCGCCCTTCCTCGATCATTTTCTCGAGGTTGGTGTTTGTGGCGGCGATGATACGGGTTTTCGTCTCGACCGTCTTCGTGCCGCCGAGCCGGAACATCCGGTTGGTCTGCAGGACGTCGAGCAGCTTGACCTGAAGGGACATCGGCATCTCGCCTATCTCGTCGAGGAAAAGGGTGCCGTTGTTGGCGAGCTCGATCAATCCGATCTTGCCTTTTTTTGAGGCTCCGGTAAATGCGCCGGATTCGTAGCCGAACAGTTCCGATTCAAGCAAGGTTTCCGGGATGGCGCTGCAGTTGATCTGGACGAACGGCCTCTTTTCCGCCTCCTCACCGCTGTCATGGATATATCTTGCCAGCACATCCTTGCCGACGCCCGATTCTCCCTGGATCAGCACCGGGGAAGATACCTGGGCCACCCTGGCCGCCAGTTTGAAAATGTTTTCCATGACCGGACTGGCGACGATGAAGCTGCCGTCGCGCCCGGTCTTTTCCGCCTGCCACAGGAGCCGGCGGTATTCCTCGGGCAGATCGGTGCTGCTTTTCAGCTGCTCCCTGATGCTGACGAGCTCAGTGATATCGCGGACGTTGGAAAATACCCTGACCAGGCTGCCGTCGTCGTCGAATACCGGGATACTCGTAACCAAGGCGGAAACGCCGTGATAATAGTCGATAACCTTAGTCAGCGGCTTGCGGGTCCTGATGACGTCAGGCGAACAGGCGTCAGGGATCTCACCCGCCTTTACCAGTTCGTCGATCTTTCTCCCTTTGAGCATCTCCCGGTCGAGTCCGGAGATTTTGAGGTATGCCTCATTGCAGTAGAGGATGTTGCAGTCCCCGTCAGTCAGGAAAATTCCGTCGTAAGAGGAATCGATTATTTTCCACAGCAGCTTGTTTTCTTTCTCAGCCTCGAGACGTTGCATCTCATCCTCCATTTGTATGCAAAATCGCTTTTTGACTATGCAATTTTGCATATGCATTTTTGGGCCTTCATTGCTGTATGTTTCCGCAAAAATCATTGCCGTTCATTTAGCGACATTAGGCATAAATGCCCGCGTCACACCGGAGCAAAACCGTCACAAGCCTTGCGGAACGGCCTATCCTAGCTGTGGCACGGTTCTTGCATCAATAAATAGTGTTTTTCATATAGTACCGTGCCGCCAAACCCGGCCGGGATAGTGGCGAACTGACTGAGGCTAGCACCGAACTCCCGAGACCGCGGGTTTCTGGAGCCGGCTAGCCGGGTTTGCCAGCAGGGATACAAGCCGTTGCCGCCAACCGTCAGCACTTGCTAAATACAGGGGCAGGTTTCTGTCAGAAAGCAACCCCGCCCTGGCGATGGAACGGTTTATCCGCAGAAACCGAGGGTTAGCTGATTATAACAATAATGTTGTATGAATTCTTGCCTATGCATGCATTTTCCTGCGTCTCGCATCCGTGCGTCCGCAATTTTCTGGCTGAGCGCAGACTCCGGCCGTTTCGGTAACTGCTCCCCACATAGGGAGGCATCCTCCGACAGGGTGAGCCTACCCTATTCATGACCGCGTAATGCGGTCTTTTTTTTCGCCTCCGGGCCTTACTCAAAAGCCCCCGGCGCGGTTTGCGGCGGGGGCTTATTGCGGTCCTGGGTGATAGCGCGCTCTTAGCGGCGGGCTATTTCAGCATCGCCAGCATGGTGCCGGCGGCGACGGCGGTGCCGATTACGCCAGCCACGTTCGGGCCCATGGCGTGCATGAGCAGGAAGTTCGACGGGTTGGCTTTCTGGCCGACCACCTGGCTGACACGGGCGGCCATCGGCACGGCGGAGACCCCGGCCGACCCGATGAGCGGGTTGACCTTGCCGCCGGTAGCGTAGTACATGACCTTGCCCAACAGTACACCCGCCGCGGTGCCGCCGGCGAACGCCAGCAGGCCGAGGCAGATGATCTGGATCGTCTTGAAATTGAGGAAGCTTTCCGCCGACATCGTCAGGCCGGTGCCCAGGGCGAGGAAGATCGTCACGATGTTGATCAATGCGTTCTGGGCGGTGTCGGACAGGCGGTCGGTCACGCCGGATTCGCGGAAGAGGTTGCCAAGCATTAGCATGCCCATCAGGGAAGCGATCGGCGGCAGCAGCAGGCTGATTACCAGCGTGCAGACGATGGGGAAGGCGATCTTTTCAAACTTGGAGACCGGCCGCAGCTGCTCCATGACGCACTCGCGCTCTTTCTGGGTGGTGAGCAGCTTCATGATCGGCGGCTGGATGAGCGGTACGAGCGACATATATGAGTAGGCGGCGACCGCTATGGCTCCCAGCAGGTGGGGGGCCAGCTTGACGGTCAGGTAGATGGCGGTCGGTCCGTCGGCGCCGCCGATGATGCCGATGGAGGCGGCCTCCTGGACGTTGAACCCGAGCATCATCGCCCCGCCCAGCGAGACGAAAACACCGAATTGGGCGGCCGCGCCCAGGAGCAGGGTCGACGGGTTGGCCAACATGGGCCCGAAGTCGGTCATCGCCCCGACGCCGAGGAAGATCAGCGGCGGGAATATTTCGTACTGGATGCCGTAGCTGATGAGCTGCATAACGCCGTGTTCCTCGAGAAACCCCGTCTTCGGCAGGTTGGCGAGGATGCAGCCGAACGCAATCGGCGACAGCAGCAACGGCTCGAACCCTTTGGCGAAGGCCAGGTATATGAGCACAAGGCCGACTGCGATCATGATGGCGTTGCCGACGGTGAAGGCGGTAAAGCCGCTGTCGTTATAGACGGCCTGTAGCGCAACGTTGAATGCCTCGAACATAGAATACCCTCCTCATTCGGCGCTAGGCCAGCACGACCATGACGTCGCCGGTCGAGACAGACTGCCCGGCGCTGACGCGGACATCAGCCACTTTCCCGTCCGCAGGCGCCATAATTTCGTTCTGCATTTTCATCGCTTCAAGGATGAGCAGCACGTCGCCGCGCTTGCACGTTTCGCCCGCTTTTACGCTGATGGACAGAATCTTGCCAGGCATCGGCGCGCAGACTTGCTGGCCGCCGGCAGAGGCCGGCGCCGCCTTGGGGGCTGCGGGGGCGGGAGCCGCCGCCGCTTTCGGGGCCGGCGCGGGCGAAGGTGTGGCGGCCACGGCAGCCGGCGCCGCGCACGCGGGTTTCGGCGCCGCACTCGCCGTTCCCGTCAGCCTTTCGACTTCAACTTCATATGATTTACCGTTAAAGGTTATCAGCAATTTTTCCATATTATCACCCCTCTGGTTATCTCTTGGCCGCAGGAAGCCTTTTGGCGAGCGCTTCGAACCGGCCCGCCTGGCGCCACGTCCTGCTGATTTCCGGACGTACAGCCGTAATGCTTACGACTCCGTAGCCTAGGGCGGCCACTGCGGCGGCAATGACTACCGCGGCCTCTTCGTCTTCGTCCTGATACTCCGCCGCTGCCGTCTGCTCAACAACCGCCGGTGTCGGCTGCACCGGTTCAGCTAGCTTTTTTTTTTGCGTAGGGTCGACCTTTTTAATAGCGCGGATTATCAGGCTCAAACCGTACAGAACCGCAAACACGACGGTCATGTTGATGAGCATGATAGTAATCGGATTCGTAGTTACACCGGATCCCATCCTGTTTTCACCTCGCTCTTTCGCCACATTGGCCGTTCCGGCACAGCGGTTGCTGTGCCGGAACAACCCAGTACTAGTTCTACAAGTTTGTGGCAACTCCTGCAAATTTTGATATATATGGCAATTTCCCTACTTAACTACCCACGTGACAAGGTACATGACGAGCGGTATCGTTACCAGCGAGACGCCGATGAGGTCGATGAGGAAGCCTGACCTGATCATGGTGGTGATGGGGATCAGGCCGCTGGCGTACACGATGGCGTTCGGCGGCGTCGACACAGGCATCATAAAGCCGAGGGAGGATGCCAGAGCGATGGCCACAGCCACCGGGATGGGGCTGAGGCCGGCCGAGATCGCGACGGTGATGCCGAGCGGTCCGACCATGTTGGTGGCGGCGGTGTGGGAGGTAAGCTCGGACATGAACAGCGACAGGACGGAGAAGACGGCAACTATCGCGACCTGGGAGTTGGCGCCGGTCGTTTTGACGATGGCGTCGCCGATCCATTTCGACATGCCGGTGGTGTACATCATCGCCCCGAGCGACAGGCCGCCGCCGAAGAGGATGAGGGTGCCCCAGTCGATACCTTTGACGGCGTCTTTCCACTGGAGGGTGAATTCGCGTTTTTCCCAGTTGGTCGGCATGATGAAGAGCAGCAGGCCGGCCATCATGGCGACGATGGCTTCGGGGAAGTACCGGCCGTAGGTTTTCAGGATGGGGGCGCCGGGACCGTAGGCGACGGACAGGAAACCGGGCAGGACCCATAGGGTGACGGCGATGCCGAATGCGATGATGGCGTTGCGCTCGCCTGTCTTCCACGGCCCGAGAGCCTTGCGCTTTTCGGCGATCAGTTTTTCGGCGCCGGGGATGCTTTTGATGCCGGCCGGGAACATCTGCTTGAGGACGACGAACATCAGGACGAAGTAGACGACCATGGCAACCGAGCCCCAGACCATCCACTGGAAGAAGGTGATCTTGATGTTGGCCAGTTTCTCGAGGAAACCCATCATGATGATGTTCGGGGGAGTGCCCACCGGGGTCAGCACACCGCCGACCGAGGCCGCATAGGAGGTCATCAACATGAGGCCGGTAGCGTATTTGTAGGTGCCGAGGTCAAGCTCCTCGCCGTTGGCTTTGTACATGTCTTTGATCGCCATCAGCAGACCGAGCGAGATAGGATACATCATGGCGGTGGTGGCGGTATTGCTTACCCAGCCGGACAGCATGGCTGTAACGAGACCGACAGCCAGCAGGATGCGAGTCGGACTGGATCCGACCCACTTCATCGACAGGATAGCGTAGGCGAACCGCTTGTCGAGGCCGTGGCTCATCATCGCGGTGGCCAGCATGAAGCTGCCCATGAAGAGATAGATGAGCGGATCGGCGAAGGGGGCGAAAGCGGCCCTCGCTGGGACGACGCCCAGCAGCACGGCCAGCACCGGTCCGATCAGCGACGTGACCGGGATGGGGACAGGCTCGCATATCCACCACGTGGCGACGAATGTCATGATGGCCATCAGCAGGTGGCCTTCCGGCTTCAGGCCGGCAATCGGGGTAAAGAATACCAGTAATCCGAGGATGGGACCGAGGAACCAGCCGATAGTTTTGCGGCGTCTGTCGAACTTTTCTTCGGCTTCGGTCATTTTCGCCTTCGGAGCGACTTGCTCCTGGGGAACCTGGGTAGTCTCCATTCAATTTTCCTCCTTTTTTCAATTTGGCCGTTTATTCCGTAAAGGCCTTGCGTAGGGCCTTCTTGGCAAAACGTTTCCCAGGGAATCATTGCGGGGCAAAAAAATTTGCTTTAGAGGGCTTTTTCCGGTTTGGGCTGATCCTCGCCCGCCCCTGACTTTTTCTTGTACTTCTTCTGCCAGACGCCGAGCGCGATAACGGCGGCGGTTATGGCGAGCGGGATGAGCCATTCGGGGGTGTAGGCGGTGAAATAGTGGCCGACCTTCTGGTCGCGGATCATCATTTCCCCAGCCGTCCAGGCGATAAGGCCGGCGCCGATGTAAACGATGATCGGGAATCTGTTCATGACGACGACAAGTAACTGGCTGCCGAAGATGATCAGCGGGATGCTCAGCGCCAGGCCGATGAAGAGGAGCAGGTAGTCGCCCTTGGCGATGGCGGCAATGGCGAGGGTATTGTCAAGGCTCATGATGATGTCGGCGATAATGATGGTTTTGACCGCCGCCCATAGTGAATCTGAGGCCTCCACATTTTCGCAGCTCTCGTCTTCCAGGAGAAGTTTGGCGGCTATCCAGACAAGCAACAGTCCCCCGAAAAACTGGAGATACGGTATTTGCAGCAGGACCACCGCAACGACGGTCAGGATCACCCTGAGGCCGATAGCTCCGGCGCTGCCCCAGAGAATGGCGAGCCGCTGTTGCTTCGGAGGCAGACAGCGGCTCGCCATAGCTATGACGACCGCATTATCGCCGCTAAGAACGATGTTGACCATCATGATCCCTACCAGGGCGAGAAAGAAATCCATACAGTCACCCCTTTTTAGTACCCTGACCGTATCTCAGTCAGGTAAAACAGCTAGCCGCGCGCCGACCCCCAAAGGATCGGCGCGACCTTTTAGACGCTATGGACGCGATATCCCAGTTTACGCCCGATGAATTCCCAGTCATCCACGAACGCATTGTCGTCAATGCCTATCCTAAGTTCGTTTTTTTCGACATCGACCGGCACCGCCGAAATACCATCGAGATTGCGCAGTTTCGCTTTGATGATCGACAGTTCCCTTTCGCTCAGCGATCCAGCGGGATCGATTGCAACGGTCAGCATGTTTTCTCCTCCTTCGCCATAATACTTCGCACACATCGCAGACACCTGATCTGGTTTGCACACATTTGTCGTTGCTGCCGCCAAATCCCGATCGCTCAGCTTCCCAACCGGGGCAATCGATTTTGTCAGCATCGTACTTCCTCCTTTTATTAACGCTTGGGTCTTGTTCCGAAATTCCGGAAACCGTCTTTGCGCATGAGTTCGTTCACTGTTACCCCCAACACCCGCGACATCCTTAGCGCAAGGTCGATCGATGGTTTTTTGCGCCCAGCGAGGATGTTGGAGATATGAGACCTTTCGACATCGACGAGCTTTGCGAGTTCAGTGATGTTGAGGCCTCGCCTACGCATTAGTTCTCTAATCCTTGACCCGCTCAACGGCATCCCCCCTGGAATCATGCGGCCGTTTTCCGTTTCTTTTGGAAACGTTTTGCGTCTTAAAAAACGCCTTCTACGGCTCTATCTACTTTGATTATAGTTTCCTTCGGAAACGTTGTCAATTATTTTTTGAAAATTATTTCCAACAGGATTGTCACTTGCTCTCCAGGAAAGCCTATAAGTGTAAGCGGCAGCAAAACTCTACTGGAAACGTTGGATATAATAATGTATAATATTATTTGCGAGGAGGTGGTCCAACAAGGTGGATATCGGTACCAAGCTCCGTTCTCTCCGGAAGCTGCGCGAACTGACCGTCGAGGAGCTGTCACAGCGGTCGGGCGTTTCCCGTTCATATATCACCAATATCGAAAATGGTCGCAAGACCGAGGTTTCCTCCCGCGTTGTCAGCAGTCTGGCCGGAGCCCTCGGAATCAACGCCGACTATTTCCGCATCAGCGACGCTCAATTGCCGACCGATTGTTTGCCCAACCTCGATCCCGAGTTTATCGCTTTGTTGGCCAAATCGGAGAGCATGCCTTTTCTGCAGCTTACAAAAAAAGCGCTCGCCAATGGCGTGTCGGCCGAGGCGGTAGAGGCCGTCATCGACGCCATTATCAAGTCCCAACGCAAGCGCCGGAACCCTCTCGTTTAGCAGTTCGCCGCGGCAGACTCCGCTGCTCTCACAACAGGGGGGGCTTCCTGGGGCACGATATAGTCGTATCCGTCCCAAAAAAGCTCGATTTCATCGTTATAGCGGCCGATGTCTTTCATAGTTGGGCCTCCGTTCTGAACGGTTCTTCCCCGCTTTAATATATTGCAAGAAATATGCCAATTTGCAAAGTTGCGAAAATTGTGTTTTCGATGCGGTATTTCCCTTGCTCTCCAGCTTTACTATGAGCATTAATGCATACGCCATGGGAAGCATGCTTCATATTTGTCGCTCATCGGCACGCATCTGACCCTGTGCAAAAATGCATACGGTCCAAACGCGGAATCCCCAAGACGTTTGTCTTGGGGATTCGTTTTTTTTCATATTAAGTCTACTGTGTGCGATGCCGCGATCGTTATTGCGGCAGGAAATCCTCCCTGATAGGGGTAAAGGTGTCGATGAGCACCGAATCGTCCTCGAGGGCAACAACGCCGTGGAGCACGTTGCGGTCGGCGTAGTAACAGTCACCTTCGCGGGCGATTTTTGTTACACCGCCGACGGTTATTTCGAAACTTCCCTTGGCCACATAGCCCACCTGCTCGTGAGCCTCATGCTTGTGAAGCTTGCCTACACCGCCCTTTTTGAAGGCGAATTCGACCAGCATCAGTGAGGGCCCATGGACAAGCACCCGCCGTGTCGACTTGTCGTCAAGCTTGATGAGCTGTTTGCTGTCTTTGGCTACAATCATATAATCACCGCCATTCTTTTTTTATGTTGTTCGGTAATGAGGGCGGGATTCCTGCGGATACACATGCCGATTGGCGCGATTTTCCTTCGCGCGAAGCGCGTACGCTCAGTCAAATGGTCCATACTAATAGCGAGTCATCCCACCTAACAAATATCCGTCGGGAGAGCCGAAAGGGTGCAAACAAATGGATTTGAGCATAATTGTGCCGACTTATAACGAACGCGAAAATGTCCGGACGCTTTCCGAGAGGGTGACAACGGTGCTGTCGGAATGCGGGTATTCGTACGAGTTGTTGTTTGTCGATGACAGCCGCGACGATACCCCCGACGTCTTGGCTGCGTTGGCCGAACGCCATCCCAATGTCCGTTTCGTGCATCGCACTGATGAGCGTGGGTTGGCCTCCGCGGTTGTGAAGGGCTTCGAACTATCCACCGGCACCTGCATTATCGTGATGGACGCAGATTTACAGCACCCGCCTGAACTCCTGCCAGTGATCATTAAGCGCCTGGCAAGTGCGGATGTGGTCATCCCCAGCCGTTTTATCGACGGCGGCTCGGACGGCGGCCTTAGTATATTCCGCAAGCTTGTGTCCTGGACGGCAAGGTTGATCGGCCGCCTTTCGATAAGGCGGCTGCGGGCGATTTCGGATTGCACAAGCGGTTACTTTGGCCTTCACCGGCGCGTTATCACGAGCGCCAGACTCAACCCTATCGGATGGAAGATACTTATGGAGGTGCTTGTGAAGGGCGATTACCACACCGTGCACGAAATACCGTACGCCTTCGTCGCCCGTGACAGCGGGGCTTCCAAGATGACCTGGCGTGACCAGTATGACTATTTGCGGCATGTCCTCCGGCTGGCGCGGCATCGGCCTGAAGATGCCCGATTCTTTACCTTCTGCCTGGTCGGGGCCGCTGGCGTCCCTGTCAATCTGCTGGGGCTGACTGTGCTGCTTGAATTTTTCACTTCCGATGTAGCATTCGCCTCGGTGGTCGCATCGTTTGTCGCGATGGTCCACAATTTCCTCTGGAACGACAGCATCACGTGGCGAATGGATATTAAACCGACCTTATGGCGCCGCGGGAAACAGTTCGTCCAGTTCGCGTTTGTTTCGACCCTCAGCATCGCGATAACGGCCGCTTTCGCCCATACATTCCACGTCAACGGCTGGAGCCCCGTCGCCGGCCAACTCGTCGGCATCGTGCTTGCCACCTGGTGGAGCTTCGTGGCTAACGACCGCTGGACGTGGAGCCGCCCCGAACCCCGTTCCGAGCTTGTTGTCACCCGCGAGTACGCCGGCGAGACACCATAAAACTGTCATGACTCGCCTTCTGCACCTGGCCGCGGGGATCTGGCGCCCCTATTTTCTGCATTCGGGTATCGTACTGTTTTCCGCGTGGTTGGCAGCCAGCTTGCCCGCCCACATTCCTGCCGGGTTCATAAACCCCTTTCTTGGCGACGCGCCGCCGCTCGCCGCCCCGTTTCTCAGATGGGACGCCCATTGGTATACCTACATCGCCGCCCAAGGCTACGACGAAAAAAGCGTAGTCTTTTTTCCCATGCTCGTCTTCTTCATCCGCGCTTTAAACGGCCTGGGGCTCAGCCATGCGGTCTCGGGGTTGCTTGTCTGCAACTTGTTCGCCTTCTTGAGTTTCGCTGTGATGCATGCCGCCTTCCACCGGGACTTCCCGCCCCGGACGGCGGACAGGGCACTTCTGGCCTATGCTGTGATGCCGACATCTTTCTTTCTGAACAGTGTTTACACCGAGCCCCTGTTCCTGACCTTTACGCTCGCCTGCGTTTACTACGCCCGCAGACAATTGTGGCTGCCGGCCGGAATTTGCGCAGCTTTAGCGGCTCTAACCCGCAATATCGGTGTGTGTCTCTCTTTTTTCGTCGCCTATGAGTTATATCTGCACAGCAGGAATGACCGGCGGCTATCCGCTGATTATTGCTCGCCATTTCTTGCTCCGGCCGCTTTGCTGGGATATATAGCTTATAATGCTTTTTCTTTCGGTGACCCGCTCGCATTTGTCCACTCCCAGCAGGTTTGGGGTCGCTCTTTCGGTTGGCCGCCAGACAATTACATCCGCAATTGGGATCTCCTGGGGGTCCTGTGGCCCAACACCCAGGCAGGGATTGCCCTGGACGCCTTTATGGTCCCGGCGGGGGTTGTCGGGCTCGGTGCTGCGACGCTTTCCCGCCGCCACCACATCCCCGCATCATATCTTATCGTTGGTTGGCTATGGCTGATGATCCCGTTGTATTCCACATCATCGTTCCTGCCGCTATACAGTATGTCGCGCTTTTTGCTCGTCGTATTTCCGCTTTATTTGGTTTGCGCTGGCATGCCTAAGGCCATCTTCGCCTGTTTTCTGATCGTAGACGCTCTGCTTCTTTCGCTATGCACCGTATTGTTCGTGAATTGGTATTGGGTCGGCTGATAGTTATCCGTGCAGCAGACACCGAACCCCGCGGACGAAATACCGCGGGGTTCGGTGGAGACCAAATAGCTTTACTGGCTGCCGGCGGCGTCCAGTTCAGCAAACGAGCTGTTCATTACCGGGTACTTGCGCCAATCCTTATAGTCGAAGTGCCACCACTCTTCGTCGTAAACGGTGAAACCTTCAGCTTCCATGTAGATGCGCAGCAGATCGCGACGCCACCTTTCCAAGGCCGTACCGCCGGGATAGCTCGGATGAGCCCGGAGGGAAAATTCGTCAAAGTCGCTTATCATCGCCACTGGCTGGCCGGTAGCCAAATCGTACAGCGAAATGTCGACGGCGCCACCCCGGTTGTGGCGGGAGCCTTTCGTCGGATCGGCGACAAATATCTTCTGGGCATCGGGTGTCGCATCCCAAAACATCTTGGTCACAGCCCAGGGCCGGTATGCGTCGTGGATGATAATGCCGTAACCATGTCCGGCGAGCTTCGTGTGAGCGCGCACAAGCGCCTCGGCCGCGGGGCGTTGCAGGTATGCTCTCGCCCGGTCGTACAACGCGATCCCCATAAAATTATCGTTTGTCGCATAGCGTATATCGACCTTGATCGTGGAATCGAGGCTCACCACATTAACTAGATCGGGCAACAAGAAATCCCCCTGTTCGCGGGGGGGCGAGGCCGCTGCCGCGATCTCGCGAAGCTTCTCCAGGGAGGCCTGCGGCTTAATCTGGTATATCAATCCCTTCTCTGGATCAAAGAAGCGCCGGTGATAAACGTTTGTCCCAATACGGCATACCGTACCGAATCCCTCGTGATCGCGCATGATGCGTATACCGCCGGATACCCTGCCTAACGGATTTGGTGCCTCGAGTCGGTATTCATCGCCCGTCATAGCCTGTAAAGGATATACGGCGCAAACGGAAAAGGGGGTTCCGTTGTCACTTAGATCGTACACCAGCTCCACTCGGCCGCCATTTTCCCGCAGAAGAAACCGTTCCCCGCCCCCTTCATATAAACCAATAATTTGTTTCAGCGCCTGCGGTACGTCCTGAGCGGCGTTTACCGGTAAGGCAATCGAAAATATAATCGCTAGCATGATTGCCGCAAACCACATTCTTAACCCTGAAGTGCGCATTACGACTACCGCCCTCCCAATATGTATATTAATATTTCTTCTATCATCATCTCTCATATCCTGCCCTGTGCATGAATATAGAAAACCCGCGCGCCTAAGCGAGCGGGTTTTCTAACCGGCGCCTACCTATCCTCCCAGGCCGTCGCCAGCCAAGTACTTTCGGCGTATGTGGGCTTAACTGCCGTGTTCGGTATGGGAACGGGTGGATCCCCCTAGCTATCGCCACTGAATTTTAAGAGGTAAGCATCCATAAGGTACGCTCCCTCAAAACAGCACGGAAGAAAGTGTATGCACATTTTGTTTA
>JAHDOI010000003.1 GCA_018434945.1 Selenomonadales bacterium
GAAACCCTTTGCAGTTCTTCTTTACTGCACGATTTGAAGAATTTAACCGCGTCATCAAAGGTCATCTTCATATAAAATCCCTCCCAAGCCTTATTATAGCAGGGAGGGTGTAAAATGTCAATAGAAAACTCGGACAGAGCCTTTGCCAAAAAAGCGCGAAATTATCCTTGCGTCAATATTTCTGCAGCGAAAGAACCGCCATGCAGAGGAAACCCAATGCGCCGCAGCCGACCAGGAACATCAGGCCGCCTACATAGCTGCCGGTCGCCGCGATGAAATAACCGATAAGGATCGGGGAGAAGGCCGACCCGCCGTTGGAAAGCCCGTTCATCATCCCCGCGCCGGCGCCGATGGCCTTGCCGGGCACGATTTTCTGCAGCAGCGACCAGGACGAGGGCAGCGCGATCGCGATCGCGCCGATACCGAACGAGATCAGCAATGCGGCGTAAAGATTGTTCGCCGCATGAGCGCCGAAGTAGATGCCGGCCGCCGCCAGCAGATGGGATGCAGCCACGAACGGCGCCCTGCGGCCGAGCTTGTCGGAAATATGGCCGAAGTACAGGATGCTGACCGTGCCCAGGAAATAAGGCAGCGAGGCCAATGCTCCCATCTCCGCCCAGGAAAATCCGCGGGCCGCTTTCAGGTATGAAGGCAGCCAGGCCATCGTGCCCCACCAGATGGACGCGATGCAGAAATAGTTGACCGTCAACAGCCAGAAACGATAGTTGCCGCAGAAGGAAGCGAGACGCTGGCCCAGGCTCTCGACCTGCATGGAAGCCTCGGCCTCGGCTTCGGCCTTAAGGCCCACCTGGATATGATCCAGCTCGGCCTTGTTGACGCTTTTGTGCTGGTGGGGATGGTCGGTGGTGAAGAACCAGATCAGAATCAGGGGGATGGCGCCGAGGACGGCAAGCACGAAGAAACTAGGCCGCCAGCCCCAGCTGCCGATTATCCAGGTGAAAAACGGCATCGCCAGCATCGGGCCCGACATCAGGCCGATAAGCCACACGGCGTTGGCCTTGCCGCGCTCCTGAGGAGGGAACCAGTTTTTGACGAACGAACTCTGCATCGGCCAGTGCATGCCCTCGCCGACGCCGAGGATGACGCGGGCGACCAGCATCGTCGCGAACGTTGTGGCGAAACCGCCGATCATTACAGAAAGAGTCCACAGGAAAATCGAAAGAGACATCGCAATGCGGGGGCCCCAGATGTCGCCGAGCGGGCTGAGCGCTACGTTAGCCACACCATAGGCGATCAGGAAGTAGGTCATAAGCTTGCCCATCTCGATCGGCTGGCCGGCAATGCCCATGTCGGTGAGGAATGTCTTGTCGGCCAGCAGCACCGATACGTTTACCCGATCAAGGTAGGCCACCAACAGCGTGAGAAGCAAAATGCCGACGAGTATTACCCGTTGGCGGGTCGGTTTCATCGTGGCGGTTGCCTGGGGAACAGCCTTCTCGGTTTCCAAATGAAAAACCTCCCTAAAAATATTATTGAGTGCGGTAATAGTCTAATTTTACTCGCCCCTCTGACATTGGTCAAGCGATTGTGAGAAAATTTGGAAAGTAAAATATGTAAATTGTTATCCCTTCTTCCGATACATATTTACATTACTGATGGCCATACCCGGCAAAGGTTATGGTCATACCCGACAAAATACTTTATTTGCATCACGGGATGAAATTGTCTATAATATGGTTATACCCTCCCCCCTCGGGGGCGAGTACTGGAAAGAGGTGTATCTATGGTTCATCAATCGGTGCGTCTGGAGGTACTCAACCGTCTGCGCAACGTCAAGGGCCACATAGCGGGGATTGAGCGGATGGTGGAAGACGAGCAGGAGTGCAGCAACATCCTCGTACAGTTGGCCGCCGTGAGGGCGTCGATCGAAAAAACCGGCATTTTTATCCTGGAACAAAATACGTTGGAATGCCTTCTAAAAGGCGTGGATACTAAGCCGGAGGACAAGGAACGGGTCGAGCAGGTCGTGCGCCAGATGCTGGCTTTCCTGAAATAGAAGCCCCTGCGAGGGACGTTTCACGTGACGGTTCTCTGACATTTTCCCTGACATTTTCCCTGGCATTTGCCCTGGCATTTACCCTGACATGGTACTGACATTTCGTCTGTCATCGCTCTGGCAAAACGGAACGGACGGGGTTAATCCCCGTCCGTTTTTTTTTATTTCCAGGGCCAGACGCTGTAGATTATCCCGATACCCTTCTGCACAAGGTCGAGGTAGAGCAGCGCCCCGGTGAGCACCAGGAAGGCGCCGGCGGCCTTCTGGATGGCCGGCAGCCAGTGATAACGGGCCCGGATGCGGGCAGAATAACGCTTGTAGAGGACGGTGAACAGCAGGAAGGGCAGGGCGAAGCCGGCGGCGTAGACTACGAGGAGCAGGACGCCGCGGGTGAAGGTGGCGCCGATGCCGGCGTAGGCGAGGATGGCAGCCAGGATGGGGCCGACGCAGGGTGTCCAGCCGGCGGTGAGGGCGAGGCCGAGGACGAAGGAGCCGAGCGGGCCGCCGAGCCGGCCGCCGGGGGTCGGGCGCAGTTCGCGATGCAGCCCGGGCAGGCGCAGGAGGCCGGTCAGCTGGAGGCCCATGAGAGCGATGAAGACCGCTCCGACCTTGCGGACGGTGTCCTGGTGCTCGAGGAAGAGCTGGCCGACGAGCGAGGCGGTGGCGCCCATGAGGATAAAAACGACGGTGAAGCCGGCGAAGAAGCAGGCGGTATTGACGACGAACCGCCGCCCGCCCGCGCCGTCGCCGGTCAGGACGGCGAGGTAGGCCGGGACGATGGGCAGGACGCACGGGGACAGGAAGGATACGACGCCGGCGGCGAAGGCGGCCAGCAGGGAGATGTCGTTGCCGTCCATGACGCGCTCCTACAGGCCGCGGATGACGCCCGCCAGTTCGGACGCGGTCACGGGCCCGGTTTTTCGGTATTTGACGATGCCGTCGCGGCCGATGACGACGGTGGTCGGGATGGACCTGACGCGGTAGGTCTGCGCCGCACCGCCGCCGGCGTCGAGGAGGACGGGCATTTTGTAGCCGTTATCGCGGAGGTAGCCGGCCACCTTGGCGGCGGGCTCGTCGAGGTTGACGGCGTAGAAGGCGACGGCCGGGTTGGCGGCGGCGAATTTATCGAGTTCGGGCATCTCCTCGCGGCAAGGCGGGCACCAGGTGGTCCAGAAGTTGAGGACGGTGACCTTGCCGGGCACCGGCGCGGCGACGGCGCCGCCGGCGAGGCTTTCGAGGGTGATGCGCGGGGCGGTCTTGCCGGCCGTCACCCCGGATTCGGCCGCCGGGGCCTGAGAAGGAGCGGGCGCCTGGGGCGCGGGGGCCGGGGCGCAGCCGGCGGCTACGGCCGCCGCCAGCAGCAGGGCGAAGGCGAGGATTTTGTTCACGTGTTCCTCCCTGGTCGGTTTTTTAATACCTATTCGCCGGGCCGGCCGCGCATACCTCCGCTTTGGCGGCTGTCCATTTCCATCCAGGGGCGAGTTTTGCTATAATGGATTGTGATCAAGCGATAAATATTTGGCTGTTCGAATCAGGAGGATAATATGCATCAGTATCTGTTTTTCATCGGTGATTTCCCCATCCGCGCTTACGGTCTGATCCTCAGCCTGGCGATCATCCTGGCGGTGGGAACGGCTTATTTCCTGGCCAAGCAGGACGGCCGCTGGCACAGGCACATCGCCGATATGGGCGTGTACTGCGGGCTGGCGGGGATAGTCGGCGCCCGCCTGTGGGATGTGTTCTTTTTCGACTGGCACTACTACCAGGACCATCTGCTGGAGATCCCGTTCGTGTGGCAGGGCGGGATGGCCATCCAGGGCGGGGTCATCGCCGGGGCGCTCGTGGGCTACATATATACCAAGGTACACAAGATCGACACATGGGCGTTCGCCGATATCGTGGCTGCGCCGGCGGTCATCATGGGCCAGGCGATCGGCCGGGCGGCCAACCTGATGAACGGCGACGCGTTCGGCAACCCGACCGGCGGACCGTTCGGCCTCCTCTACCCTTCGACGACGCTGGCGCACGCCACCTACGGCAACCAGCCGCTGTGGCCGGCCGAGGTGTGGGAGGGCCAGATCGACGTGGTCATCTTCTGCCTGCTGCTGCTGTTCCGCTGCACGGACCACCGCAAGGGCCAGGTGTTCATCCTGTACGCCGTCCTGTATTCGGCGGCGCGCTTCTTCCTCGAATTCCTGCGGGGCGACTACGGCACGCTGCTGTGGGGCCTGAAGTCGGCCCAGCTGACCAGTCTGGCCGTTATCGTCGTCGGCCTGGCGCTGTTCGCCTGGGTGGGGCTGAAGGGCGAGAAGATCAGTGTGCGGAGGAAAGAAGGTTAACGTGGATAAAAAATGCCGCCAGGATTATCCCGGCGGCATTTTTTTGCGGGGCGCGGCGGGAATGCCGCCGGAAGTCACCATAGGCTTTGCTGCAATGGCTCGTTGTAAAATGCGAAGGTGTTCTTACCGCTATTTTTCGCGGCATAAAGGGCGACATCGGCTTTTACGAAAATTTCGTCAAAGGACGAACCATCTTCCGGCAATGTGCAGATACCGACGCTGACGGATATCCCCACTCTTCCGCCGTTGCTTTCGTGCATGTCTTGAAAGCTGCTGCATATTTCCTGCGCCTTGCGGGAAACAACCGCTCTGTCGGCGACGTTTTTCACAAGTACGAGAAATTCGTCGCCGCCGATCCTGCCCACGATATCAGAGACCCGGAAGATTTTGCCCAGCCTGTCGGCCAGCTCCGAAATCACCGCATCGCCAACGGCATGCCCGAATTTGTCGTTAATATCCTTGAAGTTGTCAATGTCGATAAGATAAAAGGCGTGCATTTCTTTGCCGTCCTCGGAAACGAGAAATTCGTCAATCAGTTCCTTGGTTACGGCCTTATTATACACATTGGTCAAAGGATCGCGCCGGGCTCTGTTTATGATGGCCAGCTCCCGCTCCTTTTCCCGCTGGATGTTTTTAACATGGGAAACAATTCTTACCGCGCCGGTATCGAACGAGCGATAGATGCGCACATATGTCCTGACCCACAAGTAATTAACGCCGTCGGACCTTTCCACAAACTCATATTCGAAGCCGGGCTGATTGTCCATGCACAGGTTAATGATCGTTTCCCGGGAAAATTTCCGCCGGTATTCTTGCCTGAATTCTTCTCTGACAAGTTGGGCGACTATGGCGTCAATGATGGCATCGTAGCTGTCATTGTCCTGTAGGCCGAGCATCGCGGCAAGCTTGCGGGCATTTTCGCCAATAATTCTGTTTTCGGTGATATCGGCTTCGAGGATGTTGCTGAACAGCCCGCCGCTTATTTCGCGCAGCATTTTTACCTGCGCGATCTCTTTCGCTTGTATCTCCTGCTTTCGCAACGCCCGGTACTGGATAAAATAAATATAGCCAAAAACAACCCCCAGAAGGGCCGCGATGCGCCCCCAACCCCAAATATCACCGGCGCCCGGCAATAATGATAATATCAGACCCAAAACAACAGCCACGCCGACGGCGGCCACCATGAACGCCTTGATCTCCGACTTGTGCGACGAATAAAACATGGCTGATCCTCTTTTGCTATTATTAAGGCCGCAAGCGACAACCGCTCAGCGGTTGACCACCTCACCTTCAATTATACATAATAACCGGGCCGTTGGATACGTTGACTGACGACTAAAAGGGCGGTTGATGCGGATAAACAATAACCGCACGCGGCAAAAAATCATTTTCCACGGGTAGTGTGGCAGGGTGTCGTTGGGGGGTAGTTGGATTTTGGAGGATGGAAATGGGGTGGGATGAAGGAGAGAAGTGACGATGGGGGGACGAGAGAATGAGTGACGGGGGATGACGGAGTGCGGGGTGTGGTGATTGGGTGTGGGGCGGGGGGATGGGCCGGGGGGTGAAGGGGCGGCGGGTCGAGCGGGATGGGTTGGGGCGTGGCGGGGGTGGGCAGGACCGGGTTTTGGTGCTTTTGGGGTGGCCCTCCTCCCCTTTCTGCTGCTGACAAGTTGCCTAGTCTTCCGGGTGGACGCGCTGTTAGCGTTAGTCTGTAGACCGGCAGGGATAGCCGGGAATACAACGAGGCTGCCAAGGTGATCTTGGCAGCCTTCTTTGTGTGGCATCGTCAGGCAGGGCCGCCGTAATCAATAATACAAGGCGACAAGTATCTGTTTTCCGCGGCTAGTGTGGCCGGGTGGGGTTGGGGGGTAGTTTGGTTTTGGAGGATGGAAATGGGGTAATTACAGGACGAGAGTGAATATATGGGGCGCAATGGGGTTGGTACGGAGATTTACCGAGGTTTTGCGTTTTGGCGGAGAAGGCGAGCAGGTTTATGGGGCGGCACAGACTTGGGCGGCCTCGATTAAGTTTTGTATGGTGGAGGCGAGGCGTTGTCCTGCAAATCCACCTTTTTTGCTACGGTTTAAGGATATCCATGGTCATACAAAGGTGCAGCCTCACCTTTTCAATTATTGGGATATCTGCCGGCGCGTATATATAATCATCAAGCATCTTGCGTAGTTCCAAAAACCCTTAAAAATATTGGGTTGGTAAGCAAAAGAAAATAGGACTTTACCCCAACAATGTGTAATACGGTAAGTGACCAAACAAACCAACACACATGAAAGGGTGAGTCCTACCATGTA
>JAHDOI010000037.1 GCA_018434945.1 Selenomonadales bacterium
GTACGTTCGAGTACGCTTCCGGTGCTCATCGCTCGGCGCCTTGCCATGCTCGCTCCTGAGCGACCTCGTCCGGCCGCTTTCGACCGGAACTCTATGTTAACATAACCTTGGCGGCTCTGTCAACATTCACTTTTTGGAAACACTGTCGTCGCTTACCTCTTCTGGCCTTTTGGACCAGTTCCGCTTGCGGCGACTTATATAGATTAACATAACTTTAATACTCTGTCAACCTATCATATCCTGGTAATTTCGCTTTATTATCAGCGAACAATCGGCGTCTCCTTAATCTCCCGGGCCGCTGCCAGCCAAGTACCTTCAGCGTGTAAGAGCTTAACTTCTGTGTTCGGTATGGGAACAGGTGGAGCCTCTTAGCTATCGACACCGAATATGTATATTGTTTGGAGGCGACACCTAGATTCGAACTAGGGAGTAAAGGTTTTGCAGACCTTAGCCTTACCGCTTGGCTATGTCGCCATGTATGGAGCGGAAGACGAGATTCGAACTCGCGACCCTCGCCTTGGCAAGGCGATGCTCTACCGCTGAGCTACTTCCGCGTCGGATTAATAATATACCAGGCTGCTGCCCAAGTGTCAACTGGGAAATTTATCAACAGATTATCAGGCATACTCGGACCGAAGCCATAATTATTCGGCCACGGCCTGCCCCAGCGCGGCGACGAACTTTTCCATGACCGGGATCGGCCCCAGCGTCAACCTTATATGGTTGGGGAAACGGAACCCGGTCATCGTCCGCACCATGACGCCCTCCCGCATCAGCTTGCGGTACGCCAGGGTATCGCTTATCGGCAGCCGCACTACCATGTAGTTCGCCTGATCGCCGAAATGGAAAAGCCCGAGACGGGACAATTCCCGGCGAATGAAATCCCTGGCCTCGTTGACCATCCGCCGCGTCCGGACGATGTGCTCGTCGGCGTCCGCCAGCGAGCCGATCGCCGCGAGCTGGGCGAGGGTATTCACCGAATACACCACGCACGTGCGGCGGATAATGTCCACCACCTTCTCGTTGCCCGCCAGATAGCCGATCCTAAGCGCCGCCAGGGCAAACATCTTCGAAAATGTGCGGAAGACAACGAGGTTGGGAAATTCGTCTATCAGCGACATGCCGTTTGGAAAGTCGCCGGCCTCCACGAACTCGGCGTAAGCTTCATCAAGGACGACGATCTGGCGGCCGTCGACCCGCTCGAGGAAACGTCTGAGCCGACACTCGTCCCAGTATGTGCCTGTCGGGTTATTGGGGTTGCACACAAAAATCACCTTTGTGCGATTGTCGACCGCCGCCAGCATGGCCTCATCGTCGAAACCATAATCGCGTAGCGGCACCAGCCGCGCTTCATAGCCCGAAAAGCCGGCCACCCATTCGTACACGGCGAAGGTCCGGTCGGCGGTTATGATATTGTCGCCCTCCTGGCAGAAAGCCTTGATGACGAACGCGATAAGTTCGTTCGCCCCGTTGCCGACGAGGAAAGCGTCCGGCGGATGGCCGTAGCGCTCGGCCAGCCTGTGGCGTAGATGGTACGCGTCGCCGCTAGGGTACACGGCGGCCATCCGGGGCTCCATCGCCTGTATCGCCGCCAGCGCCATCGGCGACGGGCCGAGGGCGTTCTCGTTGTTGTTGAGGCGGTAAATCCGCGGGCAGCCGAACATCTTGCTGAGGACGTCGTCCGGCTTGCTGGGTATATAGGGTTCGATGTCCCGGATATGGGGCGGCACGAGGCTTTCCAGCGGCGGGAAGCGGCTGCTCACTGCTCTCCCCCCTCTTGGTAGGAGAAGAGGATAACGTCGCCCCGGCCTTCCCAGGGGAAAATCAGCCGGGGACGAAAACCGGCCGCCAGAAGGGCCGGGCCCAGCAAGGCCTGCTCGGCAACGCCGACGTCGAGCTTGAACAGGATATTGACGATGCCCTCCCGCTTAAGGGCCTGCACATGGTCCGCCAGACTTGCGGCGGCGTCCTCGCCCACCCACAGGGGCGACAGCACAGCTTTGCCCGCCGGCCTGTCCATACTGGCGGCGAAGGCGGAGTGCGGCGACCGGGCCTCGCCGAGATTTTCGACCTCCTCGACCTGGCGCGGCAGGCACATCCGGTCGTAAACGCCCCGCACGAAATCTGCCAGGGAAGGATGAACGTATACCAGCGAACCGTTATCCTCTTCCAGTTCGCGATACAGGGCCTGCTCGTTGCGGAGATCGCCGTCGACCACCAGCGGCAGTTCCCCAAGTCGTTCGAAATAATCCCGCGGGGCCTCCGGGGTCGCAGCCGGGACAACCATGCATACGGTGCCGGTGCGGGCGAGCCTCCGCAGGCACGCATCGACGATACTGCGGGCCAGCTCGGCATCCCCGCAGAAAACATACGGCCCGTAAGCCTCGACCATCTTATCGTCGCCGCGCCAGAACATGCCGCCGCCGATGTTGCGGTTTTCGTCGGCCAGCATGACGGCGCCGTATTCGCCGCCGGCCACCATATCGACGACCTTGCCGGGGAAGCGGAAAAACGGCGGCGCCTGCCGGCCGTAAACGTCGGCCACCCGCCTGGCGAACTGCTTGAGCAGTTCAGGCTCACCGGCGTACTCGCGGAAAGCCCCTTTCCCCGCAAGCGGCAGGGGGGTATCCGCCGACGCCGGCGGGTAAGATTTCTCCTTGACAAAAGAAACGCTCATGTCGTCGCCTTCGGTCGCGATCGCCAGGCGGTCGACCGTGCGGGCCGCCAGCAGAAAGCCCATCTCCTCCAGCGACGCTTCGTCGTCAGCCACCGCCGCCGTTATGTTGAGCGCCCTGACCGGCAGGGCCCGGCGGGGGAAGCGGCAGACCACCTCGGCGTAATAACCGCCGCCGCGGCAGGTGACGCGGAGGCTCTGCCCGGCGGACGCCTTAACGGCCAGATAGGAGAACACCTCCTCCGTCGCCAGCACAAGAGCCAGCGCGTCCCCCCGCGTCAAACCGAAGGCCTGCGCGGCATGCTCGACACAACCGGCGACCACCGGCAGCAGTTCCACCTGCAAAGGTACGGCAAGTTCTATCCCCGGCAAGTGCTTCATCGGCCATCCTCCTGTTCATCGTCGCCTAACGCCGCAAGCTTCAACAGCAGATTGCCCGCCAGGCTGCGGCGGTAACCGGCGCTGGCGCGCACGTCGTCGATCGGCAGCACCGCCGCCGCGGCCATGGCCCCCGCCTGCCGCAAAACGTCCGGCGCCAGCCGCTTGCCGGCGAGAAACGCCTCCACCGCCGGCAGCGAAATCACCGTAGGGCCGACACTGCCCCACGCCAGCCTCACTTTCCCGGCCGCGCCGTCGGCGGTCCGAACGATGCACACGGCCAGGCTGGCCACGGCGATCGCCATCGCCCGACGCTTGCCTACCTTATAATAAGCCGAGAAAGCCCCCCCGGTCGGCAGCGGCACAATTATGTCCGTGACGATCTCCCCCGGGGCCAGCGAAGTCCGGCCCGGGCCGAGTATGAAGTCGCCGATCGGCAGTCGACGGCAGCCGGCGGCGCCGGCGACAGCCACCGCAGCCCCGTAGACGTAGAGCGGCGGCAGGGTGTCGCCGGCCGGTGAGGCTGTGCACATATTGCCGCCCACCGTCGCTCCGTGGCGCACCGGCGGCGACCCCAGGGCGGCAGCCGCCTGCCACAGTGCCGGCAGGGCATCGCGCACAATCTCGCTGGCCGCCAGCTCACCGATGGTGACGGCGGCGCCGATGCGCAGCCCGCCGCCTTCGATAGACATCCGGCGCAGCTCGGCCAGGCGCTCCAAGGCGATGATGGCTGGCGGCCGCTCGCCGGTCTTGCGCAGTCTGACAAGCAAATCGGTGCCGCCCGCCATGACAGCGCTTTCGGGGTTAGCCGCCTTCAGCGGCCACAGTTCCGCCAGGGTGCGGGGAAAGAACACCTCCATCAACCCGCCCCCCCGTTCAGTCGCCGTGCCGCTTCCACGGCCGCGTCGACGATCTTCTGATAATTGCCGCAGCGGCACAGGTTGCCGCTAAGGGCGGAGCGGGCCTCCTCCCGGGTCGGCGACGGATTGCGCCGCAGCAAATCGAGGGTGGCCAAAACCATGCCGGGGCTGCAGAAGCCGCACTGCACAGCGCCGCAGTCCACGAAGGCCTGCTGGACGACATGCAGCCTGTCGCCCGCCGCCACCCCCTCCGCCGTGAGGACATCGCGGCCCTCCAGCTGGGCGGCCAGCAGCAGGCAGGACAGCCGGCTCTCGCCGTCCACCAGGATGGTGCAGGCGCCGCACTCGCCGGCGCCGCAGCATTCCTTCGCGCCGGTCAGCCCGAGGTCCTCGCGCAGCAGATCGACCACCCGCCGGTCGGCCGTCGTCTCTATTGCCACATCCCTGCCGTTCAGGGTGAACCGTACGATCATCGTGTCGCCTCCCGGCCGCCGGCCCTCAGAGCCGCCAGAATTTTCTCGGCCGTCAGCGTCCCCTTCGTTACGCGGACGCCCGCCGCCTCGGCCACGGCGTTGGCCACCGCCGGCAGAACGCCGTCGATCACCACCTCGCCGACCCCCTTCATGCCGAACGGGCCCTCATCCTCGCTCACCGCCACGCTCACCGTCTCCATGTCCGGCACATCGAGCGCCGTCGGCAGTATATACGTGGCCAGGTCGCCGGTCGCTATCTCCCCGCCGCTGACGGCAAAATCCTCGAAGAGGGCGTAGCCCAGCCCCTGAGCGGCCCCGCCGTGGAGCTGCTGCTCGTAAAGCTGGGGGTTAAGCACCCGGCCGGCCTCGACGCAGCTGAGAAAATCGCATACCCGCGCCTCGCCGGTCAGAGTATCGACCTCCACCCTGGCCAGCTTCACCGCATAGGAGAATATCCGGTGGGGGTAGCCGTGGAGCCGGAGATTCCCGCCGGTCGGGATAGCCTGCCTGTTCACCGGGCAGGTGTAGCTGTAGGTCGCCGTACGCTCGGCGGCATCCATGAAGCCGGCGATCACCTTCAACGGGACGCTGCGGCCCGAAGGCGCATGATAAATACGCCCAGGCAGCAGGTCGACCTCCGCCGCGTTCACCGGCGCCAGCAGCTGGAAAGACAATAGCAGCGCCCCCCTGGCCAGGATCCTTTCCCGCAGCACGCCGGCGGCGCCGATGAGGGCGTTGCCGTAAGTGAAAGTGGTGCGGCTGGCCGACGACGATGCCGACGGCAGCGTGCGGGCCGTATCCGGCAACACGAGTTCCATATCCCCGTAAGGCTGGCCGAGGGCGTGGCTGACGATCTGCAGGCAGGTCGTCGCGTTGCCCTGACCCATATCGGCCACACCGGCACACACGGTTATCCGTCCTTCGGCGGTCAGTTCCAGCTTGGCGTTGGCGTAATCGGCGACCGCCGGGCCGAAGCCCATACCGTGGTAAACGGCCGCGACCCCCACGCCCCGCCGCTTGAAAGGCGGCGCCCCTTCCCGCCACGTCTGCCGCTCCCGCCACAGGGGATGCCGTTCCACCTGCGCCAGGCACTCGGCCAGCCCGGCCGGCCGGCCGATCACCACGCCCGTCGGCGTAGTGTCGCCGCAGCCGACGGCGTTTTTCCGCCGCATAGCCAGCGGGTCGAACCCGGCGACCCGCGCCAGTTCGTCCACCGCCTGCTCGATCCCGGCCGCCGCCTGCGGCACCCCGAAGCCACGGAAAGCCCCGGCCACCGGGTTGTTCGTATAAACGATCTTGCCATGCACGGCGACGTTCGCAATACGGTAAGGACCGCCGGCATGCTCGAGCGCCAGGGCGAAAACCTCCGTCCCCAGCGACGCGTACGCCCCGGTATCGAATACCAGCCGGCAGTCCAGCGCCTGGAAAACGCCGTCGGCATCGCAGCCCAGCCTGTAGGTGACGGTCGCCGGATGGCGCTTCGTGCCGGCCAGGATGCTCTCCTCCCGCGAATACCAGATCTTCACCGGCCGGCCGCCGCTGTGAAGCGCGGCCAACGCCAGGAAGCCCTGCACAGTCACGCCGTCCTTGCCGCCGAAGCCGCCGCCCAGGTAAGGCGCCGTCACCCTGATCCTGTCCAGTGTCAGGCCAAGAGCCTCGGCCAGTTCCAGCCGGTCGCGGAAAGGCGTCTGCGTTGAAGCGACGATCGTCAGGCTGCCGTCAGCCTCCTGCCAGGCTACCCCAGTCTGGGTCTCGAGGAAGGCGTGCTCCTGCCAGCCCAGCTCTACGGTCAGCTCAACGGCATGGCGGCAGCCGGCCAGCGCCTCCCTGGCCTTGCCGAAGCAGATCTCGCTCTCCAGCAGCAGATTGCCGCCTCCCCGGCCTTCGTGGACGATGGGCGCACCCGCGGCGAGAGCCTCCTCCGGCGCGAACACCGCCGCCAGCGGCTCGCAGTCGACCCGGATGGCCGCCAGCGCCGCCGTCAGCGCCTCCTTCGTCTCCGCCACCGCCAGGGCCACCGCGTCGCCGCAGTGGCGGACAACGCCATCAGCCAGGATCGGCTGATCCTTCTCGAATATCCCCAGGCGGTTTTTCCCGCCAATGTCTTTGTGGGTCAGCACCGCCACCACACCAGGCAGCGCGCGGGCTGACGCCGTGTCGACGCCCATAATCCGGGCGTGGGGCACCCCGGCCCGCTTCACGCCCGCCCACACATAGTTCTCCGGGTAATAGTCGGCCGCGTACCGCTCCGCCCCGGTCACCTTAGCGGCCGCATCGGCCCGGGGGGCGACCCGGCCGATCTCCTGCACGCCGCCGGCCGGAGGCCGGTTACTCCGCCAATCGCTTTGCGACATAATCCACCACGGCGGCCGGGGTTTTCAGCTTCATGGCATCGCCGACCTGCAACTCGATATCGAAGGTATCCTCGATGTCGGCCAGCATCCAGCTCAGCGCCAGGGAATCGACCCCGAGGGCGGCGAATTCGGCGTCGGGCGTGATTTTGTCGGGACTTACCTGCGGCAAACGTTTGGCGACGATGTTCCTCGTCAGGCTTTCGATCTGCTGTTTATCCACATTCATCCTCCTATCCTGATAACCACGGATTACGCCCGGCTCTCCGCTGCCGGCGGAAACCGCTCAGCTCTTCTGCGCCTCTGCGGCCAGCAGTTGGGCGGCCATCTCCCGCAGCCTGAATTTCTGGACTTTGCCGCTGGCAGTCAGGGGGTACCGGTCGACGAAGAAAAACTTGGCCGGCACCTTGATTATAGCGATGCGTTCGCGGCAATAACGCTTGAGCTCCAGCGACGTAGCGGCGCAGCCCGCCTTGAGGCGGACAAAGGCCACCACATCCTCGCCGTAGTACTCGCAGGGGACGCCCACCACCTGGGCGTCGGCCACCTTGGGGTGGGTAAAGAGGAATTCCTCGATTTCCGCGGGATGGATGTTCTCCCCGCCGCGGATGATCATATCCTTGATGCGCCCGGTTATGCGATAATAGCCGCCGGCGTCGGCCTGGGCCAGGTCGCCGCTGTGCAGCCAGCCGTCGGCGTCGATGGCCTTGGCGGTAGCATCCGGCATTTTGTAATAACCCTTCATGACCGCCGGGCCGCGCATGCAGAACTCACCCGCCGCGCCGGCCGGCATCTCCCGGCCCGTCCGCGGGTCGGCCACCCTGACCTCCATACCCGGCATCGCCCGGCCGATGGTGCCGATCCGGCGGTCGATCGGGTCCTCCGGCCGGTTGATCGTGCAGTAAGACTCCGTCATGCCGAAAAAGACGCCGAACTCCCGCGCCCCCATCTTGTCGATGACCGCCGTGGCCAGCTCCGGGGGGCAATAAGCTCCGGCCGTATTGCCGCCCCGCAGGGACGACAGGTCGTACTCGCGGCTGGCCAGCTCCTCCAGGGCGGCCACAAACATCGTCGGCGTGCCGAACACCATCGTGCAGCGGCAGCCCTCGATCGTCGCCAGCAGGTCCGGCGCCCGGAAGCGGTCCAGAGGCGCGACCGCAGCCCCGGCGGCGACCGCGGCCAGCACCATCCCGAGGCCGTACGCATGAAAAAACGGCAAAGGGATGCACAGCCTATCGGCCGGCGCCAGCCCCAGCCCTTCCCCCACCGCCTTTGCGACATAAACCAAGTTGGCGTGGGTAAGCATGGCCCCCTTCGGAGTGCCGGTCGTCCCCGAAGTGAGCAGGATGGCGAAGACATCCTCAGCCGCGACCGCCGCCTCGCGGGCGGCGACCGCCGTCTCGCCGGTCCCGTCCGCCAGCGCCAGGAACTCCGGCCAGGAAAACATCCCCGGCAGGCTTTCCTCGCCAAGAAAAACGACGCGGCGCAAATGGGGCAGACGGGCGGCCGCCAGCCGTCCGGGAACGGCGTCGGCAAGCTCGGGGCAGATCTCCCCGAGTGCTTCCGGAAACTCCCCCGGCCGGCCGGCTCCGTCGGCGATGAACAGCGTGGCCGCCTCGGTCTGGCGCAGCACCTGCTCGAGCTCGTAGGCCCGGAAGTTTGTGTTCACCAGCACCAGCGGCACACCGGCCTTGGCACAGCCGAACACTATCCCCATATACGCCGGCATGTTCGGGGCCCAGAGGGCGGCGTTCTCGCCGCGCGCCGCGCCCAGCGCCAGCAGGGCGGCCGCCACCCGGCGGGCGCTGCCCTCAAGCTCGCCGTACGTATGAATCTCCCGGCCGTGGTCGCAGATAAGCGCCGGCTTATCTGCCCGCGCCCCGGCCTGGGCGGACAGCATGGCGCCGATAGTATTGAAGCTGATAACAATCACCCTTTCCGCAGCCAGGCGGCTGATGTATTATCTCTCGCCGGCCAGCCAGTCCTGCCTGATATAATCCAGCAGCTTTTTAGCCGGTTTCCGGTAAAGGAAAATGCCGTCGAAGTCTGGTTCGCCCAGCACTTTCTGCATCAGCAGGCCGTCGTCGTCGAACCAGCGGGGCAGAGCGCCGCCGAGGAAATAGCCCTGGCGGCGGAGGCTGCCGGCCACCGCCCCGGCCCACGGCCACGTCAGCGGGCAATAGACCTGGAAGACGACCGCTCCCCCGGCCTGCGCCCGCCGCTCGGCCTCCGCGATATAAGCATCCAGATCGCGCCCGGCGGCCGTTAAAGTTATCCGCGCCACGCCGGCGGCGGCGAAAACATCCGTCCGACCGCGGGTCGCGGCGTCGGCCAGCGGGTCCCGGCGGGAAACCTCGAAACAGTGGCCGAACGCGAACAGCGAATATACGAAACTGAGCGCCTCTTCGTACATCGGCGGCAGATAGATCGTCTGCGGCTTGGCCTTGAACGCCCGGAACAGCGCCAGCGCCGCCACCCGTCCGACCGTGCCCAGCGGCTGCTCGAAAGCCTTCGTATAAGCCTCGGCCGGCATCAGGTCGACCTCGAGGGCCGCTGGCAGAAAACCGCCGTCGGCGGACATCTGCTGGGTGACAAGGTGGTTGCAGACCGCCTCGCCCCACAACTGCTCGATATCGTGACGGGCCGGCAGCTCAAGCGCATACGCGAACAACCGGCTGGCCACAGGGCCGACCCGGTAATCCTGCCTGACCATCATCTGGCCGATCTCGTACAGGTCGCGGTTGGGCGGCGAGGACCGGTACAGGGCGATGTGGCCGACCACCTCGCCGGCCCCCGTCCGGGCCACCACCCGGTAAGCCTCGCCGGTCTCGCCCTGGCTTACGAGCTTCTGCGGGTCGTACACGTCGCCGACAGGATAATTGTCGCCGTATACCGCCCGGTACAGGGCGGCCACCCCGGCGGCGTCCGCCGGCCGGAAAATATCGATCTCCGGCGGCGACGGAGCGTCGCTAAGAGCAGTGTTCTCTTCAGCCATCGATTGCGCCTCCCTTCCCGTTCTCAGCCGCGGCGGCCGCCAGACTCCGCCGGCAGTCGGCCAGCAGGCGCGAAGACAGCGCCAGCGCCAGCGCGCCCGCCAGGAAGGCGGCGGCGGGGTGGCTCCAGAACACGCCCCGCTCGCCCCAGTGAGCGGCGAACAGATACGCCAGCGGCACGCGGGCCGCGATAATATACACCAACCCTATCGCCAGCATAAAAGCCGGGCGCCGGAACCCCTGCGCCAGACCGTTCAGCGCGAACAGCGCGGGGATGAACAGCACCGCCGCCGCCGACGCGGCGAGCGCCGCGCTCCCCAGCTCCACCAGCGCCGGCGCCGGCCGGAAAATGGCTGTCAACTCGCGGGGAAAAACGGCGAACACAACCATAGTCGGCACCACGATGGCCAGCGAGAATCTGCCGTAGAAGACCAGCCCCTCGCGGATCCGACCGTAATCGCCCCGCCCGAGGTTGAAGCTGACGAACGCCGCCAACGCGTTGCTGAGGCCCATTATCGGCAGCATCACCATCATCTCGGTACGCGACATCAGGTTCCAGGCGCCGATGGCCAGCGGACCGAACCGGGCCAGCACCATATTCAGCAGCATCAGCCCCACCGGGCTCACCAGATAGGCCACCGTGATAAACACGCCCTGGCCGACGATCTGCCGCCACAGCCGCGCCACCCCCGCCGGCAGCGTCAGGGACGGCCGCTCACCCTGCTGCGCCGCCAGGCGGTGCCGCAAATACGCCGCCGCCGCCAGCTGGCCGGTAAAAGTGGCGATCGCCGCCCCGGCCACGCCCCAGCCAAAAACGAACATGAACAGCGGATCAAGGCAGAAATTAAGCACATTGCCCAGTATCTGCCCCTTCATCGGCGTCGTCGTGTCGCCGCGGGCCATGAACAGCGCCTCGGCGGTAAACACATAGCCCATTAATGGGAAACCGGCCACCAGCCAGGCGGTAAAAGCGATGCCCGCCGCCGCCACGGCCTCGGTCGCTCCCAGGAAAACGTAAAAAGCGCGGCACGCGTCAGGATGCAGCAGCGGCGCGAAAACCGCCATCAGCAGCGTCATCAGCGGCAGCAGAGCCGTGGCGATCGCCCGGCCGCCCGCCTCGTCGCCCTGCCCGCGGGCATAGGTAATGAGGACGACGCTGCCGAACGAGGCCCCCTTGGCCAGCGACAGCGCCAGATAAGTCAGCGGCACAGCCAGCGAAACGGCCGCCAGCGCCTCCGCCCCCAGCCAGGAGACGAACACCGTGTCGGTATAAGCGTATAGATTTTGAAAAAACAACGAAACCATCAAGGGGACGGCGAAGCGGAAGATCACCGTCGAAACCTTGCCTGAGCCAAGATCGACCTGCTGCATAAGCCCTCTGCGGTCATTGCTTTTTGCCGGGGATCATCGCCCCGGCCCGTCTATTTTCACCAGCGCATGACAACGGCGCCCCAGGTAAGGCCGGCGCCGAACCCGGCGAGAACGACGATATCGCCGGGTTTTATCCGTCCGCCCTCCACGGCCTCGCACAGCGCGATGGGAACCGTTGCGGCGACAGTATTGCCATAGCGGTCGACATTCATCATCAATTTCCCCTCAGGCAGCTCCATCCTGCGGGCTACAGCCTCGAGGATATGGCTATTTGCCTGATGGGGTACGAACAAAGAAACGTCCTCAAGCGACAGTCCCGCCACCGCCAGTACCTCGGCCGTGACGGCCGGAACGGTGCGCAGGGCGAACAGGAAAATTTCCTGGCCGCTCATCCTCACCTTGTCGAGACTTGCGTCCAGCGCCTCGTGGGTCAGCGGCATTTCCGACCCGCCGGCCGGTATTGTCAAAAAGTCGGCGCCGCGGCCGTCGGCTCCCAGCTTCCAGGCGAGGAGTCCTTTATCAGGCGTCGTTGGCTGCAACACAGCTGCGCCGGCGCCGTCGCCGATCAGAATGCAGGTTGGCGCGTCGGTCCAGTCTACGGTTTGCGATACGACCTCGGCACATACGATCAAGACGTTGCGGTAAGCGCCGTTGGCGATGAACTGGCTGCCGACGGTCAGCGCGTAAACAAAGCCGGAGCAGGCGGCGTTCAGGTCGAAAGCCGCGGCATTTAAAAGTCCGAGCCGCCGCTGAAGAATGCACGCGGAAGAGGGTATCGGCCGGTCGGGCGTCCCTGTGGCGACGATGAGTAGATCGACCTCGCCCGGGGTGACGCCGGCATTCGCCAGGGCGCGTTCGGCGGCAACGGCGCCCATGGACGAGGCAGCCTCGCCCGCGGCGGCAATATGCCGCTCGCGGACACCGACGCGGGAAGTGATCCACTCCTCGGTCACATTCAACTGCCGGGCAAGCTCCGCGCTTGTCAGGACCTTTTCCGGCACATACATACCCAACCCGGCTATACGGGCATTAATTTTGCCGGCTGCGGAAGATCCAATCATGTTATCGCCCCCGATTCTTTCCCGACCGCCAGGCGGTCGGAGCGGATAAAAGCGAGCAGCCTCCCGGCGGTATCCGGATAAAGCTTTATCAGGTCATAACGCGTATCGGCGAACACCCGCTGCATCAGCAGGCCGTCGCTGCCGAACCAGCGCGGCGCCAGGCCGCCGAAGAAAAACCCCCGTGCGCGCAGCAGCTCGACAGCCGCACCGATGGCGGGATTGGCGGTATCGATAAAAACCTGGACAGAGACCAGCCTTTCGCGCCGGGCCTCGGCTGCCAGCCCGTCGACCACGGCGGCCCAGTCTCCACCGATGCGAAATACGTTGACTGTCAGACTGCGCGAAGCCGTCACCGAAGACACCTGCACATCCGTCGCCCCGACTCCGGGCAGCGGCTCGGTGGATAACTCGCCCTCGGGTTCGCGCCTGGCGGCGGCCAACGAGGACAGTATCCCGCGATAAGCAGACGGCCAGTATGAACGGCCGCCTGCGGGCGGCATGAGGCTGAAGAAAAGCGAACAGGATATGCGGCCGACTCCCGCCGGCCGTTCGTGAAGTATTGCGGCGTCGAAAAGATCCAGCTGGATGGCCGAGGCGATCCAGCCGGCCTTGGCGCAGATCACCTGGGAAAAATAATGATGGCAGACCGCGGCGGCAAAAACGCCGGCGACACCCGCCGGCCATACCGCCGGATTCCCGAAATAGCATGCCAGCAAGATCCCGGCGTCTGTTTTGTTGTACGCGGGAACGACAATCAACCCTTTCTCCTCCCAGAGACAAGGGTTGGGCGCGGTGGCCCCCAGGGCGGCATAGCCCGCCGGCCGGCCCGCATTATCCAGAGCGAGCAGGCCGGCCAGACGGCCTTGGGCGATTTTTTTCAGCAATTCTTCCGGCCGGTAGACGAGTTGGTCAACGTAATCCTCGCCGTAAACCGCCCGGAAAACCGCCCCGACAAGGACGGCGTTATCCGGGCCGACAGGTACCAGGCGGAACTGTTCGTCAGCCACGCACGACGCCTCCATCTCCGGTTTCATGAAAAGGGTCTACTTCGCGAGCTTTTTGTCGAGGAACGCGACGGCGGCCGCGATGGTGGGCAGATCCTTCACCTCCGACAGTTCGAGGGAAACCTTGAAGGCGTCCTCCACCAAAACCAGCATTTCCGTCAGATCCTGGGAATCGAAATCCAGATCCTGCAGAAAACGGGCTTCGGGGGTCAGCTTGTCCGCGGTGATGTTTTTCTTCCTCAGCTTAAGGATGACTTCACGCAGCTTCTCGATTGTCGACATGATTATTCCTCCTTGCGCTTTATATTGAAACAGGTCGAAGCCGAGGCTTCAGTCTCCTGCTCCAGCCATGACAGAAGCCCGGTCCGCCCGGATATAGGCCAGCAGTTCTTTGGCGGTCGGCGAATAAAGCCTGATATGCTCGTACTCGGTTTCGATGCCCAGCACCTGCTGCATGAGCAGGCCGTCGCCACCGAACCAGCGGGGGGCGAGGCCGCCGAAAAAGAACCCCCGGGATCTCAGCACCTCCACGGCGGCGCCGATCGCGGGACAGGCCGCGTTAAGCGTCACCTGCAGGCTGATTGCGCCGCGGCGCTTCGCCTCTGCCAGCAGGCCGGCCGCGAATGCCGGCCAGTCGGCGCCGATCTCGCCGACCGCCACCTTCCACGTCCGGGCGGCTTCGTAATAGCGGTCCTCATGCCGGGTGAGCGTACCCTGCGGCAGCGGCGCCGTCGCCGTGAGAAGCGTCCGGGGGCTCAGCGGCAGCGCCAGCTGCCTGAGAAACTCCTCGTAGACCGGCGGCAGGTAAACCGCATCGGTCGGCGGAGAATACTCCTTGAAATTAAGCACGCACGACACGCGGGCGCTGCCTGTCCGGTTGTCCTTGAAGCTCGGCCCGTCGAGCTGGTCGAGCTCCAGGGCGAAGTCGGCGTGACCGGCCTTGATGCTGCTCACCTGGGTAAAATAGTGGCAGCACACCGTTTCCCCGAACAGGCCGTCGCACGTATCCTTCGCAAAGAGGGTGCCGTCCGTGTAAGCCGCCGCCAGCAGCATGCCGACATCCGTCTGTCTGTAGGCGGGAACGACGACAAGATTGCCCGCCTCCCACAGACGCGGGTTAGGGGCGCTTTTGAAAACGGAAACATAACCGGCGGCTCTGTCCTCCCCGTCGACGGCCAGTAAAGCCGCCAGACGGTCGTGGCGGATCTCCTCCAGAACGGCTTCCGGCCGGTAAACGTATTTCACCGGGAAGGCGTCGCCGTACGCCGCGCGGAAAACTTCGCCGACAAAACCGGCGTTGAACTTGTCAATCTGTACTAGTTTGAACGAGGGTTCAGACATGAAAAGCCCTCCTATTCCTCAGGTCGTCCTGCCCGCCGGACTTTGCCAGCGCAGGATCGCCGAGCCCCAGGTCAGCCCGGCGCCGAAAGCGGTCAGCGCGACGATATCGCCGTCTTGCAGGCGGCCGCTTTCCAGAGCTTCGTGGAGAGCGATCGGCACGGACGCCGAAGAAGTGTTGCCATACCGGTCAAGGTTGATCATGAACTTTTCCATCGGCAGCTCCAGCCTTCTCGCCGCAGCCTCGATAATGCGCCGGTTCGCCTGATGGGGAATGACGAGGGCGACATCTTCCTTGCCGAGGCCGGCGGCGGCCAGCGCCTGCAGCGTAGCCTCCGGGAGCGCTTTTATGGCGAACCGGAAGACCTCCTGGCCGTCCATCTGAAGCTTATCAAGCTTCGCGGCCAGCGTCTTAAGCGTATGCGGCAGACGCGAGCCGCCGGCCGGCCGCCTCAGGTACCTGCCCCCCGACCCGTCGGCCCCGAGCTTGACGGCCAGAATGCCGTAACCCGGCGCCGCGGGCCGCAGCACCACCGCTCCGGCCCCGTCGGCCAGCAGGATGCAGGTCTCGCGGTCGCTCCAGTCGGTGACTTTCGATAACACCTCGGCGCCGACGACCAGCACGGTGCGGTACAAGCCGCTCTCGACGAACCGGCTTCCCGCCGCCAGGGCGTAGACAAAGCCGCTGCACCCTGCCGCAAGATCGAAGGCGGCCGCGTTCTTCAGCCGGAGCTTATCCTGGATGATACAGGCGGTGGCGGGAAACAGCGTATCGGGCGTGGCGGTGGCGACGATAACCAGATCGACTTCCTCCGCCGCAACGCCCGCGTGCCCGATAGCCCTGGCGGCGGCGACCGCCCCCAGGTCCGAGGCGGCCTGAGCCGCGTCGGCGATCCTCCGCTCCCGGACCCCGACCCGCTCCCTGATCCAGGCGTCGGAAGTATCCACCATCGTCGCCAGTTCATCGTTCGTGAGGACTCTGTCAGGGAGGCATACGCCCACCCCGGCGATGCCGGCCTTCAGCCCCGTCGGCACAATCATCACATCCCTAGCGGAATTGGGTTTTTTTATCCTACAATCTTCTTGCCCAAATACGAAAGTTCCTGCAAAAAAGACAAATTACCACAGAATATGCACACCGACTGTTTGCATCGCCGCCCTGCGTCGTTATGTCGCCGGAAAAGCGTTTCTCCGGAAAAAACAACAAAGCGGCAACGCCTGAATATCCGCAAAGCGGTGATAAAACGCACAAACACCGAAGAAGCCCTGCGCTGCAAGGCTTCTTCTTGTTTACCATACCCGTGTGCCTATATCCTGATACAGCTGGCCCACTCCGGCGCCTGCCCGTCCCCCGTCAAAACCACGATAACCTTCATCCCCCGCGGCGGTGCGTCCGGCCAGGACGTATATCCGTCCGAAATAACGATGCCAAGCTGCGGTAAAGGTCTTAACCTCGCCGCGGCCGCCAGACCGATCCCCATGTCCGTCCCGCCGCCGCCGGCAAACCGGATCTGCTCCGGCCGGAATACCTTCCGGCAAAACCCGACTGCCGCGTCAACCGCCAAGACATGGACTCCTTCCCTTTGTCCCAGCGATTTTAAAATGCCCGCTATTTCCGCCAGCGTCTGCGCCAGCATGCCATCCGATATACTGGCGCTCGTATCCGCCACTACGGCAACCGAAGGCGCCGGACTCCGCAGGCACGGAAACACGACATCCCGGCCGCCGATCTGCCCCTGACGGCGCGACGGGCGGGAGTAGGAAAAATCCCTCGCCCCGGTTTGGTCCACGGCCGCATAGCGGATAACAGCCGCCAGTTTTTTGCGCCAGTCCACCTTCGGATTCAGCTTTGCCTGAGCCCACCGGGCTAAATGCCCCGGAATACGCCCTTTCTCGCTGGAATGCTCGATAATCTGCCTGGCGACATCCCGCCGGATCAATTCCCCTTCCGCCTTACTTATCCCCACCGCCGAATCTTTACCCGGCGCTTCATCCTCCCAATCCGCCTTTCGCCCTGTCGCGCATGAGCCGCATCTGCCGGAGCCGGGGGCTGAAAACCTTTCCTGCTCCTTCCCGGCCGGGCGGCCGCTTTCCTCCCCCGCATCGGCGCTGTCGAAATCGTCATCGGCAACCTGCCTGGAACCGTAATCTTTATCGGCCGGCTTGCCATCCGCGCCTTGTGTCGTTGTGCCCTCCTGCGGACGCGCCGGCTCGTTCTTTGCCAAGGCAAAATAATATTCCTCGGCTAAAAGATTCTCCGGCTGGCCGATCAATTGCGGAGTGACCGGCTGAGCGGGGAACTTGACCCCTTCGCGCAGAAGATCGTCGTTGATTTCGGCGTCGGCAGCGATATTGCTCAGTCGCGGGTCTAAATCTTTCATACGTTCGGGATGGTTGCGAAGAAGATGGCAGATTTCATGATAAAGTATCCCGGCGACCACATCGACCGGGCACCTGCTTACCTTCTCGGGGTCGAAGTACAGCCGCCAGTACATATCGACCGCCATTATTCCAAAATCGGCCTTTGCCACCGGCTGAAGCGCCCATAAAGCGGCAGCCAGATATGGATGGTCTTTCGTTAAATAAAGACGCCCCGCCTGCAGCTCCTCGGGGAGAATCATGCCAGTAACACCTCTAAACACTTCAGCGCCTCGATAGTCTCTTTCAGCCCGGACGGTTCGCCGGCCCGAAAGGCGTTAGCGAGGAACACATCTCTGTCAGCCTTGATATTGCGCGTAATTTCCCGCTGACTTAATATCGACGCCGGCGTCATGGCGATAACGTACTTGTCGCAAGAATGATTCCGCAAACAATAAGTGCTGCGGTTGTTCCGGTAACGCGGGAAAAAAACCGGGGGATGATCCTCGATTACGTTGCTCAGCAGCGGCGCCACATCCTCGGCGTATATGGAAAAAGTGTTGACCCTGTTATTCATAATGGTAATCGCCGACGAGCAGACCGCTTCCTGCCCCGCCGTCGTATATACCCGGTACTCTTTCATGCCATTCGGGTGATAGAAGCTTTCAGCCTTCCACACACCTCCCCTGTTTTCGTGCAGCTTTTCAAACTCCTCGACCCATCCGGCGCCGAAGGCAACTTTGAATACGGCGTAAATCAGATAAGCCGGCAATTTTGCGTCTTTACTATTATAAAAATCCAGCCTGGATTCTTGTGCGCATCCCAAAGCGACGGTCGCATCGCCGACCTGCAAAAAATCGCCGGCCCTATCCATCCAGAAAATGAAGTGGGTGGTTTCGCGCAGCGTTTTCACATCAACCCCCCTTTTTGCAACAGCGGGATGAATTCCCGCAGTTCTTTCTGGGGCAAAGGAAATTCCGGCTTCTTCGCCTGAGCCAACTTCTTGGCAGCCACTGCCGCAATATCTTTTCTCCCTTGTTCCACCGCCTTGGCCAGCACACTCCAGGCTGCCGCCCACCGTTCCTCGGTCAGGCTGCCGGTAGCGGCGGCAATAACAGCCGTCAATATGGCAAAAGCCTGATCGCCGCGCTCCGGAAGGCGAAGCCCGGCCGGATCGGCGAGAACCGCCTCCGGGTCCGGAAGATCGAAATCTCTACGCCAGGCCAATAATTCCCGGCAGGCACCCTCGCCGACACAACCGGAAACCAGCAAAGCGACCACATCCTCTTCCTCCCGCACAGCTTGCGCCGCCGCCAGCAATCTGGCCGCCATCGACCATGACCTGGGAGACGGCCACGCTTTTCCGGCCTGCGTTTCATCCTTGGGGACCTGCAGCAGCAGATGCGGTCTGTGACGGATAAAGGCCGCGATAAGGGCCTGCGTCTCCGGGACGGATTTTTCCCAATCCGGCGAAAGGTGCGGCAAGTCACTGACCGTCCAGCCCCTGACCATCCCCTCGACCCAATTGTGCGTATCCAGCGACCAGACGAGATGGCAGAACCTGTTCGCCAGCGGAGCGGAAAGCTCCCACCCGCTGAAGCACTGTTCCGCCGGATTGGCCGAGGCTACAACCGAAACACTGTCAGGCAGGGCGATATCGCCGACCACTCTTTCCAGCACGATCCTGAGCAAGGCGGACTGAACCGCAGGCGGCGCGGTAGAAATCTCATCAAGAAAAAGCATGCCTTTTCCGGCCCGGACCAGACGCTTTGCCCAGGCCGGCGGCTCCATATGGACGCCGTCCTCGCGGATTACAGGCAGACCGGAAAAATCGGCCGGTTCGCGGATGGAAGCCAAAACAACCTCCAGCGGCAGGGAAAGTCCATCGGCAAGCATCGTGACGGCAGCCGTCTTACCGATACCGGGAGGCCCCCACGTCAAAACCGGCACCCCGGCCTGAACGGCTATGGAAAGAGCGTTGAGCTGCGACAACCTGTATACCTCCATTTGCGCAAGCTTGCCGATATCGGCCGTTAACGTACAACACCGATAGTATTTCCCTGCGCGGGTACGGCAAAACCCGCCCGCGCAAAAAAGCCCGTGGTCGAGGCGCGTGGGAATTCGGGCCCTTATCCCCACGCCCCCACAAAATGCGAATGAAGCCTTGCAAAACAAGGCTTCACCGTGTTACCTGCCGATAATGCTCCTGAAAGCTCGCAATCAATCTTTCTTATTTAATCTTTCGGCCACAGAGTCAAGTTTAATTGCCATTGCGCCGATGGACTGAACTGATTCCGCCACATCACCGATAGCCTGGGCAATCTGGGAAACCATCTCCTCGATGCGGCCGAGTTCCCCTTGATTAACCTCGCTATCGACCTGAACGCTTTTTATTATTTCGGCGATTTTACTCACCGAGAAAGCCGAATTGTCCGCCAGCTTCCTTATCTCATCCGCCACCACCGCGAAGCCCCGCCCGTGTTCGCCTACCCTGGCGGCTTCGATGGCGGCGTTTAAACCAAGCAGATTTGTTTGCCCGGCGACGTTCCTGATAATGTCCAAAACCTGCCTGGTCTCCTGGACCCTCACCCCGGATTTTTGCACTAAGTGAGTTAGTGACTTGCAAGCGGCGGCCACTTCCTGAGTTTGCGCGGCAACTTCCTCGGTCGTGCTGGCGACGGTGCCGATCGCACTCGACAATGACGCCGCCATCTCGTTCACAGCGTCGTGGAGATCAACCGACTCGACAAACGCTACCGCTCCGATCACCTCGTTCCCTTCACCGAATATCGGGATCGCCGCCCCAATATAGGGAACACCGAATTTCTCCTTGTCACCGCGCATATGGATAACCGTCTTTTCGTCCATCGCCCTGACAATTGCCGTACCGGCCCTTAATGGCATGCCTACTTTAACCCCGGTATCGACTTTGGGGTTAACCAGACTGAAAATGTACTTTTCCCTGTCGCACACCGCCATCGTGACATCGCCGCGAATAAGTTCTTTGACGACAGGCAGCACACGGAAGAACTCATCGAATACGCTTTGATTCGCCCCGGCACTCATTCACTTCACTCCCAACAGGGTCTCATAAAGAGCATGCAAATTCGGCGGCCGTTTTTTCCCTCACTTCTTCCACCGTTACCCCGGGATGCGTTTCCTTCAGCACAAGTCCCTGCGGGGTCACTTCGAATACGCATAAATTGGTCACAATGAGATTCACGACGTTTTTCCCGGTTAAAGGGAGCGTGCATTTTTTCAATATCTTGGGTTCCCCGTCTTTGCTGGTGTGCTCCATAGCGACGATCACCTTCCTGGCCCCCGCCACAAGATCCATCGCCCCGCCCATGCCAGGCACCAGTTTCCCCGGCACCATCCAGTTGGCGAGGTTTCCTTCCTGGTCGACCTCCAGCGCCCCGAGGACGGTCGCATCCACGTGGCCGCCGCGGATGATCGCGAACGACATCGCGCTGTCGAACACCGCGCCGCCGGCGGCGATCGAAACCGGTTTCCCGCCCGCGTTCGTCAAATCCGCGTCAACCTCGCCCTCCAGCGGAGACAGCCCCACGAAGCCGTTTTCCGACTGCAGAATAACCCGCACGCCGTCCGGCAGGAAATCCGCCGCCATCGTGGGGATGCCGATGCCCAGATTGACGACATAGCCATCCCTGAACTCCTGTGCCACCCTTTTGGCGATTATCGTTTTGGCATCCATTTCTCTTCCCCCTACCCCTGGACGATCCAGTCCACGAAAATCCCGGGCGTCATTACCTCGTCCGGGTCAAGCTGCCCCGCCGCCACGATCGTCTCGGCCTCCACGATAACCACCGCGGCCGCCGTCGCCATCAGCGGGTTGAAATTGCGGGCCGACCGGCGGTACACCAGATTCCCGGCGGTATCCGCCTTATAGGCCTTCAGCAGCGCGACATCGGCCTTCAGCAGTTTTTCCAGCAGGTACGCCCTGCCATCCACTTCGATAACCGTTTTCCCCTCGGCGACCATTGTCCCGATCCCTGTCGGGGTGAGTATGCCGCCAAGGCCGGCGCCGCCGGCGCGAATCCGCTCGGCCAGCGTTCCCTGGGGCACGAGCTCGACACTAAGCTCGCCGTTATTCATCCGCCGGCCCGTCTCGGGATTTGTGCCGATATGGGACACGACGGCCCGCTTCAGGCGGCTCGCCACCACCAGCCTGCCGATCCCCTTTTCCGGCATCGCGGTATCGTTAGCGATCACGGTGAGCCCATCCGTACCTTTGTTCAGCAACCCGTCTATCAGCCGCTCCGGCGTCCCCACGCCGAGAAAACCGCCGATCATCAGCGTCATGCCGGTTCCGACCGCGTCGAGAGCCGCATCGATTGTCCTGACTTTGTCCATCTTGTCCTCCGGCTTGTTTATTAACCGGAGAAGCCGGATTGCTCCGGCTTCTCCACTTCTCACAGGGTCACGCGGACACCCTTCGCATATTGTTCCAGCAGCGCGTCGAAACGGCTCAGGTAGGTAAAATCGTTTACCCCTCTTCTGTTTTGGGCCTCGGTCACCAGCTCGACGACTTTGTCGTTGAAAGGAGTCGGGATACCGCTTTCGCGCCCCTTACGGCAAACGATACCGTTAATATAGTCGATCTCGCAGTCGCGGCCCTTTTCGAGGTCCTGCAGCATACTGGCCTTCAGCTTGACATGCCGCCCCCAGATCTTTTTGTAAAGCGGCATTTTCGCGGGGATCTCCCTGGGATCCGCGAATTCGAACGATTCCATATCCTCTCCCTGCATTTTGGCCAGCCGGAAACCCTGCGCATGGCTGACCTTGATGCACTCGTCGGCGATGAAGGCCACGCAGGTCATGGCCTTGGGATCGGCCAGCACATCCCCGAACGTGCACCCCAGCGCGGCCGACATGCCGCTGAACGTCGAGTTCATCAGCACCTTGGCCCAGCGGATGCCCATAAGATTCGTCAGAATCTCCGTATTCCCGACGCACCGCAGGTAGCTCTGCACCGCCGTCAGGCGGGGACGGACGACGCCATCCAGCTCGCCGATCTCGAAGGCGAAATTCCGGACCGCTTCCTCGGTGGTCGTCAGCATCGAAACACCCGGCTTCAGCCAGGTGGCGCCGAAGCCCACCGCCCCTCCGATCGTCCTCTCCCGGCCGACGTAAGACGCGACCGTTTCCTCGGGGATGCCGTTCTGCAGCGTGCAGACGATACTCTCCTCATGCAGGAAAGGCAGCAGATTATCCAAAACCGCGGGGTTGGTCGTCTGCTTGTTGAGCAGGAACACAAGATCGTACTGCCCCGTCATCTGCTCCGGCGTAAACGCCCTCACCGGCACATTCAGCTCCATAAAGCCCGTGATAGTCGCCCCGTCGGCGTTGAGCGCCGCCACATTCTCCTTGCTGGCGTCGATCAGGTCGACGACTTTTCCCTTATGATTCATCAAGGCCCCGATGATGGTTCCCAAAGATCCTGCGCCGATTATTGCGGCTCGCATAGTGCTCGTCTCCTTGTCGTTATTTTGCGGCCGGTTTGGCGGAAAGCGAAACCTTCTCATGGGCCGACTCGTCAGACTCCTGGCGGATACGCAGGGCAACCTCGCGCGTCGACGGGCTCACATCGGCTTCGAAATACGCCTCGTAAGCCTCCTTGGCCGGGGCTTTCGTCATATATACGGCGATCAGCACGGCGAAAAGCGACACCGCGGCGCCGACGGCGAACGGATTCGTGGCATTCATGATCTTGGCGATGACATAGGTGCCCGCGCCGACGAACACGCCGGCATATGCCCCGGCCCTGTTCATCCTCTTCCAGAAGAGTCCGAACCACACCGGCCACATGAACGCCGCGCCGAACGCCCCATACACGTACGTGAAGCCCATGGCCAGCATCATCGGCGGCTTTATGGCGCTGACGACCGCCAAAACGCCGAGCAGGAACACCGAGATGCGCAGATGGTTCGTCGCTTTCGCCTCGTCCATTTCACGGTTGGGGAACAATGCGCGGTAAATATCGTAGTAGATGGATGTCCCGCAGTGGAGCAGCATCGAGTTCGCCGTGGAAACGGCGGCAGCCATGATGGCGATCAGCGTCATGGCGCCCACGAACGGCGGCGCGTACTGCTGGACGATAAGCGGCATGATATAGTCGGTCGTCTTGCCGGCCGGCAAGCTAGGCAGCAGGGCTTTGGCCCCGAGGCCGATGATTATCAGGCAGATGAATATGGGGATAAGCGCGATTACCGTCCACATCATCTGCAGCACGGCCGCCTTGGCGTTCTTCGGCGCCATGAAACGGGCGATCCAGTGCGGAGCCACCGAAGCGCCCAGCGCGTTGGCCATAAATATGGCCATCAGGGCGCCCCAGCCGAAACTTCCTTCAGGCGTGAGCATGATCCCGGCTTTCATCGGCGGCCCGCCGACGTTGACCGGGGCGGTCGTCACGGCCACCGCATCGAGAATATTGCCGACGCCGCCTGTCGCCGAAAGCACGGCGCCCAGGCCGAACGCCAGACCGATGAGGATCAGGATCGCGTTGACGGTATCGGTAGCCGCCACCGACCAGAAGCCGCCCAGGCACGTCATGAGCAGAAATACCAGGAAGCCGAAAATCGCCCACTCGTAAGGAATCCCGGTAATAGTATTAAAGACGATGCCGAAGCCGACCACCTGCAGGTGGGAAAAGATGAAATAACCGACAAACATGAGAACGGCGACGATAATTTGCAGACTGCTGACCTTCTGGAAAGGCTCGTACCGCATGCGGATGAACTCCGGGAACGTCCGCGCGGGAATATCCGGCCGCCTTACCTTATAGGCAAGCATCGGCATGATTGCCGTGGCCAGGAACCAGCCCGCCACCCAGCCGATGATCGCCGCCACGCCGGTGCGGTAGAGAAACCCGGGTACGCCCATAACGGACGCCACGCTGACCCAGGTGGCCACCGACGTGCCCACGCCGAGGAACAGCCCCATCCGGTGGCCGCCGGTGGTGAAGTCAGACAGGCTTTCCACCTGCTGGGAGCTTTTCCAGGTCGTCCAGGCCAGAAAAACAACATAAAGGCCGAAAACTATGATGTAGGAAATATCCAGATTCATTTATTTCGCCTCCTCCTTTTCGTAACTGAATAAGCTGCCCGTCGCTCCCCACCGTTTGACGCCGGATGCTTCGATCTTCTGGCACAGGATCAGAGCAACCACCAGCACGAAAATAATACTGCATCCCCAGAATAGCAACGCAATGGCCACCGCGCTCACCTCCCTCCGTTCAGATAATTATTCTTCCCAGTCAGCCCGATTATTTGGCTGCGGCGATAATATCGGCGAATCTGGCAAGATAACTGAAATCGTTTACACCCTTCCTGGCTTCGGCCTCTTTCACCAGCTCAACAACCTTATCGTTGAACGGCGTGGGAATGCCGCATTTGCGCCCGCCTCGGCAAACGACGCCGTTGATGTGGTCGATCTCCGTCTTCTGCCCCTTCTCCAGGTCCTGAAGCATGCTGGCCTTATTATTGTGGCGCCCCCAGACCTTTTTGTAAAAATCCATCTTCGCCGGGATATCGGCCTTGCTGCCGAGCTCCAGGAACCCGAAGTCGGCCCCCTGCATCTCCACCATGCTATAGCCCAGCCCCCGGCACACCTTTATCACCTCATCGGCGATATGCGCCACGCAAACCATCGCTGTCGGGTTGGCCAGCACCTCGCTGAACGTGCCGTTAAGAGCCGCCGACATGCCGCTGAAAGTCGCGTTCATCAGCAATTTGGTGTAACGGATGCCCATAAGATTTGTCAGGATCGTCGTTCCCCCCGCCGCGGCGAGAACCTCTTTCACTTTCTCGAGGCGCGGGCGCAAGGCTCCGTCTATTTCGCCGATTTCAAAGGCATACTTCTCGACCGCCTCCATCGTCGAGGTCAGTTCCGACACCCCGGGCCTCAGCCAGGTGGCGCCGAACCCGACCGCGCCGCCGATTGTCCGCTCTCTGCCCACCAGGGCGGCCACCGATTCCTCGGGAACGCCGTTCTGCAAAGTACATACGATGCTGTCCTTGTGAAGAAACGGCAGCAGCTTGGTCAGCGCGACCTCGTTAGCCGTCTGTTTCGTCAACACAAAAACCAGATCGTACGTCCCGGTCATCTGCTCCGGCGTAAGCGCCGTCACCGCCTGGCGCAGGCTGAGATAACCGGTGACCGTCGCGCCGTCGGCGTTCAGCGCATCCACATTCTCTTTGTACGAATCGATCAGATCGACCTGCTTGCCGTTCTTGGTCATGAGCGCGCCGATGATTATGCCCAGCGCCCCTGCCCCCAAAATAGCCGTGCGCATATGAATCCCCCTGTTGTTAATAATTGACCTTATCAAGCCCCTTGAGCGCGAGCATCTCCCTGGCCTCGTCGGCGGTGGCTATCCCCAGCCCCAGCCGCTCGGCGATCTCTTTGAGCTGGATGACCTGTTCGGCGCTCGACTTCGCGAGCACTCCCGGCTTGAGATAAACATTGTCCTCCAGGCCCACCCGGGCATTGCCGCCCATGCACAGCGCCGCGGTCACGAGCGGGAACTGGGCCTTGCCGGCGGCGGCGCACGACCACACGAAATCGCCGATCTGCTCCCGGGCCGTCTTGACTAGATAAGCCAGATTCTCGACAGTGGCCGGTATCCCGCCGAGAATGCCCATCACAAACTGCATGTAGACCGGTTTTTTCACAAGTCCCTTGTTATAAAAATAAGCGATATTGTTGACCATACCCACATCGTAGACCTCGAACTCCGGCCGGATATCGTACTTGTTCATCGTCTCGATGTAATACTCCATACCGGAAAAAGTATTCGAGAAAATCAGGTCGTACGTGCCTTGCAGATAAGGGACCTCCCAGTCATACTTCGGATTCTTCAGCTTGCCGGCGAGATCGGCGAACACGAAATTCACCGACCCGGCGTTGCACGAAGCCAGCTCCGGCTTAAGCTCCACCACCGGCGCCAGCCGCTGCTCCTTGGACATCAGCAGCGAGCCGCCGGTCGTAACGCAGACCACGGCGTCGCACTGTTCCTTTATCGAAGAAACGATCTGCTTCATGATGCCGATATCGGGAGTCGGCTTGCAATCCTCGGGATTGCGGGCATGGACATGAACAACCGCCGCCCCCGCCTCATGGGCTTTGACGGCATCGGCGATGATCTGGTCCGGCGTGGCCGGGAAATAGGGACTCAGACTCGGGGTATGGGTCGCCCCCGTAACAGCCGCGGTGATGATGATTTTCTGTTGTTTAGCCATCTGGATTCCTCCGTCTTGTGATAATTAAGCCTTCAGCCGCGAAGTGTCGCCGACGCCATGCGCAGGCGACCCGTTGCAGCGAGTATGCCTGCAATTATATAGCACAAGGCATGCCAGCTTTATATTTATGTAAACTTTTGCCTGTCCGGCACACCACGGCTCACGGCCTTTCTATACCGCCAAAGCCATTGCTGCAAGCAAACAAGGCCTTTTCACCCGGCCGGAAATTCGTGCGGCCTTTACCGAAAACTAGTTGACACCCAGCAATTCTGGCGCGGCGGAAAATGTAAGCGAAAAGCGACACTAAACATTGCGAATATTTAATAAGTCGCCGCCACGCCCGATAAACAGCAGAAAAGAAACAGTGTAAGTTGTAACTTACACTGTTTCTTTTTACTTACACTTTATTCCCGTCAATCTATCCCCAGGCGGCGCATCTTTTGGTACAGCAAGGGTCTGGCGATATCGAGCAGCTCGGCGGCTTTCTTCTTGTTGCCCTGGGTGGCGCGCAGAGCGTTCAGGATCATTTCCCTTTCCGTGGCCGCCTTCGCCTCCTGAATACCGCGCCCGGCCGTCGCCTGGCCCCTGCTCTCGATCTTCGGCACCAGCCACTCGAAGTGCTTCGCTTCAAGAAAACTGCTGTTGCACTGATTGATCGCCCTTTCCACGGCATGCTCCAGTTCGCGGATATTTCCCGGCCAATCGTATTTCATAATCAGCCCGAGCACCTCCGGGGCAACGGACACCGTTCCCAATCCCGCCTGATCGCCGTATTTTTCCGCGAACTTTTCCACGAACAGCGGTATATCCGCTCTTCTCTCGCGCAGAGGCGGCAGCCTGATCGGAATAACGTTCAAGCGGAAAAACAGATCAGAGCGAAAAGCCCCCCGCTTGACCAGCTCCTCCAAACTGTCGTTGGTAGCCGCCACGATCCGGACATCGACAGGTATGGAATCCGAGCCGCCCACCCGCTCGATCTCCTTTTCCTGCAGCACCCGCAGCAGTTTCGCCTGGGCCGCCGGCGACAGCTGGCTTATCTCGTCCAAAAACAGCGTCCCCTTGTCGGCTTGTTCGAATTTGCCCTTTTTACCCGACTTTCGCGCCCCCGTGAAAGCCCCTTCCTCATAGCCGAACAGCTCTGATTCGATAAGCTCCTGAGGGATGGCCGCGCAATTGAGCTTAACAAAGGGATAATACGCCCGGTGGCTTTCCTGGTGCAGGGCATGGGCCACCAACTCCTTGCCGGTGCCTGTCTCACCCTGGATCAGCACAGTGGAATTCGCGGACGCCGCTTTCAGTATCGCCGCGCGGATCTCCGCGGCGGCCCCGCTCGCGCCGATGATATCGGCCAGCGAATAACGCACCCCGGAGTACTTCTTGACCTTTTCCTTATAGTAATCAAGCTGGCTTTGCAGCTCCTTGATAGATTCGAAAAGCTTCTCGGCGACTTCAAACACCTGGAAGGACATGGCGCCGATGATGACTCCGTCCTTCACCAGCGGGATCCTGTTGACGATCAAAGGCTTCCCTTGATGATAAAACACATCGCCCAGTATCGGCTTGCCGGATTCGATCACCAATGGCAGCTTGCTCGTCGGCACGATATCTTTCACGTTGCACCCTATGATCGCCTCAGGGTCCAACCCCCTGGACCGCGCATACTTTTCTTCGATAAAAACAATGCGGGACTTATGGTCGACAACAACCAATCCCCACATATGTGCGAATACTTGTTTCATGATCTCGCTGTGCTTCGCCAAACACGCCCCCCCTTTCAAATCCTGCCCGGAGATTCCACACGTCCCCAAAACCGATCCCATTCGCACTCCCGCTATCGGTAATATTTGACCCCGATGCGCCAATACCTTCATACATTATACTCTACCAAAAAATGTGCTTATGATAGTTACCCGGCGGCGGCGCTGACATAGCAACTCCTGAAATTATTAGTTCGCTGCCGAGCCAACAATACCAACTTAAGCATGGCTCATCCCAGCCGCTCCTCGACGCCTGTAGCAGGGAAACTAATACTTTTTATCCCGCAGATTGCCCCGCTACCGCCCCCAAATAAAGAAGGCCCCCAGGGCGAAAAGGCCGTCTGTGAATACGACCATAACTTGGCCAGAGTTGGAACCATTAAATGGCCGAGGCATATTTTAGGACCCGCGTAAAACGCGGGTCCCATTTTTTAGTATTTGGGGCGTTGGAAGCATAAAGTGGCCGTAATTCAAAATTGGAAGCATAAATTGGCACTAATTGCTTTGACGACAAACGGTTTTAAAGATGCTCTTTTCGGCCGTTGAAAACAGCCCCTTTTCTCGATTATCTCATTATCGGGAAAAGCAGTGCAATGCTATATTGCTCTGCCTCCCTGGCCGCAGGTCCGTATCACCGTAGGGCCGAAAGCGTCGATGTATGTTGGATTGTCCGGAACAGCCGTGACTTTATAATGCTTTTCTTCCATTCGCTTTCCTCATCTTTCATTCGTCACCGTCAGGTCCTCTTGTGGTCTGAAGCGAAGATGTCCGGGAGATTAATCGTCACCTTGCGATCACCCTCCGATCTGTAGCCCCAGACCTTAGTGACGGTGACGGAACCAGTGCCCTCGAAAGAAACCTGGATACTCTGGGCAACCACCGACAGTAGTTCTTTGAGCTCGGACGAGAATATCTCGGGTATGCGCTCAGGTGAGTCAATATAGTAGTAGTTCCCGCCGCTGCTCTCGGCGATGGCGGTGAGAAGATCCTCGTCGAAGTCGGCGCCGACGCCAAGCGTCGTAACCGCCACCCCCGCGTCACGTATGGAGGCAGCCTTGGCGCTCAGCACGGCCGGGTCAGTTATGCCGACGTTGGCCAGCCCGTCGGTGAGAAGCAGCACCCTGTCCACCTGGCCGCTCTTGCGGTGCTCCATCACCTGCCGGAACCCCTGGATAAGGCCGCCGCTTAGGTTAGTGCTGCCTCCGGGGTATACTTGTCCGATAGCGCTTTTCAAGTTATCCTTGTACTTTACCGGTCCGGCCTCGAACAGTACCTGCACGTCCTGGTCGTAGACTGTGACCGATGCCTTATCTTCAGATGTCAGATGATCGATAGCGTACCTTACCGCTTGCTTAGTGAATTCAAGCTTCTCCCCGCTCATCGAGCCGCTGCGGTCCAGGACGAAGCCTAGATTCAAAGGAAGCCTTTTCCTTTCCCCCTGTTCTTTCTGGGCTACGATTTCCACCAGAAGATACACGGCCTGTTTTCCCTGGGCTATATGTTTACGGCTGAGCTTCGCTTTCATGGTCAAAGTACTCACTGCTCATACCCCCCTTCTCTCTGACGGAATTACGTAGAATGCCACCGTCGTTTTATAAAAATGAGCATCTATAACAAATCGTTGTCCCGCGTCTCCTGGTATAGCCCTCCACCTTTCACATCACAGCAAATAGCATGAGAAAGAAGCGCAAGAAACCCGGCATGTATCGTCACAAAGGCGATGCATGACCAGGCTTCTTATTTTCAGGCCCATATTCGGGTTGTCGGGTAATACCTTATAGATTTACGACGGATACTCGTCTTCCAATTAAGCGGGACCAAGAGGATTCCTTGTAAGGAAGATCTGCAACATTCTGGTTTCTTCAAGGTCTAATATCGGTCAGCACGAATGGCTCAGTTACCGCCGGACAATCATTGGGGGATCTAATACGGCAGCCGCACAGGGTATTAGACCCTGGAAGTCAACGTCAGGATATTCTTAACCGTTAAGAGAATCACTTCGCGAGCCGGCTGAACATCACAGCATTGCGCTCCATGATCTCCTTCATGGCCTTCTCAAACTGCTCCTCAGTGGCGGTCGTATAGAAGACCTTACGCAGGATGGGCCCCCGCAGCTTCTTATAGGCCCTTATGGTGGTGCGCTTCGTCATGCTAAGTGTTCCTCCTGTATCTTAAAGGTTCCGTCTACAATATGGACGGTAGGTATTGGATTATCTGAGCTCAGACCTAAGTCGATTGTACCGACATAGGGTACTGACATTGGCAGTATCCTTCCGGTGATGATTCCTTCCGTATTGCGTAGGGAAGGGCGTATCTACTCCATACGTCCTCAGGAAGTGTGTAACGATTCGTTACATCCCCCTCGAAAAGGGCGTGCACAGTATGCACTCCCTTCGATATCACAAGTCTTTCCAGAACTGCTCCTCAGTTGTCTTCAGTTGGTGCTTCACGATCTTCTGCCACAAGTGCCCCGGGATCTCCTTGGCCAGGCTGAAGCTCACCCGCGTGCGCAAAACCGTGCCATCAGCCAGCACCTTCACGAAGTAGAAGTGGTCAGTGGTCCGGATCAGCTCCCAGCCGTTGTTCTCGCAGTATTTCTTTAAGTCCCTGAAACGTGGCGCCATCAGGCCCACCTAATCAACTTCAGCAGCTCGTCATCGTTGCTGGCCAGCAGAATGCGAAGAACATAAGGATAGTGTGAGCGGCGGTTCGGTGCGGCCAGGAAGAGAGGAAGACGTTCAAGGTAATCGGTTGCGTAGCTCCGCAGCTCCTCGATCAGTTCCTTAACGGCTGCTTCCTTATCAGTGCCATTGACCGCGATGTCCAGTTCGTCGATCGCGATCGTCATGGAGCCGTCCTGCTCGGGCAGCTCCTCAGCCGAGGCCGTATAGCGAGATAGCAGTTCTTTCAGCTGCTCACGCTCGATCAGAGCCACTGCATCCTTGCGGCGGTTGATAACTACCGGGCGTTGCTTGATGACAACGGTATCGAAAACATCGGACAGTTCCTTACGGGCCTCGGTGAACAGCTTCTGCTCGATCATTTCCATAGCCATCTCCTTAAGCCTCACTTTCTTGTAGTATATGTTCATTATAGTCTGATATGCACAAAATGTACAGACTGTACAAATCGTTTTTACCACCACCAGGACAAAAACGGCTTTGTCAGTTAAAACCTCGGTGATCCTATCCGTGACCAGCTTATTGAAGTTGTTAATCTCCCAGTACGGAATTCGGATCATCTCGATACCTTTGCCCATAGCGTAAAAGTTCTTGCGGCGATCATTTTTCTGCGTATTCATGCGGGAGAGACTCTTTTTTGTTTTCTGCTCGCTGTCCGACACATGCCGGGCACTCTTTCCTCCGATAAACCGCATCTGGGATATCGCAGATTAGCTCTTCGTGACATTCTAGGCAGCGTAAAACGATAGGCCCTGTGGATAGAATCTCGAACCATGGCTCGCCAACCTTATTGTGATAATGCCATAGGATATCCGATGGATCTTGATGGCCACGGTTACAACGTGGGCAACGATGGCCAGCCGTCCACACCTTGCCGAGGACCTCATACTCTTTGCCGCACGTATTGTGTCTGACGACAATGGGAGACCACTGATCTCTATATTCTGACAGCAACTCATATTCGCCGCTGGTTTGGTCGTTAATGCGCCGGCGCATGATATCGGTGTCCACATGATGTTGGGAGCATACCGGACAACCCTTCGGGTTCTTCATGATCATGGCAGACGGCATCACCATCCACTCATGCCCACAGACATTATGGCGAATCAGCGCTTTGTTCAGCGTACTGGTGTAGGGCCGCATTGAGGTTCTATACGCCGAAATCCTGCAACTCATGGCCGAAAACAACAAAATCCCGAAATGGGAACATAATGAGGAGGCCAGCGGAGCCTTTCAACGCCGTGTGGTAACCGTCTTAAACTATGCCATAAGCGAAATTCTGTATGTTAAGGAGGACGGCGTCGACTAGTTTTCCTATTTTACTTCTTTTCGGGATCTCTTTTACGTGAATCCCGGCGGCGCTGGGTTGGCCGCAGTAGGCAGCAGTTAGACCATCTTCAGTGCTGCTGCTATCCGCCGCGACCATGGAGCGGGTGGCATGGATGGTGATAACCCTTACTTCGGGCATGCCGCCCGCCAGACCGGCGCTTTCGTCGCTCCATCGTCCAAGCGGCAACTTATCCTACCACCCGGCTTAGTTCGGAGCTCAGGGCGAGGGGAAAAACAAAGGGAGGCCGAGTAGGCTGCGGTGCCCGATGACCCCTATGTTTCCCGAAAATATCCCAAGTTCATTATTGACAGGCAAGCCTCATTAATATATAATTTGTCTAGATTAGATATATTTCTCTCCATTTTGTGTCCTCTTATCGCAAGTGCCGAAGCCACCTCCAGGGAGGGGATCATTCGTGAACAAGACGTGGGCAGGTAGATGCGAAGATGCCGTGGGTCTTTACGGACTTCGGTATGGCCTACCGGGCGAATATCTATCGATTATTCGTTATATCGACAGCAGGCTTAATCAGCGGGCCAGTATGAATCGTCTTCTGACCGACTTATACTCGGCAATAAAATTCTGGTCGACAATCGCATCAGCAGATAGCCTTATGGGATCGGCGACAATCACCAATATCGCTGATCACCTCCGCAATCCTATCCAGCGCCCCCCTCTACTGGGTAAGACTCTGCTTAAAGACTGGAATGTGGCAGGTCTCAAAAACGCTGATATACTGGACTTCCCTGCCGAATCGGCCGAGTGGGGTTTTCTGGTTCCGATAGTGCGGTTCTTCAGCCAGCGCAGACGCTGGCTTCGCTCCTGGAGGATATTGACCGAGAAGGCGGAGTCCAGAAAACTGGCTCCACCGCTTATGGTACAATACCGCCCCTCGACAGGAACTTTCCTTCTTCACTTAAACGACGGCCCAGGTCGCCCCAGAGATTCAGACCTAAAGTCTAAAATCCTGAAAGTCCGACTCGACGAGGAGACCATGAAGCAACTGAAGGACTACTGCCAATCTAAACAGTTAACACTGGTCGATGCGGTCAGAAATATACTTATTGACCACTTGCGAAATGTAATGACCTCAGATAAAGGCCAATGATCGCCAGAAACAACAGCTACCAACCAGGCTGTTCACATACATGGGTACTGACCTTAAGGTTAGACCCCAAAAAGGAAAACATTATGAAATGGTTCTACTACGCCAGTGAGAAGGCGGCTGACGATCTATTCGAAATGGCAGACGCGAGCATGAACACGTTCGAGATCTTGATGCAAGCGATAGCCGTCACGGCTGCCCAACAAGCAGCAGATATGCTGGAGTAACGAGTTCTGCGTCTAAAGTGACGTAACTCTTTTATAAAGTTTTTGACGTCGAATTGATGTAAGATCACTTGTTCCGTCCCTCGCCTTCGGTAACCTCGCGAAACGCCTAGTTAGGCGCCCTGACAGGAAACGGTCCTCCCCATCTGTCAATTTGCACAATAAAACCACCATTGTTTTGCACGATAAATTAGTGGCAAATGCGTCGTAATTTGCAATTGGAACAGGGTGAAGAATCTGGGTGGCCTACCATATTTGCACGCAGAAGCGGCATTGTGCAAAGCACA
>JAHDOI010000009.1 GCA_018434945.1 Selenomonadales bacterium
CCATTTTGGATGCGCCTCCTTTGTTATTTATGCGGTCGGCAAACCTGCATATATTTTAACAAAGGAGGCTTTTCTTTCCTCCGCATAGCTATAAGCTTTTTGATACCACCTGCTTAGCAGGTGGTTGCCGCTTACGCAACACAAAAACCCTCGGCAGTCGCCGAGGGTTTTCGGTATTAAAACTTCCAGCGACAGCCGAGGTTGATCCCCCACGGCTTGTCAATCCTACTCCCCCACGCCGTCTCCACATCGAGATACAGCTGGCTTTTCGCCGTATCCAGTGTCAGGCCGGCGCCGGCCACCATCCGTCCGCTCTTCAGGCTGGACGCGAAGGCCACCCCGTCAACAGTCGTACGGTTCTCGCCGCCCAGCTCCTGCACCCACGCCACCTTGCCGTACACCTGCCGCGTGCCGCCCTCCGCCGCCGTCTTGCGGCCAAACACCGCACCGACCCTTAGCTGCAGCGATGTTTCCGCCCGCGCGTTCACCCCCAGACCGCCGGAGGTTGCATAATTCCTCCCCTTCGTCCACAGCGCCGCCAACTCGGCCTGCGGCTCGAAGAACGTCCCGTCTTTCCGTTCGAACCGTCTGCCTGTCTCCACCGACAGCCCAAACCCGGTTGTGCCGTAAACTGCACTGTCGTTGCCGCCGCCCAGCACCGGCGCATCAAAACCGTGACGGAACCAGTTGTGCTTGGCCACGATGTCCCAGTAGGCGCCGTCGTCCTTCAGCCAGCTGGCGTAACCGCCGACATACAGGCTGTTGGTATTGCCGTGGCCGCCCAGATCAAACGTGCGCGCCGCCCAGCCCGCCCCGGCCACCCAGCCGGTGTGGCGGGTGCCGCCACTGTACTTGAGCGGTATATCGCTGCCTAGCTCGAAACCGACCAGCCGCTGGTCGAAATCCTGCCCTGCGCCAGGCTTGAGCCGGTATTCGTTCGCGTATGCCCTCGCCCAGAAGCCTTCTCCGCTGACAGCCGCGCCCGACCGCAGGTCGCCGAGGCGTTTTCTTATCTCATTCAGCTCGCCGTACCACACCGTGCTCCCGGCCAGCGTTGTGCCCACGGCGGCGTTGGCCGGCGTCGAGGGCGCGAATGTGTTGTACAGATAATAATCGTTCTCGTGCCCGGCCAATATCCTGCTATACGCCGCCGGCAGCGCCGATCCCTTCGTCACGCCATAGCGGTAAGCGCGCACGTCGCTGCCGCCGCTGAACGTGGCGGTGTTGGCGAGCGCGTTGTTAACATCCACCACCCGGACGGTATTATATAAGTCGGCCGGGTAGCCGCCGACCACCGCGGCTTCGACTCTGTGGCTGCCGCTCGCCAGGCCCTGGATTACTATGAGGTCGCTTTGGCTTATGTCGTTGATATTCGCGTTTGTGCGGAATGTGCCGCCGGAGCCCGCAAGGCTGTTAGTCACGGTGAGCTTTATCGGTCCTGCCGCCCCGCGGGCCTGTACGACCATGCCGCCGTTCAGCGTCAGATTTGTGAGGTAGCTTTCCGCCGACGATGTCCAGGACGAACTGTCGTTCAACGTCAGGTTCGCGGTGCCGCCGCCGCTGGCCCCGGCAATGCCGGTCAGCCGGCTTGCGCCGTAAGCCGTGAGGTTGATCGTGCCGGTGGCGGCCGTCATCAGTCCGCCCGTGCCCGCAATGTCCTGGCCGTTGACCGTTGCGGTGATCGAACCGTTGCCGATCGTGACGAGGGCAAAGCTGCCGGAGCCGGTGGCGTGGACGGCGACGTCGGTCAGGGTAACCGCGCCGCTGTCGTCTGCATACACCGCATGGGCATCGGCGCCGTTCGTCGTGATCGAGCCGCCGCTCATCGTAACCTTGCTGTCGGCGTTCAGGACATATAGACCATAGCTGCGAGCGCCGAAAGATTTCACGGCAACATTCGACAGGCCGATGCTGCCGGTCGCGCCGGCGTAAGCCCCATAGCTGTCGGTGCCGCTGGTCGTGATCGAGCCGCCGGTCATCGTGAGGTTCGTGATCGGCCAGGAGAATTGCGAGACGACGCCGTAACTGTCATCGCCGGATGTATTAACCGCGACATTTGTCAGCGTTATTGTCCCGTTGCCGGAGGCAGACGCGCCGGAACCATTCGCGCCGGTCGCGGTTATCGAACCGCCGGTCATCGTGATCTCGCCACTGAAGCCGAACGGAGGGCCGGTCACCGTCGCTATGCCGCCGCCCGTACTGCTGATTGTCACGTCGGACAAAGTGATTTTGCCCAGCGATGAGGCGATTGCCCCCGTGCCGCCCATCGCCCCGGTGACAGTGATTTTTGTGCCGGTCACAGTTGCGACCGTGCCATTGCCGACCACCTCAAGGCCGTTGTCGTCGGACACGGCGATATTGTCGCTGACGGTATGAGCGTTGCCGTCGTTGAAAGACTGCTTCCCGACATCGGCGAATACCGGCGCGGCCGGCGAAGACAGCGCCACAACAAGGGCCATGGCGGCGGCCAGCCGCTTCTGCCTAAGACGCTTTCGCAGCTTTTTAAGCATGTTTTTCCCCCCTGTCCATAAAATGCGCTGGAAGAGGATGCCCATTTTTACAATTTTCGCCATTGATGTGACAATTCCTGCCATAAATATAACTAATGGCAATTATATTTGATGGAAGGAAATACCATAAGGACCGCGAAACTATCATAATGAGTCCAAAGACATATAAGGGGGATTATCCATGGTTTCCACCCATCGCCGCGCCGGCATCGTGCTGGCAATCCTAGTCCTAGCATTCGCCTGCCTGCTCACGCCTTCGCCGGCAGCAGCCCAGACCGGCCTGACGAAAATCGCCGCCGGCGTGTACGCCTACGCCGACGTCAAAAACATGTCGCCCGCCAACAGCTTCGGCGCCAACGCCGGCGTCATAATCGGCCGCGACGCAATCCTCGTCGTCGACACCCTCGTTTCCGCCAGAGAAGCCGACAGGCTCATCAAAGACATCAAAGCGGTCTCGTCCCTGCCTGTCAAATACGCCGTCAACACCCACTGGCACCTCGACCACGCCTTCGGCAACTGCCGGTTCGCCGAACGCGGCGCCGCCGTAATCGCCCACGACAGCGAAAAAGACAAACTGACCCTTCACGCACCCGCCGCCCTCAATAAACCCCAGACCTACGGCATGACCGCTCAGGACTTCGCCGGCACCACCGTCGCCGCCCCTGTCTTAACCTTCACCGACCGCATGGCTGTCGATCTTGGCGGCCAGCGGGTCGAACTTATCCACGTCGCCCCCTCCCACTCTCCCGGCAGCATCCTCGTCTATCTGCCGGACAAGAAGATCCTGTTCGCCGGCGACGTCCTCTTCACAGGCTATCACGCCTTCGCCGGCGAGGGCGACATCGACGGCTGGCTCAAGACCCTCAACTACATCCTTGATATGGACGTCGCGCTCATCATCCCCGGTCACGGTCCCGTCTCCTCCAAAAACGACGTCATCGCCATGAAAGAATACCTCACCATCCTCGACACCAAGGCCAAGGAACTGTGCGCAACCTCCGACGATGTCGCCCACATAACTGCCGAACTGCTGAAAGCCCTCCCGCCGAGGGCCGAAGGCGCTCACCTCGTCCAGGGCAACATCATCTATAAATACCTGAAAAAATAAACACCGGCTGTCTGGGACGAAAAAAAGCAAGCGCCTGAGTAGGACGCTTGCTTTTTGTGTTTTCTGATGACAGCCCTTATTTCCCGGTGCTTCCCAGGCCGCCTTCCCGGCCGGCCGAGGCCGTGTCGCCGTCGGCGCGCAGGTACTTGTAAAATATGCCCTGGGCGATGCGCTCCCCCTTGGCGACTTTCACAGGATCGCCGCCGTGGTTGAACACGCCGACCATGATATGGCCCTCGTTGCCGGGGTTGTCGTAATAATCGGCGTCAATTATCCCCTGGCCGTTGACGAGGCTGAGGGCGTGCTTCACCGCCAGACCGGAGCGGATATGAATGCCGAGATACTCGTCCGGCTGCATGTAAGCTTTGATGCCTGTCGGAATGAGAGTGACCTTGCCGGACGGCAACAGGACGTCAGCGGCGGCCGTAATATCGTAGCCGGCGCTGGCGGCCGTCTTGCGCTCCGGGAGCGGCAGTCCCGAATCCTTATAGGCGGCGATAAACTCGAATCCGCGGTTTCTCATCGCGCCGCCTCAGGCCAAAAGGCTCTTCGGCAGGGTGTTGTCCTTCACCGGTCCCAGCGCGGTAAAAGAAAGCTTCTCGGCGACGAAGACACTATCCATCATCCGCTGGAGGTCGTCCATCGAGACCGTCTCGATCTTGGCGACTACCTCGTCGAGCGTTGTATACCTGCCCATCGTTATCTCCATCTTGCCCAGCCTCGACATGCGGCTGCTTGAGCTTTCCAGCCCGAGCAGCAGGTTGCCCTTAAGCTGCTCCTTGGTTTTGTTCAGTTCGGCGGCGCTCAGATCGCCGTTTTTCAACTGTTCGACATTTTCAAGGATCAGCTCGATGACCTGGTCGAGATTGGCCGGGCGGGTGCCGGCGTAAATGGTGAACAAACCGCAGTCGCTGTAATTGCTGAGGTATGAGTATATGGAGTACGCCAGGCCGCGTTCCTCGCGGATCGCCTGGAAGAGGCGCGACGAGATGCCGCCGCCGAGAATGTTGTTGAGGACATGGGCAACGTAGATATCGGGAGAATCCTGGGCGACGCCCGCCGTGCCGAGGCAGAAGTGTACCTGCTCGCTATCGCGGGCGTGCAGGCGGCGGGACGGCGTAAGCAGGGGCGGCTTAACCGCCCTGGTCCTCTTCCGGCCGGCAAAGCCGCCGAAAAACCTGCCGACAAGCTCCTCCACCCTGGCGTGGGTGAGGTTGCCGGCCGCAGCGATGACGATATTGTCGGGCCGGTAGAAATTGTCATAGTACTCGCACACGAGATTGCGGTCGAAACGCCCGATGGCTTCGGTCGAGCCGAGGATGTTCCGGCCGAGCGGATGGTCGGGCCAGACGTTGTCCAGGTAGAAATCGTGTACCAGCTCGTCGGGCGAGTCCTCGTACATATTAACTTCTTCCAGCACGACCTCCCGCTCGCGGGTTATATCCTCGGGAGCGTAGCGCGAAGACAGTATCATGTCGCTCAGGATGTCGAGCGCGAGGTCGAGGTGATTGTCCAGCACCTTGATATAGTAACAGGTGTATTCCTTGGCGGTGAACGCGTTGAGCTGACCTCCCACGGCGTCGACGGTTTCCGCGATGTCTTTGGCAGAGCGGTTGGCGGTGCCCTTGAACATCAGATGCTCGATGAAGTGGCTGATACCGTGGTTGTGGTCCTCCTCGTTGCGGGAACCCGTCCCCACCCAAACGCCCACCGTCACCGATTTGACGTACGGAATTGCCTCGGATACAACCCTGATACCGTTGGGAAGTGTCGATTTTTGGTACATAGAACGCTCCTTTGTCTCGGCTATAAGCTATCCTTATATTCGCGCGCTGTGTCGCAAATCCTGCTTTCGGCCATTAATTATTATAACTTTGTCCCCCGAATAAAAACCGGGTCTGGGAAAGAAAGACGCCCCCGCTCTTTGCGGAGGCGATTTTTGTCAGTTGGCCTGGAAGTATTTCACGATCCCCGTGAAAATACCCTGGGCTATTCGGTTGCGGTATGCGTCGTTCTGCAGCTTCGCAGCCTCGGCAGCGTTGGTCACGAAGCCCATCTCCACCAGGATGCTGGGCATCGCCGTATTGCGCAGCACATAGAAGGTGGCGGGCTGGACGCCTTTGTTGACCGCAGACGTCTCGCGGATGATGCCGCTTTGCACTTCCAGGGCCAGCTTGGACGACTTGCCGCTGGGGAAAAAGGTCATCGCGCCGGCGATTGACGGATCGGGGTTCGAGTTGGAGTGGATGCTCACGAAAATATCGGCGTTGTTGCGTCCGGCGATATCCACCCTGGCCTGCAGTTCCTGGCCGAGCGAGCTTCCGGCCGTCGCCACATTGCGGTCGGTTTCCCTGGTCATAACCACCTTGGCGCCGGCCTGACGCAGCCTGTCGCGCAGCTTGAGGCTGACCGCCAGGTTGTTATCGCTCTCGCGCGTGCCGTTCGAGACCGCGCCCGGATTTGTGCCGCCGTGGCCGGGGTCGACCACGATCACCTTGCCGCGCAGCACGCCGCTGTCGATGACCGGTCCGCCGGAGGGCGGCGTCGGCGGCAGCTTCACGGGCGGGGGAGCAGTCGTTGTAGAGCCGCCGCCGAAGATATTGAGAATCGGTCCGAGGATTCTGTCGAACAGGAAACTGAAAATCGTATTCAGGATGCCGCCCCCCTCGGAGGTCGGCGCCGTCGGCGCGGCCAGGGCGCCTAAGACATCGCCCACTCCGGCCGCCTGGGTCACGGAAAGCGGGGCGAGGACGGTCATCACGACAGCCAGCAAAAGAATCCAGGTCATCAGCTTGTAGCGTTTCTTGTTATCCACTGTGGACCTCCTGTACTATTGTTGATGCCTCTCTCACTGATCGAACTTGTCCTTGACCGTCCGCCAGAGAGCCGGGTCTTCCTCGCCGAGCTTCCACAGAGCCGCGCCGGCGATATCGTATCTCTTCACGAGGTCCAACTTGTAAGCTGCGCTTCGGCTGTTTTCGAACCAAACGGTGTGGCTGACGCCGTCCGCCGCCGTGTAGCTGAAGAACGGCGACTTCGAGGCCTCGTCCCACTTCACCGTCGCGCCGTGCTTCTCCGCCAGCTTCATGATCGGCGCGTACTCGAGGCTTTCCACCCCTTTGCTGGACCAGTCGTAGCCGTAACCGGCCACGCCGAGGTACAGCTTGTTCTTGGGAATGAACTTGAGCGCGTATTTAAGACTGTTCTCCACCCAATTGATATCAGCTATCGGACCCGGACCGCTCCACATGCCGTGGTTATCGTACGTCATGATCACGATGCGGTCGGCGTACAGGGCAAGCTGGCCGTAATCGTAGGCCGCGGAGACATCGGTGTTCTCGTCCGTTTTCGGGAAAACGTCGATCGACACGATATAACCCTGCGGTTTCAGGCGCCCATACAGCTCCTTCATGAAAGCCGTCAGATTGTTGCGATCGCCGGCCGGCACCATCTCGAAGTCGATGTTGACGCCGTCGAGCTTGTACTTCTTGATATAGGCCTCAAGATTGTCGATGGCCGTCTTGCGCAGCGCCGGGCTTGAAAGCATGGTGTGAACCGGCACGGTCGCGCCCGTCTGCTTGGCATTGTTGACAAGCAGCAGCACCTTGGTGTTGTTAGCGTGGGCGTACTTCACCACCGACGCGTGGTCGTTGCCGCCGCGGTCAGTGAGAGCGCCGTTAGCCTCGATAGTCGCCCAGAAAGGGATGATCGTCCTGATCGTATCGATATTCCTGGCCAGCGAAGTGTAGGACGACGTATCGGTCCCCCACCACTCGGCGTAAAAACCCATCATCTCCTTGCCGCCTGTCAGCGTGCTAGGGAAACCGGGCTTGTCCCCCGGCGACGCATCGGAGCCGAATATATTGCCGAACATGCTGCCGAGCAGCAGCCCCAGCAGGATATTGAAAATCCCATTGCCGGAAGACTTATCGGCACCGGTGGTCTGTCCGGTAAGATCGCCCAGCGAAAACGCCTGAGCCGGCGCCACCGGCGCGAGGACGGCGGCGAACACGACGACAAGGGTGATCGCGGCGATATACTGCTTGTACTTGATCATCTCGCTACCTCCCCATCAGACAATTAAAAGCGGCTACCCGGCAGCCTGACCGTCAGATAGCCACTTGTTATGTCAACATAGTAACACAATTGGGGGTCGGTAATCAATAACAATAACCGGTAATCGTATACTGGCGCTTATGCCCCTCCCCACCCGCCGCGCTGAACGCCAATGTTCCCAAGACGCGCGCAACCGGGCACGCAGCCGCTTCGCATTACCGCGCCTCCGGCATCGGAGAGTTCTAAATGGCTATAATAATTGGCGTTTGTATTCTGTGCATGCCTCATTCGAGTATATCAGAAACGGGTTTAATCGTATACCCCTTTCCCTGCAGCCGGAAGATCAGCTCTGGCAGAGCCTGGGCGGTCGGCTCGGTCGGATGCATCAGAATGATGGCGCCATTATGGACTTTACCCAGCACACGGTTCAGAATGGTCTCGGCCGGTGGCCGTTTCCAGTCGACCGTATCCACGCTCCACAAGATCGTCTTGTAGCCGAGCCCGGCCGCAGCCGCCAGCACAGCGGTGTTGAACTCGCCGTACGGCGGCGCATAGAGTGTCGTCTTCACCCCCGTTAGCTCCTCGACCAGTTTTTCGGTGCGCAGAATCTGCTCCTGGTTCTGGGCGATGCCGAGCGTGTTCGGGTGCGGGTGGCTATAACTGTGGTTGCCAAGTTCGTGGCCGCGGACCGCCAGCTCCCGCACAAGGTCGGGATGGCGCTTCGCCCAGCTGCCGCCGATGAAGAACGTAGCTTTGACGCCCGCCCGGTCGAGTGTATCCAGCATCGCCGGCAGATACTCCTCGCCCCAGAAGATATTGCAGGCCAGGGCGACCTGAGGTTTGCCAGGATGGCCGTTATAAATCGGCCGCGGCGCGTTACGCTCGGCGACGATAAATTCCGCCAGAACCGGCAGCAGGCCGGCGAGCACGAAAATACCGGCGGCGAAACCCAGAAACCAACGGGGCGCGCGCCCGGCGAAAAATACCTGCATCGACTATGTCACCCTCCTCCCCTCTCCTCCTACAATCTATTAACCCGTCGTCAATTTCATGAAAAAAAACCGCCCCGCCGGCGGCCCGGCAGGGCGGTTTATGGTAACTACGCGGTTATTCGGGCTTGGCTTTCGCCGCTTCGCTCCGGAGCAGATCCTTGCGCGACAGGTTGATGCGGCCCTGGCGGTCGATCTCCGTGACCTTGACGAGGATTTCGTCGCCGATTTTGACGACATCCTCTACCTTGCCGACCCGTTCGAGGGCCAGCTGGGATATGTGCACCAGGCCTTCCTTGCCCGGGAGGATCTCGACGAATGCGCCGAAGTTCATCAGGCGGGTGACCTTGCCGAGATAGCTTGCGCCCACTTCCACGTCGCGGACGAGCGTTTCGATGATCGACACGGCCTTCTTGCCGGCTTCCTGGTCGACGGCCGCGATGTAAACCTTGCCGTCGTCCTCGATGTCGATGGTGACGCCTGTCTCCTCGATGATCTTCTTGATGATCTTGCCGCCTGGGCCGATGACGTCGCGGATCTTGTCTGGGTCGATCTGCAGCGTGATGATCCGCGGGGCGAACGGCGAAAGCTCGGGGCGCGGCTTGTCGATGGCCTCCAGCATCTTGCCGAGGATGTGCATACGGCCGCGGTAGGCCTGCTCGAGGGCGCTGTCCAGGATGGCGCGGTTGATGCCGTCGATCTTAATATCCATCTGGATAGCTGTGACGCCTTTTTCCGTCCCCGCCACCTTGAAGTCCATGTCGCCGAGGGCATCCTCCATCCCCTGGATATCGGTGAGGATGGTGAAATACTCGCCTTCCTTCACCAGGCCCATCGCCACGCCGGAGACCGGTGCCTTGATCGGTACGCCGGCGTCCATCAGCGACAGCGTGCTGCCGCAGACGCTGCCCATCGAGGTCGAGCCGTTGGACTCGATCGCCTCCGATACCAGCCGGAGCGTGTACGGGAATTCGGTTTCGGCCGGGATCATCGGCAGCAGGGCCCTTTCGGCCAGTGCGCCGTGGCCGATCTCACGCCGGCCGGGGCCGCGCATCGGCTTCGTTTCGCCGACGCTGTACGGCGGGAAATTGTAGTGATGGATATAACGCTTGTGGTCCTCCACGCCGAGACCGTCAAGGAGCTGGTCCTCACTGAGCGCTCCGAGAGTGACGACGGTCAGGATCTGGGTCTGGCCGCGGGTGAACAGGCCGGAACCGTGGGTGCGCGGCAGCAGGCCGACCTCGCAGGTTATCGGCCGCACCTCGTCGAGTTTGCGTCCGTCGGGGCGGATCTTATCGATGGTAATCATCTTGCGGACGATTTCCTTGAGGATCTTGCCGATCATGTAGGAAACTTCCTTGGGATTGTCGGGGAAGATCTCCTTAAAGTGGGCGACCGCTGCGTCTTTGACCTTTTTGATCGCTTCCTCGCGGCTATGCTTGTCAGCATTGGCGACAGCCGTCTTCAAATCTTCGGTTACATAAGCGCGGACTGCCTCCGCTATCTCGGCAGGCACCTCGTAACGCTTGAGCTCGCGCTTGGGTTTGCCGATCTGGCTCACGATCTCTTCCTGCATGGCGACGATCTCGCGGATGACGCCATGGCCGTGCATGATGGCATCGAGGATGACCGACTCAGGCACTTCGTTCGCGCCCGCCTCGACCATCATAACGGCATCCTTTGTGCCGGCGACAATCAGGTTGAGGTCGCTCTTGTCCTGTTCTTCGACGGAAGGATTGACGACGAATTGCCCGTCGACCAGGCCGATCCGCACGCCGGCGACCGGTCCGCCGAATGGAATATCTGATATGGCGAGGGCGCAGGACGCGCCGATCATCGCCGGCATATCGGGGGGGCAGTTATGGTCGACCGACAGAACGGTCGTTACCACATGGACGTCGTTGCGGAAGCTCTCGTCAAAGAGCGGACGGATGGTACGGTCGGTGAGACGGCCGGCCAGAATGGCGGCCTCGCTCGGACGGCCTTCGCGCTTGATGAAGCCGCCCGGAATCTTGCCGACAGCGTACATGCGCTCCTCATAGTCGACAGTCAGCGGGAAAAAATCGATGCCTTCGCGCGGTGATGCGGAAGCTGTCGCGGCGGCCAGCACCACGGTGTCGCCGTAACGGACCAGCACCGAACCGCTCGCCTGCTTGGCCATCTTGCCGGACTCGATGACAAGCGGCCGACCGCCAAGCTGCATTTGAAATGTGTGCATATTCGGTTTTCCTCCTCTAAATCCCCTATTCTTCTTTTTCCAAAGGTAAAGTGTTCGACATTTTTTGTATTATTCCCTTTTTTCCAGGGCGTTAACCCTTAGGGAATAACAAAAAAGCGGGGGTAGCCCCGCTTTCCGTTATTTTCTGAGGTTGAGTTTTTCGAGGATGATGCGGTAGCGAGCAATGTCGTTGTCGCGCAGGTAGTTGAGAAGCCCCCGGCGCTGTCCGACCATTTTCAGAAGACCACGACGGGAGTGATGGTCTTTCTTGTGCTCCTTGAGATGTCCGGTGAGGTAGTTGATGCGCTCGGTGAGGATGGCGATCTGGACCTCAGGCGAACCGGTATCGCTTTCATGGACGCGATACTTCTCGATGAGCTGTTGCTTCTGTTCCGGTGTCAGCATGATATTCCCTCCTTTTTTCGCTGATCCCCAGTGGCCAAGATAATCGTCGGAGAGTCGAAAATCCTCGCCATGGTTCAGGTGATATTATATCCAGCCTGACGCGCATAATGCACGGAGGCTGGTTATCCTCTATATTCTACCATAAAGAGTACTGGCTGTAAACAAATCCGCGGCGGTTATTTGAAATACTGTTTCGCGTTGGCGATGTCGACAGCTATCTGGGATTTGAGCTCCTCGGCGCCGGCAAAGGTGCGTTCGTCGCGGAGCTTGGCGAGAAAATCGACCGCGATCTTACGGTTGTAGAGATTGCCTGAAAACCCGAGCAGATGGGCCTCGATATGGCGCGCTTTGCCCCTGAAGGTCGGGTTGCTGCCGATATTGGCAACACCGTGGAAACTTGTGCCGTCGAAGTGCACGTAAGTGGCGTACACGCCGTCGCCCGGAACGATCTGGCCGGCGGCGGCGGTGATATTCGCGGTCGGGAAGCCGAGGGTGCGTCCCCGCCCCTCTCCGTTGATCACCGTGCCGCTTACGCGGAACGGTCGCCCCAGCAGCGGCGCGGCCGCGGCCACATCGCCGGCGAGGATAAGCTGGCGGATGAGTGTGCTGCTGACAATCGTGCCTCCCATCGTCACAGCCTGAGGAACGATAACCTCGAAGCCGCGTTCGCGGCCGGCGAGGGTCAACATCTCAGGCGTGCCCGCGCCCCGGTGGCCGAAGGAATAATTCGGCCCGACGACGACGCATGCCGGCCGGAGGCTGTCCACCAACAAGTCGATGAAGGCGCCGGGTGAAAGCTCGAGGAGCGCGCGGTCAAAGGCGACAGACAGCAGAACGTCGGCGCCGAGGGCGGCGATCAGTTCTTCGCGGTAGGCGGCGGTTATGAGCAGAGGCGGGCTGCGGTCGGGATCGATAACCGACAGTGGGTGGTTGCTGAAAGTGAAAACGATGCTGGCGCCGCATGTTTTGCGGGCGCAGGCCGCTGCCGTGCGGATGATATGCTGGTGGCCGACGTGGACGCCGTCAAATGTGCCCAGCGCCACAGCCGAATTGACAAACCGTCCGCGGATATCGGACAGTCGGGTAAAAACCTCCATAGCAAGCTCCTTTACGGGGTCTGGCCGAGGACTTTGACAGGCTCGAGCGACGATGCCCGGGCATCGCGCCTGGCGATGCCGAGGAAACGGCCGGTCTGGCTATAGACAGCCAGCAAACCGCCGCCCGACGGGATATCATGCGGGATGTTCTGGCCGTGGCAGAAGCGTTTTGCTTCGCCGTCTGCGAGGACGACGCGGGCGAGGTGGCGGATGGCGGTATCCACGGGCAGCAGGGCTGCATCCGGATCGGCGGCGACCTCTTCGAAAGATTTCGCATCAGCCAGGGTGAAGTCCCCCACCCTTGTCCGCACAAGGAAGGACATCACGGCCGGACAGCCGGCTCTTGCGCCGATATCGGCACACAGCGTCCTTATATACGTGCCTTTTGAACATGTCACATCGAACAGAATGGTCGGCGCGGCGACCCTGACGAGGCTGATGGCGGAAATAGTAACCGCGCGCGGCTGCCGCTCGACGGCGATACCGGCGCGGGCCAATTCGTACAACTTGCGGCCGCCGACCTTGATGGCGGAGTGCATCGGCGGTATCTGCTCGCTCTCGCCGAGAAAGCTGGCGAGCACGGCGGCTATTTCTTCCGCCGGCGGCAGGCTGAAGTCTGTGCGGGAGGCGATGACCTCGCCGCTGTCGTCGCCGCTGTCGGTCGCGTACCCGAAAGTAAGCTCGGCGCGGTAAGCCTTGTCGGCGTCGGCGGTGAACTCGATCAGGCGGGTCGCAGGGCCGAGGAAAACAGGCAGAACCCCGGCCGCGGCCGGATCGAGCGTGCCGGCGTGGCCGACCTTCTTCAGACCATATACCCGGCGCACGAACGAAACGACATCATGCGACGTCACCCCCGGCGGCTTGAGCACATTGACGATGCCTGACCTCATAAGCCCGCTTCCGCCAACAGGCGTTCGGCCGCCCGCAGGATCTGCTCCTTCGCGCCAGCCAGAGCGCTATTCACCGTACAGCCGGAGGCGCGGGCATGTCCGCCGCCGCCGAAGGCCAGCGCAAGGCGGCTCACATCGCAGCGGCGCGAGCGGAAACTCACCCGGGTGGCGCTGTCGTCGACCGGTTTGAACATCACCGCAATCTCCACCCCCTCGATGTTGCGGGGGTAATTGATATAGCCCTCGGTCGACTCCGCGCCATTTTCGCCGGTGTCGATATCAACCGTCACGGCGGCGATCCTGCCGCCAGCATGTATCTCGAGGCTGTCGAGAACGCTGCGGAGGGTCATGATACTGGCAAGCGGCTTTGTTTCGAGCTGTTCGGCGATCACATGGGGCTGGGCGCCGCGGTCGATCAGGTCTGCGGCGTGGCGGAGCGTGGACGACGACGTATTCGCGTACCGGAAGAAACCGCAGTCGGTGGCGATGGCTGTGAACAGGTTGACGGCCATGTCCTTGCTGATCTCTAGCTTCAAGAGATGCAAAAGGTCGAGGATTATCTCGCCGGTCGCCGCCGCCTGACTGTCGATGTACCAGTAATCCGCGAACTTCGTGTTCGAGATGTGGTGGTCGATATTGAGCGTCTTCGCCTTCACCGCCTCGCCCACGCCGACGATGCGGTCGGCGTCGCTGGCGTCGAGAATGACGAGCAGGTCGGCCGCCACCTCGCCCTGCGGGCGGCGGATGAGGTCGGCGCCTGGCAGGAACCGGTAAACGTCCGGCACCTCGTCGTCGAGGAGCAGCGTCACCTTTTTGCCGCAGGCGGCCAGGGGCGCGTGGAGGGCCAGCATCGACCCAAGGGAATCCCCGTCCGGGTGGATGTGGGCGGTTATGACAATTTTCTCGGCTTCGACAAGCATCCGGGCGGCACGACGCAGGGAGATCTCCATCACCGGTCCGCCTCTTCGCGTTTTAGCTTAGCCAGGAGTTCGTTAATATGAGCGCCGTATTCCAGCGATTCGTCGATATGGAGCGACAGCTCGGGGCTGAAGCGCAACTGGATGCGTTTGCCGATCTCGCTCCTGAGATGGCCTACCGCCTTCTGCAGCGCCTGCCAGGTGGCCGTCTTCTCCTCCGCGCTGCCCATGAGGCTGACATACGCCTTGGCGGAGCGCAAGTCGCCGGTGACGTCCACCCTGGTGACGGTTACGAAACCGATCCGCGGGTCCTTGAGCTCCGTGAGAATTATCTTGCTTAGTTCCTGTTTGATGAATTCCTGCACCTTCTCGGCGCGTAGCTGACCCATAATCTATCCCCCGCTTCGTTAGCTGGGTTTGACGAGTTCCATCGTAAACGCCTCGATGATATCGCCTTCCTTGATATCGCGGAATTTCTCGATAGTGATGCCGCACTCGTAGCCGGTGGCGACTTCCTTGACATCGTCCTTAAAGCGCCTGAGAGACTCGATCTTGCCCTCGTGCACGACGATGCCGTTGCGGATGATGCGCACCTGCGAGTTGCTGGTGACCTTGCCTTCGAGCACATACGAACCGGCGACCACCGCCTTGGGAACGGAGATGAGCTGCCGCACCTCGACGCGGCCGAGAACGACCTCCTTGTACTCGGGGGCGAGCATGCCGGTCATGGCGACCTCCACATCGTTGAGGGCCTCGTAGATGACCCTGTAGAGGCGGATGTCAATCTTCTCCTTGTCGGCCGCCTGACGCGCGTTGGTGTCGGGGCGGACGTTGAAGCCGATTATCAGCGCGTTGGCGGTCGAAGCCAGCATGACATCCGACTCGTTGATCGCGCCGACGCCGGCGTGGACGATATTGACGCGCACCTCTTTGTTCTTGAGGTTTTCGAGCGCCTGGCGCAGAGCCTCGATCGAACCCTGCACGTCAGCCTTGACGACGATGTTCAGATCCTTGAGGCTGCCTTCCTGGATATGCTTGAACAGATCGTCGAGCGACACCTTCGAGGTCTGAGCCTGATCTTCGGTGCGCTTCTTAGCGACGCGCTTCTCGGCTACCGCCCGCGCGGTGCGCTCATCGACGGCATACAACACGTCGCCGGCCTGGGGAACGTCGGACAGGCCGAGCACTTCCACCGGCGTTGCCGGCAGCGCTTTCTTGACCTTGTCGCCGCGGTCGTTGATCATCGCCCGCACCTTACCGAAAGCCACCCCGGCGATAATCGAATCGCCGACATGCAGCGTGCCCTTCTGGACGAGAACGGTGGCGACGGGTCCGCGGCCCTTGTCGAGCTGGGCCTCGATGATCGTGCCGAGAGCAGCCCGGTTGGGATTAGCCTTCAGATCGCCCATCTCGGCAACAAGCAGAATCATCTCCAGCAGTTCGGGGATGCCTTGTTTGGTGTACGCGGATACAGGCACCATGATCGCATCGCCGCCCCAGTCTTCGGCAATAATGCCGTGGTCGGCCAGCTGCTGCTTGACGCGATCGGGGTTGGCGCCGGGGCGGTCCATCTTATTGATGGCCACAATGACCGGCACCTTGGCCGCCTTGGCGTGATTAAGCGCTTCGATGGTCTGCGGCATGACGCCATCGTCCGCGGCCACCACCAAAATGGCGATATCGGTGACGTTAGCGCCGCGGGCACGCATGGACGTAAAAGCCTCGTGACCGGGCGTGTCGAGGAAAACGATCTTCTTACCCTGGTGGGTAACCTGGTAAGCGCCGATATGCTGGGTGATGCCGCCCGCTTCCTGGGCGGTAACATTCGTCTGACGGATAGAGTCCAATAGCGACGTCTTGCCATGGTCGACGTGACCCATGATGGTGACCACCGGCGGTCGCGGCAGAAGGCTGGCTGCCTCGTCCTCGATCGCGGCGATCTCGGTCGGGTCGGCCTCAGGCGGCAATTCCTCCACCGTCACGCCGAACTCGCTGCCGAGAACGACGGCGGTATCGAAATCGATTTCCTGGTTTATCGTCGCCATGATGCCGAGCATCATGAGCTTCTTGATGACTTCGCTGACCTCCCGGCCCATCTTTGCGGCCAGGTCCTTGACGGTGATCGACGGCCCGATTTTGATATCCTTCGGCCGCTGCGGTTCCGGCTTGGGAGCCTGCGGACGCGACGGACCACCGGAGTGCCTGCCTGCCGGCCCGCGGCGATTGTTGGTGTTGCGGTCGCCAAACGGCTTGCCCTGATCGCGGCCGCGCTGCGGACCGCCCGACGCCCTGCCAGGAGGACCGCCTGCCGGTCTGCCGCCCTGCGGGGGCTGGCCGGGGCGCGAGCCCACCGGCGGCCTGCCGCCCTGTTGCGGACCCTGGCCGGGTCTTGGCCCCATTGGCGGACGGCCTTGCTGCGGACCGCCCATCGGCGGCCTGCCGCCCTGTTGCGGACCCTGGCCGGGTCTTGGCCCCATTGGCGGACGGCCTTGCTGCGGACCGCCCATCGGCGGCCTGCCGCCCTGCTGGTACGGCGGCTGTCCCGGCCTCGGCGGCTGTCCCATCGGCGGACGGCCTTGCTGCGGACCGCCCATCGGCGGCCGCTGGCCCTGCTGGTACGGCGGCTGTCCCGGCCTCGGCGGCTGTCCCATCGGCGGACGTTGGCCTTGCTGCTGCGGACCGCCCATCGGCGGCCGCTGGCCTTGCTGGTACGGCGGCTGACCCGGCCTCGGCGGCTGTCCGGGACGCTGCGGGCCGACTGCCAGCGGTTGTCCCGGGCGTTGCTGACCGGGCGAGGGCGCCTGGCCGGCAGGACGGGGCGGCTGCCCGTGCTGCTGCGGTCTCGCCGGCGCGCCCTGCGGGGGCACCGGCGGCCTGCCGGGCGCCTGCACAGGCTTGGCCGGCTCTTCAGGCACGCCGGTCTTCCGGGCGAAAGTGCGATCGATGATCGCTTTCTCCGGATCGTCGAGGCTGGCCATATGGTTCTTGACCGTTATGTTGTTGCGAGCCAGGATATCAATGATAACCTTGCTCGTCGTGTTATAATCCTTCGCTAATTCATAGACTCGGTATTTCGACATTCATCCACCCCCAAAATTCTTCCGCTGCCTGAGCTCAAACCTTGAAAATCTCGCCGATCGCCTTGCCGAAGCCGGCGTCGGTCACGGCGATCGCCGCCCTCGGCGGTTTCCCGGTGGCGTGGCCGAACTCATCTTTGGAAAGTCCTTCATAACACGCGACCTCGTAAAAAGCCGACAGGTCACGGTAACTTTTTTTCGTATTATCCGAGGCGTCGGCGGCAACAAGCACCAGCCTGGCCTTGCCGGAGCGGACCGCGTATTCCACGGCGACCTCGCCCGAGGCGATCTTTCCTGCCTTCTGGGCGAGACCGAGCAGAGATATCAGCCGTGAGCGGTTCATGGCTTCTTCAGCCCGGCCCTGAGCGCCGCGAACACATCCTCGCTGATCGCGTGCTCCAGCGCCTTCTCCAGGCGCTTCGCCTTGACAGCTTTCGCCAGGCATTCCTCGCTCGGGCACACATACGCGCCGCGGCCGGCTTTCTTACCGGTGCTGTCGAGCAGTATCCCGCCGTCGGGGGTGCGCACCACCCGCAGCAGCTCCTTCTTCGTCTTCATCCCCTGACAGCCCACGCACATCCGCTCGGGAACCTTCTTCTGCTTCATCGGGTTTCCCTCCCTACACAGGCGTCTGGACCTGGGACTCGCTCTTGATATCGATCTTCCAGCCGGTTAGTTTAGCCGCGAGGCGGGCGTTCTGGCCCTCTTTGCCGATGGCGAGCGACAACTGGTAATCAGGCACGATAACACGCGACGCCTTCTCGGTCTCGTTCACATCGACGGCGACGACTTTTGCCGGGCTGAGCGCGTTGGCGATATATTTGCCCGGATCGGCGTTCCATTTCACGATATCGATCTTCTCACCCTTGAGCTCGTTGACGATCGTCTGGACCCGCATGCCTTTGTGGCCGACGCAGGAGCCGACGGGGTCGACGTTCTCGTCGCGGGAATGGACGGCGATTTTCGAGCGTAGCCCGGGTTCGCGGGCCACCGACTTGATCTCGACGATGCCGTCGTGGATCTCGGGAACCTCAAGCTCGAACAGGCGCTTCAAAAGGCCGGGATGAGTGCGCGACACGAGTATCTGGGGGCCCTTGGTCGTTTTCTTGACCTCGATAATATAAGTCTTCAGGCGGTCGCCGTGCCGGTAAACCTCGCCGGGGATCTGCTCCGACGGCTGGAGGATTGCCTCGGCTTTGCCGAGATCGACGAATACATTCTTGGCCTCGATGCGCTGCACGATACCTGTCACGATATCGCTCTCGCGGCTGGAATACTCCTCATAGATTATGCCGCGCTCGGCCTCGCGGATACGCTGCACGACCACCTGTTTGGCAGTCTGGGCGGCGATGCGGCCGAAATTTTTCGGCGTGACCTCAAGCTCGACGACATCCTCCAGCTCGTAGCGCGGATCAAGCTCACGCGCCTCAGGCAGGGAAATCTCCAGCCGCGGGTCGGCAACTTCCTCAACCACAGCCTTGCGGGCGTACACGTGGATGACGCCCGTATCGCGGTCAAGGGCTACCCGAACATTCTGGGCCGAGCTGAAGTTGCGCTTGTAGGCGGAAATCAGGGCCGCCTCGATAGCGTCGAACAAAACCTCCGGCGCAATCCCCTTCTCCCTTCCCAGTTGCTCGAAAGCCTGCATGAATTCTGCATTCATTTTGATTTTCTACCCCCTATTCAATTTTCACTATGTCAAAACTCCACGTGCAGCCTCACCAGCGAGGCCTGGTCGCGCGGAATACTCATAGGGCTGCCGTCTACCTCGAGGCCGATGGCGCTGTCGTCGGCTGACATCAACGTGCCGACCAGCGTCTTCTGGCCGTTGACCGGCGCGAAAGTATGCACCTCTACCTTATCGCCCAGGTGGCGGGCGAAATCCTTGGCCTTCTTCAGCGGCCGGTCGAGGCCGGGCGAAGAAACCTCCAGGAAATAGCTGTCCTTGATCGGGTCGAGCTCATCGAGCCTGTTCTCCAGGCGCTCGCTCACCCACTGGCAGTCTTCCACGCCGATGCCGCCCTCCTTGGAGAGAAAGACGCGCAGATACCAGTCCCGCTCCTTCACATACTCCACATCCACAAGCTCGAGCGCCGATCCCTGGATAATCTCGGTCACCAGCTTTTCGACAAGCACTTCCACTTCTTTTGCAGCCATTATTGTTCCACCCCTAAATTCGTAATCGCGGCCGTACGGACACGGCCTCCACTTAGTTTAGCCTGAGCCGTTCCCCCTCATACCGATGAGCGAGCGGCCGGCTGGCATAAGATGAAAGAGTGGGTTGCAACCCACTCTCCTGCGCACACTGCTACATATCCAAAATTATTATAACACCGCAGGGTAAAATTTACAACCCGCTACGCAAATAAATCAGGCGAACAGGGCGATCTGGTCGTCTTCCGGCAGATCGCCGAGCGCTCCGTGCTCGCGGAGCGTGTCGACGACCGGCTTGGCGGCCCGGCTGCGCGCGCGCAGATCCTCCGCCGATGTGAACGGCTTCTCCGCGCGGGCCGCCACGATGCTGCGGGCCGCGTTGTCCCCCACCCCCTGCAGCGACGCCAGCGGCGGCAGCAAGCCGCCGTCGACGATCAGAAACCGGGTGGCGTCCGATTTATAAAGATCGACGCGCTCGAACTTATAGCCACGGAGATACATCTCCAGCGCCATCTCGATGATCGTCGCCAGCCCCTTCTCCTTCGCCGAGGCGGCCGGACCCTTCTGCTCAAGCTCGGCCAGCCTCTGGCGGAGCGCCGGGACGCCCTTCACGATCAGATCGGCGTCGAACTCGGTCGCCCGCACGGTGAAATACGACGCATAGAAGGCCAACGGGTGGTGGATCTTGCAATAGGCGATGCGGAAAGCCATCATCACGTACGCCACCGCATGAGCCTTGGGGAACATATACTTTATCTTCTGGCACGACTCCACATACCAGGCGGGAACGCCATGCTCCCCCATCACCGCCACATCGTCCGGCTTGACCCCCTTGCCCTTGCGGACATCCTCCATCACCTTAAACGCCGTCTGCGGCTTAACCCCCTTGTGGATAAGGTACACCATAATGTCGTCGCGGGCCGAGATCGCCTCGGAGAGCTTGGCTGTGCCGCTCTTGATAAGATCCTGGGCGTTGTTCAGCCACACGTCGGTGCCGTGGGAAAAGCCGCTTATCCGGACAAGCTCGCTGAAATTCTGCGGCTTTGTGTCCTCCAGCATCTGACGGACGAACTTCGTCCCGAACTCGGGAATACCGAACGTGCCGACCGTCGAACCGAGCTCCGCTGGGCTGAGGCCGAGAGCATCGGTGGACGAAAACAGGCTCAGCGTCGGCTTATCGTCGAAGGGGATCGCCTTGGGGTTGAGGCCGGTCAGATCCTCCAGCATCTTTATCACCGTCGGGTCGTCGTGGCCTAGGATATCCAGCTTGACCAGCCGGCTGGATATCGAATGATAATCGAAGTGGGTCGTGATCGTGGCCGAATTCTTATCGTCGGCCGGGAACTGGATCGGTGTGAAATGGTGGATATCCATGTCCCGCGGCACGACCATAATGCCGCCCGGGTGCTGGCCGGTCGTACGCTTCACCCCCGTGCAGCCGCTTATCAGGTGGTTGATGTGGGCGTTGCGGGCTGTGATCCCTTTATCCGCGAAATAATTGCGGACAAAGCCGTACGCCGTCTTGTCGGCGATCGTCGCGATCGTGCCGGCGCGGAAAACGTTGTCGCGGCCGAACAGCTCCTCGGTGTACTTATGAGCCACCGGCTGGTAATCGCCGGAGAAGTTGAGATCGATATCAGGCACCTTGTCGCCGTGAAAACCCATGAAAACCGCGAACGGGATATCGTGGCCATCCTTCACGGCCGCCGCGCCGCACGCCGGGCAGGCGCGGTCGGACATATCGAAGCCGCAGCCGTACGACCCGTCGGTCACGAACTCGCTCCAGCGGCACTCCGGGCAGCGCCAGTGGGGCGGCAAGGGGTTGACCTCGGTTATGTCGGTCATCGTCGCCACGAACGATGAGCCCACGGAGCCCCGCGACCCGACGAGATAACCGTCGTCCAGCGATTTCTTCACAAGTTTGTGGGCAATGAGATAAAGCACCGCGAAACCGTTGTTGATGATCGAATCGAGCTCGTACTTAAGGCGCTCGGCCACAAGCTCCGGCAGCGTATCGCCGTAAAGCAGCCGCGCCTTGGCGTACGACATCGACTTTATCTGCTCCTCGGCGCCCGGGATCTTCGGCGAGTACAATTCGTCGGGTATGGGCTTGATTGAATCGATCTCCTCGCTGATGCGGCGGGTGTTCTCGACAACAACCTCATACGCCTTGTCCTTCCCCAAATAAGCAAACTCGGCCAGCATCTCCCCTGTTGTGCGGAAATACAGCGGCGGCTGCTTGTCGGCATCGTCGTACCCCTGGCCGGTCATCAGGATGCGCCGGTAAACCTCATCCTCAGGCTGAAGAAAATGCACGTCGCAGGTCGCCACCACCCGCTTGCCCAGCCGCTCGCCCAGGGCGCACATCCGCCGGTTCAGGTCGCGCAGCCCCTCCATGTCGGCGAAGCGACCCTGCCGCACCAGGAACTCGTTATTGGTAGCCGGCTGGATTTCGAGATAATCGTAAAAAGACGCGATTTTACTAATTTCGTCGTCACTCGCGCCGTTAATGAGCGCTTGCATGCATTCCCCGGCTTCGCACGCAGAACCCAAAATCAGACCTTCGCGGTGCTCGGCCAGGATTGCGCGCGGGATGCGCGGCGAACGGTGCAGATACTTGAGGTGGGACAGCGACACCAGCCGGTAAAGATTGCGGAGGCCGACGCTGTTGCGGGCGAGAATGATGATATGGTAAGACTGGCTGATATCGTCGTCGAAGAGGTAGCCTTCCATGCCGTAGATAACCTTGATGCCGGACTTGGCCGCCTCCTCCTCCGCCTCGGGAAACGCCTGCACGACGCCATGATCGGTGATCGCCACCGCCGGATGCCCCCACTTGGCGGCCGTCTTGATGAGCGCCTTTGTGGCCACAACGGCGTCAAGGGCGCTCATGCGCGTATGGGCGTGCAGTTCGACCCTTTTAACCTCGGCCGTGTCGGTGCGTTCCGGTTTGGCGAGGCGGCACATGCTGTCGGCGAACATCACCAGTTCGTTGGCGTATTTGTCATATTGAACAGTCCCCTTGACCTTGACGAGCATGCCGTCGGCCAGTCCTGCGGCCAATTTGGCGATCTGGGCCTTGTCGTCGAAGAAGGCCTTGCCGCTGATCCCGCCGCCGAGATCGGCCACATCGAAGGACAGCAGCGTCCGCCCCGACTTCAGCTCCCGCAGCTCATGCTTCACAAGCTGGCCGGCGACGACGATGTTGCGTCCCTCCTCCTCGATGCTCTCAAGCGCCACCGGGTCGCCCTTGATCGCCCGCCCGAACAGCAGCGGGTTCTCAGGCACCTTCTTCTTGGCCTGAACGGCGTTACTCTCGGCCGCCGGCTCCGCATAACCGTTAGCCGGCAAGTCGTCGTCGCACCGTTCCGGCTCGGGGGCGGCAACAGTCAGGAAAGCCACCGCGCACTGCCTGGCGAACTTTTCGGCGACGAACGCCGTTATCGCCTTATCGGCGCCGCGGGCGGCGAGCAACTGGCCCGACAGGTCGCCGTTCGTCTCCAGCGCGAGCGTATGGCCGTCGAACTGCCATCTGGCTCCCGCCAGCAAGTGACGGATCGTCGGGTTGCCGGCGGCGACGCCGGCAACGAAATCCTGCCAGTTTTCCGTCAGATACTCTGTGAAATCCTTTGTGGCGGCAAGAACGAAAGCGGTGGCCTTAAGACCGCAGCGTTGGCAAAGATGCCCGGCAGCCCTGTCCAGCACATCGGCCGGCAGCGGCACAGGGGCGGTCATATGCACTTCCCAGCCGGGGGCTTCGGTATCGACATGGACCTTGGTGACGACCGCGCCTGCCAGTAAATCGCGCTCGGCGGCGGTCAGCTCCAGCTCCGGCAGCAGGTCGAGCAGGCTTTGGTTCTTGTCGGGGATGATGCAGTAGGTATGCAAAGGGCACTCTCCTGTGTTAAACCTGAAATATCAACATTTTGTGGCAGAACACGAGCCACAGTACAATATTTGGCGCTTCTCGCGCCAATTCCTGCTATAGTTGTAAAAGTATCGATATTTATAACTAATATAATTTACTGCCAAAAAATCCCTTTCCACCGATTCTCGCTTGCCACAGACAATCAAAAACCCCGGCGATGAAGGCCGGGGTTCAAAAGTATGATTTACAATTGTGCCAGCAGGTCTTTAATTCCGGAAACAGCCTCTTCCGCCGGGAAGAAATGCACCTCGCCGCTGCGCCGCGTTTTGACCTCCACCTTGTTCTCGGTCACCGCCTTGGCGCCGACGGTCACCTTCAGTGGGTAGCCTATCAGGTCGGCGTCCTTGAACTTCACCCCCGCCCGCTCGTCGCGGTCGTCGAGCACCGTTTCCACCCCTGCGGCCACCAGTTCCGCGTACATTTTTTCAGCCAGTTCGCGCTGGCCCTGGTCGGCGTTGTTGACGGGGATCACGGCGGCCTGGAACGGTGCGATAGCCGCCGGCCAGATGATGCCGTTGGCGTCGTTGTTCTGCTCGATGGCGGCCGCCATCGTACGGCTTATGCCGATGCCGTAAGTGCCCATCACGATCGTCTGCTCTTTGCCGCTCTCGTCCAGGTACGTCGCGTTCAGCGCCTTGGAATACTTTGTGTACAGTTTGAATACCTGGCCCACCTCGATGCCGCGCGCCGCCTTCACCGGCTCGCCGCAGCGCGGGCAGGGGTCCCCTTCCCTGATGAGGCGGATGTCGGCGACTACGGCCGGCTTGAAATCGCGGCCCGGGTTGACGTTCACGTAGTGCTTGTCCGCCTGGTTGGCGCCCACAACCGTGTTGTGCAGCTTCATCACCGTAGCGTCGGCCACGACGGTAACATCTTTGACGCCGATCGGCCCCATGAAGCCCGGGGCAGTGCCGGCGGCCGCCAGGGCAGCCTCGTCGGCCATCTGCAGGAAAATTGCGCCGACGGCGTTCTGCACCTTGATCTCGTTGACATCGTGGTCGCCGCGGACGAGGGCGAACACCAGCCCCTTGTCGGTCATATAGGCCAGCGTCTTGACAGTCTTGTCGGCCGGCAGGCCTAGGAACTCGGCCACGGCGGCGATCGTCTTCGTGCCGGGCGTATCCTTGAGGGCCATCGGCTGCGGAGCCTCGGCCGGCGCTTCGATGGGGTGCAGCTCGGCCTTCTCGACATTGGCGGCGTAATCGCAGCCGCCGCAATAAACGATGGCAGCCTCGCCGGATTCGGCGATGACCATGAACTCGTGGCTGCCCTTGCCGCCGATGGCGCCGGGATCGGCCTCCACCGGGCGGAATGTCAGCCCGCAACGGGTGAAAACGCGGCTGTAAGCGTCATACATCTTATTATAGCTCTCATTCAGGCCGGCTTCGTCGCGGTCGAAGGAATAAAGATCCTTCATGATGAACTCGCGGCCGCGCATCAGACCGAACCGCGGCCTGATCTCGTCGCGGAACTTGTTCTGGATCTGGTACAGCATCAGCGGCAGCTGCCGGTATGAGCGGACCTCATCGCGGATGAGGGTGGTGATCATCTCCTCGTGGGTCGGCCCCAGGCAAAAGTCGCGGCCGTGCCGGTCCTTGAGCCGGAACATCTCGTCGCCGTAGACGTCCCAGCGGCCCGTTTCCTGCCACATCTCCGCCGGCAGCACGATTGGCATCAGCAGTTCCTGGCCGCCTTTGGCGTCCATCTCCTCGCGGACGATCTTCTCGATCTTCTTCAGCACCCGCCAGGCCAAGGGCAGGTAGTTGTATATGCCGCCGGCCGCCTTGCGGATGAAGCCGGCCCGCAGCATGAGCTGATGGCTTATTACCTCGGCCTCGGCCGGAGTCTCTCTGAGCGTGGGGGCGTAAAGCTGGGATGCGCGCATGATAATATTATTCCTCCTCGACGAGTTTATCTATTTCGGCGAACAGCGCCGCGATCAACTGGTCCTCGGGCACCTTGCGGAGGATCTCCCCCTTGCGGAAGATCAGTCCCTGCCCCTTGCCGCCGGCCACGCCGATATCGGCTTCCCGCGCCTCGCCGGGGCCGTTGACCACGCAGCCCATCACCGCCACCTTCAGCGGCTTTCTGATCGTTTTCAGCCGTTCCTCCACCGCCGCGGCGACGGCTACGAGGTCGATCTCGGTGCGGCCGCAGGTCGGGCAGGAAACGAGGGTCGGACCGTATTCCCTAAGACCTAGCGACTTGAGGATCTCGTTGGCCACTCTCACCTCTTCCGCCGGGTCGCCGGTAAGCGACACGCGCACCGTATCGCCGATACCCTCCGCCAGGAGAGCGCCGATGCCGACGGCCGAGCGGATGATGCCGGTGTTGACCGTGCCGGCTTCGGTAATCCCGAGGTGGAGCGGATAATCCACCGCCCGCGACATCAGACGGTAGGCCTCAAGGGTGAGCGGCACGTCGTGGGCTTTGAGGGACACCTTTATATCGTAAAAGTCCATTTTTTCCAAGATGCGGATATGGCCCATGGCGCTCTCCACCATCGCCGCCGCCGTGGCGTGACCGCCGTGTTTGGCGAGCAGCGCCTTATCGAGCGAGCCGGCGTTGACACCGATGCGGATGGGCACGCGGCGTTTTTTGGCTCCCTTCACGACAGCCGCGACATGGTCGGGGTCGCCGATATTGCCGGGGTTGAGACGCAGGCCGTCCACCCCTCTATCCAGAGCCGCCAGCGCCAGGCGATGGTCGAAATGGATATCGGCGACAATGGGGACGTCCCCCACCGCCGCTTTGATGGCAGCCAGCGCCTCAGCGGCCGCCATATCGGGAACAGCCACCCGCACGATGTCGCAGCCGGCTGCCGTCAGACGGCCGATCTGGGCGACGGTGGCGGCCACATCGGCCGTTTTGGTGTTGGTCATCGACTGCACGGATACCGGAGCGTTGCCGCCCACCGTAACCTTGCCGATGCGCACCGGTGCGGTGCGTTTGCGTTTTATCGCCATCGCCGTCACCAGAAAATCCGCGTAATATCTTTGAACGTCGCCAGCAGCAGCAGCGTCATCAGGAGCGCGAACCCGATCGTCTGAATGATCTGAAGGTTGCTGCGGCTGAGCGGCTTGCCGCGTATCGCCTCGACCGCCAGCGTGACAAGGTGGCCGCCGTCAAGCACCGGCACAGGCAGGAGATTTATGAGCCCGAGATTGATACTGAGAAAGGCGGCGAACTGGAGGAGCGGCAGGAAGCCCATCTGAGCCACCTGACCGGTCATCTGCGCGACGCCGATGGGCCCCGCCACGTCGGCCGGCGCCTGGCCGATTATCATCTGCACCAGGCCGGAGAAGATGGCCGCCGTCACCACCGCCGTCTGTTTGACGGCCATCGTGAAGGCTTCGCCGGGTCCGGGCCGGTAATTCGTCACCTGCGGCGTGACGCCGATTATCCCGCGGTTCGTTTTCGCGTCGTGTTCCGGGACGATGACAGCCTCATTGGCGACACCGCCTCGTTCATACGCGATTGTCAGCTGTTTGTTGGCGTTGACCCTGATAACCTGGACGAAATCCATCCAGGTCTCGATCTTCCCGCCGTTCACGGCCACGATGCGGTCGCCGGCAGCCAGGCCGGCCCGGGCCGCGGGCCTGTCGGCCATGATGGTGCCGATGATCGGTTTATCCGAAGCCTGGTCCACGCCCGATCCGAGCAGGACGATGGTGAACAGCACCACCGGCAGCACGAAATTCATCAGCGAGCCGGCGGCGATGACGATCATCCGGGCCCATATCGGCTTGGCGCCGTAGGACTTCTCGGTCTGCTCCTCGTCGGGGTCCATACCGGCGATCTTGACGAAACCGCCCAACGGGATGAGGTTAAGGGAATATAACGTCTCGCCGAATCTCTTGCTCAGCAGCGCCGGCCCGAAGCCGATACCGAACTCGCGCACCCCCATCCCGGTAAGGCGGGCGGTGACGAAATGGCCGATCTCATGCACGAGGACCAGCAGGCCGAGGACAAAGATGGTGGCGATAATCGTGGTCGTCAACAAACTTACACCTCTTCCACAGGGTTATTTCAGCTCGGGGATAATCCCGGCGACAAACGTCCGCGCCCATCCGTCCGCGGCGCAAAGCTCCTCGAACGACGGAGCGGGCAGTGTCGGGTGGGTGTCGAGCGCGCGGCGGATCGCCGCGGCGATCGCCGTGAAAGGTATCTTCCCGTCCAGAAATGCGTTGACAGCCGCTTCGTTGGCGGCGTTGAACACACAGGGCGCGGTGCCGCCGCGCCGTCCCGCCTCGTAGCCCATCGCCAGAGCGGGGAACCGGTCGGTGTCGGGCGGCGCGAACGTCAGCCCCGACAGGCTCGTGAAATCGAGGCGGGCGAAATCCGCCGGCCAGCGGTCGGGTGCGCTGAAGGCGTACTGGATCGGCAGGCGCATATCGGGGCGGCCCAACTGGGCCATAACCGACCCGTCCACAAATTCCACCATCGAATGGATGATGCTCTGGGGATGGACGACGACATCGATGTTATCATAGCCGACATCGAAAAGCCAGCGGGCCTCGATGACCTCGAGCCCCTTATTGGCCAGCGTCGCCGAATCGACGGTTATCTTGCGGCCCATCGACCAATTGGGGTGGCGCAGGCACTCGGCAACGGTGACGGACGGCAGCGTCTCTTTGGCCCGCTCCCGAAAAGGCCCGCCGGAGGCGGTCAGGATGAGGCGGCGGACCCCCTCCCTGCCCTCGCCCTGCAGGCACTGCAGGATGGCGCTGTGCTCGCTGTCCACCGGCAGGATGGCGACGCCGCGTTTGCGCGCCGCGGCGGTGACGAGTTCGCCCGCGGCCACCAGCGTTTCCTTGTTGGCAAGAGCGATATTCTTCCCGGCCTCGATAGCCGCCAGCGTCGGCCTGAGGCCGGCGAAGCCCACCAGCGACGTCAGGACGGTGTCCGCTTCCGCCAGCGTAGCGGCGGCGTTCAGCCCCTCCTCGCCGGCCATTATCCTGGCAGGGCCTGTGTAGCGGCGGCGCAGCCGGTCGGCGGCCTCGCTGTCGGCCAGCACCGCCAGAGCCGGCCGGAACCTTTCCAGTTGTTCAGCGAGCAGTTCGTCGTTATGGTGGGCAGCCAGGGCTACGACCCTGAACCGCTCGGGATGGGCGGCCGCGACCTCGAGCGCCTGGGTGCCGATCGAACCCGTCGAGCCTAGTATCGAGATGCGTTTGAGCATTATATTCTCCTTGCGGCGCGTCAGTGCGCGAGGAATAGCTGAACATAATAGTAAACCGCCGGAGCGGCGAACATCACGCTGTCGAAGCGGTCCAGAACCCCGCCGTGTCCGGGCAGCAGCTTGCCGGAATCCTTCACGCCGCAGAATCTTTTCATCGACGATTCCACAAGGTCGCCCACCGGGGCGACGACGCCGACCAGCAGGCCGATCGCGGCGCTGTGGCCGAGCGGCAGAGCGCAGGCGGCGCCCATGGCGGTCACGCCGATGACGCTGCCGGCCACGCCGCCGATGGTGCCTTCCCACGTCTTGCCGGGGCTGACCTTGGGAGCAAGCTTGCGGCGGCCGAAATTTTTACCCACGAAAAAAGCGAATGTATCGGCCGACCAGGTGCCGACGAACGCCAGCCATAAGTAGACGGCGCCGGCCGACAGCGGGCCGAATTTTGTCGCCATCACCAGCGACTGGTCGGTGAACCTGAGCAGCACAAGATGGGCGAACGCCAGCCCGATGTAGACCACCCCGGCGATAGTGACCGCCGCCTGCTCCAAGGAAAAACGGTCGGGAACAAAAACCATTCTGGCCATGACCAGGAAAGAGATCAGCAGCAGCACCGCCACCGTCTCCCGCGCGTTGCCCAGCCAGACCGTGCCCCAGATGAGGGCGACGCCTGCCAGTCCAAACCAGTAGGCGGTCTCGATCTGGCGGCAGCGCGCCATCGCCGCGAATTCGTGCCAGGCGAGCATCGTCAGCACGAGGGCGGCGGCGGCGAACACCCATTGCCCGTAGTTTACGACGTATATAGCGATTACTATGCCGATTACGGCCGTTATAACCCTATGAATGAGCATCTATACACCTACTTGGTCAGCCCGCCGAACCGCCGGTCGCGCCGCTGAAAATCGGCCACGGCGGCGATCAGGTGTTCAGGTTTGAAGTCGGGCCAGTTTATATCGGTGAACCAGAATTCGGCATACGCAGCCTGCCAGAGAAGAAAATTGCTTATCCGCTGGTCGCCGGCCGGGCGGATCAGGAGATCCGGGTCCGGCAGGCCGGCGGTATAAAGATGGCGTCCGATCAGTTCCTCATTGATATCTTCGGGTTTGAGGCTGCCGGCCGCCGCCTGTGCGGCGATAAGCTGCACCGCCCGGGCGATCTCCGCCCGTCCGCCATAGTTCACGGCGATATTGAGCACAAGGCCGGCGTTCGCGGCCGTCAGGCCCTCCGCCTTGTCGATCTTGGCCTTCAGGCCCGCCGCCAGTTCATCGGTCTTGCCGCTGAAGCGGACCCTGATACCGTTCTCGTTCAGCTCGTCGATCTCGTTATCGAGATAATCGGAAAAGAGGTTCATGAGCAGATCGACCTCCTCCGCCGGCCGTTTCCAGTTCTCGGTGGAGAAAGCGTAAGTAGTGAGCACGCCGATGCGAAGCTCCGCCGTCGTGCGGACGATGGCCCTCAAGGCCTCGGCGCCGGCACGGTGGCCGAATGTGCGGGGCAGGCCGCGCTTCTGCGCCCAGCGTCCGTTGCCGTCCATGATTATGGCGACGTGACGCGGGACGCGGGCCGGGTCAAGGTCGCCGAAAGCTATTTCGCTCTGCTTGTCAGTGCGTCCAAACCATTTTTTCCACACGTCAGTAAGGCACCTCGACATCGTAATTATAAGCCCCCTCTTACGAGGGGGCTTTCCCCATCTTCGCGGCGACAAGAAGGTGACGCCGTCCGTCTGCGCCCATAGTATCCCTCACGACATAGAGGACATCCTCCAGCAGGGGGAAATAGTTGCGCGACGGCCGGGTTACAGTCACTGCGACGGCGATGTTGCGCGCCGCCAGCGCCTCCCTGACGTCCTCCAGCGGCATTCCCACAGTCTCCACAGGCTACACTTCCATTATTTCCTTTTCTTTGACAGCCATGACATGGTCGACTTCTTTTATGTACTTATCGGTCAGCTTCTGGATGTCATCCTGGCCTTTCTTGGCCTCATCCTCAGATATGGAGTGATCCTTTTCCAGCTTCTTGATCGATTCGTTGGCGTCGCGGCGCAGGTTGCGGACCGCAACCCGGCATTCCTCGGCCTTCTTGTGGACGACTTTGACAAGCTCGGCGCGCCGCTCCTTCGTCAGTTGGGGAATATTGAGGCGGATAACCGAACCGTCGTTGTTGGGCGTAAGCCCGAGATCGGACTTCAAGATAGCCTTCTCAATCGTGCCGAGCATCGTCTTTTCCCACGGCTGGATGGTAAGCAGGCGCGGTTCGGGGGCCGAAATGTTGGCTACCTGGCTGAGCGGCGTCGGCGTGCCGTAGTAATCGACCGCGATCTTGTCGAGGAGCGCCGGTGTGGCGCGGCCCGCGCGCAGACTGCCGTACTCCTTCCGCATCACATCCAGGGCCTTTTTCATCCTGTCCTCGTGACTGGCATAGATCTCCTTAACCGTCATTTTTCATCCCTCCCACAACAGTGCCGATATTTTCGCCGCAAGCGGCTTTCAGAATATTACCGGGCTCGTCGATGCTGAAAACAACGATCGGAATCCTGTTATCCATACACAGGCTGGTCGCGGTTGAATCCATAACCCCCAGGCCGCGCTGCAGAACCTCGATATACTCCAGGGCGGTGAACTTCTTCGCATCGGGATTATGGCGGGGGTCGGAGTCGTACACGCCGTCGGTGTTGCGCTTGGCCATGAGAATGACATCCGCCTCGATCTCGGCCGCCCGCAGAGCGGCGGTCGTATCGGTCGAAAAATAAGGGTTGCCGGTGCCGGAAGCGAAAATCACCACCCGGCCCTTTTCGAGGTGACGGATAGCGCGGCGGCGGATATACGGCTCGGCCACCTGGCGCATCTCGATCGCCGACTGCACGCGGGAATCAACGCCAGAGTGTTCGAGGGCGTCCTGCAGGGCCAGCGCGTTCATCACCGTAGCGAGCATCCCCATGTAATCGGCGGTCGCCCTGTCCATCCCCTTGGAACTTCCGGCCAGACCGCGCCAGATATTGCCGCCGCCGACAACGATCGCCACCTCGAGCTCGGTGGTCCGTCTAATCTCGCGGATCTCGCGGGCTATCCTCTCCACCGTCTCGGGATCGATGCCATAGCCTTTGTTGCCGGCGAGCGCCTCGCCGCTCAATTTCAGGACAATACGCTTGTACTTTGCGGCCTGCATACCAGTAAAACCCCCATTTTTCAAGTCTTTTCTACGAATCTGCGGCCAAATCCTTTATTTGCCTATACAGCTGTTTAGAAAAAAGAGAACACCAGGTGTTCTCTTTTTGGCCAGCGGACAGCTAGCAATTTTTTACCGTCGCCATAACCTCGGCTGCAAAATCGGCGCTCTTCTTCTCGATACCTTCGCCCAGCTGAAAACGGACGAACCTGCGCACCGAGATATTCTCGCCGATCTTGGCGATCTTCGCGGTGATAAGCTGGGTAACGGTCGTATCCGGATCCTTGATGAACGGCTGCTCCATCAGGCAGTTTTCCTTATAATACTTCTCGATGCGGCCCTCCACCATCTTCTCGGCGATATTGGCCGGCTTGCCCTCGTTCATCGCCTGGGCTTTGAGCACTTCGCGCTCGTGGGCGATAATATCGGCAGGCACTTCCTCGCGACGGACATAACCCGGGTTGGAAGCAGCCACCTGCATCGCCAGATCCTTCGCCAGAGTCTTGAACTCATCCGTCTTGGCGACGAAATCGGTCTCGCAGTTCAGTTCGAGCATAACGCCGATGCGGCCGGCGCCGTGTATGTAAGCCTCGACAACGCCTTCCGCGGCGACCCTGCCGGCGCGCTTCGCGGCGGCGGCCAGCCCCTTCTCGCGCAGAAAGTCGATCGCTTTCTCCATATCGCCGCCCGTCTCGGTCAGCGCCTTCTTGCAGTCCATCATGCCCGCGCCGGTACGCTCGCGCAGATCTTTTACCATTTCCGCAGTTATCATACCCATCCTCCTGTCAAATATTAAATCCGGCCTATGCCGAAATAATTCGCATACATCCGAAGGGAAAATAAGGTAAGGGAGCGATTGCCGTCCCTTACCTTAGCACATTTACTCGCTCTCGCTGGCTGCTGCTTCCATTTGCTCGCCCTGCTTGCCTTCAAGGATGGCGTCGGCCATCTTGCCGGTAAGCAGCTTCACGGCGCGGATGGCGTCATCGTTGCCGGGGATGATGTGGTCGATCTCGTCGGGATCGCAGTTGGTATCGACAATCGCCACGATCGGGATACCGAGTTTGCGGGCTTCAGCCACCGCGATCCGCTCCTTGCGCGGGTCGATGATGAACAGCGCCCCGGGCAGCTTGCGCATATTCTTGATGCCGCCGAGGAACTTCTGCAGGCGCTCCTGCTCGTGGCGGAGGGCGATTACTTCCTTCTTGGGAAGGACCTCGAACATCCCCTTCTCTTCCATCGTCTCAAGCTCGCGCAGACGGTTGATCCGGCGCTGAATGGTCTGGAAGTTGGTCAGCATGCCGCCCAGCCAGCGCTCGTTCACGTAATACATCTCGCAGCGCTGCGCCTCTTCGCGGACAGCCTCCTGGGCCTGCTTCTTCGTGCCTACGAACAGCAGCGTCTTGTTCTCGCCGGCCAGTTGGCGCACGAAATTGTATGCATCCTCCACCTTCTTGACCGTCTTCTGCAGATCAATGATGTAGATGCCGTTGCGCTCCGTAAAAATGTACGGAGCCATCTTGGGGTTCCACCTTCTGGTCTGGTGGCCGAAATGGACCCCAGCCTCCAGAAGCTGTTTCATGGAAATTACCGACATAATCTGGACACCTCCTGTTTTTTTCCGCCGCCCGTCGCACTTTCCGCCGCCCACCGGCTCAGCCGGCACATACGGGGAATTGACAGGCGTGTGTGATATTACACCAACAGCTAGTATAGCATAATTAACGTCTCGCCACAAGCGTTATCGCCGGCAATTCGCTTAATAGTATCGAAAAAAAAATCACTTTTTATTCAACTGCAGCAGCAGCATAATTTCCCCTTTGCCAGCCCCTGTCGTCTTCGCGATCTCGGTCACACTATAACCCTGCTCCGCCATCGACAGTATCAGCTTTCGCCGGTCGCCGCCCGGGGCCTCGCGCCCGGGCGCCTCCTCGGAAGGCGCGGGAGCAGCAGACGGCGGAGCCTCCGGCGCCAGCCGCACATCGATCGACGCGGCGGGCGTCTGTTCCGGCGGCGCTGCAGGCGCGGCGGCGGCAGAGGAAGCGGCAGGCTCAGCAGCCTGCCGGGAAGCCGCCAGCTTGCCGTCCAGCTCGGCGATCCGCGCGTCGGCCTCGTCCAGCAGATACTCCAGATGGGCGATCTGCGTCTCCAGGCGGCGGATGGCAGCGTCGGCCGTCCGTTCAAGCTCCTGCTGGAACTCACCGGCAGGTGCCGCCGCGTTCAGCGTAAACATCCTCGCGATCATGTCGCGCTTGTAAACCACAAAAAAAACAAAAAAAAGAATAATGACGACAAAGACAATCATCCCTGTTAGCATAACCCACCTCAAGTCTTGATATCGATCGTGTGACCACGGATGGGATCGGGGCTGTCTTCGGCCTCGTCCTCATGCTGGCGGCTGCCCTTCTTGTGTTCCTCGTGGCGTCTGTCCCTTTCAGCGTCCGGGTCGACCTTGCCGCCGCTGTTCTGAGCCGACTTCTGCACCTGTTGCTGGCGCGCGGCAGACAACTTCTGCCACTGGTCGGCGCTCTGCTGCTGCTGCAAAGCGCCCTGGTGGTCTGCAATCTGCTGGACCTTGCCTACCTCGGTAACCCGGGGAATAAGAACCTGGAGGTCGATGGCACGGATTGTCACGTCCTCCCCTCCCCTGCTTTCAGCTTATCGGAACGACCCTATCCTGATCTCGCCGTCCTCCGCGTAAAAAGAAGCGTACTTCAGCATCTCGCGCACCGGCTTAACCAATGTGCCGATAACGATCTTCACACCCGGATAAACAACATCCGAAACCCTGATGCGACCGTAGCGCATCTCCTCGAACAACAGCTCGATCTCCGTAATCCGCTTGCGCATCGTTTCCACCTGTCCGGCCATATGGAACTGGGCCTTCGTCAGCTTCAGCAGCATCTCCCGCTTCTCCGGCGAAAGATCCGACTGGTTGACCGACCGGAGCACATTCAGAGCCTTCTGCGCCTGATCGAGCGTGATCTCGTTCTTCCTGAGCTCCTTGCGCAGCTCGGTATACTCCGCCCGGATGACGGGATTGACGCCCACCTCCAGGTCGGTTGCCACCGCCAGGTGCGTGCCCACCGTCTTGGCGCGGATCTCCTCGGCGGCGATCACATGGCCGCCGGCGATAAAACCGCGACGGCCCTCCACGATAACCCGTTTGCCGGCGCTAACGTTGCTGTGGAGAATCACATCGTTCACCATCACGTCGCCCTCGGCGGAAACGGTGGCGTTCTCGATAAACTTCGTCGTCACGTTATCCTTAGCGCGCACATAACCGCGCTGCATCCCCTGGATGCCCATCCGGATAACGATATTCGCCCCTTCGACCGTACCGCCGCTGACCGACCCGTAAATCTCCACATTGCCGTCGGCCTTCACCGTGAAACCCGACTGCACCGAGCCGCGCACAACAACATTACCGACAAACTCCACATTGCCGGTCGAAAGATCGACATCGCCCTTGATCTCGATTACCGGCGACACATGCAGCTTGTTATTCACAAACTGCAGCTGACCGGCGATGGCGGCCTTGATCCGGTTACCGTCGGCATACGCGTTCTTGCCGACCGGCAAAGGGATATCCTTGCCCGGCTTGGGGAAAATCGGCTGCCCGAGAACATCCACACCCGGGTTTCCGGGTGTCGGCGGAATCTTCTCCCCCAGCAGATCGCCCTCAGCCACCACCGTGAATAGATTAAGATCCTTAAAATCCACCCGGCCGTCTTCAAGCTCCACAGGGCGGCCCTTGGCATTCATATCGAACGCGAAGCGGATAACCGCGTCGCTGCCGTTCACGGGCGCATCGCCGCGGGCGCAGGTCACCGGAGTGCCCGGGCGGTCGAAAGCCCGCTTCACAGCATCCATATCGATACCCTGCACAATACCGGCGGCATGAATCTTCTCCAGCACTTCCTCGAAAGAGAGCGGACGACTGCCTTTCGGCTTAGTGATCTGCAGCGACGCCGACATCCGGTCGCGATCCACCAGCACCTGGATCTCCGGCTCCGGAGCCGCGGCCGTCTTCTCGGCGATTTTCACCGGAGTGCCGGCCGCTTCCTTAACAATGCGGATAATCGCGGAAAAATTGGCACCCGGGATATCGCGCTCCTTCAGCTCGGCCATCACCAGGGGTTCCCTCACCGGCGCCCCCGTTCCCTTGGCAGGGTGGACCGTAAGGAAAACGCCGTCGTCGTTCTGGTCTATCTGGAAAGAGCCGTCGACAGCGGCCGAATCGTCCTGCTGATTGATCGCTTTTACCTCATCGCTCATCAAATACACCTCTCTTTTACTCTGAGGCTAAAACAGGCTGGATTTGAAACGGGACAGAGCGCCACGCAGGCGGAAAATCGCCTTCGTATGGAGTTGGGAAATCCGTGCCTCGGTCAATTTCAGAATCAGGCTTATCTCCTTCAGCGTCAGCCCCTCGTAATAATAAAGGGTGACAACCAGCCGCTCCTTCTCGGTAAGCCGCTCGATCGCCTTCGCCAACGTCGCCTTGACCTCCTCGTCCTCAAGGAACTGGGACGGATTCGGGGCATGGCTGGCGGGCGACTCCGTCTTGACGTAATCCTCCAGGGGCACCAGCGTACAGCCGTTGAGCGTATTGATCAGCGTATGCAGCTGCGGCACCGAAACACCCATCGCGCCGGAGATCTCCTCGTCGCTGGCCGACCTGCCCAGCCGGCTCTCCAGCTCCGCCAGCGTCTGTTCGTACTGGCGGGCTTTCTGTCTGACCGTGGCCGGGATCCAATCCTGGGCGCGAAGGGAATCGAGCATGGCGCCGCGGATACGGGCCACCGCATACGTCTCGAACTTCACCCCGCGCGACAAATCGAATCGTTCGATCGCCTCCAGCAAACCGAAAAACCCGTTGCTGATCAGATCGTCCTTATCGACATGCTGCGGAAGACCGACCGCGATGCGCCCGGCGACCAGCTTGACAAGCGGGAGATAATTCTCGATCAACTTTTCGCGGATGTCGGCACGCCGGTTTTCCCGGTAGTCCGACCACAAATTCTGCAAAGCGAGTCCAGCGTCCGGCATCTACGTCTCCTCCATCCCTGGCGGCAGTTACTTCACCGAAATCTGCTCGAAGTTCTCCGGGACGAAGGGGCTGAACTGAGGTGTCGTGTGAGTCGGATTAAGAAGCTCATCGTTCTCAATAATGCCGTCCTTACTAATAATATCGACTTTATTCCTCTTGGGCTTAATGTCGGCGAACCGGCGCCTTACATACGACTCGGCCAGATAAACGGCCAGATAAGCGGCAAGTGCGGACCCGGCCAGCGAAATCGCCGTCCGGTAGAAAACGGTCGGCAGCCTCAAGCCTTGCACCAGGCCGACTGCGGCCGTGAGGCAGGCGACAATTAAAGCCAATCCGAGTACTATACGCACCTTCACCACGTTCATCTCCCGGTTACAATTCTTTTTCGCCCTTATCGATCGTCTTGATGCGGAACACGCCGCTGTCGAGCTTCAGCTCCACCGTGCGGCCGTAATTGCCGCCGCAATCCTCGGCGATCAGCCTGAGATCGAGCTTCTTCAAAACCGCGCGCACCGTTTCGCTGTTTCGCTCCCCGACGCGCATGATATCAGTCGCGTTCACAAATGTGAACATCTGCGCCCCACCGGCGATTTTCGCCTGCAGACGGCTCCTCAGAGCCCCCATCCTCACCAGATCGTCCAGCATCAGCGGCAGACAAGTATCGGCGAATTTGGCCGGATTCTCGGTCGAACGGGCCTGGGTGCTGTCGGGCAGCATAATATGCGCCAGCCCGCCGATCTTGTTCACCGGGTCGAACAAAGCAATACCGACACAGGAACCAAGGCCGTAGCTGATAAGACTGGCAGGTTCGCGGCCGACCTTATAATCGGCCATACCAACCTTGATTAATTCAGCCATTATTCCTTCACCCCTATTGCCGCGAGAATCGTTCCCAGCGAACCGGGATCGGGGATAAGGAAGAAATGGCCCTTAACGCCGCCGTCGCCCTCGGTGGAAAACTCGGTTTCGATAACAAGGGCGTGATCGCCCATCTGACCGAGCTGGCTCAATATAACGCTAAGGATGGCTCCCGCCATATCCATCGCCAGAGCGGGAATCGACGGCAGCAGGGTAAACTTCGTGAAAAAAGACAGCGCGTTCAGATAAGCGCCGGCCAGGATATTGCCGATCTCCAAAAGGGCGGATTCGTCCATCGAATCGAGGTGATCCGTCATCCCGCGTTCGCGGCCCATCAGCATATCGACCAGCGTGAAAGCGCTTTCGCGCGGCAGCAGAAACAGAATGCTGCTCGGCGCAGGGCCGAAAACGCGCAGGTACACGCCCGCCACCATTATCTCCGGACCGCCCACGACATCGGGCACGTCACCCAGCGGCAAAATAGCCACCTGCGGCACCGTCATATCGATCTTGCGATTGATAATCTGCGACAGCGCCGTAGCCGCGTTGCCCGCCCCGACGTTGCCCACCTCTTTTAAAGCATCCAACTGGAGCGACGAAAGTTTCATGATATCTTCGGACAACACACATCCACCCCGTTCGGTAAAAATCGCGGGCTATTAGCTGGCTTTGCCGGCCTCGGCGCCGACGCCGACGATAGCGGCCAGATTCAGCAGAATCAGCAAGTTATCATCCTGCTTGCCCACACCGCTCAAATACTGGGCACTCACCCCGCCGACAACCGTCGTGGGCGGCTCGATGTTCTCGCTGCTCAGCGTCGTCACCTCGGAAACGGCATCGACGATCAGGCCGACGACGATCTCCTCCACCTTCACGATTATGATGCGCGTATCTTCGGTATAGTCGGCCGGCGGCAAATGGAGGCGCTTCTTCAGGTCGAGAACCGGCAGCACGCTGCCGCGCAGGTTGATGACCCCCTTGATATAATCAGGCGAATTGGGCACGCGGGTTATATCGAGTATCCGTTTGATCTCCTGCACCTGCAGAATGCTGATGCCGTAATCCTCGCGGCCGAGCTTGAAAATGACCAACTGGATGTCCCTGTCGTCGAAAGTATTTTCGGCCATGTCAATCCCCCCTACTGCATTATCGAGCCGACATCGAGAATAAGCGCCACCCGGCCGTCACCGAGAATAGTGGCCCCGGCCAGAACCTTAATCGAAGCCAGCAGCTTGCCGAGCGACTTGATGACAATCTCCTGCTGGCCGATCAGCGTATCGACGATTACCCCCGCCTTCTGCTCGCCCATGTGGACGATAACCACATAAAGCTCCTCGGCGTTTTCTTTTCCGCATTCCGGGACACCGAGCACGTTACCAAGACGGACGATCGGGATAATCTGCCCGCGCAGGAGGATGACCTCCTGGTTCTGAATCGTCTTGATATCGCCGGGCGTAATATTGATCGTGCTGTCGATCGAGCCGAGCGGGATAGCGTAAATCTCCTCGCACACCTTCACGAGCAACGCCTGGATTATCGCCAGCGTAAGCGGCAGCCTGATCTTGAACCGCGACCCCTCGTTGACCTTGGTCTCAACATCCACCATGCCGCCCAGCGACTCGATCTTCGTCTTCACGGCATCCATACCCACACCGCGTCCGGACACATCCGTCACGACCTTGGCGGTCGAGAACCCGGGCAGGAACAACAGGCGCACAGCTTCGGCGGCATCCATCTTCTCGGCTTCGGCCTGATTGATCATCCCTTTTTCCAAAGCCTTCTGCTTGACGACCTCCGGATTAACGCCCGCCCCGTCGTCCTCCACCATGATAATGACATTATTGCCCTCGTGGCGGGCGATCAGGCGGATCTCACCGACCGGGTTCTTGCCTTTGGCCTCGCGCTCGGCCGGGCTCTCGATCCCGTGGTCGATAGCGTTCCGCAGCAAATGCACAAGCGGATCGCCGATCTCGTCGATGACGGTGCGGTCCAGTTCCGTCTCCTCGCCCTGGATGATGAGATTGACCTCTTTATTAAGATCACGCGACAAATCGCGCACCATGCGGGGGAAACGGTTGAAAACCTGCCCGACCGGCACCATCCGTACCTTCATGACAACCGCCTGCAGATCGGTGGTAACCCGGTCCATCTGCTCGATCGTCTCCGTCAGGTCGGTCAGACGGTGACTTAGTCCGATCTGCTCAAGACGGGTCTTGTTGATGACAAGCTCCCCGACGAGATTCAAGAGTGTGTCGAGCTTATCGATATCCACGCGCACCGACTGACCGCCGCGGAGTTTCTTGTCGGCCGCGGACGGAGCATCGGCCGCCGGGGGCGCATCTTGTTTTACCGCAGGGGCCTCAGCTTCCGGCTTGTCCTCCTGCACGGCGGCGGATTTGACTTCCTGCGCGGAAGCGGCGTCCGGAATCGCCAGCGGCAACACGGTCGCCGAATCGATCTCCGAAATCGCCAGCAGCGTCTGCTGCACCTTCTCTGGCTCCGCGTCACTAAGCGCCACAACCGAAAAACTGTACTCGAAATTCTCCTTCTCCAGCTCCTCGGCCGGCGGGACGCTCTTGATGACGTCGCCGAGCTCGTCGAGTGCGTTCATCACCATATAGGCCCGGGCCGACTTCAGCAGGCAGCCCTCGCGCAGCCCGACCTGCACCTCGTAAGCAGCATAGCCCTGGCGGCTGGCCGCTTTTATCACATCGATCTCCGTATCGTTCAAGGTGATGCCGGACGAAGTGGCGATAACGGGAGAAACAGGAGCCGCGGCTTTCACGGCGGCAGCCTGTACCGGCTCCGCCTCATCCTTGCCGGCGGCCAGCTTGGCCAGCTTCGCGGCCAGCGGCTTGATATCGACCGTCGCCTCACTGTTGCTGGCGATGCTCTCCACCGATTGCTCCAATGTATCCAGGCACTTGAAAAGAGTGTCGATGATTCCCCGCGAAGCCGCGAGCTGTCCTTTGCGCAGCAGATCGAGCACATTCTCCATCTCATGGGTAAGCTCGGCGATCGCCGTGAAACCCATCGTGGCCGACATGCCCTTGATAGTGTGCGCGCTGCGGAATATCTCGTCAAGCACCGTCAGGTTGCGCGGATCGTTCTCGAGCGACAGAAGACATCTGTTCAGTGTCTGAAGGTGTTCGCGCGACTCCTCCAGGAACATCCCCATGTATTGATTTAACCCCATTTTACACACCTCCGTGTTTGCTTTGCAGGTGTTTGACGATTTCGCCGGCGACACCGGGCAGCGGCACGACCTTATCTACTATCCCCAGTTCGATAGCCGCCTTCGGCATACCGAACACCACAGTCGTCGACTGATCCTCAGCGATCGTGAACCCCCGTCCCGATTTGATCGCCTTCATCCCGCGCGAACCGTCGGCGCCCATCCCCGTCAGGATGACGCCCACCGCCCGCGGCCCGTAAATCCTCGCCACCGCTTCCATCGTCGGGTCTACGGAAGGCCGGTGGCCGCCGATCGGCGGTTCCTGGTGGAGCCGCACAACCGTCTTGGCGCCTTCCCGTAACAGCGTCATATGAAAATCGCCAGGGGCGATAACCGCCAGGCCGGGCCTGAGCACATCGCCGTTCTCCGCCTCCTTGACCGACAGGGCCGACAGAGAGTTGAGGCGGTCGGAAAGCGACTTCGTGAACCCCGGGGGCATATGCTGTACGATCACCACCGGACAAGGCAGGTTGCCGGGCAAGCGGGTAAGGACCTCTTGCAGCGCCCGCGGCCCGCCTGTCGAAGTCCCGATGGCGACGATCTGCTCGTCGTGCGCGGGCGCGAAAGCCGGAGGCCTGACTGGCGGCGGCGCAGGGGGAGCTGGCGGCCGGATCAGCTGTCTTACATTGGCACGGGCCGCCGCACGGCATTTGGCGAGGATCTCTATCCTGATCTGATCGATGCTCGAAATCGGGCCGGCCGTCTTGGCGACAAAATCGACAGCCCCTCTTTCCAGTGCCTTCAGGGTCGCGTCCGCTCCCTCGCGGGTCAGACTGCTCACCATCACCACCGGTGTCGGAACCTCCCGCATGATCGTCTCGAGGGCGCTGATGCCGTCCATAACCGGCATCTCCACATCCATCGTCACGACATCGGGCTTCAGGCGCTTGACCTTATCGATGGCGTCCTTGCCGTTACGGGCGGCTTCGAGAACGGTGAAATCGCTTTCGGCGGCGAACAGGTCGGATAACACTTTGCGCATAAAAGCGGAATCGTCGACAACAAGTACTTTGATCACAGCTATCCCACCTCCCGTGAAAATCCGTAATAATGCACCATAAGAAAAATGCCATTAATGTATATTTCTATAATTTTGTCCAGCAACCTCTTGTATTTTCGACAAATTTACGGAAACCGCATAAATTTTGCGTATTATCGCCATAAGCGCCCTCTTTTTGGCGCTTATGGTCAGCGCATCAGATCGAAAAACTTGCTGAAGAACCCCTTGATGCCTGTCGGCTGGTTGACCTCCTTGCCGTACAGCAGCCGCTGGGCGATATGATCGATACAGCGGGCGGCGATAGACTCCGGATGGGCGACTATCACCGGCACCTGGCTCTTGACCGCCTTAAGCACGTTCGGGTCCTCGTAAACGAACCCCAGGCTAGTGACGCCGACCCCCAGGAACCGCTGCGACACCTTGCCGAGCTTATCCACCACCGTCTGACCCTCGTCCATCTCCAGCACCAGGTTCACCACCAGGCGGAGCGGCGCGCGGCCATGATGGGCGGCATACGCCTTCATCATCGCATAAGCATCGGCGATCGCCGTCGGCTCGGGAGTCGTAATAATAATCACCTCATCGGCGGCCATCACGAAATTAAGCACATTGCGGTGCAGCCCCGCGCCGGTGTCGATGAGAATGACATTGGCCCACCGGTCGAACAGCACAACCTGATTGATAACCTTCTGTATCTGGGCATCGCTCAAATTGGCCAACTGGTATATGCCCGAGCCGCCGGACATGAACTTGATGCCCCGCGGGCCGTCCATCACCACATCGTTGATGTGATAACCGCCGTCGAGCAGATTGAGAAGATTGTACTTCGGCGTAAGCCCCAGCACAAACTCCACGTTGGCCAGCCCCAGGTCGGCGTCGATAATCAGCACCTTCTGGCCCAGATTGGCCAGGGCCAGGGCTAGGTTGACGGTAAGATTGGTCTTCCCTACCCCGCCCTTGCCGCTGGTGACCGTGATGACGCGCGCCCGGGAATCGGGCTGCTTTATTATCGGGCTCTTGACCGCGGCCTGATGGCCCTTAGCCATCTGCCGCAGGCGTTCCGCTTGATCGCGCATGTCAGTCCCTCAAAATCATATTGGCAAGCTTGGCGGGGTTGGCCATCTCGATATCGTCCGGCACGTTCTGGCCGGTAGTGATATACGACAACGTCGTCGGAAACTGGTACAGCAGATTGAACAGCGTGCCCAGATTCGTCGCCTCGTCGATCTTCGTGAACAGAAACTTCTGCGGCGAACAGACGGAAAAGCGGTTGACGGTTTCCAGCGCATCGGCGTACTTCGTGGTTGTGCTAAGCACCAAATGGGTTTCGATATAAGGATCGACCGCCAGCAGCGCTTGCAGCTCGGCAAGCTGATAATGGTTGCGGGGGCTGCGGCCGGCCGTGTCGATAAGCACCAGACGTTTGTCGCGGTGCCGGTACAGGGCGGCCTTCATCTCGTCGGGCGTATAGACGATCTCCAGCGGAACATCGATGATATCGGCGTACGTCTTGAGCTGCTCCACCGCGGAAATCCGGTATGTATCGGCGGTCACCACCGCCACCTTCAGACCCTGGCCGAAGGCGAAATTGGCGGCCAGCTTGGCGATGGTCGTAGTCTTGCCGACCCCGGTCGGGCCGATAAAAGCCACGATCTTGCAGCCGGTCTCGGGGACGACGATGCCCTCCACCCGCTGCAGGTGGTTGGTCACGCGCTCGAGGAGCAACTGGCGCACGAACGCCGGGTTATTGCCGGTGAGCGGGCCATCGTCAGGCAGACCCTGAACGAGATTCTCGGCGATCGCGGCATCGACATCGTTCTTCACCAACAAATCGTAAAGCGGGTGATGCTGTTTCTCCTGGCGCGGCAGCTTGGCCAGCACCTGCTCGATCAGCTTGCGCATATTGGAAAGCTCCAGCTGGAGAGCGGTAACCTTGGCGTCCTCGTCGCTCGGCCGCGGCAGGACGACCGCCTGCGGGGCGGGCGCCTTGCGTTCGGGCGCGGGGGCTGGCGGCGGCGTGTCGAGCGCGGCCATAACCTCCACCATCTCCTTGCCGAAGAAACCGAGGAACCCGCCGCGGCGGAAACGGCGCGTGTGAAGGATGACGGCGTCCCGCCCGAGGTCGCCCTTCACCTGGGCCATGGCGTCCTGTATATTGCTGGCCGTAAAAACCTTGACCTTCACTTAAATCCTCACCATCCCAACAGCTTGTACTTCGATCTTCGGATCAAGCTCGGCGTACGACAGGACGACCAGATTAGGCGCCACACGCTCGGTCACCTTGCGGAAATACAGCCTGGTGGCCGGGCTCGCCAGCACCACCGGCTGATAGCCGAGATTAGTGAGTTTCGGCAACTCGTTCGACAGGCTGTTGACGATCGCCTGGACCGTCGACGGGTCGAGAGCGACGTAAGAACCTTGCTCGGTCCGCTGGACCGCGCCGTTGATGAGATTCTCGAGTTGGGGATCAACCGTCAGACAGGCCAGCACATTGTTATAAATGAACTGTCGCGATATCTGGCGGGCCAGCGCGTGGCGCACATACTCAGCCAGCACCTCGGTATCCTTCGTGGCTGGAGCGTAATCGGCGAGCGTCTCGAAAATGGTCACAAGGTCGCGGATGGAAATCCGTTCGCGGAGCAGATTCGCCAGCACCTTCTGGATATCGCCCAGCGACATCATATTGGGCACAAGCTCGTCCACCACCGCCGGATTCGACTGCCTGACAGACTCGACGAGCGTCTGGACCTCCTGGCGGCCGATGATCTCGGCGGCGTGTCCCTTGATAACCTCCGTGAGGTGGGTCGCCAGCACCGACACCGGATCGACGACCGTATAACCCGACAGCTCAGCCTGCTCGCGCTCGTTTTCCTGAATCCACAGCGCGGGCAAACCGAACGCGGGCTCGAACGTCTCAACGCCGCTGATTTCCTCCGACACCGTGCCCGGGTTCATAGCCATATAATGATCGGGCAGCAATTCGCCTTTGGCCACCTCCACCCCGCGCAGCTTGATGACATAAGCGTTGGGCTTCAGCTGGATATTGTCGCGGATGCGGATGGTCGGCACAACCAGGCCGAGCTCGAGGGCGCACTGGCGGCGGATCATCACGATCCTGTCCAGCAGATCGCCGCCCTGGCTGACATCGACCATCGGGATGAGACTGTAACCGATCTCCAGTTCCATCGGGTCGACAGCCAGCAGTGAAACGACATTCTCCGGCTTGCGCACCTCTTCGATCTCCTTCTCCTCGCGGCGGGTGACCTCTGTCGCCGCGTCGCTCTTCGCGGTGCGCATCAGTACGAAAGCGATCGCCCCACATAAGAGACTCAGGATGAAAAACGGCAGCCCCGGCAGGCCGGGCACCAGCGCGAGGCCGAGCAGGACGGCGGCGGCGATCATAAACACGCGCGGGTTTGTCAGCAGCTGGCCGACGATATCGTGGCCGAGGTTGACATCGGAAGCGGCGCGGGTAACGACGATGCCCGTCGCCGTCGAAATGAGCAGCGCCGGGATCTGATTGACGAGACCCTCGCCAACCGTCAGCAGCGTATACGTGGAAAGCGCCTGGAGGATATCCATATTGCGCTGCAGCATGCCGATGGCAAAACCGCCGACGATATTGATAATGATAATGATGATAGCGGCGATCGCGTCGCCTTTGACAAACTTGCTGGCGCCGTCCATCGCGCCGTAAAAATCCGCCTCCCGCTGGATATTGCGGCGGCGCACCCGCGCCTCGGCATCATTGATAAGGCCGGCGTTCAGATCGGCATCGATGCTCATCTGCTTGCCCGGCATGGCGTCCAGTGTGAAACGGGCGGCAACCTCCGCGACACGCTCGGCGCCGCGGGTGATAACGATAAACTGGATAATGATCAGGATGACGAACACGATGAAACCGACCAACGCGTTGCCGCCGACGACGAAATTGCCGAACGCCAGGATGACGTCGCCGGCATAACCGTCAAGCAGGATGAGCCGTGTCGACGACACATTCAGCGACAGGCGAAACAGCGTCGTAATAAGCAGCAGCGACGGGAAAACGGATAACTGCAGCGGTTCGGTGTTATAAATCGACACCATCACGATGATAAGCGCGAACGTGATGTTGAAAGTCAGCAGGATATCGAGCAGCATCGGCGGCACGGGGATGATCATCATCACCACGACAGTGATGATGGCGATGGCGATAAAAATGTCGCTGTAGCGTAAAATCGACGCGAATGGTGAAGTTTGCGCTGCCACCTGTCTCCGCTCCTTCCTCTGCGCACCGTTTGCGGCGAACTCTGCCGCAGACGAAATGCTTTATAGCGAATTTGCCCGCTCGGGCCGGACGGTCCTTGCTCCCGTGATGGTCAGGACAACCGGCGCTTCAGCCTGAAGACGTACGCCAGCACCTCGGCGACAGCCTGGTAAAGCTCGGACGGTATGGCCTCCCCCACCTCCACGGTGGAATAAAGAGCGCGGGCCAATGGCTTGTTCTCGACCACGGCCACCCTGTTCTCCCTCGCCACCTGCTTGATGCGCTCGGCGAGGAAATCCTGCCCTTTGGCGATAACCTCGGGGGCGGCCATCGTCTTCTCATATCTTATCGCCACCGCGAAGTGGGTCGGGTTGGTGATAACCGCGGTCGCCTTCGGCACCTCCTGCATCATCCGCCGCATCGCAACCGCCCGCTGGCGTTCCTTGATCTTGCCCTTGATCTGCGGGTTGCCCTCCGTCTGCTTAAACTCTTCCTTGATCTCCTGCTTGGACATCTTCAGGCTCTTGTTGTGTTCCCACCATTGGTAGAAATAATCCGCCGCGGCAAGCACGAGGATGACCGCGCCGATCTCCAGCGCCAGGTCCGCGACCAGGCCGGCGGAATAGCGCAGCGAATCCATCAGGTCGGCGCCGATGAGCTGCGGCACCAAGGCTGTCTCACGCATAATGAAACGGTACACGAAATAAGATATGATGCTGATTTTCAGCAGCGCCTTCACCATCTCGACCAGGGACCTTAGCGAAAAAAGACGCTGGAAGCCTTTAATGGGATTGACGCGGTCGAGCTGCGGCATCAGGGGTTCGAACGACAAAACGAACCCCACCTGCAGTATATTCACCGCCAGCGAAATGACGAGCACCGTCAGCATCACCGGCAGGACAGCCTTCAGAAAAACCACGCCCAGCTGCAGAATAAGCAAATACACCTGGTTGATCGAGAAATCGGCGGTGGACAAGCTCGTGAACATCAGCCGCATATACGACGCAAGCAGATCGTACATATACGGCCCCAGCATCTTCAGCGCCAGGAACGCCGACAGGATGATGAACGCCGAACTTATCTCGTTGCTCTTGGCGACCTGCCCCTTCTTGCGGGCCTCTTCCTTGCGTTTCGGAGTGGCTTCTTCCGTCTTCTCCTGATTGAAAAGCTGCAGATCGAAAACGGTCAGCTTGTACCGGTGCCGTCCGCCGTCAGCGGACAGCCTCCAGGAAGCGGTAGAGGTCCTGATACATCCCATTGAAGCCCACCTCCATCACCGCGATATAGAACGGCAGCGCCATCATCATGGCGAAAATGCCGATAATCAGCTTGGCCGGGATACCGATGACAAAAATGTTCATCTGCGGCATAGTGCGCGCCAGAATGCCGAACGCCACATCCGCCAGCACCAGCGACGCCAGCACCGGCACCGTTATCTTGAAGGCAATCATGAAAGCCCCGCTGACAAGCTTCACGATGAACCCGGCCAGCGATGCCGGGATAACCACCCCGGTCACCGGCACCAGCTTAAAACTGGCCACAAGAGCGCTCAGCAGCACATGGTGGCCATTCGTCGCCAGGAACACCATCAGCGCCAGGATATACTTGAAATTGCCCAGGAGCGGGACCTGCTGACCGAACTGCGGATCGAAAACATTCACGATGCCGAAGCCGATCTGCATATCGAGAACATGGCCGGCCATCTGGACGGCATGCATGATAAGCGAACTGACAAAACCGAAAATTAGTCCGAGGAGAAACTCTCCGGCCACCAGGGCGGCGTAGGCCAGCACAGTGTCAGGAATCGCCACGCCTGACGAATAAACGACCGGGAACAGGATATACGACAGCAGCAGCGACAGGCCGGCCTTGGCATACCCCGGGATATTAGCGCTGCCGAGGAAGGGTGCCAGCGAAAAAATACCGGAAACGCGGGCGAAAATCAGCAGGAAAAAACTCGTCTGATTGAGGAGGACCGCAACAATATCCACCCGCTCTCCCCACCCCCGCTAACGAATCATCTGCGGCATATTCATAAGCAACTCGCGGGTGTACCCGACCATCAGGCTGAGCATCCACGGCCCGAACAACAGCACCGCCACAAACACGGCCACGATCTTCGGCACAAAGCTGAGCGTCTGCTCCTGAATCTGGGTAATCGCCTGAAAAATGCTGACAAGAATGCCCACCAACAGGCCCAGGCCGAGCATCGGCGCCGAAACCAGCATAACCATCACAAGCGCGTCGCGGCCTATCTGGATCGCCAGATCGTTGGACATCGCCTTACCCTCCTAATTGAAGCTCGTCACCAGCGACCTGATAACCAGATGCCAGCCATCGACGAGAATGAACAGCAAAATCTTGAACGGCAGCGAAATCATCACCGGCGGCACCATCATCATCCCCATCGACATCAACGTAGAGGCCACGACCATATCGATGACGATAAAGGGTATATAAATGAGAAAACCGATCTGGAAAGCGGTTTTAAGCTCACTTATGACAAAAGCGGGGATCAGCGAGGACGTCGGCACATCCTCCTGGGAATTCGGGCGGGGCGCGTCGGAAATATTGATGAACAGCGCCAGATCGTTCTCCCTTGTCTGCTTGAACATAAACTCGCGCATCGGCTTCATCGCCGCCGTCATCGCCGTTTCCTGGTTCATCGTCCCCGCGATATAAGGCTGCAGCGCATTCTGGTTCACCTGGTCCCAGTAAGGCGACATCGTGAAAAACGTCAAAAACAGCGCCAGCCCGACCAGCACCTGATTGGGCGGCATCTGTTGCGTCGCAAGGGCGCTGCGCAGAAAAGACAGAACAACGATAATGCGGGTAAAAGAAGTCATCATTATTAAAATTGACGGTGCCAGCGAAAGCACAGTCAATACGAAGAGAACCTGGAGGCTCAAAGCGACATCGCGGGGGTTGTTGGCCGCTTCGACGCCGATGTTGATATTGGGCACAGGGACAAGCGGAGCGCCCTGAGCCGCGGCCTGAGCGAACAGGCACAGGCATGCGGTCAAACCGGTTATCGTTGCAAGGCGTCTGGACACTAGCTTACCTCTTCTCGCGGTCGTTTTCATTGTCACCCCGGCTGTACTGGCCGAAAACACCCGGGAACTTGTTGGACATCTGCTGCAAAGATGCAAGCTGCCGTTTGAAAACAGTGTCGAACTGACTGGGCGCCAGCGACGGAGCCGTGGAGCGGAGCTTCTCGATCATCGCGGGATCGGTGATCTCCTGCAGGAAATTGACGCTGTGGTCGGTAACGCCCAAGACCAAAAATTTGCCGGCCACCTCCACCACGAACACCCCCCGGTTTTGGCCGAGCGGCAGAGACACCAGCACCCGGTTGTCACCCGCGCCGCTGAAGCGCCCCATCCTCTGTCCCAAAAAGCGGGACGTGAAGAAAGCGAGCGCGATCACGACGGCAAAGGTCACCAGCAATGTGAAAAGATAAGCGACGGTTGAAAGCCATGACGAACCGGCCGGCTTGGGCTCCTGATAAGGCAGGTACTCCCCGCCCTGCCCTGCCGCCAGCACCGTGCCGCACAGACAGAGCACCGCCAAAAACACGGCCGATACCCGCCAAAAGCAAAATCTGCTCATATCAACCGATGGCTTTGCGGATCGCTTCCAACACCCTGTCCGGCTGGAAAGGCTTGACGATGAAATCGCGGGCGCCGGACTGGATGGCCTCGATAACCATCGCCTGCTGGCCCATCGCGCTGCACATGATAACCTTCGCATTGGGGTCGATCTTCTTGATCTGCTTCACGGCAGAAATGCCGTCCATCTCAGGCATGGTAATATCCATCGTCGTCAGATCGGGGCGCAGCTCCTGAAACTTCTCCACCGCCTTCGCGCCGTTCTCCGCCTCGCCCACGACCTCGAACCCGTTCTTGCTCAGGATATCCTTGATCATCATCCGCATGAAAGCCGCATCGTCCACAATAAGGACCTTAATAGCCATAGAACATTCTCTCCCTCTCAAAAATTCGTCTGTTGATTACTGCAGGGCCGTCCGGTCTAGCTGGCCGATAATCTCGGTGACCCGCACACCGAAATTCTCATCGATGACCACAACCTCGCCTTTGGCGATCTGTTTGCCATTTACCAGGATATCCACAGGTTCGCCGGCCAACTTGTCGAGTTCGACCACCGAACCGGGGGCGAGTTCGAGAATCTCGCGGATGAGCTTGCGGGTACGGCCGAGTTCCACCGTAACCTGCAGCGGCACATCCAGGATCAGGCCGATATTCGTATCGGTCACCGGCAGCATCGCCGGCTTCAGCGGCGCGAACTGCACCGGCTGCACCACCACATTCGGCGGCAGGGCGGCAGACGCCATCGGCATCGCCACCATCGGCTGCGCCGCCGGCATCATCGGCTGAGGCACAGGCTGGGGAACAGGCTGCTGCATCGGCGCGGCCGCTGCGGCGGCCGGCATCGGAGCCGGCGCGGGAGCGGGTGCGGGAGCGGGTGCGGGCTGGCCGGTAGCGTTGGCCTCCACCACCCCGATAAGGTTCGCCACCATCTCCTTAGCCACATCGAGCGACACAAGCTGCATAATCTGGCTGTCGATCAGATCCTCGACCTCCATGCGGAAAGAAACCTCCACCATCGGAGCATCGGGGCTCGTCACACTCGTGATGCTCGCGTCGCCCGAGAAATCCATCAGATTGCAGGCCGGCGGCGCGATATCGATCTTCTTCTTGAAAACCGTCGACATCGACGTGGCCACCGAGCCCATCATCTGGTTCATCGCCTCGGACACCGCGCTCATATACAGCTCGTTCAGCTCGGACGGCGGGTTGGTTCCGTCGCCGCCCATCATCAGATCGGAGATGATCAGCGCGTCCGACTCTTTGATCGCCAGGATATTGCTGCCGATGAGGCCGTGGGTGTAACCCACCTCGATCACCAGGTACGGCAGCGGATACTGTTGCTTTATCTCATTAATGCTCGAAATGCGGACCTTCGGCGTGGTGATGGACACGCGGCGGCTCAGCAGGATCGACAGCGTCGTCGCCGCGCTGCCCATCGAGATATTGCCTATCTCGCCCATCGCGTCCTTCTCGATGTCGCTCAGATCCCCCTCGCTGCTCGCGACAGGTTCTCCGCGCAGCAAGACATCTATCTCTTCTTGCGATAGAAAGCCGTTATTCATCACCCTCATCTCCTTTGACAATAATCTCCGTAACCTGCACAGCCAGCTTCTTGCCGGAAATCCCCGGCGTGCAACGGAATTTCTCGTTGCTGCCGACGATAATTTTCAAATCCTCTTCAGCCCTCGTCTCCAGCTGAAGCACGTCGCCCGGGGCCAGGCCGAGCAGCTCGTGGACATTCACCCTGATACTGCCAAGCTCCACCACTATCGGGATGAGCGTTTTCTCCAGCTTGCGCTGCAGCGCGCTGATGCCCTCGTCCGTCGCCTGCTTGGCCATCGACGAAGCCACCCAGTAAGTGGTCGACAGCTTCGACATGATCGGCTCGAGCACCAGATAAGGGATGCAGATGTTCAGCAGCCCTTCCGCCTGGCCGATCTTCGTCTGCAGCGTTATGATAACCACCATATCGTTCGGCGGCACGATCTGCGTGAACTGGGGATTGGTCTCGATGGCGTCCATCCGCGGCTCGAGAGAAATCACCTGCTTCCAGGCATCCGCGAAACTCTCCAGCGTCTTGCCCAGCACCCTCTTGACGATGACCTCCTCGATGTCGGTAAGCGGCCGGGGCTTCGCCGGAGCGGCGCCTGGCCCGCCGAACAGGCGGTCGATGATCGCGAACACGATATTGGGATTAAGCTCCAGGAGCACGCTGCCCTTCAGCGGCCGCATCTGGAAGATGCTGATGACGCTGGGGTTTGGCAGCGAGCGGATGAACTCCTCGTATGTGAGCTGGTCTACCGACGCCACGTTGATATTCACGAACGAGCGAAGGTGGGCGGCCAGGTAAGTATTGAGAAGGCGGGCGAAATTCTCATGCAGCATATATAAAGTGCGGATTTGGTCCTTGGAGAACTTGTCCGGCCGTTTGAAATCGTAGACCTTGACCTTGCGCTGGGTCTGCTCGATCTTCATCTCTTCCGCCGAAACCACGCCGGTCGACAAAGCCGATAAAAGCTCGTCTATCTCCGACTGGGAAAGCACGTCGGCACCTGCCATATAACCACCTCCTTCCTCGCGGGGAACACCTTATTGCAGCACGAAATTCGTGATAAACACCTCGTAAACCCGTTCCTCGCCGAGAGCGCGGTTCACCTCGGACTTGATAAGGTCCTTCAGGCGCTCCTGACGTGACGGCTCGAAATCCTCCACCTTCTGGGACCGCAGCAGCTGAACCACCGCGTCTAGTGATTTAATTTCATCGGGGGAGGCGGCTTTTCCTCCTGCGGGCGGGGCATTCTTCGCAGGTTTTAGCTCCAAAATGACACCAATTTTCAAATATCGACCCGAGGTCACGCCGCCGATATTGACGATCAGCCCGTCCTTGGGATCGCCGAGCTTGAGAAATACGCCCGGCTCGCGCGGTGCCGGCTTGCCATCCGCCTTCGCGCTTATCACCTTCGTCGCGATGAAGTACGAGATACCGCCGGCCAATATCAGCCCGACGACTATCAGCCCGACAATCAGCATCACGGAATACTTTCTGCCGCCTTCTTCGGCCATGCTACAACCCCTCCAGTCATGTTTATATCAGCGCTCAGGGCCCTATTCCTCGCCCTGGTCCTGCGATCTTTTCCTCTTCGTGGGCGCCAGGAAAGCCTCCAGCTTCTCCTCGACGATGCGCGGATTGTCACCCGCCTGAACAGACAGAATGCCCTCCAGGGTAACCTCGTAAACAAGCACCTGGTGGGCGCTGCGGTTTTTGAGCTTGCCGGCGATCGGCAGGAAAAAGATATTGGCTGAGAAAATGCCGTACAATGTGGCGAGGAATGCCGTGGAAATCGCCGGGCCGAGCGACTCGGTGTCCGAAAGATTGCCGAGCACGTGCACCAGCCCCATGACCGTGCCGATGATACCCATCGTCGGCGCGTAGCCGCCGGCGGCGTCGAAAATGCTCGCCCCCTTGTGGTGGCGCTCCTGGATGAAGGCCAGCTCCGTCTCCATGATACTGCGGACCAGTTCGGCGTCGGTGCCGTCGATAACCAGCTGCATGCCCTTCTTGAGGAACTTGTCCTCGATCGCGTTCAGGTCCTCTTCCAGGGCCAGCAGGCCCTCGCGGCGGGCCTTTTCGGCAAAGCTCACCAGCGTCGCTATCAGGCTCCCCAGATCGTGCTTCTCGTCCTTGAAGGCGATGCGCATCAGCGTCGGCACCGTCTTCAGCTCTTCGAGCGTAAACCCGATGGCTGTGGCGCCGATCGTCCCGCCGAATATGACCACGAAAGCCGGCAGACTGATAAGGCTGACAAGATGCCCGCCCTCCAGCACCACCGAAACCAGCAGCGCGCCGATACCGACCACCAAACCGAGAATTGTCGTCAGATCCATGCCAACACCTCAACTATCGCATATTGCGGAAAATCTCCCGGCGGTAATCCATCACCCGCCGCACCACCTCGTTCATCCCTTCGGCAACGATCAGCTTCTTGCCGTTCGTGAGAGTTATGACCGTATCGGGCGTTTCCTCGATAGTTTCGATTAGTTCGGCGTTTAAGACGAAGTCGTGATCGTGGGACTTGAATTTTGTCAGCTTAATCATTCATTAGCCCCCTTATATTTTCGCCCGCGGGCGGGAGGGGCTGCCCCCTCCCCCCCCCCGTCAGGCGGCAGGCTTAACGTTTCAGGTTAGCAAGCTCCTGCAGCATCTCGTCGGTCGAGCTGATAATCTTCGAATTCGACTGGAAGCCGCGCTGGGTGATGATCATATTGCTGAACTCCTGCGCCAGGTCGATGTTCGACATCTCCAGCGTGCCCGGGCTGAGCTCGCCGCGGCCGCCGCTGCCGGCGGTGCCGATCTGGGCCACCCCCGAGTTGTTCGACTCCGCGAACAGGCTGCTGCCCGCCTTATTCAGGCCGGCCGGGTTGCTGAAGGTCGCCAGCGCCACCTGGCCGAGATTCTTGCTCTGGCCGTTCGTGAACCGGCCGATGATGACCCCCGACGGGTCGATCGTCGTCGTATCCAGCGTGCCGGACGAATAGCCGTCCTGGTTGACCGCCTGGATCGTCGTCTCGCCGCCGAATTGGGTCAGCTTCGACAGCACCAGGTTGACGCTCATCGGGTCGCCGCCGCCGGCCGGCGTGAAGCCCAGCGGCGCTATCGCGACAGGTGTGTAGGGCGAGGTCGGCGTGGCATTGAAAGCGGCTGCTGCGGGAGCTGTAGGGGTGGTGATGCCGAAGGTCACGTTGTTGCCGTTGACGTTCAACGGGCCGAAACCGGTATAGGCTGCGCCGGTCCAGGTGATCGTGCCGCTGGTCGCCGCCGCCCCTTCCGGGTTGGCCTGGTCGGTCAGCGAGTACGACCACGTGGTCGCGCCCGTCGTCGTGAAGGTCGCCTTGTACACGTGGGGCACGTTGCTGCTGTCGAACACCGTGAAGTTCTGGGTGTGCGTCGCGTTGAGGGTCGAGTCCATCTGTAAGGTCGGTATGGTCAGCGTCGCCGTCGGCACCGTCGCCGTTATCCCGCCGATGGACTGCACGCCGCCGGTCGAGGTGAACACCACCCTGCCCAGCGCGCCGGTCACTGCGCCGGTCGCGTCAGGCACCGACGTGCCGTACAGCCAGGTGTTGTCCGATTCCTTCACAAAGGTGTGGACGATCTTGTGGCTGATGCCGAGCGAATCGTACACGTTGATCGACGTCGTCGCCGCCGTGCCGTTGATCGCCGACGCCGACAGGTTGTTGGCGAAGTCCATCTGCGTGGATGTCTTCGCGGCCATCGCCGAGCCTACCGGGATCTGGATGGCGCCGATCGTGCCGGCCGTATTGATGTTGCCGCTGTTGTCGGCCATCCAGCCCATTACCTTGTAGCCCGTGCCGGGCACCAGATAGTTGCCGGTATCGTCGAAGTCGAAGTTGCCGGCCCGCGTATAGACCTGGCCGTCGCCGTCCGACAGAATGAAGAAGCCCTGACCCTGGATGGAAAGGTCGGTCTGCTTGCCGGTCGGCTGGAACGAGCCGTCGGTGAAGACCGTGTCGATGCTGGCCAGGCCCATGCCCATACCGATCTGCATCGGGTTGGTGCCGCCGCGGTTGGCCGTGCTGCCCGAGGCGCCCTGGATGGTCTGGCTCATCACATCCGAGAAGCTCACCCGGCTGCCCTTAAAACCTACGGTGTTTACGTTAGCGATGTTGTTGCCGATAACGTCCATGCGGGTCTGGTGGTTCCTCAGACCCGAAACGCCGGCGAAAAGTGAACGCATCATAATAAATGACCTCCCTTATACTTGCGCGCGATTGCGCGGCCGCGTCAATCGTTCGGCGGCCGCGGGCTCCCTGAGAGGTCCAGCCCTACACAATCACTGCGCTGTCGATGTTGGTGAATACGTTGTCCCTGATATTCGTGCCGTCCATGGCCGTGATGACCGTCCGGTTCTTGACGCTGACCACCAGCGCCAGGTCGTTCATCAGGATGAGCGAGTCGCGGGCCCCTTTCTGGGCAGCCTTGTCCACCGCCCCCGAAATCTTGGCGAGATCGCTGCCGTCGAGCTTGATATTGCGGCTCGACAGCCGCTGGATGGCGTGCTGGGAAAACTTCACGCCCGCCAGTTCCTGAGCGAGTACCTGGTTAAACGACTGCTGTCCGTCGGCACCCTTGGCGGAGGGTTGCGCCGCTGTTCCCTGGCCGGGCTTCTGCACCGGCAGGATCGGCTGCTGGTAATAGATGCGGTTATCGGTCATCCTTCCACCTCCTTAAGCGGTCGTCGTCGGTTTCTGCACCTGGGTGACCTTGTCGAGCGTTATCTTCGGTCCGGCTATCACCGCGTACTTCTTGCCGTCTTTTTCCGCGATGTCCGCCACCGTACCGGACAATTCGACGCCGGTGGTCGCGTCCTTCCAGCTGACGTCGCTGCCGATAAGACTTGTCGGATCGCTGTAGTTGGGGTATTTGGTCAGCGCGCTCAGCTCGACCGCCGTATCGTTGATCTGGAGCTTGGGTTCGCCGTTCATAATGCTCACCGACTTCACCACTCCGGCATACATGATACCGTTGTCGTCCGTCCAGTAGACCTCGGCGCCGATCATCCCCGTCGCCTGCATCGTCGCCATCGTCTTCGCCAGATTCATCGACTGCTCCAGGCTGGAGAACTGCGCCATCTGGGCGATGAACTCAGTGTCCTCCATCGGCGAGAGCGGGTCCTGGTTCTGCAACTGGGCGACCAGCAACTTGAGGAATTCGTCCTTGCCGAGTGAGGAAGCTTCGCCGGTGCCCTTGGTAGTCGAAGTCGTCGCGCTCCCGGTCGCGTAAGAGCCGGTATTCGATACGATCGCCATTGTTTCACCTCCTTTGCGTCAAATCCGGTAGTCGATCCCCGTCCCGCCCGCGGCGCTCTGCACTCCCAGAGCCGTAACCGCGGCCGCCGTGTCGGCGAAAACCTCGTCGCCGCTCGGGCGTCGCGCCGGCTGCGGCATCTGCTGCTGCTGGGGCGCGTGACGCTGGTCGTTGGCGAAGAAGTGGTCGAGAGAGGTATAAACACCCACGTTATCGACCTTCAGCCCCTGGTCGGCCATATCCTGCCGCAGTTGGGGCAGCGAAGCCTCGATCGCGGCGCGGACCTCGGCGTTCTTCGTGTGGAACGTGGCGCTGACCACCCCGCTGTCCACCACGATCTTCAGGGTAAGCTCGCCGAGATGCTCGGGCTTGAGTTTGATGACCATCTCGCTGCTCTCGGCCCGGGTGATGAGGCGGGCGTTGTCGACGATCTGTCCGGCGACGTTGTGCGGGTCCTGGGGGGCCGCCGGCTGATTCCCGGCCGGCGCCGCGGTGTTCTCGGCCGCGCCTGCGCGTACCGCCGCCTGGTCGACGATAGCTGCGAACAACTGGTTGGCGGTTGCCGTCTCGGGCGTCGGTGCGGGATTCGGCGCCGCTGGTGCGAAGATCTCGGCGCTGAGCGCCGCGCTGTCGCCGCCTGCCGTCTGCGTCTCGCCGCCGGCCGCTGCCGCCGGCATCGCCGCGGTGGACGCCGTCGGTGTCAGGGCTTTCGGCTCGGCTTCAGCCTTGACCACGGGTGCCTGCGCTGTCGCCGGCTTCTCCGGCTGGAGCTGGCCGCCGGCTGCCGCCGCCGCAATCGTCGCCTGCGAAATCACCGTCGGCTCGACCTGCCGTTGTGCTGCCGCTCCCTGCCCTGTCGCCGCCGCTGCGGGCCGTTCGTCCGGAGTCGGTACGGGAACCGCCGCCGGTATGGGCGCGGCCTCGCCCTCGATTGTCACTGCCGGCAGAGGAGTGGCCTCGGCTTCCGTCATCGCTGCCGGCGTCACCTGAGGCATCGACTGCACCGCCGGTAAGTCCGGCAGCCGCTGGGTCGCGGTGGCGGCCTGAGCCTGCTGCGCCTGCTGCATTACCGGTGTCGCGCCCTGTCCCGCCTGCTGGCCGTTCGCCACTGGCGGCGTCTGCTCGGCAGTAACGGCCGTCTGCGCGGCGGTCAACTGCGGCAGAGGTAGTGGTTGCTGCGCTGTCTGAGCGGTCTGTGGCGCAGCGGCCGGCAGGGGCGTTATCGCTCCCGTCGAACCCTGGTCAGCCACCGGTGCGGCCGTCAGCACAGCTGTCGTCGTCTGGGGCATCTGGGCAAACAGCGTCGCGACGGTCCACATCCCCGGCGCAAATACCGGGGCCGCTTCGACAGCGGTTTGGGGGTTCTCCGCGTCCGTCTTCTGGCCCTCGCCTGTTTGTGGCTGTCCGGCGGCCACCAGGCCGGCGAACACCGCCCCGAACTCCCCGCCGTCCTTACCCTGGGAAGCTGCGGGTTTCCCCGCCCCTTTCGGCGGCGCGGCAGGCGGAGCCTCGAAAGCCATTTGCATTAAAGCTGCATTCATTCGTTCACCTCCTTTCCGTGAAGCTATCTATATACCAAAAGGCCGGCCACTTACATGGTCTTGCCTTTCAGCATATCCTGGGTGAGGCGGGCCGCCCGCCGGGCATCGAATAACGACATCAGCTTGGCCACCTGGCTGTCTTCCATCTTATTGAGGATCGCCAGGACGGTCGGGTCGTCGAGCTGGTTGAGGATCGGCACCGCCTCGTCCGGCTTCATCTCGGCGTACAGGCGGGCGAGCCGGGAGATGCGCTTGGCCTCCTCCTGCTTCGCCTTGGCCTCCCTCGCCTTGAGTTCGTCGGGCGATATGGCCGCGGCCGCGGGCGCGGGGGCGGGAGTCGGCGCGGCCTGCGCCGCAGGCGCGGGGGCGGGCGTTTCCTTGGCCCCTTCGGGCGGCAGCTCGACGGTCTCGAAATTCGTGGCCGCCGGCTTGGCGAAATAGCGGCCGACAACCGGGTAAGAGGCCAGATTATACTCTGCGGCCAGCGCGTCGATGTCGATGAACTTGAAGAACACCGCGGCGTACAGGCTGCCGCCGGCCAGCATCAGCAGCACCAGCAGAAAAAGCGTCGCCTTCAGCAGAAAACCAAATCTGTTTTTCTTGGCCGGCGCTTTCGCGGCGGCCGATTTCGCGCCCGGGTTCTCTTTCTCGGGCGGTTTCTTCTTTTCAGCCATGAACGGTATCAGCCCACCTTTTGCGTAAGGTTCAGCCGCACAGGCTCAAAACCTTGTTGACATACGCCCTCGTCTCCGGGTAAGGAGGCACTCCGGCGTACTGCCGGACAGCATCCGGTCCGGCGTTATATGCGGCGACAGCCTTTACAACATCGCCGCCGAATGTGTTAAGCATCTGTTTCAGGTAACGCACCCCGCCGTCGATATTATCGCGCGGGTCGTAGACATTGCGCACCCCCAGCGAGCGGGCCGTCTCGGGCATAAGCTGCATAACGCCTGCCGCCCCCGCCGTGGACACCGCCTGCGGCTGCAGGTCGGACTCCGCCACCGCCACCGCCATCGCCAGACTGGCGTCGACACCGTGCCTTCTGGCGGCCGCCTGGACCAGCGACGCGATCTCCTGCCGGCCGGCAGATGCCTTCTTCGCCGGCGCCGCCGCGGCCTGCGCCTTTGTCATGGCTGCCGCGAAGCTGTCCTCACCGGCAGCCGGCTGCACAGGCTGCATCTGTTGAAAACGCTGTTCGATTGCGGCGATGCGCTGCATCACCCGCTGCACACTCTCCATATGCACCCTCTACCCGTTGCGGACGAAGGCCTGCAGCCCCAGCTCATCCAAGAGCTTCTGCTCCTCGAGCAGCGCTTCGGCCTGATACTGGGCGAGACGCTTCTCGCGCAGCTTTTCCACAAGCTTGCGGGCCCTTGCGGCCTCCTCCAGGGCGGTCAGACATTCCTGCCGCCTGTGGGCGGCCGACTCCACCCTGATATGCTGAAGGGAAATATCCCCTTTTAGTTTATCGTTATAATCGCGAAATGTCTTAAGTACCGCCACCGTGACAGGTTCGGCAAGCGTGCGGCGGTAGTCGGCGACATGGCCGGCCAGCTCCGTTTCCAGGGCTGCCAGCGCCTCCCGTTCGGCCACATACTGCGCCGTCGCCTCGGCGAGTTTTATCTGCGCCTGTTCCTCCTGCATGCGGCGGAACTTCAACAGCGTCTCGAGTCGGAACTGGAACGGCCGCACCGCAGACCACCTCGCCTCTCTCAAGTATTACCGGGCCAGAGTCAGCAGCCTGTCGACGGCTTCCTGGAGCCCGGTCTGCTCGCGGACGCTCTGGCGGAGAAACTCCTTAATCGGGCCGATCATCTCGATCGCCTTGTCGATCGCCGGATTGCTGCCATGCGCGTAAGCGCCGATATTCACGAGATCCTCGGCATCGCGGTACGTCGCCAGCATCGTCCTGATCGCCTGGGCGGCATCCCAGTGCTCCTCGTCCACGATCTCCAGCATCAGCCTGCTGACGCTCTGGAGGATGTCGATCGCCGGGTAGTGGTTCTGGGCCGCCATAGCCCGCGACAGCACGATATGGCCGTCGAGGATGCTGCGCGCCGCGTCGGCGATCGGCTCGTTCATATCGTCGCCGTCCACCAGCACCGTATAAATGCCGGTTATCGACCCCTTTTCCCCCGCCCCGGAACGCTCCAGCAGCTTGGGCAGCAGCGCGAACACCGACGGAGTATAACCACGGGTCGCGGGCGGCTCACCGACCGTCAACCCCACCTCCCGCTGGGCGACCGCGAACCTCGTCACCGAATCCATCATCAGCACGACGTTCATGCCCTGATCGCGGAAATACTCCGCGATCGCGGTGGCCGTCATCGCCCCCTTGAGCCGCAGCAGCGCCGGCTGATCCGAGGTCGCCACGACTACTACCGACCTCTTCAGTCCCTCCTCGCCAAGATCGCGCTCGATAAACTCGCGCACCTCGCGGCCGCGCTCGCCCACAAGGGCTATGACGCTTATATCGGCCTCCGTATTGCGGGCCACCATGCCGAGCAGCGTGCTCTTGCCCACGCCGCTGCCGGCCATGATCCCCACCCGCTGGCCGCGGCCGAGGGTCAAAAGACCGTCGATGGCGCGGACGCCCGCGGAGATCCTGTCTGTTATCCGCTGCCTCGAGAGCGGCGGCGGCGGCACGGCGTGAAGAGGGTACTCTGCGCTGCCGGTCAGCGGACCCTTGCCGTCGATCGGATTGCCCAGCCCGTCGAGGATGCGGCCGAGCAGGCTCCTGCCGACATTCACCGTCAGTGTCCGGCGGGCCGAAACCACCTGGCAGCCCGGGCCGATGCCGTGCAGCTCGCCCAGCGGCATAAGCAGCACGCTGTTATCGCGGAACCCCACCACCTCCGCCGGCAGACTGAACCCATCGTCCGGCGAGGCGATATAACACAAATCCCCAAGATTGACCAGGGGACCAAGGGATTCGATCAGCAGGCCGATAATCTTGCTGACCTTGCCCACCTGTTGAATCGAGTCTATGCTTTTCAGCCCCTCCACATAGCGGGCGACATTCACGGCCGTCACGGCAGCAGCTCCTTAAGCGCCGCCTTCACCAGCTCCATCTGGGTATCGATGCGGGCGTCCACCGTCCCGTAAGGCGTCTCCACGATACAATCGCCGACCTTGAGCGCGCCGTCCGCCTTCACCGCCACGCTTGTAGCGCGCGCCAGGCCGGCCTGCAGCTCGGGCCGGGCGGCCAGCACCAGATCATAACACTCGGGGTTCACACGGATCGTGATCTGCTCCTGATCCTGCACCTTATCGAGCGCCACCTTGACGATCGGCAAAATCACCGTCGGGTTCTCCGCCACCTCGCGTGCCAGCACCTTCGAAGCCACAGCCAGGGCCAACTCCACCACCTGCCGTTCGGCAGCCCGGAAAGCCTCGTCGGCCTGCTGGCTGGCGAGCGCCAAAATCTGCGACGCCTTCTCAGCCGCCTCCGCGATCGCGCCTCTGGCCTGTTCCAGGCCTGCGGCCTCGCCGCTTACCCGGCCCTCGGCGAACCCCTTCCCGTGCCCTTCGTCATAAGCCTCGCGCCGCAGCCTCGCGGCGTCCTCGTTCGCGGCCGCCAACACCGCGGCCGCCTTCTCGCGGGCCTCGGCGATAATGCCGATAGCCTCGCCGCTCGCCGTCGGCATGACATCCTCCTCGGCGACCTCCTCGGGCGGGAGCATCTCCTCGTCCGGCTCGGGATCCGGCAGGCGGGGCGGCGTATATGTAACGACATGCGGCGTCTCGCGCAGGGACACGCCCTTGAAAATCCTAGACAATTATCTCGTCTCCTTTACCGCGGGAAACAATAATCTCACCCGACTCCTCGAGACGACGGATAACATTGACGACCTTCTGCTGCGCCTCTTCCACATCGCGGATGCGCACCGGGCCCATATACTGGATCTCCTCGCGCAGCATCTCGGCGGCGCGCTTCGACATATTCTTGTAAACCTTTTCCGCGACCTCGCTCGACGAAGCCTTGAGCGCCAGCGCCAGATCCTTGGAATCGATCTCGCGCAGCACCAGCTGCAGCGAACGGTCGTCCAGCAGCACGATATCCTCGAACACGAACATCCGCTTCTTGATCTCTTCCGCCAGTTCCGGGTTCTGGATCTCCAGATTCTCGATAATCGTCCGCTCGGTCGTCCGGTCCACGCGGTTCAAAACCTCGACGATCGAATCCACACCGCCGGCGGCCGTAAAATCCTGCGTCACCAGCGACGACAGCTTGCGCTCCAGGATGCGCTCCACATCCTTGATAACATCCGGCGACGTCCTGTCCATCAGCGCGATCCGTTTCGCCACATCCACCTGCCTGTCAGGCGGCAGCGCCGACAAAATCGTCCCCGCCTGTTCAGGCTGCAGATACGCCATAATCAGAGCGATCGTCTGCGGGTGCTCGTTCTGGATGAAATTCAACAGCTGGGCGGGGTCGGTTTTGCGGGCGAAATCGAACGGCCTTATCTGCAGGCTCGAAGTCAGGCGGTTGATAATCATCATCGCCTTCTCCTGCCCGAGGGCCTTCTCGATAATCTCGCGGGCGTAATCGATACCGCCGCTCGAAATATACTCCTTGGCGAGGGCCATCTGATGGAACTCCACCAGCACCTTATCCTTGCTCTCCTGAGTCACCTTGCGCTGGTTGGCGATCTCCAGAGTCAGCTTCTCGATCTCATCTTCCTTCAGGTGCTTAAAAACCTGGGACGCCACGTCAGGCCCGAGGGAGATGAGCAAAATAGCCGCCTTCTGTTTACCACTTAAATCCGAAGGCTGATACATCCCTGACCCTCCTGCCTACTCCTCATTAATCCAAGCCTTGACAAGCTGGGCCACCTCTTCCGGTTTCGCCTTGGCCATCTTCGCGATCGCTTCCCGTTGCGCGGCGCGCTCCTTCTCCTGCGGCGTAAGCTCCTTAGCCGCGGCCGACTCCATAATATGGGCAGGCTGCTGCATCGGGATCTCCATCACCTCAGGCTCGTCCGGCTGGCGCTTGCGCAGGAACGTGCGCACCACATACAGCACCGCCAGCAGCGCCACCGCCGCCACCGCCAGCTTCATATACAAAGCCTGCTTCTGCTGCTGCGCCAGCTCCTCCTCCTCGCGTTTCTGCCGGTCGGCCAGCTCGGTGCTGAACGGGATACTCTCCACCGAAATCACGTCACCGCGGGCCGCGTTATAGCCCACGGCCGACGACACCGCCTTCAGGATACTCTCCCGCTGGGCGTTATTCACATTCGCGTCCACCAGCACAGATACCGCCAGGCGGCGGATCGAGCCGGGAGCAACGACAGTCTTTTCCTTCAGCTCATTAATCTCATAATTGCGGGTTGATTCCTTCTTCTCATACTGCGACTGACCCTGATTGGTCGTCACATAACCGGGAATATTGGTAGTCGTCCCGGGCACCCCGCCCTGTTGGGGAGTCGTGCCCTTGAAACTCTCGCTCACATCCTGCGAACTCCTGATAATCCCCTTATCGTCCACCACCGGCTCGAACACCTGGCGGTCCACCGTCCGCAGATCGAAATTCAGCTCCACGCTCACCCGCACGGCCGTCTTATTCGGGCCGAGCACCTGTTCCAGCAGCGACTGCACACTCTTCTGCAGATTATCCTGAACCTTCTTCGTCATCTCCAGCTGGGTCAGCGAAGCGGCGGTCGGCAGTTGCTGCGATTCGGGCTGATCGTTCAGCACGCGGGCGAAATTATCCACAACCGTCACATTCTCGGGCTTGAGGCTCTGGATACTGTGGGCGACCAGATTGACGATACCCTTAACCTGCTCGCGCGACAACTGGGCTGAGGGACGCAGCTTCAGCATAATCGACGCCGTCGCCGGCTTCTCATTGCGCTTATACAGACTATCCTCAGGCAGGACGATATGTACCCTGGCCTTCTCCACCTCGGCCATCTGCTCGATCGTGCGCGTCAGCTCCCCCTGGAGAGCCTGGAGATAATAAACCTTATTCTGAAACTCAGTCGCCCCGAACTTATTCTGGTCGAAAATCTCAAAACCCTTATAACCGCGCGGCAAGCCCTGGCTCGCCAGATCGAGGCGCACGCGGTAAACATCCTTGGACGACACCAAAATAGCCGTCCCGTTGTTGCCGATCTCGTACGGTATCTTCAGCTCCTTAAGCTTTGCGGCAACCTCGCCGGCATCCTTGGCATCCATCCCGGTAAACAGCGGCACATTTTCGGGCCGTCCGCCCCACCACACGCTCCAGCCGATGATGGCCACGAACAGCAGCACCGCCGCCCCGATGATCATATACCGTTCCCGTTTGCCGATATTCTGCCAGAGGCTTATTGACTGTTCCTTCCAGTCGGCCATGGCCACACCTCTCCAAGTGACAATTAAGGACCGAGGCTATCGCCCGGCTATTAAACCTGCATCCGCATCATTTCCTGATAAGCCTCGACAACCTTGTTCCGCACCTGCATGGTAAGCTGCAACGCGATCGTCGCCTTCTCGGTGGCGATTACGACCTCGGAAACATCCTGGATCCTGCCTGCGGCCAAATTGATCGACGCCTGCTGGGCATCAAGCTGCAGCTTGTTCACCTCGCCAAGGCTGTCGGCGAGAATCTGGCCGAAACTCTTGCCGCCCTCGGCGGCTGCCGGGGAAGCACCCGCGGCCGTGCGGGCCGCGCCTGCGGGCGTAAGGGCGATCGGATCAATGCGCATAACGATTCCTCCTCAGCCTAACGGCCAATTTCCAGAGCCTTCGTAGCCATCCCCTTGGCGGCGTTCACCGCCGTAACATTCGCCTCATAAGCACGCGTGGCCGTCATCATATCCACCATCTCGGCCACCACATTCACGTTCGGCATCGACACATACCCCTCGGCGTTGGCATCGGGATGCTTCGGATCGTACACCGTCTTAAACGGCGAACTGTCCTTCACGATACCGACCACCCGCACCCCGGAGCCTGCTTCGAAACTCGCCGCCAGCACCTGGCCGAATGTCGCGTTCGGCGACCTGGGAGCGAACACCACCATCTGGCGGCGGTATGGACCGCCATCGGCCGTCCTGGTCGAATTGACATTGGCGAGATTATTGGCGATAACATCCAGCCGCAGGCGTTCGGCCGTCATCCCTGACGCCGCTGCGTCAATAGCCCCGAACATCCCCATCGTCAACTACCTCCCCTGATCGCCGTCTTCAGATTCGAAAAATAACTGCCGAGCTGCTGGGCGACCGCGTTGTAATAAATCGTGTTCTTGGCCACATTCGCCATCTCGGCGTCGATATCCACATTATTGCCGTCCGTCCGCAGGGAAGTCTTCGTATCCGTCACCACCGCCGGCGAAAAGCCATCGCCCTGGCGGCCCGGCAGATGCTTGGCATGGGTGCGGGTCAACCCCGCCCTCTTGCCGGCCATCGCCGCCGCCAGCTTCTCCTCGAACACCACATCGCTCTTCTTGAATCCTGGTGTGTTCACATTGGCGATATTGTTCGCGATGACCTTATGGCGCAGGGAAGCCGCTCCCAAAGCCTGCTCAAGGACCGATTCCTGAGATGACGATAAAATCGATTTAACCACAAGATAGCCCCCCAATCACCTGAAAAATAAAGATAAAAATACTATATCTTTTGCATCATTCTACATAATTCAGGAAAATCCTTTCACAAATAACGCTATTATGTCTCATAGCGACGAAAATTCCCCGGTAAATTTGTGAAAACCGTCAATATACGCCAGATAACCGCTATATTACGACAAAAATCACCCCTTCACCGCTGCATTAACCCCCCCCCCTGCCCTCCCTGGCGGATATCGCATGTCACTATATAATTCGTCACACTGTACGCACAAATTAAGCGTATTAAAAAAACGGCCCGCCGGATGGCGGGCCGTCCCCTACTTCTTCATCTTCTTAAGCTCATCGAGCAGCCGCTCGTTCAGCACCTTTATATACGTCCCCTTCATCCCCAGCGACTTCGACTCGATCACGCCCGCGCTCTCGAACTTCCTGAGCGCGTTCACGATAACCGAACGGGTGATGCCGACGCGGTCGGCGATCTTGCTCGCCACCAGCAGACCCTCGTTGCCCTCGAGCTCGCCGAGGATATGCATCACAGCCTCCAGCTCGGAATACGACAGCGTACCGAGCGCCACCTGCACCGTCGCCTTTTTGCGGGCCTCCTCCTCGATCTTCTCGCTGCGGTCGCGGAGAATCTCCATCCCGACGACCGTCGCGCCGTACTCGGCCAGGATAAGATCGTCATCGGTGAACTCACGCTCGAACTTCGCGACGATAAGAGTGCCGATACGCTCGCCGCCGCCGTGGATGGGGATAATCGTCGTGAACTTATCGTTGGCGATACAAGTCGTATTCTCGGCGAACGCGCACAACCCGTTCTCCAGACGAAGATTGGGCGAAGTCTCCTGGATCTTGAGCAGAAACTCCACATACCTGCCGGGGAACTGTCCGATGGACAAAACCCGTTCCTTCATGATATCGCACTCGAACTGATCGATGAGCGCATAGCCCAGCACTGCGCCTTCCCTGCTGACGATGTAGACATTCGAGCTCATAACCTGGCTCAGAACAGAAGAAATCTCTTCATATTTGACTTTGTCGGATTTTTGCAGCAAACGATTAATTTTCCGGGTACGGTCCAACATTGACGACACTGTGATCAATCCTGCCTTTCGCTAGACATATTCTCTCTAGTCGGCTGCCTTCAAACCAGCCTTAATTCTTGGTTTTTCTCTCCCCTATAAAATAAACTGGCTCAGATCCTGATTGACGACAATCGCGTCAAGCTTGCCCTTCACATACGCGCGGTCGATATGCACATTGTCGGCGGCAGTGTCGGGAGCCTCGAAGGCCAGATCCTCGAGCAGCTTCTCCAGGATAGTGTGGAGCCGCCGCGCGCCGATGTTCTCAGTCTGCGCGTTCACCTTGCAGGCGATCTCGGCAAGCTCATCGATAGCATCTTCGCCAAAATTGACGGCAATCCCTTCCGTGGCCAGCAAAGAAGTGTATTGCTTGAGCAGCGCGTTGGCCGGCTCGGTCAGAATCTGCTTGAGGTCATCCTTCGACAGGCTGGCCAGTTCCACCCTTATCGGGAACCTGCCCTGCAGCTCCGGGATGAGATCGGACGGCTTGGAAATATGGAAAGCGCCGGCGGCTATGAACAGGATATGGTCGGTCTTCACCGTTCCGTGCTTCGTTGTTACCGTCGACCCTTCGACGATCGGCAGGATATCCCGCTGCACCCCCTCCCGCGACACATCGGGTCCGGTGCTCTTCCCGCGGCCGGCGATCTTGTCGATCTCGTCGAGAAAGATTATTCCGTAGTTCTCAGCCAGCTTCACCGCCGCGGCGGTAACCTCATCCATATCGATGAGCTTCTGGGCTTCCTCCTGCGTAAATATCTTGCGGGCTATGGAAACCGTTACCTTGCGGCGTTTCTGCTTTTTAGGCAGAAGGTTTCCGAGCATATCCTGAATATTTATACCCATTTCCTCCGCGCCTGTGCCGGCGAACATCCCCATCATCGGCTGCGAGCTGTCCTCGACCGTGATCTCGATCAGCTCCTCCTCCAGTTCGCCGCGCTCCAGGCGGGCGCGCCACCATTCGCGGGCCGTGTTCGCGGCCGGCTCCTCCTGCGGGGCCGGCTCGGCCTGCTGTTGGCCGAGGCCGCCGGCGAAAAGCAGCTCGAACGGATTGCGGGCCGACTCCTTCTTCGCCGAAGGAAGGAAATGCTCGAGGATGCGCTCGTCCGCCAGTTCCCGGGCCTTCTCGGCCACCGCCGCCATCTTCTCCTGCTTCACCATGCGGATAGCAGTCTCGACAAGGTCGCGGACCATCGACTCCACATCGCGGCCGACATAACCGATCTCCGTGAACTTTGTAGCTTCCACCTTGATGAACGGGGCGTTGACCAGCTTCGCCAGGCGGCGGGCGATCTCGGTCTTGCCCACGCCGGTCGGCCCGATCATCAGTATATTTTTAGGGATAATCTCCTCTTTCAGATCCGCCGGCAGCTGTTTGCTGCGCCAGCGGTTGCGCAGGGCGACCGCGACCGACTTCTTCGCCTGCCGCTGGCCGACGATGAACTTGTCGAGTTCGGCGACTATCTGCCTGGGCGTCAATTCTGTCAAGATATTCCCCCCTTCACTATAATTCTTCCACCGAGATATGGTTGTTGGTATATACGCAGATATCGGCGGCGATGGCGAGCGCCTCGCGGGCCATCTCGGGCGCCGTCAGGGCCGAATGGGCCATGAGGGCCCGGGCGGCGGCAAGGGCGTAAGGCCCCCGGACCCGATCGCCGTCACGGCGTCGTCCGGCTCGATTACCTCGCCGTTGCCGGAGATAATCAGCATATTATCGGCGTCGGCGACGATCAGCAGCGCCTCCAGGCGGCGCAGCACGCGGTCCAGGCGCCATTCCTTCGCCAGCTCGACCGCCGCTCTCATCATATTGCCGTTGTATTCCTCAAGTTTCTGTTCGAATTTCGTGAACAGCGTGAACGCGTCTGCCACCGAACCGGCGAACCCCGCCAGCACTTTGCCGTGATAAAGGCGTCTGACCTTCTTGGCATTGTGCTTCATGACGGTGTTCTGGCCGAAGGTGACCTGGCCGTCGCCGGCGATGGCCGTCTTGCCGCCGCGGCGCACAGCCACGATGGTCGTGGCATGAAACACGGGCATTCCTCCTATGCGCGCGGATGCGCCTGCGAATACACGGACTTGATCCGCTCCTTGGTAACATGGGTGTAAAGCTGGGTCGTCGAAAGATTGACATGGCCTAAAAGCTCCTGGACCGAGCGGAGATCGGCGCCGTTGTTGAGGAGATGGGTCGCGAAAGTGTGGCGGATGGTATGAGGGCTGACATGCTTGGTAAGCGCCATCGCCTGCACATACTTATCGACGACGCGGCGCACGCTGCGATCGGTCAGCGGGCCTCCACGGCTGTTGACGAACAACGTGTCGTGGGGCTGCCCCGCCGCCATAAGCCGCGGGCGGGCCAGATCGAGATACAGCTTCACGGCGGCCAGCGCCTTGCGGCCCACCGGCACCACCCGCTCCTTCGATCCTTTGCCGTACACCAGCGCGTAACCGCTGGCCATATCGACGTCCCGCACCGCCAGGCCGGCAAGCTCGCTGACCCTCATGCCGGTGGCGTAAAGAAGCTCGAGAATGGCGCCGTCGCGGCGGCCGAGGCTGCTCTTGTCAGGCAGATCGAGCATGGTAAGCATCTCCCCGGGATCGAGGAAACTCGGCAGCTTTTTCTCCAGCTTGGGGGTCCTCACCGCGCTGAACGGATTCTCCGCCAACACCGCTTCCCGGCACAAATGACGAAAAAAGGACCGCAGTGCAGCCATCTTGCGGGCAATGGAACGCCGTGCGTAGTCCTCATCCTTGAGGTTGGCGAGATAAGCCCGTATCAGAATCGGCGTTACAGCGGCCAGAGGTACTTCGTCCATCCCCAGCTTGGTGGCGGCGAAAGCGAGAAAATGATCGAGATCGGCCCGGTAGCTCGTTACGGTATGGGGCGATGCGTTCTTCTGCACCTTGAGGTAGCGGAAAAAATCCGTCAGGTAGAAGCTTGCAGTTTCCATAGTTACCACGCTTATTGTCGATTTTCCGCAAAGAAAAATCACTAATTTATAGTAGCACACTAGTCTGAATTATGCAATAATACGCAAAGTTTTTTTGAAAATTATTTTCCGATTATTCCAATAAATTCACTCAATTCGCACAATGCCCTGGCGGCTATCGTCCTGTTCTTCTCCTTCTTGTCGCGGATACGGGCCGCAGGCGGCGGCAGAAGGCCGAAATTGACATTCATCGGCTGGAAATTCGCCGGGTCGGCGGTCGTGATATAGCGGCACAGAGCGCCGTGGGCGGTTGCCTGCGGGAAAACGACCGGCTCCAGCCCCTTGGCCAGGCGGGCGGCGTTCGTGCCCGCCACCAGACCGGAGGAGGCCGATTCCACATACCCCTCCACCCCGGTGATCTGCCCGGCAAAAAACAGGCCGGGCGCGGACCGCATCGCCAGCGTAGGCGCGAGGATACGGGGCGAGTTCAGGTAAGTGTTGCGGTGCATGACCCCGAAACGGACGAACTCGGCGCGCCCGAGACCGGGGATCATGCGGAAAACCCGCTCCTGCTCGGGCCATTTCAGATGGGTCTGGAACCCCACCATATTATAAAGCGTCGCGGCGGCGTTGTCCTGGCGCAGCTGGACGACAGCATAAGGCAGCTCGCCCGTCCGCGGATCCCGCAGCCCCACAGGCTTGAGCGGGCCGAACCGCAGCGTGTCGACGCCGCGCGCCGCCATCGCCTCCACCGGCATGCAGCCCTCGAAAAACACCGTCTTCTCGAACTCCTTCACCGGCGCCGTACCCGCATTAGTCAGCTCGTGCCAGAACGCCTCGTACTCTTCCTTCGCCAGCGGGCAGTTGAGATAATCGTCGTCTCCCTTCCCATAGCGGGAAGCGCGGAAGATGATGTCCATATCGAGCGAATCGCCGCTCACGATCGGCGCGGCGGCGTCGTAAAAATACAGGTACTCCTCGCCGGTCAGCCCGGCGATCGCCGCCGACAGGGCAGGCGAAGTCAGCGGCCCGCTGGCCACCACCAGCGGCCGCTCCGCGGGCAGCGCCGTCACCTCCTCGGTCACCACCCGCACCCGCGGATGGTCGGCCAGCGCCCGCGTCACATAAGCGCTGAAAGCGTGCCGGTCGACGGCCAGAGCGCCGCCGGCCGGCACGCGGCAGGCGTCCGCGGCCCTGATAATCAGCGAATCCTGCCGGCGCATCTCCTCCTTGAGAAGCCCGACAGCGTTCTCCAGGCCCGCGGCCCGCAGCGAATTGCTGCACACCAGCTCGGCGAACAGTCCGCCGTGGTGGGCCGGGCTCATAACCTTGGGACGCATCTCGTAAAGTTCCACATCGACACCGGCTGCGGCTATCTGCCACGCGGCCTCGCTGCCGGCCAGGCCGGCCCCGATGACGGTCACTTTAGCCACGTTTCTTGCCTGCTTTCCGTTTGGCGCTCGTCTTGCGGCTCTTGGCCGGCTTTTTCGCCGCCGCCGCCTCGACCTTCGGGCGGGTCGGGCAGGCCGCGTTGCCGCACATCACCGTGAAACGGCCGCCCTTGAAATTATGACGCACCTTGAAAGTGCCGCACGTCTCGCACGTATCCTTGAGCGGCGTGTCCCAGGTGGTATACTGGCACTCGGGATAATTGGCGCAGCCGTAAAACACCTTGCCCCGTTTGGTCCGGCGCTCCACGACCGCCCCCTGGCACAGCGGGCACTTGACCCCGGTGTCCTTGAGGATCGGTTTGGTCGTCCGGCACTCGGGAAAGCCCGGACAAGCGAGGAAATTGCCGAACCGGCCGTGCTTCACCACCAGCATTCGCCCGCAATTGGGACACGGCACATCCGAAACCTCCACCGGCAGCTCCACATTGCCGATCTTCTCGTCGGCGCTCGAAAGCGTGGCGGCGAACGGGTCGTAAAAATCCTGAAGCACCTTGGCGCGCGATACCTTCTCGTCAGCGATGCCGTCGAGGCGGTCCTCCATCTCGGCGGTGAAATCGGCGTCCACGATGTCGGGAAAATGCTCCTTCAGGAGATCGACCACCACGAAGCCCAGCTCGGTAGGCTGGAACTTCTTCTCGGCTTTCAACACATAGCCCCGCTCCTGGATCGTCTCGATGATCGGCGCGTAAGTGCTGGGGCGGCCGATCCCCTTTTCCTCCAGCACCTTCACCAGCGAAGCCTCCGTATAGCGCGGCGGCGGCTCGGTGAAATGCTGCTTGGGCAGCAGTTTCTGCAGCTTGAGCTCCTGCCCCTCCGTCACCTCGGGCAGCAGAGCGTCCTTCTCGGCCTCTTCGCGGCTGTCGCCGTACACCGCCAGATAGCCGGGGAACTTCAGGATCGAGCCGGACGCCCGCAGACCGAAACGGCCTGCGCCAATCTCCACAGTCAGCGTGTCGTACACCGCAGGCGCCATCTGGCTGGCGACGAACCGCTCCCAGATAAGAGAATAGAGGCGCAACTGGTCGCGGCTTAAACTGCGCTGCACCGCGTCGGGACTAAGCTCCAGGCTGGTCGGCCTGATCGCCTCATGAGCGTCCTGGGCGTTCTTCTTGCTGCCGTAGACCGGCGGCTTTTCGGGCAGATAATCGCTGCCGTGCCGGGCGGCGACGTAGCTCCGCGCCTCTTCCTGGGCGGATGCAGCCACCCGCGTCGAATCGGTGCGGATATACGTCACCAGGCCCACCGGGCCTACGCCCGTTATCTCGATGCCTTCATAAAGCTGCTGGGCGAGCAGCATCGTCTTGCGGGCCGTGAACCCGAGGCGCCTCGCAGCGTCCTGCTGCAGGCTGCTCGTGATGAACGGCGGTGCCGGATTGCGGCGGCGCTCCCGCTTCTTGACCTCGCGGACGAGATAATCCGCCTTCTCCAGTTCGCCCGTTATCCTGCCGGCCTCGGCCTCGCTGCCGATCTCCGGCTTCTTACCGTCCACCGCCACAAGCTCGGCGTCGAACAAGCCGCCCTTCGGTTTCGGTCTGAGTTTGGCCGTGACCGTCCAGTACTCCTCCGACACGAACGCCTGGATCTCGCGTTCGCGGTCGCAGATGAGACGGACAGCCACCGACTGCACCCGGCCCGCGCTCAGGCCCTTGCGGACCTTGCGCCACAGCAGCGGGCTCAGCTTATAGCCCACGATGCGGTCGAGAATGCGGCGGGCCTGCTGGGCGTCCACCCGCGAGAGATCGATGGGTCGCGGATGCTTGACTGCCTTCTGGATGGCAGGCTTGGTGATCTCGTTGAACTCGATCCGGCAGGCTTTCCGCTCGCCGATGCCCAGGAGGTGGGCCAGGTGCCAGGCGATCGCCTCCCCTTCCCTGTCCGGGTCGGTTGCCAGGTAAACGGCGCCGGCCTTCTTGGCCTCTTCCTTAAGGTTCTTGATAAGGTCGCCCTTGCCGCGGATGTTGATGTATTTGGGGGTGAAATCGTTCTCGATATCCACACCGAACTGGCTCTTGGGCAAATCCCTGAGGTGGCCCATCGACGCCCTCACGGTGTAGTTCTTGCCGAGAAACTTCTCGATCGTCTTAGCTTTTGCCGGTGACTCGACCACGACCAGCGCTTTACTCACCTGTTTCCCTCCCAGGCAGGCGGACGTAACGGCGCCCGCCGAACTCGGCTGCCATACCCTTCAGCTCGAGCTGCAATAATATATATGTAATAACCGAGGCCGGCAAACCGACCCTCATGATCAATTCATCCACAGCCAGCGGCTCATCGCAGCTGAGCGCGTCCCAGACCCGGCCCTCGTCGCCGGCCGGCTCCGGACGCCGCGGCCGCCCGCCGCCCCCGGCGGCTCCCAGACCGTATTCCTCAAGGATATCGGCCGCCGTCGTCACCGGCTTCGCGCCCTGCTTGATAAGCCTGTTGGTCCCGGCGCTGGTGGCGGAAAATATGCTCCCAGGCACGGCGAAAACATCGCGGCCCTGCTCGAGAGCCCAGTCGGCGGTAATCAGCGAGCCGCTCTTCTCCGCGGCCTCCACCACCGCTACCCCGCGGGCCAAACCGCTTATAATCCTGTTGCGCACCGGGAAATGATGCGGCAGAGGCTCTGTTCCCGGCCAGTACTCGGACACGATCGCCCCCTGTTCGGCGATCCGCGCCAGCAGTTTGCCGTTCTCCGGCGGATAAACAACATCCACGCCGCAGCCCAACACAGCTACCGTATAGCCGCCGGCGTTCAGGGCACCGTCGTGGGCGGCGCTGTCGACGCCGCGGGCGGCGCCGCTAACCACTCCGGCCCCCGCTTCCGCCAGGCCGGCAGCCAGCGCGGCGGCCGCGTTCCGGCCATACGCCGACGCCTTGCGGGCGCCCACTATCGCGATCATAAGTTCGTCGGCAGGCAATCGGCCGCGGTAATACAGCACCTGCGGCGGGTCGAAAATCCGCCGCAGCCTGTCCGGAAAAGCGGCATCGGCGGCGCACACAACACCGATCCCCTTCCGCTCCCACTCTGCCGCCATTTTGTGTATATCTATCTTTTCCCGCTGGTCAAGTAAATTATTACCGATAGGCTCATCGAGGCAGCCGCACAAAAACAAATCGCGCCGCGAAGCCAACCAGGCCTGCCGGGCGCTACCGAAAAAGGCGACAAGCGAATTGAGCCGGGAATTGCCCAGACCGGGAACCATGGTCAAAGCAGCCTGATAATACCTCTCCACCATCCGCTCCTCCGCACATGAAATACATTGGCCTAATTATAACCAGGAAAAAATTATCAGTCAAGGCTCTATTTGACCAACCGGTCGATAATCAGCCGTCCTACGGCCTCCGCCGCCCCCGGCCGGCCAAGGCTGAGAGCCGCCGCCCCAAGTGCCGCCAGCCTTTCCGATCTGCCGTCGAGCAAACCGCAGGCCAGGTCGGCGAGCGCCAGCGCCGAATCCACCTTCACCGCCGCGCCGCGCTCGGTCAGGAAAGCGGTATTTGCCTCCTCCTGCCCCGGTATCGGCCGGTAGATAACCAGCGGCAACCCTTTCGCCAGCGCCTCCGCGGCCGTCAGTCCGCCTGGCTTCGACACCAGCACGTCGGCCGCCGCCATCAGCACATCGACATTGTCGACAAACCCCAGCGCCTGCAAAGTGCAGTGCCTGAGCCCCGCCGCCTCCGCCGCCAGCCTCCGCCGCAGCGCCTCGTTTCTGCCGGCCACGGCGACAAGCTGCAGCGGCCGTCCCAGCGCCTCGAACGCCGCCACGAGCTCCGCCATCGGCATCACCCCGGCGCCGCCGCCCATCATCAGCACAACCTGCCTGTCGTCCGCCAGCCCCAGCGCGGCTCGCGCCGCATTCTTGCCCAGCTGCGCCGTAAACCGCCCGTCCACCGGGATGCCGGTCACCACGCTCCGCTCCCGCGCCAAGCCTGCTCCGGCCAGATAATCGCGCATACCCTCATGAGCTACGCAATACAGCCCAAGCTCCGGATACACCCACAGACGGTGGACAACGAAATCGGTCACCACCGCCACCGTCGGCACGGCGAGACGGCCGCGCGCCGCCAGATGCGCCACAAGCCCGGCCGGCGTCGCATGGCTCACAACAACCACATCCGGCTTTGATACGGCGAGATACCGCTCCATCCGTCCGGCCAGAAAACCGCTCACCGCCTCCCGTCCGACCAGCGCCAGCCGGCTGCTGTTACCCCAGCCGTAGGCCGCGCCGTACGCCTGCGGGAAAATATCCAGCACCTTAAGATACCCGCCGAGGATAGCCTTCCCCAGGCGCGGACTGAAAAAATCGAACACATTCGCGAACTCGACCGCCACACCCGGGTCAAGGCGCCGCAAAGCCGCCCCCACCGCCTGGGCCGCCCTCACATGCCCGGCCCCGATGGGCGCGCTGATAAACAGCACCTTGCGGCTTCGCTCCATACCCGTCAGCCTCCCCGGCCCAGCTTCCCGTACAGCCTCACCGCGCCGTCGCCGCAGCACGCCGCCGCCAGCTCCGCCGCAGTCTTGCCGGCGAACACCGGCGCGTCGCCCGCGATCTCCGCCAGCGGCACCAGCACGAAACACCGCTCGTGAAACCGAGGGTGCGGCAGTGTTAACTCATCGGAATCAAGCACCACATCATCGTAAAACAGCACATCGATATCCACCGTCCGCGGCCCCCAGCGGACGGAACGCTCGCGTCCGAGCCCCCGCTCCACCGCCAGGCAGGCCGTGAGCAGCTCCCGCGGCCCCAGCGTCGTCACCACCGCAATCACCGCATTCAAAAAATCCGGCTGGTCCGTATACCCCACCGGCGCCGTCTCATACAGCGACGACACCTTCTCCACCGACACCCCCGGCCACGCCGCCAGCCGGGCGACGGCAGCGGCGATATTCCCCTCGCGGTCGCCCAGATTCGAACCCAGCCCCAGGCAGATCACGGCTTCCTGCCCCGCGTCACTTCCACCTGCACGAAATCCAGATGTCCCGGCAGCGTCACACCAGGCTTGCGCACCCTTACCGTCGCCTCCGTCACCTGGCCGGTCAGCAGCGAATCGGCGATCTTCGTCGCCAGCGCCTCGAGCAGATTGAACTTATTATTCTCCACCACCGCCCTGACAACATCGTACGCGCCGACATAATCGAGCGAATGCGCCAGCTCGTCAGTCTCGCCGGCCCTCGTAATATCGAGCGTCAGCTCCGCATCCACCGCGAACCGCTGGCCCATCTCGCGCTCATGCTCATACACCCCGTGATAGCCGTAAAACATCATATTCTGCAGCGTAATCTTACCCATTGTCCATTGCCTCCTTCATAATTGCATCGGTCATTCGTGCCACCCTGGCCATCTCCTTCACATCATGCACCCTCACGATATGCGCCCCGCGCATAATCCCGCACGCCACCGTCGCCGCCGTCCCCGCCACGCGGTCGCCGGGCGGCAGCCCGCCCAGCGCCTCGCCGATAAACCGCTTGCGCGACGTCCCCAGCAGCACCGGGCAGCCTAAAGCCTTCAGCTCGTCCAGGCGGTTTAAGACCTTCAGATTATGGACCGGCGTCTTGCCGAACCCGATCCCCGGATCAACAATAATCTTATCGGCGGCCACGCCCGCCTCCGCCGCCACAGCCACACTGCGGCGCAGAAACGCGCACACCGCCGCCATCACATCGCCCTCGTACGCCGTACCCTCCTGATTATGCATCACCACCACCGGCGCCCCGAATCGCGCGCACACCGCCGCCATATCAGGGTCGCGCTGCAGCCCCCACACATCGTTCACCATATGCGCCCCCAGCCTTAGCGCCTCCGCCGCCACCGACGCCTTATACGTATCCACCGACACAGGCAGCGGCGACTCCGCCACCACCCGCTCCACCACCGGCAGCAGGCGCGCCATCTCCTCCTCCGCGCTCACCTGCACCGCCCCTCCGTACGGACGCGTCGACTCCGCGCCGATATCGATCACATCCGCGCCGGCCGCCAGCATCTCCTCCGCGTGGCGCAGCGCGGCGTCCAGGAGGTTATACCGGCCGCCGTCCGAAAACGAATCCGGCGTCACATTAAGAATCCCCATCACCAACGTCCGTCCCGGCTCAATCACCAGCTCGCGTCCCGGCCACTCGTACCGCCGCGCCGGAAAAGCCTCCGCCGCCAGCGCCGCCTCCACCGCCGCGGCCACCTTCGGCAGTCCCCACGGCTGCAGCTTCAGCTGCGCCAGCGCCAGGCGGTACTGCTTCAGCGTCGCGCAAATCAGCACATCGCTCTCCACCACGCTCAAATCCGCCGTCCCGCGCGCCAGCGCCACCTCGCCTCCTTTGGCCAGGAACGTCTGCTTCAGAAGATTCGCGGCCTTCGCCGGCACCCTCTCCAGCCTCACTATCTTAAAAACCGCCTTCGCGGACATAATATTAACCCCGGCGGGATCGCACCCCAGCCTTTCCAGCTCGGCGCGGGCCGCCGCCTCGCTTCCTATATTCAATAACCGCGGGTTGAAATTCATTGCCGCCCTCCTCTTGCTGATAAATACAATTTTATTGTATCATGGGTATATGCATTAAACAAATTTGCCCAATAACGGAAAAAGCATCCGAAATAACCCGCGGAGGTCACCCTATGAAACAGCGCCTCGCTCCCGACAACTTCATCTTCCCGGCCGAGGAAATAAAAAGCGGCCTTTACAGCGACTGCTACTTCAACCGCACCCGCGACATCCTCCTCGCCGACAACCGCCACCCCCGCGTCGTCATGCAGATCTTCCAGCGCCAGAACGCCGTCATCTGCGGCGTGGACGAAGCCATAGCCATCATCAAAAAATGCGCCCACAACCCCGAAAACCTCGTAATAAAAGCCCTTTACGACGGCGACGAAATATCCCCCTGGGAAACAGTCATGACCATCGAAGGCGACCTCGCCGACTTCTCCCATCTCGAAACCGTATACCTCGGCGTCCTCGCCCGCCAGACGAAAGTCGCCACAAACACCCGCCGCTGCGTCAACGCTGCCGGTGGCAAGCCGCTGTTCTTCTTCTCCTCGCGGTTCGACCCCTGGGGCACCCAGGCCGGCGACGGGTACGCCGCCCACATCGGCGGCGCCGCCGGAGTCTCCACCCCGGCCAACGGCCTCTACTGGGGCGCCAAAGCCATCGGCACCATCCCCCACGCCCTCATCGCCACCTACGGCGGCGACACCGTAGCCGCCACCCGCGCCTTCGACCGCCACATCGACCCTGCCGTCAACCGCGTCGCCCTCGTCGACTACGACAACGACTGCGTCGCCACCTCCCTGGCCGTCGCCCGCGCCATGAGCGGCAACCTCTTCGCCGTCCGCCTCGACACCAGCGACACCCTCGTCGACGCCTCCGTACTTCCCCAGATGGGCACCTTCCGTCCCACCGGCGTCTGCGCCCCCCTCGTCGCCAACGTCCGCCGCGCCCTCGACGAAGCCGGCTTCCCGCACATAAAAATCATGGTCTCCGGCGGCTTCAACGCCGAACGCATCGCCGAATTCGAAGCAGCCCGCGTCCCGGTCGACATCTACGCCGTAGGCGCCAGCCTCTTCGCCGACAACGTCAACTTCACCGCCGACATAGTCATGGTCGACGGCCGGCCCTGCGCCAAAGCCGGCAGAACCTACAACCCGAACCCCCGTCTCGCTCTCGTAGAGTAAAATAAAACCCCGCCAACCGGCGGGGTTTTATTTTACTTGCCCTCATTCCCGAGATTAGCCGCCATATTCGCCATCTGGTCCGACATCGCCGCCAGCGCCTGACTGTGAGCCGTCAGCCGCTGGATCGTCTCCGCCTGGTGCTCGGCGACCGCCTCGATCTGGGATATCTCACCCGCTATCTTCGAAATCGAATCGCGGATCTCGGCAAGCGTGCTCGTAATCTGCGTCGCCGAGCCCGCGCTGTTAACAGCCAGCTTTCGCACCTCCTCGGCCACCACGCCGAAGCCGCGCCCCAGCTCACCGACCCTCGCCGCCTCGATCGCGGCATTCAGGCCGAGCAGATTTGTCTGGCTGGCCACGTCTTTGATAAACCCCACAACCTTATCCGTATCGCCCACCTGACGGGTAGCCTCCACCGACATATCCTTCAGGCAGCGTCCGCTCGCCGCCAGTTCCTCGGCCTGAGCCAGAATCGACTGTACCGAGCCCGAAAGATCGCTCGCCGAACCGGAAAGCTGCCTGGCCGCGTTAAGCAGCGTCTCGCGGCGCTCCAGCGACTCGTGGATCGCCACAGCCCCCACAACTTCCCCATTCTCGGTCACCGGCATACTTATCGCAATATACGGGATGCCGTACACCTCCTTCGCCACCTCCACGACAACCCGCTCACGTTTTTCCATCGCCTTATAGGCGGCCGAGCCCGGCTTTACAGGATCGCCCGGGACAACCTGTTTGGCCAGCTCGGCGATCGAATTGCACACCAGCCATTTCTCCCTGTCGCATACAACCATCCCGATCCTGCCGGTAACAAGTTGAGGAACAATCTCCGCCGCCCCGCAAAGGCTAGCCAGCAATCCGGACATTCACGCCACCTCGATTTCAAAATATACATAATAATACAAATATCACATATTTAAGTATAAACCAGGTCAGCAATAAATCAATATCCAAGCCGTCAATTGCCGCAAATTAACCGCCAGCGACACTCTCCCGGCGCCGATAATATCCACATATTTCCAGGCAATCTTCACCTGTAAGCTTCCCCGCTAATTGGCCGCATACCCAGCCTTTTAAAATACAATATATAGCCCATTAAGCAAATAACCAAACCGCCGATCGTGCCGCCGCCCATTTCCCACGAACGCCGGAGAGCGACCTGGCGTCCCGCGGTCGTCGTTCATCATCGCAAACACCCCCGCGGCCAAACATCTTTCCCTGGAGCTCCACCGTCCTTTGAAACCGCCCCTCCCCTCACCGTCGTTAATTGACGTACAATGTCGGTTTTTGCTAGTCGTAAGTTATTAAATATTTACAACTTACATAATAGTAACATTTGTGTATTAATACTATGTTGCGATTTGCCGTCATTATCCACGGCTAGCTGCCATCAAAGAACAATATTTGCTGATACGGGCTGCTCTGCGCCTGGGCCGGCATATGCCGCCTCCCTGCTTACCTCGGCCTGTACAAAACCGTTGTCAGGCAAAAAGCAGCAACGCCGATGAGGCCGAAAAGCCATTGGGGGTCAGGGTATCTGTAGAACGCGACCCTCAACCCGCTGCCCCACAGGAAAATCGCGCAGCCGGTCAATAGCAAAATCATCCATTCCACCGACTTGTTCCCACAGGCAAAAAGGGCGTACACCCGGGGCAAAACTTGCCCGTACAACACCTTCAAACCGGCGGCGATTGCCAACGACCCGCCAACAAAAAGCAACCAGGGCGAAACCATCAAACCCCGGTTGAAGATACCCACATCCCCGCCGGACACGAACGATGCCATAGTGATATAGGCGAAAAGCTCCATAAAATTCGCTGTTACGAACCAGTAAAGAACGTGGAAAAGCCACCTGTTCTCCGGTCGGCCAGCCTTCATCAGCTTCAGTCCGGCGGCCACGATCGCTGCGTGCGCCACCAGGGGGCTTACCCCGATCACGGCGGCGGCATGGCGGTGCCCGGCCGCGAACAGTCTTGAATACTCCACCCCTTCATCCCAGCCGGTCAAAGTCAGGGGATTGCCCCAGACGATGCCGAAGGGGCTCTTCATATGCCCGAGCAGCCACGCGACCGTGCTGTGAATAAACTCGTGCATGATAACAAGCAGCGTCTGCAGCACAATAAAACTGACTAACACCACAAAAGCGTACTCAGCCGCACGCCAAGGCCGTCCGGAAACAGCCACGTATTCACCCCCTCGCGTTATTCCCCGCCTCATCTACCGCATAAGCAGGAACATCTATAACTGTAACCGTATATTGTTCATAAGTGCTTTTTCGCCAATCTTTTGATGAATGCGAGGTGCTGGATATACTGCTGTGGCTGAAGTTTTCCCTATGTGCCATTGTAATTGTTTTCTCAGGCACTCAATTATCCAAGTACGGTGATATACTTGCGGAAAAGACCGGGCTGGGGCGTTCTTTGATCGGTGTTATACTCATGGCATCCGTGACCTCACTACCCGAACTCATTACAGGCATCAGCGCGGTCACTATTGCAAATGTTCCCGACATTGCAGTAGGGGATGTACTTGGCAGCTGTGCATTTAACCTGTTAGTTCTTTGCATGCTTGACGCAATGCACCGCGGAAAACCGATTCTGGCCTCCGCCCATCAAGTACATATACTCTCGGCTGCTTTCGGGATCGTGCTTCTTGCTATTGCGGCCATAAGCATCATATTCCCCCACTATAATGTTCCAATCCTTTGGGTTGGCGGCAGCAGCATACTCGTTGCCGCTGTCTACCTGCTTGCCCTTAAGTTCATCAGCTCATATGAAACAAGACAGAAAAACGGATTACTCCACAATAAGCCGGAAGAAATAACGTACACCGATATTACTGTTAAGCAGGCCGCCGTCAGATATGTTTTTAACGCTGCAGTAGTCATCGCCGCAGCCGCTTTTCTGCCGGTAATTGGCAAGGAAATTGCTGTATCTACCGGACTAGGCCAGACTTTCGTAGGAAATATATTTATGGCGCTGGCTTCGTCCCTGCCGGAAGTGGTGGTTTGCTTCGCCGCTGTCCGCATAGGAGCCATCGACCTTGCCATCGGCAGTATTTTCGGCAGTAATATCTTTAATATTTTCATTCTCTTTATCGATGATCTCTTTTATATACCGGGGCCATTACTCGCCGTGACAAGTCCGACCCATATAATTCCGGCCATAGCGGCGATTACAATGACCGCCATTGCCATTATAGGGCTAGTAAACCGGGATGAGAGCAAATATCTTCCGTTGGCAGGGAATTCTATCGCAATGGTGGCAGTCTTTGCTGCTAATATCGTGCTGTTATACCTGGCAATATAGCGCCCCCACGCCCATCTTCCCCAAATTGGGCAGGCTGCAAATCCTAATAAAATACGTTCAATATTTCCAGTATTACTTCATAAAACGATTCTACACACCCATCAGGCTATCCTTGACATTATTGCGCAGATGGATCGCCTCCGCCACCGCCAACGGCGTCAGCAGCTCCTCACCCGCCAGATCGGCGATCGTCCGCGCCACCTTCAGCACGCGGTCATAGCCGCGGGCGCTCAGACTCAGGCGGTGGAACGCCTGCTCCAGAAGCTTCTGGGCCGCCTCCTCCAGCTTGCACGTCGCCTTGACGTGGCGATGCCCCATCTGCGCGTTGGCTCCCAGCCCGTATCTGGCGAGCCTTCGCTGCTGGACGGCCCGCGCCCTTTCCACCCTATCCCGTATGACAGCCGACGACTCGGCCTGTGCGTCGCCGGCTATCTCCCCGTACTCCAGCCGCGGCACGGCGATATTAATATCGATGCGGTCGAGCAGCGGGCCGGATACCTTCTTCAGATAGCGGCGGATATCGCCCGGCGCGCAGCTGCACTGGCGGCTGCTGTCGCCCCAGTAACCGCACGGGCAGGGATTCATCGCCGCCACCATCATAAACTTCGCCGGATAGGACAGCGTAGCGTTCACTCTTGAAATCGTCACCTCGCCGTCCTCCATCGGCTGGCGGAGCACCTCCAGCACCTGGCGGGGAAACTCCGGCAGCTCGTCCAGGAAAAGCACGCCGTTATGGCTCAGCGTCGCCTCGCCCGGCCGCGGCACCCGCCCGCCGCCGACCATCCCCGCATCAGACACCGTATGATGCGGGCTCCGGAACGGCCGGCGCGTCGCCAATCCGCCCCCCGTGCGCAGCAGGCCGGCGATGCTGTAAATCTTCGTCACCTCTAAAGCCTCGACCTCGGTAAATGCCGGCAGGATTGACGGCAGCCGGCGGGCCAGCATCGTCTTGCCCGAGCCGGGCGGCCCCACCATCAGTATGTTCGGCTACATAACCACGTATCAATTTAGCTATTGGATTTTGATGTTATTTTGCTCTTGCTTCTTTAATTTTTTTAAGAAGTTCGTCCGTTTTTTTATCACAAACAACACTGATCATATGTATGATCTGCAAAGAAGCCGTCAGAGCTTCTATTATTGAAACTATGAATATGAATATAAGTATGATGCATAGATACTTGGAAATTGAAGGTACTTCAGTCGGGCTGATCAACATTGCGAAGAGGTACCCAGAGCTTATAAAAAATAAAGTAGCCACCATCGTATACCCAGAAACTTTAGAAGCTATTGGTATCTCAGCCAGAAACGGGTCAATAGTTTTTCTTAGTCCTTCTACTTCTTCACTAATCTCAAGGATTTTTGAGTGCACAAACGTGTAATACAGGGTAAGAATCGCTAAATATACTGGGAGAACTATTGCGATAACTGACACCATAAACTTATAAATTTCTTCCATTATTGGTTTAAGAGCTATTTTTTCAGGAGAAAGAAAAAATAGAAGAGTGCTAAGTAAAAAAGCCGAAACCAATGATAATCTAATAATATACTTCATATAGTGAATTTCCCCCCATCAAACTGTTACTTGGAAAGATGAATGAACCAGTTGCCAATAAAGAAGCGCCTAAGCTCCATTTCCGGTATTTGCCACGCTGAACCTTAGACCGCCAACCATCAAGCCCATTCCAACCTCACAATTGCGGCAATAGTATCCCTCGCCGGTCAAACACCCACTTCCCCTATCTATTTATGACCAACACTTTATCCTTTAATAAAGACATTTTATCATATTCTAAAATTTTTTTACAAAAACTGCTTATTGTTCCTTATAAAAAGTACAACAAAAAAAGCTCTGTTCTTCAGGAGCTTATATCAATAGCATGTTGTGGTGCGTTACCATGGGATTAATTATTAGTCATTTATTGAGCACTCAGACAGTTCTCCATCCATCATCCTCATCCATATCAACCCATTCAGGTATCTGTTTATTAGCAATTCGATAAATGTCTTTAACAGCATTGCGCACAACAACTATCGCTCTATCGGCCACTTCGGTATCAGGCCACAATTCGTCTTGCTGTACTAGCATGTGAGTGTACTTTGTTCTTAAGGGCTGTAGTTCTAGCACAGTTTGCCAAACACCACCACCCCAAGCGATCGGGGAAAAGCCATTCTGCGCAATTGCAGCATTAACATCATCTTTAAATCTATTGCCGATTCTATTATTACCAAGTGCATCCCTACAGCATATTTCCAACACTGTCCAAGCGGTGGTCACTGTCCACCTGACATATGTACCCCGGTACCAGTCATCAAGGGTCTGCCTAGCCAATGCTCTAGCGTGAAGGGCATCATTCCAGAGATGAGATTGCTCTGAAGTAATCAATTTGACGTTAAAGTAGGCCGGCATATTAAACCTCCATGCACATGATTTATCGAAACAGAGCATGCAAAGTTAGTATATTATGATACATTACCCAGCAACTGCGTGATTCCGGCTAAGGCTGCCCGGCAAGCGTGTGCTAGAGCCTGTATGCCCGACGGCGACGATATCCATCTTCCATATTCCTCCTGCGCATAAATTCCTCCATTTTAACCTTATTAACCTCATCATTAAAAAGTTTTGCGATGAATGGTGCAATTGTTTTTTCCACTACCTCATCGAATTTATTATTCTTATGCAATGCAATGAATTCGGCTCGTGTGATTGGCCACAAGTGCGCTTCATTATCAGCTATTCTTGGAAACAAAAACCATATGAATGGCTGATTCTCTTTATCCACGTCTTGAAAGTCCAAAAACACGCGTGCATTGCTTGTATGCCATTCTTTTATTAGTCTGCAGTCATCTGGTCCAATAATTCGCTCAAATCGTGGGTCAGCCTTTCTGATAGCGTACTCCTCTAATATTTTATGAAAGGCTGGCTTGTCTCGTTGACGCCTTACTCCATCGATAACCCAAACCAATTTAGGATAAAAGGAATTTCGTGAAAGACGTTCTTCCGGATTAATATGCGAGTGTTGAAATTCTAAAATCCATCCGCTTTCAGTTTTTACATCAGCGATATGCTTTTCGCCGCTTTCTTCGTCAGTATGAATTATCTCCTGCCATTCTTTTGGAAAATTATCTTTCCAAGATCGATGCCAGTCAGTTTCATTTTCCCACCATGGGTCACAGTTACGGTTTCCTTTATGTGCCCAGTTGTCAATTAGCAGAAAAAAGCACCCAAGCCTGGGCTTATTTTTGCAAATTAGGCCGGACATATAAGATTATTACATCCGCTTCAATTTGCTATAATTATTTTTATATTCTTACAGCAAAGGAAGTGGATTTTTCATGCC
>JAHDOI010000053.1 GCA_018434945.1 Selenomonadales bacterium
CCATTTTGGATGCGCCTCCTTTGTTATTTATGCGGTCGGCAAACCTGCATATATTTTAACAAAGGAGGCTTTTCTTTCCTCCGCATAGCTATAAGCTTTTTGATACCACCTGCTTAGCAGGTGGTTGCCGCTTACGCAACAAAAAAAGACGCCCCCGGCCCGGGGACGTCTTTCGGGACAGAAAACCCACTTACTTGCTGGCTGTCGCCCGCGGCTTCGTGAACAGCCTCAACACCCACAGGAAGAGCAAAGCTCCGACGGTGCTGGTGATGATGGCCCCAATTACGCCGTAGGCCGTGATCCCCAGCAGGCCGAATACGAACCCGCCTACCAGGGCGCCGACGATTCCGACCGCCATATCCCCCCAGAGACCGAAGCCGCCGCCGCGGAAAATCTGACCGGCCACCCAGCCGGCGACGACGCCGATGATTAGGAACCATGCTATTTGACTGAAATCCACTAATTTGCCACTCCTTTCATAAAGCACCAATAAATGGTGCCGCAACCATAATATTGCCGTTCCTTGCATCTTTTATACAAATTGCCCCCGTTCGCATGTCGGTCGCTTAATGGGGGAATATTTTCTCAGCGAACCTCAGAGGGTAAACATCGTCGGCGGAGAATAAAGAGTAAGCGGATACTGTTTACCCGTTTCCTCGCGGCGTAAGTCCACGGACAAAGGCGAAATCGGGAGGTAGATAAGTGAACATTATAGTGACAGAGAGAATTGCCGAAGTCGGCATTTATTACCTTAGAGAAAATGGTTTTTCCGTCGAAGCGTGCCTGGGGATATCCCAGAGCGAGCTCCTGAAGGTCATCCATCGCTACGACGGCCTGATCGTCCGCAGCGTCACCCGCGTGGACGAAGACCTCCTCGCCAGAGCGAAGAAACTGAAAATCGTCGGCCGGGCGGGTAACGGCCTTGACAACATCGACCTGCCGGCCTGTACCGTCCGGGGTATCCCGGTCGTCAATACTCCGGCCGCCAACGCCATGTCGACAGCCGAACTGGCCGTCGGGCTTATCTTCTCCGTCTTCCGCAACATCCCCCAGGCTTACCGGGCCGGGAAAGCCAAGGATTTCCGCCGCGTCGTCTATTTCGGCCAAGAGCTGCACGGAAAAACGGCCGCCATTATCGGCCTCGGACGCATCGGCTCCCTGGTGGCGGCAAAGCTCAAAGCCTTGGGCCTGAAGGTCGTCGCCTACGATCCCTATATCGAAGAAGCCCGCTTCGAGGAACTGGACGTGGAAAAATGCCTCACCCTTGAGGCCCTCCTCCGCCGGGCCGACGTAATAACAATCCACATCCCCAAGACGCAGGAAACCACCGACCTCATCGGCGCCCCGGAGCTCGACCTGTGCAAGCCGGGGGTGCGGATCGTCAGCACCTCCCGCGCAGGCATCGTCAACGAACGGGCTCTCCACGCGGCTCTGCGCAGCGCCCACGTAGCAGCCGCCGGTCTCGATATCCTCGACCCGGAACCTGACTTCGAGGCCGCGCCGGGTGAACAGGAGTACCAGCACCCCCTCCTCGAACTCGACAACGCCATAATCACCCCTCATATGGGAGGGTCGACCGAGGAAGCCGAACACACCATCAGTATGACCCTCGCCCGCCTGGTGACGAGAGCTTTCACCGGCCAGCCGATAACTGCGGCTAATAATATCACCCATTTGTCTGGACGCTGAGATTATATACAAAAAGCACCGCCTGCGCGGTGCTTTATTTACAGTATTACTTGCGAGTGTCGCTTAACCGCTTCGCCCGCATTGGATCAGATCTTTTACAACCTCTCCGGCAAGTATCAGACCCGCGACCGAAGGAACAAAAGCGATGCTGCCCGGTATCTGGCGCCTTGCGGTGCATTTGCGGGTCGTGCCCTGAGGACAGACGCACCCGGTAAAGCAGCTTGTCTCCTCGCTTTCCAGGGGCGCGACCGGTTTTTCCCGCGAATACACGACTTTGAGGGCCCCGATGCCACGGCGTTTCAGCTCGTAGCGCATCACCTTCGCCAGCGGGCAGACGGAGGTGCTGAAAATATCGGCCACCTCGAATTTCGTCGGGTCAAGCTTGTTGCCCGCCCCCATGCTGCTGACGATGGGGATGTTTCTTTCGGCTGCCCTCACGACAAGATCGATCTTCGCTGTCACGGTATCAACGGCGTCGATGATATAGTCGTAGTCGTCGGCGATGAGCTCCTCCGCCGTCTCAGGCAGGTAAAATTTCTGGTGCGTCGTTACCTCGGCATCAGGGTTTATCTCTAGCACCCTGTCTCTCATAACCTCAACTTTTGGCCTGCCGACCGTCTTCATCGTAGCGTGAAGCTGCCTGTTGATGTTGGTCAGGCAGATACAGTCGTCATCGACGAGAACAAGTCTGCCGACCCCGCAGCGCGCCAAAGCTTCGACCGCGAACGACCCGACTCCGCCGACGCCGAAAACCGCCACTCTCTTCGCTGCCAGCAGATTAACCGCCGCCGGTCCGACGAGCAGTTCCATCCGGGAAAAACGATGCAGCATAAAGCCACCCTTTCGCAAAGACCGTTGTCTTTAACGTATCCTCTACTATAGGAAAATACACCGCATACACCGTAATCCCTGCCAATATTTCCGGCACGGCAAAGGACCTCCGCTTCCGCGGAGGTCCTTGTCAATCATCCTCATCTTCATCGTCGTCGTCCAGCTCCTCCCCGTCCTGAAGAAGAAACCGGCGGATGATCTCGAGCACAGCCAGCCAATGCTCGCTCTCGCGGCGGATATGACCGGCTAGCAGCGGAGGGATGACAGTAGCCGCCGCACAGCGGGCGGTCAGGCTTTCCGCCGCGGTGAAAAAATCTACCGCTTCACCGGAAGCCACCCTGAGATCCACTTCAAGCCGGACAAGCTCGTTTGTCGGGCGATAATGCCACAGTATACCAGCAAAATCGCGCACCTGGAGGTTCAGCACATCGAATTTGTCCCCCAATACCTTGGCACGGGAAACCAAACCTCGTTCCGCCGGGTCGGCCAGGCCGCGGATAAACTTAAAATGGTCGGCGGTGCCGCGCACCCAGAAGACATTTTCGCTGACCACCGCATCCACCGGAAACGCCATTGCGCAGCCGGTGATTTTTTTCAGCAGCTTCCGGAAATAGAGCGCCTCGCGCGACATATGGTCGACGAAAAGCGGGGTTAGCCAACTGCCGCACAGCCGACAGTCAATAAGCAGGTGAAGAATATGCCGCTTGAAAGCGAAAAACTTCCCGACCGCCTGCGTCGTCGCGGCGATGAGGCGGGAGAATTCTTCCCCTGGCGCATCCTTGGCGACGCGTTCCTCAAGATCGCCGAATACAGCAGCGAATTTCTGTGCTTCTATCTTCAGGCCGCTTTCCGCGCACGGAAGCCCGCTGTCGACAAATTGTGCGTGATCGCGCATTATTCTCAGCCAAAAAAGCACCTCCGCCAGGGAAGGGGTCGGGAAAGGCTTGACGCCGCGGCAGAAAATATCCATACTTACCCCTCATTCTTCTCGTTTTACTATATTTTATGTCATTTGCTTGCAGGTGTGCCCCTGACGTGCTCCCCGAAAACTGGTCCACAGGAAATGTTAGTAACCGTGTAGTATTAACATAGACCAGGAGGGAGTAAATTGAACAAACGATTCACCGAGGAACAAATCATCGGCATACTCAAATCCCATGAACGGGGCATGAAACTGGCGGACATCCTCCGCCAACACGGCATCGCCGAACAGACTTTCTACCGCTGGAAATCGAAATACGGCGGTATGGATGTAAGCGACGCCAAGAAGCTAAAGCAGCTCGAAGAAGAAAACCGCCGACTAAAGCAGCTTGTTGGCGAGCTTACCTTGGACAACCAGGCTCTTAAATGGGTTATCGAAAAAAAGGACTAGAGTCTACGCGCAAACGCCACCTCGTCCGGGGACTTCAAGAGCACTTCAACCTAAGTGAACGCAGGGCGTGTAGGCTTGTTGGCATAGGCCGATCTAGCCATAGGTACGTAACAGTCATAGCCGAAGAAAACGAAGCCCTAAAAGCCAGAATAGCTGAGTTGGCCTATACCTGGC
>JAHDOI010000047.1 GCA_018434945.1 Selenomonadales bacterium
CGGCGGCGACCCGGTCGCCCTCATCTCCTCGATCAACGTCGGCGCCCACCTTGTCGACAGCTCGCCGCTTTCCACCCTCGGCGCCCTCTGCATCGCCTGCGCGGGCGACCACGAGGACAAAGCCAAGCTGTTCCGCAACCTACTGATCTGGGGTCTCTCCATGTCGGTGGTCGGCGCGTTCGCTTGCTGGCTGTTCTTCGGCATCCTCGGTCTGTAACCGTACATTCCTTTTAGCGAAAATTGGCGGCAAAAGCCATCAAGGCTTTTGCCGCCAATAAGGCTGCCTGAAACATCGACAGCGTCAAGCTGTCGCAAAAGGTTCGAAGGTGCGGAATATGGAAAAAACCACCGTGGCAATAATCGGGGGCGGAGTTCTGGGTGTCGGCATGCTGCGCGACTTATCGATGCGCGGCGTAAAGGCAATATTGATCGAGGAACATGATTTGGGCTTCGGGGCAAGCTCGGGGTACCCCGGACTGTTGCACAGCGGCGGACGCTATGCACTGCACGACCCCGCAACCGCAAAAGTATGTGCCGGGGAAAACGCGATTATCCGTAAAATCGGCCGGCACTGTGTCCAAGAAACAGCGGGTTATTTTATCCGACTGCCCGAAGACGATCCCGGCTATGAGGAAAAGTGGGTCACAGCCTGCGAAGCCACTGGTATTCCCCTGGCAGAAGCCAGTTTAAAAGATGCGCATCGCCTGGAACCGAACCTTACTGTGAGGGCTGCGGCAGTATATAAATTGCCTGACGCCGCTATCGACGTGTTCCGTCTGTGCAGGCAAAATGCGCTGTCCGCTCAAAAGTACGGCGGTCATGCGCTTCCGTTCACCGCGGTCACGGGAATCGTGCACACAAACGCCCATGTGCAGGGGCTGAGGATTCGCAATAACCTGACCGGGCAGTTCGACACGGTCTGCTGCGATTTCATTATCAACGCCGCCGGTGTATGGGGCGGCAAGGTCGCCCGTCTCGCGGGAATTTCGCTGGATATCACGCTGACCCGGAGGACACTTATCTACATTAATCACCGGTTAACGAACCGGATCATAAACCGTCTTCATCAACCGGCACCCGGAGATACCTTTGTGCCTTACGACTCGATGACGATATTGGGTACGGCTTATTCGCCCGCGGAAAAGCCGGCGGACTTTGTGCCCACTACTGAAGAAGTGGTGGATTTGATCAATACGGGCGAAGTTTTGTTCGAGAAGTTGCCTTACTACCCTATTCTCCGCACCTGCACGGAAATTCGCCCTCGGTATCGGGCGGCCCCGGGAGCGGCGGCGCGGGAAACGCACCGCGATTTCGTCATGGTAGACCACTCGCAGGAAGGCTTGCATGGGTTTGCGAGTGTTATTGGCGGAAAACTCACAACCTACAGGCTCTTGGCGGAAAAGATCACTGATTTCATCTGCGGAAAACTGTCGATCAAATCACCCTGCCGAACGGCACAAGAACCAATAATCGATATTCCTTAAGCAAGGAAGGCATCAGGCAACAGTTCAAGCATTCCCGCCACTTCCTTTGGCCCTGTCGATTATGTCGAACACGGTTTTCAGGTCATCGATCGGGATCTGTCCCGGAGCCGAGCTCAACGCCCCTACCGCGAACGAAAGCGAGGAACCGAAAACTCCTCCCATCATCCGGCTTACGGCGCCGTGCTTCCCCATCGACATCGTGATCAGGGGGATCCGCACCCGCCTTTTCGCCTCGAGTGTTACGCCGAGCAGGGTAAGAACGTCCTCGAGACTCTGCGGCATTACGGCAACCTTGGCCACATCGAGCCCTAACCGCTCGGCGGCGGTGATCTTCTCCAAAAGAACCTCCCGGCTCGGCGTCATATTGAAATCATGAAAAGAACCGATAACCAGCTTACCGCAATCGGCAGCCGCTTGGCGGAGAAACCTGATGTGATCGGGGTCGTTGCTCAGTTCGCAGTCCACATACTCGGCCGCCGTCTTTCGGCAAACCTCGGCGTTCAGTTTGATGGCCTCCTCGTCGCTCAGCGATACCGGGTGCCCGCCTTCGCGGACCGACCTGAGGGTGAAAATGAGCGGCTTGTCGCCAATTACTTTTTTGATTGTGTTGACTACATCGAGAACCTGCTCCGTATCGTCAACCCGGTCGAAAAAATCGGCACGCCATTCGATGACATCGGGCTGCTTCAAAAGGAACTGTTCCAATTGACCTGCTATCCTCTCCTTCGTCTGCCCCACCAAAGGCGTACATATCAAAGGCCTTGTACCCTGCCCGATAAGCTTACTCCCCAAGCGACTCATCCTTCCCGGCTAAATCTGGCGACGCTGGCTCCGGCTCGAATTCCCGGCCATGCAAAAAAAATTGCCAATTATTTCACTATCTAGATTTTATAGCAAGGCTTTGATTAGTTCAATCTATGATAATAATAAGACTGGTTAAAATCTAAATTATCGATAGTTATGATAACGCTCGCGGAGTAAGGGCCGTACGGTTGACTGACCCGATCAGAAAGCGCATTTGCCTGGCCTTTCCCGGCGTCAATACCTGTCAGCCTCCGTCGTCGCCTTCCGCGACTTCGTGCTCAACTGGTCAAAGCGAAGACGAAAAAAAGCGCTACCGAAAAGGTCCTATCCATCCCTTGAAGGGTGCGGAAAGGACCTTGCTTTCAGATATTAATCCGTTATCGCTATCAGTCATATCGCAACTGTCGCTTGCAAATACGGTTGTGATATTTTAGAATTTAGTCAACTCAGATCCGGAGAGCGAGGGAGCCTGGTGAACTTTCCTGACCGCGTCGTCATCTGCGAGGTCGGCCCGCGGGACGGCCTGCAAAATGAAAAAGTCGTCCTGACCGTTCCCCAGAAAGTCGAACTGATCGAACGTTCCGTCGAAGCAGGGGCGAAAGTTATCGAGATAGGTTCGTTCGTCCATCCGAAAGCCGTGCCCCAGATGGCAGACACCGATGAAGTCGCCCGGCTGATGAAACGGGCCGACGGCGTAGAATACCGCGCCCTGGTCATGAATCTGCGCGGGCTGGAACGCGCGGAAGCTGCCGGGATACGGAAAGCCAAGTTCACCGTGTCGGCCAGTCTCTCCCACTCCTTAAGCAACCACAACAAAACGCCCGAACAGGCGGTCCGCGATTTCGCCGACTGTGCCGAATACGCCGCCGGCCACGGCATCGAGCTTTCCGGCGCCGTCTCCACCGCCTTCGGCTGCCCCTTCGAGGGACGGGTTCCCTTGGATCAGGTTATGAATGTGATCGCCAGATTCCGCGAGATCGGTGTCAGAGAACTGTCTCTGTCCGACACGACCGGCATGGCCAATCCCGCGCAGGTATTCGAATATACCGTTAAAGTCCGCAAAGAATTCCCCGACATGACCTGGGTACTGCATTTCCACAATACCAGGGGAATGGGGCTGGCCAACGTCGTCGCCGGCATGGCAGCCGGCATCGACCGCTACGATGCATGTTTCGCCGGTCTTGGGGGGTGTCCGTTCGCTCCCGGCGCCACAGGCAATATCGCAACCGAGGACCTGACCCACATGTGCCACGAGATGGGTATCCGCACCGGCTACGACCTGGACGCGGTGATCGCTGTCGGCCGGACAGTCCAGCAGTTTGTCGGCCACGATACAGTCAGCTTTATCCTCAAGGCCGGAAAATGCACCGACATAATCGCAGCGAATAAATGACTGCGCGCGGGCCCCAGGTTGTCCCTGGCATCTACCCGATCGTGCAAGCCCGAAGCCCGGGCCGCCCATGCGAATAGCGGCTTCTGCGTCTTTTCGTGCCAGCGTATATACCGGTCGTCGGCATAAACGCACCCGCCCCAGCGGGGTTCGTTCACCCGCGCCAGACTCAAGCCGGGACTGTTGACGACATTGCCGGGGCTTGTTTTTTACGGCCGTCATGCCAGCATGAACGCGATAATCTTGTCGGCTACTACATCGGGCGTCAGTCTGTTCGTATCCACCGTGAAATCAGCCAACCTGTAACAGCTGGCGCGCTCCTGCAATAATTTGCCGGTTGTCGTTTTGCCGGCACCCATGAAACCAACCAAAACAATGTTCTTCATCCGCCGTCCCCCCACATGATAAAGACTGCGCGCCACTGGATATAATACAAAAAATCCCGTCCCTTCAGGGACGGGATTTATTCCCGCGTTACCACCCAGTTTGTATTGCTACCACCTTCAGATACGAGAAGCCAAGGCTTCCGATATCCTATCCAGCTAACGGCGGCTGCCGGCAAGGCCTACTGACACGGAAATCCGTGATGTTTGACCCGCAACTCAGGGGCGTACTTCACTGCAGACCATCGTCCGGTTCACACCAACCACCGGCTCTCTGCGCGATGCCCGTGCACTTACTCTTCCCCGTCATCATCATTTACATATATTTTTTATATAGTATCAAAACCGCCCCCCCGTGTCAATGATAAACACTCACATTACCGCATGATGCTTCCCGGCCGCACATCAAAAGCGAAGTCACCTCCGGAGCATGGTCAGGGTGGTTTCCATTCCAGCCTTTCCCGTTCGTACGGAAGCGTTCCAGCATCATGAAGGCGTGTAATAAGGAACGCTTTAAGACTCATAGACTGCACCTCGGCCCTGCCGGGTCTGAGTTCGTGTCAGTCGTGTGGTGAATAGTCCCTGCGAAGTATTGCTACAATAATCCTCCTCAACCCCGTAGCGCATAAAAACTGCTCTTGGTCGCTAAGCTTTGGCGACTGTGCCGGTCAGAGCGAGACCTCACCGGTCTTGGATATTTGATAACGGGGGAGCCTTTTCCGTCATTTCCAATACATAAGCTGCCATCGTCGCAGCCCTATCGGCTAACGCGAGTATTCCGGCCGGATCCACCGGACTTTTGCCGCCGTCCACGACAAAAATGCCTTCACGGTTGGTCAGGACAGGGCAAAACTGATTGGTAGCCACGGATCCATAGTCGTTCAGCGCGATGCGTAATAAAGCGGCGATACGGGACAGTTCGGCCTCCTGCCCGCCTTCAACTGTTAGGATTACCGCTCCCGCGCTTATTTGAACTAGCGGTTGCCCAGGCTTAACCGGCCCGATATTGGCAGTAAAATTGCCGACCTCACCCCGGACACTGATCAACTCGGCTTGCCTAAAGATTTGGATGTTGGGATGACATAGCTCTTTAAGAGCATCTGCCACCGCGGAGGACGATGAAAACGGGACAAGCGTCACCATATGGCCTTGGTCCGCCAGTAGCCTTGCCACACGAAGCCCCGCATCCACTGCACCTAAAACAAGCGCCATATTTTTCATCGCCTTTTTTCCTGGTACTGCCGCCTGACTGGCAAAATACTTTCACCCTCTTTGTACACCTGGATGACATTGCGCAATAAGCTCATATTCTGTAGCGGATTGCCGCAAACAACGAGCAGATCGGCATGTTTCCCAGGCGCGACAGTACCGGTGGTATTACTTACCCCGATTGCTCTTGCGGCCCTGCCGGTGGCGGCTTGTATCGCCGCCAAAGGCGACATGCCGCAAGCGACCAACAGCGCAAGCTCCCGCCAGACCTCGCCGTGGTCAACGCCCAGAGCGCCGGCATCCGTGCCGGCAATGATTTCGGCTCCGGCGGCAATACCCTGGCTGATCATTGCGCAATGCTGGTTATAAACGCGCTCGACGCCCTCTTCTGGAAAAGCGGCGGCGGAATGATCCCGGCAATAATTGAGGATTTGCCATAAAGGTGAGATGGTTGGCACCCAATGAACCTGACTTTGGCTTAGGATGCCGACCGTCTCATTATCCACGAGAATCCCATGCTCGACTGTATTCACGTTGGCGGCAAGCGCGTCCCTCACCCCGCAAGGGCCGTTGGCGTGCACACTGACCGGGCGGCCTAGACGCTGTGCCTCGGCTACGGCCGCCTGGATATCGTTCCTGGACAACTCGGGAATGCCGGTCTCTCCGGCCCGGAAGTCCACCATTCCCGTCACCATCAGCTTCACCAAGTCCGCGCCCGCCGCGATCTGCTCGCGGACCGCCTGGGCTATTTCCTCCGGTCCGGCCGCCTCCCGGCCGCCGGCGTAGTGAAAATGCCCGCCGGGGACGGATATCGACCGGTGGCAGGTAAGCACCCGCGGACCGAGTATTTTCTTTTCGCCGACAGCTCGCTTTAAGGTTGTTGCGATGCCGTAGGGACCGCCTAAATCTCTGACGGTGGTTACTCCTTTGCGGAGAGTCAGTTCCAGGTTCCGGGCGGCCCGGAAAAGCATGATTTCCCGCCCTTCCCGCAAGCGGCAGCGGCGCTTCTCCATGTCGTCGATCCCCTCGAGGAATAAATGGACATGGCAGTCGATCAGGCCGGGCAGCACTGTGTAAGGCGAGTAGTCCACCGCGTGCTCGACCTGCGCTGCGGCAAAATCATCCTCGCCGCCAACCGCAACGATTTTACCGTTATCCACGGCAATAAAGCGATCGTTGCGCGGCGGAGCGCCGCTGCCGTCAATGAACAGTCCCGCCTTAATCAGCATGATATAGCGTCCCTCACGCTCATGACTATCAGTCGATAACAGGCCGCGCGTGCAGCCCGGCGCGGGTAACAATCTCCGGCAGGACGGCTTCCCAACTTACCGGCATGATGTGAATTCCCTTTACCCCGGCAATATTCCTGAGCTTGCCGATCAGCTCGACGGCGATGGCTTTACCCTCTTCCTGCTGGTTTTCCGCTTTTGCCATCCGTTCGATAAGCTCGTCTGGTACGCTGATGCCGGCCACATTTTCCTTCATATATTTTAAGGCTCGCAACGACTTCACGGGTATGACCCCGGCCATGATATTCACCCGCTGGTCGAGGCCGGCACTGCGCACAAGGCTCATCCAGTGCGCGAACTGCTCGACATCGAATATGGCCTGAGTCTGGATGAACTGGGCCCCGGCCCGGACCTTTTTGGCCAGCCGCATCACCCTCAGTTCAAGCGGGTCGCCGAAGGGGCTTTCGACCGCGCCGATATAAAAACGCGGTTCGTCTTTCATCTCCTCGCCGCTCAGCATCCTCTTCTCGTCGCGCATCATCTTTACCAGGGCGATGAGCTGGATGGAATCAATGTCGAAGACATTTTTGGCGGACGGGTGATTGCCGAAGGATTGATGATCGCCGCTCAGGCAGAGCACATCGCGGATCCCCAGGCTATAAGCCCCCAGCAGATCGCTCTGGATAGCGATCCGGTTCCGGTCCCGGCAGGTCATCTGCATAATGGGGTTGCCGCCGTGCCGCAGGATATGCACTGCGCCGGCGATGCTGGAGAGCCTGACGACGGCGCTTTGGTTGTCGGTAATATTAAACCCGTCGCAATATGTTTTGGATTCCGCGGTGTGGTGAATTATACTGTCCGCCGACGCGCCTTTTTGCGGGCCGATCTCCGAGGTAACGACAAATTCGCCCCTGGCAAACAACTTTTCCAGTTTGCTTTCCGTCGTAAACTTCCGCCCGTCCTGTGTTGCCGGGTCACTCATAGGAGCACATCCTCCCTTACATACTTGCGGGGGCCGCCGTCGCGGGCTTTCGACCAGTCCTTCACCGGAAAGATCTCGCCCAGTGCGGCTTCTCTGCCTTGGCGCTTCAGCTGTCCATAGATAAGCGTCCAGGCGCACGGGGTGTCCGGGTTGACTTCGCATTTGCCGCCCTGCGAGCCGCCGCACGGACCATTGAGGATGCTCTTCGAACAACGAATGATCGGACAGATGCCGCCGGTTTGGGCCAGGATACACTCGCCGCAGAGGGCGCAGCGCTCCTCCCAGATGCCGTGTTCGGTCGTGCCACCGATAAACTTCGTATTCTGAGCCGGAATGATAACCTTGTCCGGATAGCGCTCAGCCAGATACTGGACGCCCACTCCGCAGGCCAGCGACACTACGCAGTCGGCCGCCTGCACTTTTTCCGCAAGCTTGTCGACATACTCTTTGTCGCACTGGCGCTCCAGCGTTTCTGTCGCCGTATCGATGGGTGTGCCATCTTTTTTCCGCAGAATCCGCAGGCTGGTGGCCAGAATATCCACTTCTTTCTGGCCGCCGGACAAGCATACGGTTACACAGCCCCCACAACCGACAACAAGTACCTTTTGGGCGTCCTTGATATTTTCCGCTATCTCGGTCAATGGCTTTTGTTCGGCGACGATCATGCATCTTCACCATCTTTCTCTGTCTGGCTATGAGCCTTGTTCAAAGGGCTCGGCCCCAGCGCCCGGATGCGCTCGGTCATCTCGTTGGCGATTTCCGCGAACCGCGGCCCCATCGCGCTCGACAAGTTAAACATTTCCAGCCGGTCGCCGCCAATGCCCAGTTCGTCGAGGAGTTTTTTGACATATTCCACCCGCTTGCGGGCTCTGATATTGCCTTTGAGGTAATGGCAGTCGCCCTCCATGCAGCCGGCGACATAGACGCCGTCCGCCCCTTCCTCGAAGGCGGTGAGCAGCATGTTATGCTCGATCTTGCCTGAGCAAGGAAGCTCGATCATCCGGATGCTGGCCGGATACTGCAGGCGCATGGAGCCGGCCAGATCGGCCGCCGAGTATGCGCAATAGTAGCAGCAGAAAGCGATTATCCTCGGCTCGAAAGTACTCACAACGACACCTCCTTGAACAGCCCGCGAATCTTGTCAAGCACCTGGTGGTCTTTGTAGTGTTGAAGCTGGATCGCTTTGTTCGGGCATTCGCCGGCGCAGCTGCCGCAGCCATGGCACTGGACAGGCTCGATGTATGCCTTCCAGGAGGCGTCGATGCGGGGCACGCTGTAAGGGCAGATGCGGACACAGGTCAGGCAGGCGGCGCATTTGTCCTGCTCGACGGTGGCGACCACCCCGCCGGCCATCAGGTTGTCCCGGGAAAGGATGGTGGCTGCGCGGGCGACCGCGCCCTGAGCCTGGCAGATAGATTCGTCGACCGATTTTGGCGAATGGGCGCCGCCGCAAAGATAGATGCCCTGGGTGGGGAAGTCGATCGGCCCCAGCTTGGCGTGGGTTTCCACGAAGAAGCCTTCTTCGTTGACCGGCACCTTGAGGAGCATGCCGAGCGCCCGTGACGTATCCGAAGGGACGGTGCCCGGAGCCAGCACTACCAGATCGGGATTTACGGTAATAATGGTTTTAAGGCTTTGCTCATAGATGTCGCAGCGGAGGCTGTCGCCGTCCCTGGTAACGACCGGCTTGCGGTCGGGTGTGTAAAGGATGAAGTTGATGCCTTTGGCGCGCGCTTCCTTATAGAGTTTCTCCGCGAAACCGTAGGTGCGAATGTCCCGGTAAAGGATGAAGATGTCGGTGCCTGGCTGCCGCTCTTTGAGGGCGATGGCATTCTTCAGGGCCTGACCGCAACAGGTGCGGCTGCAGTAATTGAGCTCGTCGTTGCGGGAGCCGGCGCACTGGATCATGACAATTTGCCTGGCGGCCAGCGGCTGACCGGCAGCCACCATCTTTTCGAAGGCGGTGGTGGTAACGACCCTGGAATCTTCGCCGCACAAATAGCCTGTCGGCAGTCGTTCCTGGACGCCGGTGGCGACGATTACCGCGCCATGATCGATACTGGTTTCCGCCCCGGTTCGCCGGGCGCGGATTGTTGTCACGAAATGTCCGGCATGACCGGAGAAGCCCACTACCTCGCTGCCGGTAAAGACCTTGACCAACGGGTGACTCTCTGCGTCGGCGATTAGCTGGCGCAGGCGGGACTGGACGTCGTTGCCATCAAAGTCCCGATACACTTCGCGGGCGTGGCCGCCCAGCTCGGCTTCCTTCTCCACGATGTAGGCGGCGAAGCCCTGGCGGGCCGCAGACAGCGCGGCAGTCATCCCGGCGACGCCGCCGCCGATGACCAAAAGCGAGTTGATAACCGGGACGGAATGCAGGTGAAGCGCCTCGTGGCGCCTAACCTTGGCCACCGCCATCCGGACGAGGTCTTTGGCCTTTTCGGTGGCGTTCGCCGGTTCGCCGCGGTGGACCCACGAGCACTGGTCGCGGATATTGGCCATTTCGAAGTAGAACTGGTTAAGACCGGCCGCCCGCAGCATTTCTCGGAAAAGCGGCTGATGGGTCCTCATGGTGCAGGAGGCTACCACCACGCGATTGAGCTGCTTCTCCCTGATTATTTCTTCCATTCGTTTAAGCGTATCCTGAGAGCAGGTGTAAAGATTATCCTGGCAATGGATCACGCCGGGCAGCTTCTGGGCATAGGCGACAACCTCGGGGACACTGACAACCGAGGCGATGTTGATGCCGCATTCGCAGACGAATATGCCGATCCGCGGCTCTTCCATACTGACGTCCCGTTCCGGCGGATAGACCTTCTCCCGTTTCAAGGTGTTGCGGGCGTCGGTCAGCAGTTCGCCGGCCTTGGCGGCAGCGGCACTGGCGCTCACCACCGTTTCGGGGATATCCCGCGGCCCCTGGAAGGCCCCCGCGACATAAACACCGGCGCGGCTGGTTTCCGTCGGGCTGAACGGGGCGGTGGCGGCAAAGCCGTAGGGGTTGGCCTCGATGCCCGCGGCAGCCATGAGTTCGGCCACCTGTTGCGGCGGGCGGACCCCGACGGCCAGGACGACGAGGTCGAACTCCTCGTCGACGATTTCCCCGGTCTCGTTTATGTATTTAAGAAACAGGTTGCCGGTTACCGGGTCTTCCTTGACGGTCGAGATCATGGTCCGCACGTAGCGGACGCCGCCCCGCTGGGCGGCTTCGACGTATTTATCGAAATTTTTGCCGTAGGAGCGCATATCGAGGTAGAAGATGGTCGGCTCGATGCCGGCGTCATGTTCGCGGGCGATAAGCGCTTCCTTGGTTGAGTACATGCAGCAAATGGACGAGCAGTATTCGGCTCCCCCGTCGGCGCACTCCCGCGAGCCGACACACTGGATGAAAGCCACCTTGCGAGGGGCGGCCTGGTCCGACGGGCGCACGACATGCCCGGTCGTCGGCCCGGTCGACGACAACAGCCGCTCGAATTCGAGACTGCTGATAACATTCGGGTAGACGCCGTAGCCGTATTCGCCCCTTAGGGCGGCGTCGTAGATATCAAAGCCGGGGGCGAGCACTACAGCGCCCACCGGAAGGTCAACCGCCTCGTCGGCGTCTGCATGGCGAATAACCTGTTTTTTGCACACCTTTTCGCACTGGAGGCATTCGGAACAGATGCCGCAGTTAAGGCACCGGTTAGCCTCCTCTATCGCAACTTCCCTGGTCATGCCCAGCGCCACTTCCCGATAGTCGGCGGCGCGGTCGGCGGCGGGCGCGAAGCGCTGCGGCCGGCGGGTCGCCGGGCTGACGGGCGTATCTGCCGGTTGGCCGATTTTTCCCGGTAAGGACTTTTCGCGTCCGGCGTCTAGCGGGCTGGCATTGAGGTATCTATCTATAGATATGGCGGCTTCGTGAGCGCTGGCCACCGCTTCGATCACCGAGGCCGGACCGTGGGCGATGTCGCCGCAGGCGAAAATCCGGGCGTCGCCGGTCGCCTTGGTGATGGGGTCGGCGGCGATTATTCCTCTGGCCGTAGCCACAGCATCCTGTCCGCGGAGGAAATCAAGGTCGGCTGCCTGGCCGATGGCCATGATGACGGTGTCCGCTTCCAGGAGCAGCGAACACGTTTCGTCGTACTGAGGATTGAAGCGCTTCTCGTCATCGAACACCGCCGCGCAGGCTCTGAATTCAACGGCGCTTACCCTGCCGTCGCCGCTGCCGGCGATGCGGCGGGGGCCCCAGCCGGGGTGAAGAATTACCCCCTCGTCCTCGGCTTCTTCGATCTCCCATACATGGGCCGGCATCTCGTCCCGCGACTCCAGGCAGACGACATGCACTTCCTGCCCGCCCTGGCGCTTGGCCGACCGGGCCACGTCCATGGCTACGTTGCCGCCGCCGATAACGACTACCTTTTTGCCAACCCGGGAATCGTTGCCCAGCTTGATGTCGCGCAGAAACCCGACGCCCGGCAGAACGCCCGCCAGCCCGGCGCCTTCAATGGGCAGGTCGCGGCTTTTCTGGACGCCGGCGGCGACAAGGATAGCATCGTACTGCGACTTTATTTCATCGAGGGTAATGTCGGTCCCGACCCTGGTGTTGACGCGCACCTCGATACCATGCCTCAGCAGGTTATCGATTTCCCGCTGGACGATTTCCGCCGGCAGCCGGTATTGGGGAATGCCGTATTTCAACCAGCCGCCCGGACTGGGTAACGCTTCGAAGATGGTGACGCGGTAGCCTTTGGCGACAAGGTCATAAGCGGCCGTCAGGCCCGCCGGACCGCCGCCGATAATGGCTACTCTCTCTTTGCGGGTCGGGGCGAGAGGCGGGTTTTCGGCTTTTGTAAGATCGTCCCAGCCATAGTCGGCCGCCGCCCGTTTGATGGCGGCGATAGCCAGCGGCTCGTCGATCTCCCGGCGGTTGCACTCCGTTTCGCAGGGATGATGGCAGATGCGGCCGCAGATACCGGCAAAGGGCAGGCGACGGTGGATAACCTCCAGCGCCTCGGCAAATTTCCCCTGCGAAACCAAGGCGACATAGCCCTGGACGTTGGTGCCGGCCGGGCAAGTCTGGCGGCACGGCGGGGTCCCGCGCTTGTCGATCATGTACCGGTTAGGCACCGACTGCGGGAATAGTTTGTATATCGCTTTCCGGGTGCCCATCCCCTGGTTGAAGCTGTCCTTGACTTTTACCGGGCAGGCGTCGGCGCAGTCGCCGCAGGCCGTGCATTCGTCGATATCGACGTACCTGGCGTTTTTACGCACGCGGGCGGTGAACCGGCCCGCCTCTCCCTCAAGGCCGTACATTTGTGAGTTGGTATGGATAATGATATTGGGGTGGTTCAGGCAGTCGCTCATCTTGGGCCCAAGCAGGCACATCGAGCATTCGTTCGTCGGGAAGGTTTTGTCGAGCTGGGCCATCTTCCCGCCGATGGATGGTTCGTCGGTAACCATGTGAACAAGATAGCCGCCGCCCGCAAGGTCGAGAGCCGCTTGCATGCCGGCGATGCCGCCGCCAAGAACGAGGACGGAGCCTGTCGCATCGGTGTTTGCCATATGTGTCACTCCCCTTTCGCCAGCGCCGCAAGCACCGGAGCGGGATCGATGATATGCTTTTGCAGCCACCGACCTGACGCGTCGGCGCCGAACGCCACACCCATAAGTTCGGTGAAATAGAATATGGGCATAGGCCGGGCTATCTGGTTCTGGCGTGTGTCGAGGTTGACCTGGCATAAAGGACACGCGGAAACGATGGCCTGCGCGCCGGCCCTCTCAGCTTCTGTGACCAGCTTGGCAACCAGGGTAGCCACCGCGGCGGTCTGCGAAAGCGCCAAAGCGCCGCCGCAGCAGTCGGTCTTATACGACCAGCTTTTTACTTCGGCGCCGAGAGCTGTGAGTATTTTATCCATAGTCGTGGGGCGTTCGGGATTGTCGAAGGCCACGACGTTTTTCGGCCTGGTCAATAAACAGCCGTAATAGGTTACCAGCCGCAACCCCATGAGCGGTCGAACGACTTTTGCGCTTATTTCCCGCAGCATTTCCCAGCTGCCCAGTACCTCTAAGGGATGCCGGACCTGGATGGTTGCCCCGTACTTCGCTCCCATGATTTCTTCCAGGTCGGCGTTAATTGTCATGGCCTGGCCGTCCCGCCCGCGAACGGCGTGGTCGGCGGTTTTGAGCGTGTTGTAACAGGCGGCGCATGGCGCCATGACATCGTGGCCGGCCTGCTCCGCCAGGATGAGGTTGCGCATCGGCAGGGCCACAGCCAGAAAGTGGTTGGTCGCATGGGCGCACGAGGCTCCGCAGCAGTTCCAGTCGTTTAGCTCGGCCAGTTCCACGCCGAGCGTTCTGCACACAAAACAAGTGGAGTCGTCATACCCGGCGGCGGTCGAATGGAGGGAGCAGCCGGGGTAATAAGTCAATTTCATATGACCGCCTCCCTGGCTTTACGGAAAATCCGCTTAATTTCCCCTGCCCGCTTGATTCGGTCGGGCAACAGTTTCAGTTTGTTTTTGGCCACAAACTTGAGCCCCAGCGCAAGGTCCTGGGTGAAGGACGCTGTTTTCAGCTTGAACAGGCCGATGGTTCCCGCTTCATAGGAGCGCCCGAACTGCTCCACCGTGGCCAGGAAAGACTGATGAAACGCCGCTGTTCTGGGCTCGCCGGCTTTTTTCCCGCTCGCCAGCGCCATCTCCCGCAGCACGTCGTTGATTTTGGAGATGTCGATGCCGTTGGGACACCTGGCCCCGCAGGTCCTGCAACCAATGCAGAGCCAAATGGTGTTACTCCCCAGAACCGCTTCTTTTTCCCCATATTTGATCATCTTCAGCAGGTCACAGTTGTATGGTTGCATGGCAAAGCTCATCGGGCAGCCGCCGGCGCACTTCTTGCACTGGTAACACAGACTGACCGGTTGCCCCGACCTGGCTTCAATTTCCTCTAAAAACGCAAGGGCTGGGGCTATGTTCGCACCTGTCGCCATAAAGCCTCCAATCATACCACGCCGCCACTCGATACACCGGTTCCTATTCTACTACGGCAATTTCCTTCAGCGGCAGCTTGGGCACAAATCTTTTGTTACTCAGGATAAAGGTGATAAACAGACCGGCCAGCAGCAGGACTGAAGCGGTTACGAACGTATACTGGGCCGCCTGGCCGGCATAATTATCTTTCAGGAACGCCACGATCTGGGGACCGACGATCCCGGCCAAACCCCACGCCGTGAGAATGCTGCCGTATACGACCGGCATTTGCCTGGGGCCGAAAACGTCGAGCACAAAGGAGGGCATCGAGCCGAAACCGCCCCCGTAGCACAGCAGCACATAGCATACCAAAACGCTGAAAAGCAGCGGGGTCTTGATGAATAACAATGCCAGGAAAACGGCGACCTGGCTGCCGATAATGAGGCGGAATGTCTGGACACGCCCGATTTTATCAGACAGTCCGCCCCAGAAAAAACGGCCCAGCCCGTTAAAAACCGAACTCACGGCAATCAGTGTCGCCCCGGACGCGGCAAGATCGGCTAATACCCTGGGATCATTCAGTAACGCCGGCTCGACGGATTCCTTCAAGAGGTCCTGCAGCAGGGGCGACTGGAAGCTGATGAACATGATCCCGGCAATTATATTGAGGAAGAATACCGCCCACATCAGGGCAAATTTTCCGGAGAATACACACTCTTTGGCGGTGATGCCGGCCTGAAGCCCCTGCTCTCCGGCCGACACCGCCGCGATTGAGTAACTTCGCGGCGCGTAGGCCGTGGGCGGGTTAACCAGAAAGTAGCCTGCCGGCAAGGTAACAACAAGCATTATCACGCCGATATACGAAAATACGCGGACAAGATTTCCGCCACTAAAGTCCAGGAAAACCGGCGCCAAGACTTTGGCCATAACGAGCGCCCCTAGGCCGAAACCCATTACCACCATCCCGGTGATGAAGCCTTTCTTATCGGGAAACCACTTGGCGGCGGTAGCTACCGGCGTCACATAGCCAAGGCCCAGGCCAATGCCGCCGACGACGCCGTAACCGAAGTACAGCAGCGGAAGGCTTTTTACGCTAAGTGCATAAGCGGCCAATAGATAACCGATGCCGTATAAAAGGCCGCCGGACATTGCCAGTTTCCGTGGCCCGAATTTCGGCAGATTTACGCCCCCCCAGGCAGCCGCCAGACCTAGGAAGAAAATCGCCAGGCTGAAGGCCCATGCGGCCTGCGAATTAGTCCAGTTTCCCGCAGCCATCACCGGCTGTTGGAAAAAACTCCAGGCGTAAACCGTCCCCAGGGCCAGCTGCAGCAGCGTCCCCATAACGGCCACCAGCCACCGGTTTGTTCTTTGTTGTGCTTCAGGTACCATATACAGTCGCCTTTTAGAACAGACCGACGATTTTGCCGGTGTTGTCGATGTCCATGACCTCGGCGGCCGGTTTTTTTGGCAGTCCCGGCATTGTCATGATTTCGCCCAGGATGGCGACCAGGAAGCCCGCCCCCGCCGATACCCGCACCTCCCGCACAGTTACTTTAAACCCGGTAGGCCTCCCCAGCTTTGCGGCGTCATCGGATAAGGAATACTGCGTTTTCGCCATACAGATCGGCGTCTTGTCGAAGCCGAGGACGGTCAGCTCCTGAATGGTTTTCTCGGCGGCCGGCGCATAGGCGACATCGTCCGCCCCGTAAATTTCTTGGGCAATAGCTGCGATTTTGTCTTTGATCGGCAGCTTCTCGTCGTAGAGAAATTTGAACTGCTTCGGCTTATCCATCGCGGCCAGCAGTTTTTTGGCCACAGCCTCACCGCCGGCGCCGCCTTTGGCCCAAACCTCGGATAGTGCGACTTCCGCGCCCAGCGCCTGGCACTTATCCTCTACGAAGCTTAGCTCGGCAGCGGTGTCGGTCGGGAAGGCATTGATGGCCACTACTGCCGGCAGGCCGAATTTACCGATGTTTTCGATATGCTTGGTCAGGTTGGCCAAACCTTTTTCCAGGGCCGGCATATTATCCCGTCCGAGATCCGCTTTGGCGACGCCGCCATGGGACTTCAGCGCCCGCACGGTGGTGACGACGACCACGGCATCAGGCTGCAGCCCGGCGAAGCGGCACTTTATATCGCAAAACTTTTCCGCACCAAGGTCGGCGCCGAAGCCGGCTTCGGTTACAAGGACATCGGCCAGTTTGAGGGCGAATTTCGAAGCCATCACGCTATTGCAGCCATGGGCGATGTTGGCGAACGGGCCGCCATGGATGAAAGCCGGGGTATTCTCCAGCGTTTGCACCAGGTTGGGCTTTATGGCGTCCTTGAACAGCAGGGTGAGCGCGCCGGCCACTTTGAGGTCGGCGACGGTGACCGGCTTATTGTCATAGGTGTACGCTACGATGATACGGCTGATGCGCTCTTTCATGTCCTCCAGGTCGGAGGCCAGGCACAAAATGGCCATCATTTCCGACGCGACCGAAATATCGAAACCGCCTTCACGCGGAATGCCGTTGGCCTTGCCGCCGAGGCCGAGCACGATCTGGCGCAGCGCCCGTTCGTTGAGATCCATTACCCGTCGCCAGGTGATCCGGCGGGGATCGATGCCGAGTTCGTTGCCGTGATGGATGTGGTTGTCGATTATCGCCGCCAGCAGGTTATTTGCGGTGGTCACAGCATGAATATCGCCGGTGAAGTGAAGATTGATATCTTCCATCGGCACTACCTGGGCGTAGCCGCCGCCGGCCGCGCCGCCTTTCACGCCGAAGCACGGACCGAGGGAGGGCTCCCGGAGAGCGATGACCACCTTCTTGCCCAGACGTCGCAGAGCGTCGCCGATGCCGACGGTGTTGGTGGTCTTGCCTTCGCCGGCCGGGGTCGGGTTGATCGCGCTGACAAGAATGAGTTTGCCGTTAGGGCGGTCTTTAATCTTTTCCCAGGCCGACAGTGAAACCTTCGCCTTATATTTGCCGTAAAGTTCAAGGTCGTCATCAGCCAGGCCAAGCTCGGCCGCCACCTGGGTAATTGGCTTCATGTTCGCTTCTTGGGCAATTTCGACATCGCTTTTCATTTTGCACCCTCCATTCGTTCAAAGGCAATTTACAATTATTCCGGACACCCGAGCCGGCCGTTTTCCCCTACATGCGTTGGATTTCGGCGGCTTTAAGGGTGTTGTGAAGCAGCATGGCGATCGTCAGCGGCCCGACCCCGCCCGGCACGGGAGTGATATGCCCCGCTATTTCGGCCACATCGCCAAAATTGACATCGCCGACCAGTTTGTCGCCCACCCGGTTGATGCCTACATCGATTACCGTCGCTCCCGGTTTCACCATATCCCTGGTGACAAACTCGGGCTTGCCGATCGCCGCTACCAAAATGTCGCCTTGCCGGCAGACCTCGGCCAGATCCTTAGTTCGCGAATGGCATACAGTCACCGTCGCGTTTCTGGCCAGGAGCAGCATAGCCATCGGTTTGCCGACAATGTTGCTGCGGCCGATAATCACCGCACGCTTGCCCTCGATGGCAATACCCTCCAGCTCAAGCATTTTGATGATACCGTAAGGAGTGCAGGGAACGAGATGCTCCTTGCCGACGCAAAGGTTGCCGACATTCATCGGGTGAAAGCCGTCGACGTCTTTATCCGGCCGGATACGTTCCAGCACCTTTTCGGCGTTGATATGGCGGGGCACCGGCAGTTGCACAAGAATGCCGTGGACGGCCGCGTCGGCGTTCAACCGGTCGATAGTTGCCAGCAGTTCCTCCTCGGCGGTTGTCTCCGGCAGCCTGATTACCTCCGAGTTGATGCCGGTATCCAGACAGGCTTTATGCTTCCGGCCGACATATACTTTTGACGCCGGGTCTTCGCCGACGATAACCACGGTCAGCCCCGGAGCAATCCCATGGACCGCCTTGAAGTCCTCGACGTTTTCCTTGACCCTTTCGGTCAGTTTTAAAGCGATCGCGTTTCCACTCAAAATATGTGCCGCCATCTCTCCCGCCTCCTCTTATCACGGTTGCGCAATAGACCATGTTCGTTATACATATATATGTATATACATCTTTCAACGCAAGATTACAAACTCCTTTTTTGCTTAGAGAATTTTCAAATAATTATTTTCCGGACTACACTCGCAAACTGTTGACTTGACTGACCTGGCTGTCACCACATGCGCCCAGGTCTCCCAGATGCAATTCGTCCCCCGGTTTCAGGACCACGAATTCCTCATCCCATTGGCCGAGCAGCAGCTTATGCAGCAGCCGCAGCGAACCGGGAGCTATCACATGCTTTAATCCAAGCTTGGCGGCGAACTCCTCCGTTCTCGGAGTCACGCTTTCCACCGGATATGCGCCGGTATCGATTACCATCAAGCGCAGATAATTGCCGAGCATTGTTTTCATCACTCGCAAGGCACGACTCTCGCCGTAGCGGGAAACGCAACGCCCATACTCCCACAGGATGTTCTGTTCGTAATCCAGCCAGCCTTTTGTCGTAAAGTACGTTCCCATCTCCTGGGTAATAGCCTTGCGGGCCTCGCTCGACCCCAACAGCAACGGAATACAATCTTCGACCCGAGGGACAACGATCGTGAAGGCTGAGGATTTAATCCCCAGCATGCTGTTTCCGCAAAAGCCGAAAGCCATGAGAACGGTATCGACATTATCGAGCATGTCGAGATGCTCTTGGATTCGCTGGTGCAGCGCTTCCGGTCTGTTATGCAGCCCTGCTTCGACATAAATCACCGGATAGTCCACACTTGTTTCCTTCAATGCCAGACGAAGTTCGTCCCTAATGGTCTGGCAAGCCAGGATTACTGTCCGCATACGCTCTCCCCCATACTATTCGGGCTCTACCCCACTGCTATCATAGCTGCGTGTAAGAGGTGGCCTTCAATTGAAAACGGTCCTTGTGGCACACCATATGGGATATTCCCAGAGGAGTATCGTCCTTGGAATATATAACCTGTCTGATCACAAGCGCGGGAGTATTGAGTTCCGCCTCCAGCAAGCCGGCTTGTTCGGGCGTAAGAATATCAACCGAAATCACCATGTCGTTGCGGACTGGTACCGTTTCCTGGTGTTTGGCAACAACTTCGGGAAAATTCGCGTATTCAAGTTGTGTTTCCAGCAGCGGCGTCCCCCGTAAATAGGGGAGATACTTCTCCTCAACGGCAACCGGTTTGTCGTTTTTATACAATATTCGTTTTAACTGCAATACCTTGCTGTCGGGGGCCAGCTTCAATTCCCGGGTGTATTGCTTATCGCGGACAATTTTTACTCCCAGCAATCTGTAGCGGGGATTTCCCGCGTCTGCGACCGAGAGATCCTGCAGATTGATGAGGAGCTGATTCAAGCGGGGCAGGCGGACAAACGTCCCCTTCCCCTTGATAGTCTCCAGCAGTCCGGCTTCCGCCAGCAAAGCCAGCCCGTGGCGCACGGTCATTCGACTGATACCGTACTGCTCACCCAGTTGCCCCTCTGTGGGAATCATGTCGCCGTCCTTCAGCTCGCCCGACTCAATCAGACGTTTTATGTCTTCAGCCAAACGATAATAGACAGGGATAAGATTGTCTCTGTTTCTCATACTTCACCTCGAAAAATCCAGATTTGCCAAGAACATCTTTTGGAAATCAGGCTGCGCCGCCAACTCGACAAATGCAACTTCGCCGGCGATGCGTTCACACCGTGCCAGTATTTCTCTGGAAATCAGGGCGCGGACTGCCCCGGTCCCTGCCGCGTTGCCTACCGGTTTAATCTGTTCGCGGCAAACACCGGGTAGAAGACCGATCGCCAATGCGCTGTCGATATCAATATAATTGCCGAAAGCCCCCGCGAGAAGCACCTGCGGCGAAGACAAAGCGCCGGCCTTATCCAAAAGGATTTCTATCCCGGTACATATTGCGGCCTTAGCCAGCTGTACCTGCCGGATATCGGCCTGGGTGACGGCAATGGCCGAGCCGGTGGCGCTGTCCGCCGCCTCGACTAATACAAACTCGCTATGGCCGGCGTTAATTCTCAGCCGTTCGGCAACCTCCGGATACAAGCCTTTTTTTGCTTCGGTGTTAAAGCGGCCGCTAGGCATGATAATCCCGGTTTTTATCAGTTCGGCAATCGCCTTTACCAACCCAGAGCCGCAAATCCCCGCCGGTTTACCGTCGCCGATAGTTTGGACCCGGACACCATCATTATCGATTGCTACATCTACGATTGCGCCGGTCGCAGCCCGCATCCCGTCACGGATATGAGCGCCCTCAAACGCCGGACCGGCGGCCGTAGCGCATGCCCAAAGCTTATCGCGATTACCGAGCACGATCTCGCCATTTGTCCCCAGATCCACTAACAGGAGTTGGGTTGGTGAAACATCCTGGTCAGTGGCAACAATCGCCGCCGTCGTGTCGGAGCCGATGAAGCTGGCAATATTCGGCAACATGATCACTTTGCCGCAAGAGTTGACATTTAGACCGATCATATTGGGGGAAAACGGCTCGATCTGTCTGAAAACCGCCTCGTAGGGTTTCACTGCCAGACTGCGCGGCGATATACCCAAAAGCAAGTGCCCCATTGTGGTGTTGCCGGCTATTACGATGGCGTATACTCGATCTTGCGGGATACTTGCCGAATGACAAAGAACGGCAATAATCTCATTCAAACACCTTCTGATAGCCGTTGCCAAGGCTTCAAGTCCGCCCGGTGCACTGCAGGACTCGATTCGCGATATGACATCGGCGCCAAAAGCGGCCTGCGGATTGGTTGCGGAATGCGTTGCAACAATTCTCTGCGCATTGATGTCGACCAGCATACCGGCAACCGTTGTTGTCCCAATATCGATCGCTACGCCGAACAGAGCCTCGATAGTGTCTCCAGGCTCTACCGCAATAACATCGTCGTCCATTGTGACTACCGTTATCCGGCTGGCCTTTGCAGCCGCCACCTCGGCCAACTGTCTCATTATACCGGCTGCGGCGACCCGTTCCGGAGCGTTGCACGCGCGGCAAATCATCTCCTGCAGGGAATGGCGCTTCTCCAATGTTGGATACTCCGGCGCGATCACCGTCTTGCAGAGCAGCGGCCGGCCATTATCGTCAAGCCCGGCTTTCATGCTCCCCTTCGTGCTCGCTTCAGTGTGCTTTAACGCAATTGTAATATCTTGCTGAGGATAAACCTGGCAGGCTGTATATATATTGCCCGTTTGTGAGCTTAAGGGAATTCCCTTGGGACCTACAACCCGACCGCTAAGTATCTGTACCTTGCATTTACCGCAAGTGCCTTTGCCGCCGCAGTTAGCTTCCAAAAAAATTCCCGCATCCGTCAATGCCCTGAGCAAAGTTTGATCGCAAGAACATGGGATAGTTTTTTGCATACCGTCTATGGTAATTTCGTACATTTTTCCTAGCCCTCCCGCGGGAAAACGCTGTGCTTTACGAGCCGATGAAAAATATAATTTACCGTGGTTAATATATACAACTATACTACCACAGCTACCGGGTTTTTCCTGCATAATTCTCTCAACTGAGCAGCGGCAAACAGAAATGCCATAACAGTGGCGCTTATGCCGTTACCGTCATAAGCGCCACGAATGTCAATCAACTGGCAATATCAGGTTTATGGGACTGTCCCAGACAATTATCATCGATGTTCTCGTGGTTTTTACCTGGTTTCGTCATTCGGAGACGTTCGATCGTAATCCGTTGATGTAAAAGCGACACTTCTTTTATCCGGCCATTTATAGTAACCCGTTGCCCGTAAATATTTTCCAAACATACTTTTGCATCATTGGGAATCACCTTTTCCACGCTCTCCATCAATAGCTCTTCCCGGCCATCTTCGCAATAATATGCATTGATATTACACATTATATTGTCCTCCCATTGCTTATGAATGCTGGCGGAAGACTTTTTGGTAGGAATCGCAGTAAATATCCTTGTTGAGAATTAGCCGGCCGGTGGCGATGGCATCTACCATCATATCGTCCATAACGTCGAGGATCGCCGAGTCAAGGCCGACGGCCATGGCCATGGTTGCAAACGTGCGATTGATGAGCGGCCGGTGGGGCGTTTTCTGGGATACATTCGAGAGGCCAACGGTCGTCCGCGGCGCCGGATTTGACAGCAGTTTGATCTGGCGGATGGTCTCCAGCACCTCGACGGCGTGCTCCTGGGCTACATTGACAGGAAGGGCGATCGGATCGAGGTATAGATCCTCGAAAGGCAGACCGTAGGCGTCGGCATTGGCCACAAGTTCCATCGCGAAAGCTGTCCGGTCCTCGGCGCTTTTCGGCACGCCTTTATTCGTCATGCACAGGCCAATGATGGCCGCATTGTAATTAACGGCCAAGGGGAAGAGGCGATCGATCTCCTCCTGCTCGCATTTGCAGGAATTGATCATGCCCGGCCGCTTTAGCACAGGCAAGGCCGCCTCAATGGCATCAAAGTTTGTGCAGTCGAGGCAAAGCGGCAGGTTGGTCACTTCCTGAACCGCCTCGGCCATCCATTTGAGCGTTTTCACCTGATCTTCGGCATTGGGACCGGTATTGATGTCCAAGTAATGGGCGCCTGCCGCCTCCTGTTTCTTAGCCCACTCCTGCAGCGGCTTGGGATCCCACTCCTGAACCGCCTTGCCAATGTCTTTAAACATCCCGTTGATGCGTTCGCCGATAAGAATCATCTATTAGCACCTCCACTTTTCTTGCTTATCAGTTTAGACAGCCTGCGGAACCATCAGTGCGCCGATATTTTTGCGCACAAGGCTGACAGCTTCCGGGTGACGCATTACCAGGATGTGCACGCCGCCCTGCAGCAGCGCAGTTGCTGTCATGGCTTCCCAGAGAACGCCGCGCTCGCTCTGTTCGCCCCAGGCCGGGAAGTCGCTGGCGGGAGCGTTCGCTTCCTTGGCCCGCCATGCCTCGTAGCCGACGGTGGCGATGACCGGCGTCGACAGCATCTTATCGCCTTGCAGTGCGCCAAGACGGCCCCGCTCCAGAATGGAGTAAGTATACTCGATGCCGTAGCCCAGCCCGCCGGCGCCGGGATCGACCACCACACGGTCGAGGCCGAGGCCCATTTCGGTTATGAGAATGTTAAGTTGTTTACAGATGTTGATATCGCAAGGGGTAAGGGCGATAACGTTGTGCTTGTGAACCATGGCCGCCGCTACCACCGATTTATAGTTCTCCTGCTCGGCCACGCCGATGAGAAGGTTCTCGCCGGCGGCCGCTTCGGCCACGGCCGGCAATACGACGTTATCCTTATCTTCATTGCCGCAGCCGACAACGATGAGGGGCACGCCGACGGCCGCCAGCACGTTTTTGACGATGCTGACGCATTCTTCGGGCGACTGGTTTTCCAAATCGGGGTCGGCGCCGCTCAGCTTGAGATAAATAAGTTCGGCGCCGTACATGTCGACGCATTTCTTGGCCCAGGCCGCCGGATCGCCCAGTACGTCGGCGAACGGCTGCTTTAGTACGTCGTTCCACTGCGCGGGTACGCGGCTTTGGACCTCCATGGCGATAACCGGCTTATGAGGCATCTCGCCTTCAAAATGCAGGAACGGCAAGGCGGCGTCGCCGCCGACGGTGACGATGCTCGTCCGCGTGCCCCCCTGCTCTTTGGTCGCGCCGATGGCCACGGTGTTGATTTTGCCGGTATTTCTTTCCTTGATAATTTGCACCGCCATTTTCTGTCTCCTTTCTGACTATTCTCAGCTTTTATATACGTACTTTCTGCAAGATTTCGTTCACGGCTCCGACTGCCGCCGCCTCGGCCGGCAGAGCGAACAGCGGCTGCCCCTCGAGATCGAAACGGGCAACTTCGCCGTCATAAGGAATTGTGCCGATCAATGTCAACCCGGTGGCAGCTATCTCCTTTTCGAGGGCTGCCAGGTCGCCGGCCTGAGTTTTGGTGATTATGAGGAAAACTTCTTTTACCGGTGTCTTCAGGCGTTCCACAAGCTCCCGCACCCGGCCGGCCGAGCGGATAGCCCGGGCCGAGGCGTCGCTGACAACGAACAGGGCGTCGATGTCGCTGGTGACCCGCCGGCTGATATGCTCCATGCCTGCCTCGTTGTCCATGACAACGTAGGCGTAGCTGTCGGCGAGACCGCTCAGGTGCTTGCGCAAAATGTTGTTGGGAAAACAGTAGCAGCCGGGACCGTCCGGCCCGCCCATCACCAGCAGGTCAACATCCTTGGTCTCGACCATGGACGCCTGGAGCTTGTATTCGATGAATACGTCCTGGGTCATGCCGGCAGGCATGCCCTTGGCCTCCTTGGTCTGGGCGATTATGTCGGCGATCGTCTGGCCGCGTTCGACCCCGAGGGCTTCATTGAGATTGGCGTTGGGATCGGCGTCGACAGCCAGGATGGGTCCTTTGCCGTTCTCGATGAGGTAGCGGATAAGCAGCGAGGTGAACGTAGTTTTGCCTGTCCCGCCTTTGCCGGCCACCGCTATTTGCTTTGCCATATGGATTCCTCCCGAATTTTCATGGGATCATCGGCGACCGAGGGGAAGAGACTTAGGTCGGTATGGGGCAGGAAGAGGGCCGAGATGAATTCTTCCATGAACAGATTGCCTACCGACAGTTCGATGTAGGTCAGCCGGCCGGCCTGTTCCTCTGCTGCCGCCTGGGCCGCGGTCGAAGTGAGGGCGGCGTAGGCTCCCTGGAGGGACGTGTTGCCGAGGAAGGCGTATTCGGCGGCCGGCAGATCCGGCAAAAGACCGATATTGACAGCGTCGGCAATGCTTAGATAGCTGCCGAAGCCGCCGGCGATATAGACCCGTTCGATGGCTTCGAGGTCGAGGTCGACCATCCTCAGCAGGCTGCGGACGCCGGCGTATACAGCGGCCTTGGCGCGCAGCAGATTCTTGATGTCGGCCTCGGCAAGAACGATGTCGATACCGGCGGCATCCTCCGCCCAGGCCAGGACGAATTCACGCCCGGCCTGGCCGTGGCGAAGTCTGGGGGTAGGAAGCTCCTGCTGCAGTTGGCCGGCCCGGTCGATTACCCCGGCCTGCCGGAGCTTGGCCAGAGCGTCGATGAGCCCGGAGCCGCACAATCCCTGCGGCGGTTTGTCGCCGATAGTTTTATAGCTGACTTCGTAGGTCTCTTTGTCGATTTCGAGGCCGGCGATGGCTCCCGGCACGGCCCGCATGCCATGGGTGATGCCGGCGCCTTCGAAAGCCGGGCCGGCCGAGCAGGCGCAGCTTACCAGCCAGTCGCGGTTGCCGAGCACCATCTCGCCATTTGTGCCGATGTCGAGAAACAGCGTCAGCGGCTCCCCGGCCGCCATACCGTTTACAGTAACGCCGGCGACGATGTCGCCGCCCACATAACTGGCCACCGCCGGCAGGCAGCGGATGACAGCCTGCGGGTGAATGTCCAGCCCGAGCTCGCCGGCCGTAACCGGGGGAAAGCGACAGGCGGCCGGCACGTAAGGCTCCAGCCGGATGTTCGCCGGCGGCAGGCCGAGGAAGAGATGGGTCATGGTCGTATTGCCGGCAACCACTACCGCCCTGATATCGCTGAGAGCCACCCGGCGCCTTTCGGCCAGAGCGGCCGCAAGGTCGTTGATCGTAGCGGCGATGGCCCGCTGCAGGTCGGTCAGGCCCCCGACCGTCTCGTCGGTATAGATGATGCGGGTGATAACGTCGTCGCCGTAAGCGGCCTGCCGGTTGTGGCTGCCTGCCTTGCCGGCGATGCGGCCGGTGGCGAGGTCGACCAGATAGGCGGCGACGGTCGTCGTGCCGACATCTATCGCCAGACCCCAGAGGCCTTTAGCGGCGTCATGGGGCTCGACGGCAATGGCTGTCGCCGCGCCTCCCGAAGAGGCATAGGTTACGTCGATATTCCAGTTGGCGGCCCGCAGGGCGGCCGGAAGCGCCCGCAGTCCGGCCAAGCCGAAGCTTATGTCAAGGCCGGTGGCCCGCTTGAATTCCAGGGCCAGCCGGTCGGCATCGCCGGTCGCGTCAAGCAGGCTGGGCGGTGTCAGGGCAAGGCTGATCTTTTTGCAGACAGGATCGAAGGTAAATGCCTGGTAAGCCGCATAACCGTTGGCGGGAAGATCGATGAGCACTTGCTGGCCGTCGAGTCTCGAGGCAGCCGGTATTTCGACCACCAGGTCGCCGGCGACAAAAGTCCTACAGGCGACCGACAGACCGTCGCGGGCCGGCGGACCCTCTGTTTCCGTCCGGCCGCTGACAACCCTGACCAGGCATTTGCCGCAGGTTCCCTCGCCGCCGCAGCCGCCTTTGAGACCCGCGCCCGCGAGGCGGGCAACGGTCAACAGATCGGTGCCGACGGCAACGGATACTCTTTTGTTATCAGGCTGAAACAGTACGCTGCATTTTTCCACCAGGCACGCCTCCGGTCGGGTTTAAGCGAAATTGGCTTTGGCGAAGGCCTGAATGCCGGCCGCTTCCTGCGGGCCGACAAGCACGTTCCAGCTTGACTTTTCCTTGAGTTTACCGCTCAGAACCGCCGTATATCCCGGGATAACACAGGTGCTGTGGCTTACTTTGCCTTTTATGCCCGAGCTTTCCAGGAAGGCGGTGATCGAGTCGGCGCTGAACTTGCCGGAGGCCCAGGAGGTAAGGACCGAAGTGCCGTCGGTGTCCACCGGCAGAATATAGGCAGGGATCTTGCTTGCGGCTACCTCGCCTTCGACCGCGAAGTAGGTGAGGGCGAAGTTCGTGCAGATATATACCGGCGACTGCGGCGTGACAGCGCCGATTTCATATATCTTTGCCTCGACGGCGATGGGTTTCTGGGGATCGGTATATACGTTCTGGCGCCAGGCGAGCAGCGGCAGTATCTGGGACTTTTCGTCGGCCTTGAGGACGATGATGCCGGCGAATTTCGCGACATAGACGCTGGCCTGGATTACTTCCTCGCGCGGGTCGGCCGCGCTGGTGAATGTGATGGTCGGGTAGCCGAAGGGACGGAATTTTTTCTTGATGGCCAGGCGGCGGATCTGGGTCTGGTCGGCCAGCACCTGGGCGATCTCGCGGCTGCCGGTATCGATTACCAGTTCTTTATATAGCGGGGCGATTTTCTCTACAAGGTCGGCGGTATCGGCCAGGTTTTTCCCCTTGACCGCCAGTGGGCAGGCATTGGCTTTGGCCAATTCGGTCATCTTCTCGTAGTTGTCGGCGGTGGCGGCGTATACCAGCGGTTTCTTGGCCGCTACCGGCGGCAGGGCGGCGGCAATGGCCTCGGGGTTTTCGCTTACAAGGACGAGCGGCAGCTCCGTCAGCGAGCCGACTTTTGCGACCGCGTCCTTAAAGACGGCCGGGCTGCCGGACGCATTGACGACGGCGATCAGGTCGACGGCCAATTGCTGACCGACCCGTTCGACTTTGAGATCGTTGACTTTGGCTACCTTGGCCGCCAGAGCGTCGGCCGTCAACGTGTCCTCGACGGTTATCGCCAGGCCGGTCGGATGGCAGAAAGTTTTATCGTGGCGGAAGATGACTGTTTCGTCGCCGAAGGCCAATGCTTTCGCGCCGGCGCCGACGGTAATCAGGCGTATGGGCGGGGCGGCGGCCGAACCCAGGGCCTCTTTGGCTTCCTCCGACACGTAGGGACACTGCTCGAGGGCAGCCTTGCCGGCGGCGATCGACATAGCGAAAGCCAGGCAGGTGGGTGCGCCGCACTCTTTGCAGTTCTTTTTGGGCAGTTGTTTGAAGATGTCTAAACCGGTTAAAGCCATGGTTTTTCCCCTTTCCAGATTTCCTTTATTGCGCGACGCTGCCAGGGGTAGGCGTACCCGCCCCTGGCACCGCAAGCATTACATTATCGGGTCCATCGTAAGGGCCGGGTGCCCTTTTTCCTCCAGGAAGGGCAAAATTTCATCAATGGTGCAGCCGACAGTCTCGTCGGCAATCTTGTCGATAAAGTCCTCGCCCAGTCCCAGCTTGACAGCCTGCTCGGTTAAGTCGGCCCGCAGGAACTCCTTGAGCTCCTTCGGCATCCAGACGATGCGGGCAATGCCGCCGTCGGCGGTGATGAACTTATTGCTGACGATGTAGCGACGGCCGATGCCCATGAAGCCCGGCGACTGCAGACCGCCGCCGACCGAACCGGCCAGCGTCGAGAACGACATGCCGCAAGGGGTGTTGCCGGCGAATTCACGGGTGGTGACCATGATGCCGTTGGCCTCGGGGGTTATCGCCAGGATGGCCTCGAAACAACCGCACGAGGTCATCGGCCGGTCCATCAGGGTGTAGAGGTTGACTTCTTCCAGTGTCCGGTTGGAGGCGTTATACAGATACTCGTTGACGTTCTGCCACATGCCTTTTTCGGCGTCGAGGCATTCGCCTTTTGTGATCGGCTGATTGGGGCCGGTAGGCGTGATCTCGTTGGAGGCTTTGGCGTCCAGCCAGCTGACGGCGCCGCACAGACCGACCCTCTCGGGGGTGACGATGCAGACATGGTTGGGGGCGAAGGACTGGCAGAGGATGCAGGAGTAGAAAGTATCGACCGCGTCGTCGGTCAGGCCTTTGAGGCGGGCGTCGCGGGCTACGTATTTCTCGCGGGCTATTTTGATTTTTTCGTCCACCTCGGCCTGGTCGGTTATCAGGGTGACCTGGACGCGGTCGACGATGGCCGGGTAATCGGATTTGAACTTGGCGATCAGGATTTCGCCGATGTCGCGGATTTTGAAACCGGCGGCGGCGGCCGTTTTGGCTATCCTGATCCAGGCCAGGTCGCGTTGGGCGACATGCCACAATCCCTCGCCGTAGTTGACGAAGTAGTGGATGCGGCGCTCGAGGACGCCCTCGAAGTCTTCCTGCATCTTGCGGCCGTAGATATCGACAATGATGCCGAGCGGCAGACGGTCGCCCTCGTTGATATCGGTTATTTCCGGGCCGATAACGGTTATCTTGCCGTCCTCGATGTCGTCGGGACCGACCATCCGTACAAGCTCGAAAGCGGTTGTCTTGCCGCCGCCAAACTCCAGGTAGGCGTCGGCGCGGCGGATGGTTTCGCCTTCGAAGGCCGGGCCGACAGTGATCGGCACCGGGATGTCAACGATCTTCAATTTGATGCCGCGAAGCTCGAGGGCGAGTTTAACCATTTTGTCGTAGTCGGGTTCGGACACGAACCAGTCGGGGATTTCCTCGGCCAACGGCTGATCGGTGACAACCGGGAAGCCCATGCCGATGGCGCCCATTTCGGCGGCGATCCGCACTTCGTCGAGTTCGCCGAGAGCCAGCACAAAGGCGAAAACCCGCCGCGCCTGGTAGGCCAGGGCCTCTTCCCTCGCCCCCGGCTTGATGCCGCCGAAGGCCAGGCCGGCGCGATAGGCGAAGTTGACCGCGTGGATGGCCTGGGTGAAGTTGCCGAGGGGAAAGGCGATGTAGTCGACTCCCAGCTTTACGTTCTCCTCGAGGAGCTGCTCGATGATGTCGTTAACCAGGAAAATCATGAGGCCCTTGGACTGGAGGTTCTTGATGAGCTTGGCCGCCTCCTTGGAGGTGCGGGCCTTGCCGATAATGACGGCGACGCCGGGAATAGTGTTGTCGACAAGCGGCACGCCGAATTTCCGGAGGATTGGGTCGCTGAGGAAGCCGGTCCAGGGGGCCTCCTCCGGCTTGCCGCCGTTTAGGTAGCGCAGAGCTTCGATGATATCGGCGGCGTAGTGGGTCGCCTCGCCGGCCAGTTTAGCGTTATCGAAGGTGAGATCCTCGCGGATGTGGGTGGTGCGGATACGGTTCAGGATGGGCGGCAAGTCACCGAGGACATTCACTTCTTCGCCGGAGAGCGCGGTGATGACCGGCAGGCGGTAGGCGGTGTCGGGATATTTGACCGGCGTATCGGCGCCGTGTTCTTTAATGGCTTTTTCCAGCAGGATCTGGGCGTAGCTGGTGGCGATGATCGCCCCGTCGTAAGTTGCCTTGAAAAGCACTGTAGACATCTATTTTTTCCCTCCCTTTCCTACTTGGCTTCGCTTGCGGCGTATTTGGCCCTGGCCTCGCTGCGGATGCGCAGCTTCCAGGCGCGGTCGTCAAGAGCGGCAAGCAACTTGTCGGTGCCTTTGCGGTAATCGGGTTCCATTATGAAGTAGCCGCCGAAAACGTCCTCGGCGATGCGGGTGACGACGCCGTGCACCAGCTCGCTGCCGGTGGTGGGGGCGATGACCCCGATATGGACCGGAACGCCCATGGAGACGAACCAGGAACCGATGGCGACAGCCTTCTCGGACATCGGCTCGGGGGCCGAGGCCACGAAAGGCACCTCCGGGGTATCGACACCTAGTTCGTTGGCCATCAGCGTCAGCAGGCTGATCGTCCGCGAGTTGTCTACGCACGAGCCCATGTGGAAAATGAGCGGCAGTTCAGCTTTAAGATCGGCCTTGACGCCGATGCGCTTGAGGAAGGCTTTGAGGCCGGGGCCGGCGTAGGCTTCGACCGCCTCGCCGGTCAGCAGGCCGGCCATGGCGTAGGCCTGGGAGGCACAACCGGTGCCTACCATGAACACATCGGCGGCCGCCATCCGTTTGGCGATTTCCAGATGGTTCTCGTTGTGAGTACCCTTGAGGTTGTTGCAGCCGGCGAACACGGCGACGCCCTTGATTTCGCCTGCTTTGATGGCGTCGGTCAGCACGCTGATCGGGTTTTCCGGGTTGACGGCGGCAAAGAGATCCAAAAGCGCCTCCATGCTGAAACCGGCGACCACTTTGTTTTTCTGGTCGGACAGGCTGATCTTGTTGGGGTCGCGCTGCTTGTAGGATTCGATCGCCAGCCGGATGATGGCCTTGGCGCTGGCGGCGGCATGTTCCTCGTCGAATTCGAAGTGGTAAGATCCAGGAATCTTGCTGATAGGCATTGTGGTGATGATCTTGGTGTGGAAACACTCGGCCAGGCTGCGAAGACTAGGCATGATGCACTGGACGTCGACGACGACGGCGTCGACCAGGCCGGTCATGATAGCCAGCTCCTGGGTGGCGAAGTTGGTGGCGATAGATATGCCGGAGCGCATCAGTACCTCGTTGCCGGTGCAGCAGATGCCGGAGAGCTTGAGACCCTTGGCGCCGGCCGCCTTGGCCTCGTCCTGCATCTCGCGGGCCACGTCGACCACCATCTGACTGAGCAGCGGGTTGTGGCCGTGCAGACAGATATTGACCATCTCAGGGTCGAGGACGCCGAGATTGGCCTCGGAGACGGTCGGTTGCGGCGTACCGAAGAGGACATCGGACAGATCGGTGGCCAGGTACTCGCCGTCCAAGTCGCCGAGGGAAACCTTGAGGCCGCCGAAGATTATATTAATCGGGTCGCTGTCGACGCCGATGTGGGTCTGGTGGAGAAGTTCGGCGATCGAGCCGTTGATGCTCGACGGCATTATGGTGGTGTCCTTGAATTTGCGTTTGCGGCCTTCGGTGACCGTGGTCTCGATCCAGGTGCAGGGCGCGTCGTCCAGGCGGCCGAAATCGTTGAGGGCCGCTGTGGCGACGTCATGGGCAATCTCGTTTATCTGCCGGCCCGCGGTGGCGACGCCGATGCGTTCGGCCACTTTGAGGAGCTTGGCGCTGTCGGTGATTTTGTAGTCTTTGGCTTTGCCTTCGGCCACATGCAGGACGGTGGTGGCGATATGGCGCCCGTGGTCGGAGTGGGCGGCGGCGCCGCCGGCGATCATGCGGACGGTGTTGCGGGCGACGATGGTGTAGTCCTGGGCGCCGCAGATGCCCTTGTTGGCACCCGGCTTCTTGGGGATGATGCGGCAGGGGCCCTGCATACAGATGCGGCAACAGATGCCGGTGTTGCCGAAGTTGCAGCGTGGTTCCTGGGCCTTGGCCCGGTCGAAGGTGGTGAGATAGCCGATTTTTTTGGCTTTGACCATCATAGCCCGCGCCGCTGGGTCAACTGTGGCTTTTTCGAACTCCATTTCCGACATGTTTCAACCTCCCGTATTGTTGAATCACTTGCTCTATTTATTGGCAACTTGGCTGTATATAGCTCGCATCGCCCGTCCCAGCGGGCCGCTGTCGACACTCGCATCCTGCGGGCCGCCGCGGGCCGCTTCCAGCACCGCCTCGTCAAAGGGCAAGAGGCCGACAATCTCGTCCGGAGCAAAAGCCGCCCCCAGGAAAGCCTCGTCCTCCGGTCCGCGGATTTTGTTTCCTACAACCTTTACTGCCCTTATGCCGAGGTCGCCGGCCAGTTTCTGGACAACCTTGGCGGTATTTATGCTGTTCTTGGTGGGCTCTGTAACCACCAGCATAACGTCGACACCTTTGGCGGTTCCACGGGTAAGGTGCTCGATACCGGCTCCCATGTCGAGAACCACGACGTCCTGCCGGTCCAGCAGCAGCGACCCGACCAAAGCATGGAGGAAGGTATTCTCCCGGCAGTAACAGGCAGATCCCCCCTGCTTCACGCCGCCCATCCTGAAAAATCTGATGCCCCCCAGGGTAAGGCTGTAGTCGTCGAGAATATCGTCTACCTTGGGGTTTAATGTGTACATGGCGCCGCCACCGCTGCGGGCTGCGATGATTTCCTGAAGCTCACTGACAGGCGTCAGGGCGGCCAGCACGGTGTCGTCAAATCCCAGGGCGCTGCCAAGGCTGGCGTCGGGATCGGCGTCAACCGCGTAAACCTTGAACCCGTCGCCAGCGAACAAACGGGCCAGGTTGGCGGACACCGTGGTTTTGCCTACGCCGCCTTTACCGGACACGGCGATTTTCATAATGGAACCTCCAGTAAGGCCGCCAAACGACGTGCTGCGCTCGTTTTTGAACAGCCTGATGATTAACCCGCAGCCAGTTTCTTGCCGGCCCGCGCGAGCTGGCGCACGCAGTAGGCGGTGGCCTCGATCAGATCCTCGGTGGGCAGGTATGACGGCGCGCTGCTATCGTAAAGAACGGTGGCGCTGGCCGGCAGTTCTTCGTCGCCGGCCCACAGGGCAAACGTGACAGGCAGCCGCGGCAAAATGTCAATTCTGAGTCCATACTGGCCGTAAAGCGCCCTCGTACCGCCGACAATCCGCCCGGCCGCCGGCAAAAGAGCCGGCTGGCCGCCGAACACGCCGAGAAGATAGTTTATAATTCTTTTGTTGTAAGCATCTAGGTATATCATGCCGCCGCTGGTAATTTCTTTGAAAGAGATAAGGCGGCCGCCGATCGCCAGACCACCGGCCCGCAGCAGGTAATGCAGAAGAACGATCTTCACGGTGTTCGGCACAGGCTCGCCGTTGGCCAAGGCCACCTCGCCACTGGGCCAGCTGATAAGATAATCGTCATTCACATAGCGCAGCCTGATGGCGCCGCTGGCGCCGTCAAAGCCGGCCCCGCCGCTGGCGGCCATGTCGGCCGGCTGCCAGCGCCCAAATTCGGCACAGGCTTTTCGATAGGCGAGATCATAAGCCTGTCTGAGGTTGTCGGTCACCACGATCATCTCCTTTTCTCATTTGGTTGTAAGACGCGTGGTGAAGTATATATGTATATACATTCACCATCATTAATGGCTATATGTATATACAACATTCGCCCTGTATTTAAATTTTCCTACTTTTCTGGCAAAAAATTTGTGAAATTATTATCTTGTTTCTTCAGCCCTGGATCAGCGCCCGTTGTAGCGCAGTGTTCACCACTGTCTCCACTGTCTTTCTGCTGTAGCCGAATACCAAAACATTGATGGTCAGCTCTAAACTGTCGACACCGGCATCTTCCGCCCGATTCCACGCGGGTGAAGCTTTGCTATCCACCTGGTCAAGTCTGGTGAGCGACAAAAAGAGTAACTCGCCACCGGCCGGAATTTTGGCCATCACCTTTATATGCCCGAGAATTATTCCGTTATAGGATAACGCTTCGCCCACGCCAAGTAAAAACTCTTTCAGCAGCCTTTCTAAGTCGACCATGGCCGCCGGCGTTGAGAAAGCAATCTGCCGGGACTGACTGAAAACAGTAGCGTCACTCAAGGTTAATCACTTCCTCAAACAGCTCAGGCGGCAACTGGCCTGCCGCGCTGGCAGTCAGTATCGTCACCTGGCCTACGATCGTCCTTACGTCAGCAATCGTTGTTTCTATATCTGGTCCGGCGATATCGGCTTTGTTTACGATGATCAGGTTGCTCTCTTGCACCTGGGAAACGACGAGCGGTTCGAGCACTTCCTTCAGTTCCGCCCAACGGCCGGCGTCGACGATGGTGATTGTCTTGCACTTTGCGCCGCTGGCGTCATACCGGCGAATAAGCTTGGCAACATTGCCCGGCACTGCCAGGCCGGTCATTTCGATTATCAGCCAATCGGGGTTGAGGGTCCTCGATATCTCGTCAACCGCACTAACCAGGTCACTGGTTATCTGACAGCACACACAGCCACCGAAAAGAGGCTTGACGGTGAACCCGCCTGCGGAAAGAAGTATGTCGTCAATACCGTCTTCGCCGATTTCATTTTCGATAATCGCCACCGTCTCCTGGCCTGAAGCGGTAATCCGCTTAGCCAACTGGAGAATTACCGACGTTTTCCCCGAGCCTAGAAAACCGCCAAAAAGAAGAATGTGCATATTTCCTCCTCTCGCATTTTCCCGTATTGTTGCATGCATATCGGCCCCGGTCGCACAACGGCTTTGAAATACCCGTTGCAAAACCGGGGCCATATTTATGCTAAATCATATTCTTTTATCGGGCCGGCAGAGCCTGCCTAGTTATAACGGCCATATTTTTCGACAGCGTCGAAAAATACCTTAACGTTTTCGTGTTTGGCGTTCATCGGCAGATTGCACCCTGACGAATACATGAAGCCTTCACCGTTTTTGAAGGTGCTTAAAAGCTTCTTGGCGTACTCGTCAAGCTCGCTGGCCGAAGCGACGGTGAACAGGGCAGCCGGCACGTCGCCCTTGATGGAGCAGTGGCCTTTCAATATTTCGTACGCCTTGAAGATATCGGTGGCGCCGTCAAGTTCCAAGACAAACTTGCCTTTCGGCAGTTCGAGGAAAAACTCCAGGTTCTTGGTCCAGTCGGCATCACAATGCAGGATCGGCACAATGTTTTTCTCCGCCAGCTTCTCCACCAGGATTTTCATAAAGGGACCGACGAACCGGTCGAAGTGTTTCTTGGAAATGAATTGTCCCGCTCCACGGACCGCCCCGACAAAAACCCGATTGTTGCCGAGCATTTTCGTCACTGCTTCGCAGCCGGCGATGGTAGCATTGTTCACTATCGGCAGCAGCTCGTCAAGAAGGTCGCCTATCTGGAACATATCTTTATAGAATTTGTCGATGGAACGCATCATGGAAAAGTTATCAAAAGGAACCACGCCCATGATCGCTCCCCAGGTCAAGCTCTGTCCTCGGCGGAGGGTACGATCGATTTCATCCTGGCGCAACCTCGCCATTTCTTTCTGGGCGGCCGTTACCTCCTCGCGGCTGACCTGGTGAGCCCGTTCCAGGAATGTCAACCGGTATTCCATGAACCCTTTTTCCTTGAGCAGAGCATAATCATCCCTGGTCATGGCTTCGTACTCGATAATCTGGTACTGAGCGTTGTCTTCGAGCTCCGTACCCGGCATTCTCAGGCGGCCGGGGCCGCACTTCTGGCCGACGGGCGCGTAGCGGCCGTGGATCATATAAGCGTTGCTGTCCCATACCGGGTACGCCTCCCATACTTTCTCGGTGGCCTGCATCGCTTTTTCCCAGTCCCACATATATTCCTTGTTGGTGATACCGGCGAACTGCCCGGCATATTGTTCGATGATCGGCGCGCAGACCACCCTGTCCACCGGTTCAAGATTAATGGTAGCTACTATCCGTTCTTCGGCGGTCATGGTATCTCTGGCCATTTAATTCACCCCCGCGATTTTCCTGCAGGCTTCCACTGCCTCGTAAGCGCTCTTGCAAACACCGTCGGCGCCCACGTATTTTCCTACGTTGGCGTCCACCGGGCCGCCTCCTACCAGGACAATGGCGCCTTTATCCGCAGCTTTGACGGCCGCTACCGTATCTCTCATGATGTCAAAAGCGGTCGTCAGCAGACAGCACATGCCGACAACTTGCGGCTTGTGGGTTTTAACGGCTTCCACGAATGTGGCTATCGGCACGTCTACCCCCAAGTCTACTACCTTGAAGCCGTTGCAGCTAAGTATCGTTGAAACGATATTTTTCCCTATATCATGGATATCGTCCTTAACAGTACCCAGAACCATAGTCCCGACGGTTCTCATTTCTCCACCTTCGGTGAGGGCGGAATTAAGCAGTGCGGCCGCGCCGCCGAATACGTCGGCCGACATGATCAGTTCCGACAGGTAGTAATCGCCGGCTTCGTACAGCTTGCCGACACCCTCCATGCCTTTTTGCAGCTGGCCAAGCACTTCCATTGCCGGAACTCCCGCGGCAAGCTGGCTTTTTACCCCCTCCTGCACCGCATCTTCATCAAGCTCGGTCATGGCCTTGGCAAGGTCGATTTTACTCATTCTATTGCCTCCTTATTAAAAATAATCGCTTTCTTGTTTTAGTAACCGGGAACTATTCGTACAGCCCCTTACGATGGGCTTTTAGATATTTGGCGCAGTATTTGTCCTGTCCCAGGAGTGCCCGCGAGGCGTATACAAGCCCCATCATTGCTTTGTCGGCAGGATTCAGTATATACCCGTCCATTCCCGCCGTCATTGTCTGAACTACAAATAGCCTGTTCAATACCCCCCTATTGGGAAGACCGTAAGAAATGTTGCTCAGGCCGCAGGTGAAATGCACCGCCGGGAATTTGTCTTTTATGAGTCTGATGGCGTCCAGTACTTCGAGGCCGTGTCTGTCGTTTGTACTGAGCGGCTTGACAAGCGGGTCGAGGTAAATATCTTCCTGGGCTACTCCCGCTATTTCCAGAGCCTTGACCAAGTCAGTGGCGATACGCAGCCTATCATGGGCAGAAGCCGGCATACCGGCGTCTTCGATGCACAGGGCCACTACTTTGGCGTTAAACTCCCGCACCAGCGGGGCAACCGCTTTAAAGCGTTTTTCTTCGGCGCTGATGGAGTTTATCATCGGTTTATAGCCGGGCTTCAACAGGCTTAACCCCACTCTCAGTGCGCCTTCGTCCGGGCTGTCGATGCATAGAGGCGTGTCAACCGCCTGCTGGATAGTCTCGACTAGCCACTGCATGATTTCCAGTTCCTGCCCCACCATATTGCCGCAGTTTACATCGAGGTAATCTGCGCCGGCGTCCGCCTGCTGCCGGGCGACTTCTTGAATATATCCGGCGTTTCGTGCTTCGACCGCTTCCCGTATTGCTTTGCGGCTTGTGTTGATGAGTTCTCCGATGATTAGCATCCAATCCCTCCCATATGAATAAAGAGCCTCCGGTCCTTGTGCCAGGCAAATAGTTGTATAGCAATATCAGTGCCAAGAGCCTCAACGTTTGAAAAACCTGTATATTTAGCAATTTATCAGCTGTATGTCCGGGGACGCATGCTGATTTTGGTACCTTCACGGCAACACTATCGCTCACAGAGCGCCGCGAAATGTACCGCTGACGGTACATTGGACAAAAAACATCAGCAAAAAAATCCCATTTCGGCATTTCCAGGTACCTTGGTCGGCAGGAATTATCACAAGCAAGTATAATTAATTATTTTCAGACTCTTTACATTTTTTACCGAAGCCATTATGAGGAGTTGACAAGATGGCTAACGATAAAAAAACGAAAAAGGACAATACCTTAAACCTCTCCGAGTTGTTCGACAAGTTTCCCAATCCTATTTTTGTCACCGATGCGCAGGGAAATGTCTTGATATCCAACTCAACCGCAGCGATGACGTTAGGTATGTCCCAAGACCAATTCCTAAAAGGCAATGTTAAGGATATGGTCCAAAAGAAGTATTACACCAGGTCGTATGCTATCGAAGCGGTCGAGAAAAAATGCGCTATCCGCGGTCCGCTTATCACCGCTCGCGGTATTACCATGATGTCATCAAGCACGCCGGTGCTTGACGACGACGGTGAAGTAATTCTGGTAGTTACGACAGGCTACCCTAAGGGTATAAACCCGAAACATACCAGCGACGATTATATATGCAGACGCAAACGCGAAATGGAATATCTGCGCAGCCGCGTCCTCGACAAAACCGAGATTGTTGCCGAAAGCCCGGCAATGCGACAAGTTCTCCTCATGGCCCACAAGATTGCCCAGACCGAGAGCCCCGTGCTGGTAACCGGCGAATCAGGTTCCGGCAAAGAAGTGCTGGCCAACTATATCCACCGGCATAGCACAAGATCACAGGAGGCATTCCTTGCCGTCAATTGCGCGACTTTTCCAGAACAACTGGTTGAGTCCGAATTGTTCGGTTACGAAAAAGGTGCTTTCACGGGGGCCAACGCCGAGGGGAAAATGGGCCTGTTTGAAGCGGCCCACCGCGGCACATTATTTCTTGACGAAATTGCCGAGCTGCCTCTTGCCCTACAGTCGAAACTGCTTAGGGTGCTGGAAACAGGCGGGGTTCGGCGTATCGGCAGCAACGTCGACCGCATAATCAATTTCCGTCTGATTGCCGCCACCAATAAAGACCTCGAGCAAATGACCGAGCAGGGAACGTTCCGGAGAGATTTGTATTATCGGCTGAATGTTATTCCATTACGCCTGCCGCCGCTTAGGGAACGTCCTGAGGATATCCTCGCGCTTGCGGCCAAATTCCTGGCTCACTTCAACAAAAAGTACGATGTCACCGTTGAGCTTGACCGGCAAATTTTGGATGGATTCCTAAAACAGAACTGGCCTGGAAACGTGCGTGAACTCAGAAACCTCATCGAGCGCAAGGTTATCTGCAGTCTGCATGACTACCCGGCCTACTGCCTTGAGATGGCAGCATCCGAAACGCAAGAGCGCCTCCCGTCGGTCGATATCTTCAAACAACTTGGTTTCAGCGGTACGTTGCGGGAAGTCTTATCAGCGGTCGAACAGAAATATATCCATAGCGTTCTTAAAGCGTGTGGTGGACGCATCGGCGAGGCCGCCAACCAGCTGGGGATTTACCGGACGATCCTTTACCGGAAACTAAAGTCCTACGAACAGAATAAGTAGTCGCTGCAAGGATGTATCTCCCGCGATGCATCCTTGCTCTTTAATCGATACTACACCGTTAGGCAATCTCGGCTACTCTTTCTATATCTGCGGCCGAATTCGCCAGATCCTGCATGGTCGCCCTGATCTGATCGGTAGCAAGCAGCTGGTTGCCGCCAAGCTCCGCCGCCTGGGAGACAATGTCGACAACGACACGGATTTCCGCCTGGATGTTCTGCAAAATTTCCCTGATATCGCGAACCGACTGGGAACTGTTATCCGCCATCTTTCGTATCTCCTCGGCGACAACGGCGAAGCCCCGTCCGTGTTCACCTGCCCGGGCGGCCTCGATTGCCGCATTGAGTCCCAGAAGGTTTGAATTGCTGGCCACCTCGCTGACAAACCGGAGGATGTCGTTAGTCTTGCCGATCTCGCCCAGCACCGACTCGCCCGCGTATTTCGCCTTTGCAAGGTTATCGGCAAGTTTTTCGGCCGCTTTCGAGAGCTCGTCGGTCGTCGCCGCCATCTCCTCGGAGGTCGCCGCCATCGCCTGGGCTGTGGCATGGAGCTGCTCCTGCACCTCAAGGGTCGTCGCCGTGCCTATAACCCCCGAGATTGTCCCGTCCTCTTCGATTATCGGGTAACAGATGGCTTTGAGGGGAAGGCCGTACACCCGCGCCGGGATAATGCCGGTTGCTATTTTACGGGTTTCTATGGCGCTTTTGGCCAGGCCGCCTGGCGCCGGCTTCCCAATCGTCACGTTCGCCGGAAAAGTCTTAGCGTCAGCATACTTAAGGATGATGGCTTCGGCGTCGCAAAGCAACACACTGCAGTCCCACGCGCTAAGGTCCCTGATTATTTCCATTACACCGCTTAACGCTCTAAGCTTTTCCACCGCAATCTCCTCCGCATCAGCATCATTTATAGTTATTGCTCGCCTCAGGAAGATCGTACGGCGAATTGCCTTCGCAGACGATCGATCTCGGTCTGCAGCCAGGCGATCTTCTCGGTAACGCTTCTTCCATGGTCGATTAATACATAGGCGTTCGGCATCCTGTTACGGCTTATTGCCGGTATGTTTCCGATAACAATCTTGTTCAAGGAAATGCAGGCGGCCCGTTCGCGGAGGAACCGCGAAGCTTCGGCCTGTGATGCAAAAAGCGGTACGATGTGATCGCCGCTGACCCACGCGGCCCACCATCTTTTTTTATACGGCGCGATCAGATAATCCGCTTCGTCCCCCGTCTCTTTCTCACCATGCGTCTGCAGAGGATCGTCCCCGTACCCTAGTTCATTCATCACCGCTTCATAGCTCACCTTAGGCAGCGGCGATGTCATAAACCGGTAATAATCGGCCAGCGTTTTCTGCCGAGAAGAAGCATAAAGAAAAAATGGTGAACATTCCTGGGCCATTTCCAGCCCGGTCATGACTATTCCAAGCAACTGAATGCTGTTTATCGAATACTCAAAGGGTATTGTCCAAAGCTTCAGGAACCTGCCGTTCGCTTCGTCGTAGCTAAAATCTGTTCTTTCAATTATTTCCCTTACACTATCAGTATTGTTATAAATCTCACATCCAATGTTAATCGCGCCCGTACCGGCATCGTCCGCGGCAGCCGCCAAAAAAATCGCGTCAGGAGTATGACGTCCGCTAATGACGGAGTGTCCGCGCGAAAAATAAATGCGCTCTTCTGTCAGTAATTCAATCATCTCTTGGAGCTTATAGTGCCGGTATCTGACGAGCACAATCTTTCCTCCATGCATGGCGCCCGGCCTGTTGGCCGGAAGCAGTCGCAAGATTTCGACAGGGGCCCGGAAACTCTCCGCGCCCCTATCGATTTCCCGATTCAGTCTAGCCCGCCCGACACGGCGGCGAGACTCTTAGAAATAGTAATCGAGCTTGGTCATGAACGTGGTGTCAAGCTTGCTTTCGGTCAGAGAAGGCGTGAGCGCCCGGTTCTTGACTTTGAAATCCTGCCACTCGAAGGACAGGATGACGTTCTTGTCGATTACCGTCTGGTATACCAGGTAGAGGGCGGTCAAGTTGTCGGTGCCGCGGAGATACGGGCTGAATACATTGGTATTATTCGCTACACCCGTAGTATCGAAGCCGCCGGCTCCACCCGGCAATGCGCCCGCCATGGCGCTGCGGTAAATGATCGCCCAGGCGGCGTCATTTACCTTGTTCCGGTTAACCAGTTGGAAAGACGTGGGGTAGTAGGCCATCGTCGCCCCCGGGCCTTTGCCGTTGCTCAACTGGACCGACCATGCACGCGGGTTAGACGAAAGGTTGCTGGTCGCACCGTTAAGTTTGGAACCGACGAAATCGCCCAACAGCGTTAGGCCGTTGTCAAGTTTCCACTTTACGGATATGTCAAAACCGTTGGAACTTCTGAAGCTTCCGGATTCGGCGAGCATCGTGGCGCCAGCAGTGCCGCTGGTGCCGGGGATATCGGCCCAGTAGAAACCGGTGCCAAAACTGAATTTGTCGCTCACTTTGAAAGACAGGTCGGCGGTTGTAAGCTGGTTGGCGTTGCTGGAGCCAGAGTGCTTAATGTTGCCGGTGAAGGCGGTGAGTTTCGTGTTTGGGGTTATCGTCCGGTATAAGGTGATACCGTCTACCGCCATCGGTTTGCCGAGCAGGCCTTTGCCGATGAAATCGAGCGGCGTCCGGCCCAGCCGGATTTTATCGAACCCAAGCGCGTCTTTGTGAGTAATGTTGAAGATATCGAAGTACGCGGTGGAGCCGAAAGGTGTTTGCGCATCGGCGGTATCGCCGAGCTTGTTGCCGTAGTTGGTCGTGAGACGACCTTCGATGCTGGTCTTCTCGTTGATCGTCCCGGCGAACTTCAGCCGGATCCGGAAATCGGTCGCCTGAGCCCCTGACAGTTTCTGCCCGCCGGCATATTTGGGGTTGTTATGCAGCCAACGGAACCGGCTGTCGCCGCCGACAAGCCAGGTGCTGGTCTTGGCTTCTACCTTGGCTATGCGGGCGCCCATGCGGTTGAGCTCGCCGGCGAACTCGGCCGCCAACTGGTCGATAAGTTTTTTCTGGGCTTCGTCGGCTTTGTCGAAGCGGTCGATTGCCTTAACGGTGACAATGGCGAACTCGTAGCGGTTCATGAGCTTGTCCCCGCGGAAGGTGCCGTCGCCGTAGCCTTCGATCAGCCCGGCCTTGGCCAGCTTGGCTACCGCATCATAGGCCCAGTGCTTGGCAGGGACATCGTTGAAAGTCTGGGCGGCAAACGCGGTAGTCGAGAGTGCGAAGGTAAATAGGGCGATAAGAACGATTGTCCACAGTTTTCTCACGTTTTTCCCTCCTGATAATGAGTAACGGTTGTTTTCCGACTAACTATTCTTCCTTCCGGCATCCCCCCTATTAGCTTTTCGCCTCCAGCCCTAGTGTCCAAGTTTCCTAGGCTTTGACGCTGGGAGCGCTGTCGCTGGCGGCAGGCGCCTTTGGCATGGTGGTGAATATCAGCAGGACGATACCAAGTACGCCCATAGCCACGTTGAGGTAGAAGGCTTCGTTGTAGCCTTTGAAGATGTCGAACAGCCTGCCGCCGACAATGCCTGCGCCAGACACGAGGACGGCGCTGATAGCCAGCAGGTTGCCGTTGAGTTTGGGGAAGGCAGCCGGGCCGAAGAAGTGGCCGAGCATGGTCTGCTGGGCGACGAAACACCAGCCGAAACCGGCGCCGTAGCACGCCGCGGCTATATAAACCACCATGAGAGACGATGGGCTGGCCTGAAGAGCCAGGAAAGAGCCGACAAAGTAGCAGCATAACCCGAGCATCATGACGAAGCGGGCGGGGATCCGGTCCATCAGCCAGCCGCTGATGAGTCGGCCGGCGATGCCGCCCATGGTGAAGATGCCCATGGCGAAGGCGGCGTCGGCAGGATTGATGCCTTTCCCGCGAAGGTGCATAATCCAGTGGGCGGTGAAGAAAAAGAACGGCCATTGACTGCAGGCGGCGGCGACAACAGTAAGCCAGTAGGCGGCGGTTTTGTATGCCTCGGACGGTGTCCAGGCGTACTTGGTGTAGAGCGGATTGGCCGCAGCAGCCGCTTTTTCGGCTTCAGTCGCTTCCCGTCCGTCGGGTATCTGGCCATAGTCCTGCGGCCGTTCCTTGATGAACATAAAAGCGACCACGCCGGCGATGATACAGGCAGCGGTGACACAGAGCCAGGCGAGACGCCAGTTGCCGCCGGTGGCGGCGATGAACTTGTTAATGGCCGGCGAGGCGATAAAGCCCGCAAAGCCGGAAGCGGTCATGGCGATAGCCATCGCCCGGCCGCGGTACCTGACGAACCAGCGGGTAACCGTGGTCGCCAGCGGCAGCATCGTGCCCATAGCCATGCCGAAGCCGTTCAAAACGCCGAAACCGATGAGATAGTGCCAGGGCTGGGTGGCCACCTGAGACAACCATACGGTACCGATAACCAGAATCACCGCGCCCATCGCGAAGGTTTTTCTGATACCGTACTTAATTACCGCCATACCGGCGGGTATGGCTCCCAGGCCGACGAAAAGGTTGGTCAGCGAAAAGCCTGCGCCGTAAGTCATCCTATCCATGGGGATATCCTTGATCATGAACGAGTTGATGACGGCGCCGCCGTAAAGCGGGAAGCCCAGGTTGATGAGATAGATAATCCATAATACCGCGACCATGTACCAACCGTAGAATTTCTGCTCGTTGTTACCCATTTGCAACCTCCTTATTTTTTTAAGGATCGGGGTGTATTTTTACCCATACCGGAACGACACCCCGAAAGTACCCCGCGGATAATTCCAGCCGGTTATCCCCTTGTTCTTGCACATAACCCGGCAGGTGCCGCACTCCAGGCAGCCCGCGTAATCGAAGTTGATCTCCCCTCCCTTCAGCGTATAAAGCACGGCCGGGCAGATCACCAGGCACGGCTTTTCGTCACACTTAGCGCATATCGATTTATCAAGAATGATATGCGGGTGGCCTTCGTCAACGTTGAACTTGTTGAGGCCAAGGAGTTCCTCGGCACTTTGCCGCTTGATCGTCATAACGCTCTATACCCCCTCCAGCCGTCGGCCAGCAACTGACCGAAAGTGACGTGCCGCCTGACGATCTGCAGCATGGCTTTGTCCATCCTTGCCGGCACTTTGCCGTCGACGGTGAACATAAACCTCATGGCATCGTTGGCCAGCGCCGGATACTCGCTGAACATGCGCGGCATTTCGAGGATGTTATGCCAGCCGGCGAACAGCCTCATGCTTGGCATGAGGGAAAGCTTCTCCAGCTGCTTTTCGTAAAGGGGGCCGACGGCGGCCGCACCGTCTGCCTCGATAACGGCGTTGGCCGCTGCCAGGCCGCTGACAATGGCCAGGTCGATACCGCGGATTATCACGCCGGTGTTGATGCCAAAGCCGGCGGCGTCTCCGACCATGACCAGACCGTCGCGATAGAGCTTTTTCGGCATGCCGCTAAGACCGACCTCAGGTACAAGATGGGCGCCGTATTCGGCTGTCGTTCCGCCTTCGATGAGCGGTGCTATTGCCGGATGCATCTTCAGGTCCTGAAGGATTTCCTGGATTTTCTTGCCCCTTTTCGCCGCCTGCTCGGGATTGAAAACAATCCCAAGGGAAACGCTGCCTTTGTTGGTGTAGAAGAACATGCCGCCCGAGGTGCCTTCGGTGCAGCCGAGCGCCAGTCTGGCCGCCCCTTCGTCGCCGCTCAGATTAAAGCGGGCGGCGATTACGTCGTCCGGCAGCTCGATGATTTCCTTAACGCCTACGCCGACCAGATGCGGCGTGATATCGCTCCTGAGGCCGGTCTTCTGCCCGATGAGCGAATTGACACCGTCGGCGGCGATAACGACATCGGCGTACATTTCGTCCTCGCCGGCCTTAATGCCGACAATTTTTCCGTTCTCCTCAAGCAGCTCGTCCACCAGAATGCCGGTGGCGACCATCGCTCCTTTGGCTTCGGCCTCGGCCGCGAACCACTCATCAAAAGGAGCCCGGAGGACAGTGTACGACTGGGGCACATCCTCGCCGAACTCGAAGTCGGCGTAATCGACAGTCACGGCGCTTTTCGTCCCGAGCATCATTATCTGCTCGCGCACTACCTTGCGCTGCAGCGGCGCCCTTTTATAAAGGCCTGGCTCCACCATTTCCATAGCATAGGTGTAGAGACGGCCGCCGGTAACGTTTTTACTGCCGGCGGTTACGCCCCGTTCCACCATAAGAACGCTCTTGCCCTCGCGGGCCAACACATAAGCGCAGGCTGCCCCCGCCGGTCCGGCGCCGATAATTATTGCATCGAATTTTTCGTCAGCCGACATTTAACCAACTCCCAACGGCGGTTATTGTTACTTTTTAAGCGCGGCGGTAATAAGCGGGGCAACTTCGTATAAGTCGCCGACGATGCCGTAGTCAGCCGCTGCAAAGATCGGCGCCTTCTCGTTCGTGTCCACCGCCACGATTACTTTGGCGTCGCGGATACCGGCGACGTGCTGCACCTGACCGGACACCCCCAGGCTGAGGTAGAGCTCGGATTTGATGTTTTGGCCGGAGATGCCGATATAGCGCTCGACCGGCAGCCAGTGGTAGTCCTCCGCGATGCCGCGGGTGCAGCCGATTTCCGCCGACAGAGCCTTTGCGAGGTCTTCGGCCAAAGCCAGATCTTCTTGTTTGGCCAGACCGCGGCCTACGCAGACGACGCGAGCTGCAGAAGCAATATCTACGCCATGGCGTTCTATCGGGCAAAGGTCGCTCACTTTCACCCGCGGGTCGCCGGCGGCTGCGTCGAGCGCTATAACTTGTCCCTGGCCGTCACCGGCCACCGCCTTGTCGAAGGTGCGGGGAGCGATGGTGACAACGGCCGGCAGGCCGGTAGCCTCGCAGGCCACCGCCAGTCCGCCGTACTTGAGACGGGTAGTCTGCAGCTTGTCTTCGGCGATCTCAATAGTCTGCGCTTCAGTTACCAGCCCGGCGTCCAGCCCACAGGCGACCTTTGCGGCGATATCCTTGCCGCGGGCAGTGCCGCCAATGAGGATGACCGCGGCCAGTTCCCTCGCCGCCAGCTCGGCTATCGGCTGGGCACAGCCTTCCGGCCAGTCCTGGCCATTGAGCAGGAAGACTTTATCGGCGCCGGCGGCGGCAAGGGCAGCAGCGTCCGGCTCGGAAAGGGCGACGGCGCAGAGCGAGTGATTCATTGTTGCTTTAAGTCCGAGGCCAGCGGTGACGAGTTCTAAGGCAATGGCATTATTTTCTGAGAAGATGAGTATTCCCGGCATGTTAAGGCTCCTTTCCTCTAGCACACGCCTTCTTTGGCAAGTGCGGCGACAAGTTTAGCGACATTATCAGCCTGTGCTGGCTCTTTGAAGAGGATGTTTTTGCGGTTCATGACAAAGCCCTTGACCGTCAGGCTGACTGTCTTGGCGGTAAGCTGCTTGGGCGAAAGGCCAAGGTCGGCGATTTTTATCTCTTCCGCGGGTTTCTTCGCAGCGGCCAGTACCTGTTTGAGGCTGGGAATACGCGGCTTGTTTATTTCCGGCACTACGCTCACCACCGCAGGGCCTTCGACCGTTACGACTTCCGTGCAGTCGCCCAGCTTGCGGGTGGCTACGACGCGGCCGCCTTCAAGCTTGAGCGATTGGACATAGGTGATAGACGGAAGCCCGAGATTGGCGGCCAGACGTGGCGCTACCTGTTGGTTGTAGGAATCGGCGCTCCCTTCGCCGCAGATGATCAGGTCGTAGGGGCCGGTTTTTCGGGCGGCGGCGGCGATAACGCCGGCAGTAACGTAGCCGTCTGCTTTGTCGGCGGACGGGTCGGCTATGTAAAATACCTTATCCGGTCCGCGGGAAAGGAGGTCTTTGAGCGACTGCTTCACAGCGTCGCCACCGAAAGTTACGGCGTCAACCGTCGCTCCCTGACCCTCCTGCAGTAAAACGGCTTCTTCGATGGCGTTCTTATCGTAGTCGCTTATTTTGTATTTGGCCCGGCTTGAGTCAAGCGAGGCGTCGGCGGCATTAACCCTGATATCCTGTTCGTCGAGAACCCATTTATAGCAGACGAGTATTTTTGACATTGTCTTCTCCTTTCAATAGAGCGTTTAGGCCAACACTTCAGCAACAATCGTTTTTTCCGGGAAGTCAGCCGAGCTGTTTTTGAGGATAGCGCCTTGGACGTCGCGGTAAAAACGGGAAGCAGCCATTTCTTCGCTATAGCCGTACCCGCCTTCGATCTGAATGACGTCTATGAGGGCGCTCGCGCCGATGCGGCCGGCAAACAACCGGATCATGGCCGCCTCGACAGCAAACTTTTCACCCTTATCGACGAGATCTGCGGCATGGTAGACCGCCAGCCTTGTCAGGTGAATGTTCGCGGCCATGTCGGCCAGCATGGTCTGGATGGCAGGAAAGCTGGTAATCGGCCGCCCAAACTGGATACGCTGCTTACCGTATTTGGCGGCATCTTCCATTGCAGCCTGAGCGATACCGACGACGATCGCCCCCTCGGCAACGCCGGTTACCGCCTGGATCTCGGCCAGCATTGCCGCACCCGCGCCCTCGCCGCCCAGAAGACCGGCGGCGGGGACCTTGACGTTGTCGAAAACAAGTTCGGCCCATTGGCAGCCTCTGAGACCCATCTTGCCGATAAGCCGGTTAACCTTAAGACCGGCTGCCTTGGCGTCCACGATGAAAGCGCTGAGGCCTTTAGCGCCGGCCTCGGGATTGGTAACGGCGAATACTATGTAGACGTCGGCCGCGCCGCCATTGGCGACATAGGTCTTCATGCCTGTCAAGTTGTACGTATCGCCCTCACGGACAGCCACCACCCTGTCGGCGCCGGCGCCGGGGGCGGCGCCGGGCTCCAGGCCGGCCACTCCGCCGAGGGCATCGCCTTTAGCCATAGCCGTCAGCCAGCTTTTTTTCTGGGCATCACTGCCCCAACGGCTGACGGCGTAAGCGGCGGCCGAGGCGTGGTTGACCAGGATAGCAGCGACGGCGCCACTGACTTTGGCGAGTTCCTCGACAGTAAGGATGTAGCTCAGGTAACCCGCTTCCGCACCACCGTATTCGCCCGGCAGATACAGGCCGAGAAAATCGTATTCGGCCATTTTGTTGACGACTTCTCCCGGATGGACACCTGTTTTATCGCATTCAGCAACCGACGGCACGACGTATTCCTGGGCGAATTCCCTAGCCGTCTGCTGTATGAGCTGTTGTTCTTCCGTTAATGTGTAACTCATGCGTTAACCCCCTATCTTCATCTCTCTTGGCCTAGTCTTTGAGCAGGATTCCCGAAATGACAAGGCGCTGGATTTGGTTAGTACCTTCGTAAATCTGCTGGATTTTGGCGTCGCGCACGAGCTTTTCCACCACCGAATCCTGCGAGTACCCATACGCGCCCATGATTTCCATGGCCTCCGCGGCTACCCGCATGCCGGTGTCGGTGGCGAAGGTCTTGGCCATGGCCGCTTCCTTGGTGTAGGGCAAGCCGGCATCTTTCAGCCGCAGGCAGTTGCGCACAAGCTGTTTGGCTGCCTCGGTCTGGATGGCCATATCGGCCAGTTTGAAAGCAACGCTCTGGTTGGCGGCCAGTGGTTTGCCGTTAACGTCTAACTGGCTTTTGGCAAATTTAATGGCTTCGTCGAGAGCACGCCGGGCTATGCCCACACCCTGCGAGGCCACCATCGGCCGGGCCATGTCGAGGGTTTTCATGGCAATTTTCATACCCTCGCCTTCTTTGCCCAGGAGGTAGGTCTTGGGAATGCGGACGTTTTTCAGAAGCAGTTCGACGGTGTTGGAGCTGCGGATGCCCAACTTATGCTCAACGGCCCCAACGACAAGACCCGGGCGTTCTTTCTCGACGATGAAGGCGCTGAGGCCTTTAACGCCAAGTGATGGATTGGTGCTCGCGAAAATAATCATGATACTGGCATAGCCGCAGCTTGTGGCAAAGCATTTCGTGCCGTTGAGCACCCATTCGTCGCCTTCCAGCTTGGCGGTGGTGGCAACGGCGCCGGCATCCGAACCGGCACCCGGCTCGGTCAGGGCAAAGCCCCCCAGTCCACCGGCAACGATGCGGCTGAAATACAGCTTCTTTTGTTCATCGGTTCCGGCGATAAGCAAAGGGTAGCAGCTCAGTCCGTTACCGCCGAGAGTGGTGGCAAAACCGGCGCAGCCATAGGCCCACTCTTCAACAATCGCCGCCTGCGATACCGAATCATAACCCGCCCCGCCGTATTCGACGGGAACAGCATTGCATATGAGGCCGGCTTTCGTGGCCTCCTCAACAATAAACAGAGGAAATTCGCCGCTTTTGTCGTACTCGGCGGCAACCGGAATAATGTGCTTGGCGGTGAATTCCCGCGCCAGCAACTGCAATCTTTGCTGCTCTTGAGTCAGCGATTTGTCTGCCATGTTCATCAACCTTTCACTTTGGCTTCAACAAGCGGCTTCAGTTCGCCCCACTTCTGCTGGAAAATGCCGGCAGGCATTGTTTTCAGGTTGGGCGATATGCGTGGTTTGAAATCCATCAGGGCCAGCACGTCTTTTTCAAGGTCGATCCCCGGGGCGATTTCCACAAGGGTCATCTCGCCATTATCCAGGGTGAACACGGCCCGCTCGGTCACATACAACACCGGTTGGCCGACTTTGGCCGCATATTTGCCACTGAAGGTGACTTGCTCGACCTGGGGAACAAATTTCTTGTTTTTGCCTTCGTTGACAATGACCAGTTTACCGTCTTTGGCGGTAACTTCGAGCCCGCCAGCGGTAAAAGTGCCGCAGTACACCACTTTCTTCGAGGTTTGCGTAATATTGACGAAGCCACCGCAGCCGACTACCCGGCCCTTAAATTTGCTGACATTGACGTTGCCGGACGTATCCGTCTGGGCAAGACCGAGGAAAGCCACGTCGATACCGCCGCCATCATAATAGTCGAACTGGGCATGATGCTCGACCACGGCTTCAACGTTATACGAGTGACCGAAGTTTGGCAGGCTGGCCGGAACGCCGCCGATGCCGCCGACCTCAGTGGTCATGGTCATCATGTCGCTGACGCCTTCTTCGGCGGCAATTGCGGCGACGTCGCTGGGTATGCCGACCCCCAGGTTGACGATGGCGCCGGGAATAAGCTCCATTGCCGCCCGCCGGGCAATAATTTTGCGATCGTCCATCGGCAGTTCGGGGATGCTGTTAAGAGGCACCTTGATATCGCCGGCGAAAGCCGGGTTAAAGTAGAGGCCTTCAGTCTGCCAGCTGCTTTCCTGTTTGCTGGCAACCACGATATAATCTACAAGTATGCCGGGAACGCGCACCGCCTTAGGGTGTAACGTTCCAGCCTTGGCCAAATACTCGGCCTGGACAATAACGATGCCCCCGCTGTTCTTAGCCGCCTGAGCAATAGGCAGTGCTTCAACCAGCGGCCCCTCCTTCTCCATCGTAAGATTGCCGTGTTCGTCGACCGTAGTGCCGCGAATGAGGGCGACATTTATCGGGAAGGTCGGATAAAACAGCCACTCCTCCCCTTCGAATTCCACTACTTTATTGATAGGTGCGGTGGTCATGGGGTTCATTTTCCCGCCTTCCAGGCGCGGATCAACGAAGGTTCCCAGGCCTACTTTCGTAAAAAGGCCGGGGCGCTTGGCGGCGATTTCGCGGAAAAGATGGAGGATGGAGCCCTGCGGCAGACAGTAGGCTTCGATTTTGTTCTCGGCTACAAGACGCGACATGTTGGCGGAGGAACCTATATGGGCACCTATCCAGCGTTTTACGAGACCTTCCTTGCCGAGACGGGTTGTTCCGCGTTCCTTCCAGTCGCCGATGGCCGAAGCGTGCATCAACGTTATATTCCTCGGCTGCCCTGACTCTACAAAGCGTTTCTCGATGGCCTGGGCCACTTCTTCAGCCCAGCCCGCCAAGCCAAAACCTGTGGCGGCAACTGTCGCACCATCTTTAATCAGGGTCGCGGCCTGGTCGGCGGTTATGAGTTTTGACATAAATTCAGTCCTCCTTTGGCAATAACCAGAATAATGCACCTATATAACGCAACTTATATGCCAATAATCGAAGCACACAAAACAAGCCCCCGCCAACACAGTCGCCGCCTGAAGAGCGCTAATTTTCACCTTAATTCAAACCAGTACCTTTTTTGGAACAATCAGGCAATTACAAGCCAAATCATGTACCAATAACGGTACATTACATCTAAAAATCACGTCCAAAAGATTGACCTGGCCCCTGGCAAGACAATCTGCGGGCTGACTATAAATAACTAGCAAAAGTGGGTATGTACCCCGAACGGTACATACCCACTTTTGCTAGTTATTCCTTTTTGTCTTATCGAAGGCTTTTAGTTTTCTGTATAACACCGTCCTATAGACACCCAGTTTTTTTGACGCCTCGCCGACACGCCCGCCACAGGACTGCAGCATATATCTGATATATCGCTCTTCAATCTTATTCATTACATCTTTAAGCGTGTATTCTGCCCCAAGTAGTTTGAAATACTCCTGGAACAGATCACGCTGAGCCCCGGCAGCTATATTAACGCTTTCATCCGGGTAATCCTGCAGGCCGCTGATTACTCGCCGCTCGACCAAGTTTCTAAGTTCCCTCACATTACCCGGCCAACTGTACCTTTGAAAAGCTTCCAGCGTGTCCAAGTCAAGTTCGGCTGCCGTCTCGTATCGCTTGTTGAAGTCGGCCAGGAACTTCTTTGCAAGAGCCATGATGTCTTCGGGACGCTCCCTGAGAGGCGGGATACGGATCGGGATAACGTTTAGCCGATAATAGAGATCGTGACGGAAGCTGCCTTCTTCGGTCATTTTCTTCAAATCTTTGTTGGTCGCGGCAATTAGCCTAAAGTTGATTTTCCGGTCGAAGTTGCTGCCGATCCGCCTTACCTCACTAGTTTCCAGCACCCTAAGCAATTTAGACTGAAGATGGAGAGGCAACTCGGAAATCTCGTCGAGAAACAGCGTGCCCCTGTGGGCAGCCTCAAACAAACCTATCTTTCCCTCCGTCTTGGCACCGGTAAAAGCGCCTTTTTCATAGCCGAACAACTCGGCCTCCACCAGATTCTCGGGAAAAGTCGCGCAATTAACGGCTATAAATGCCTCGGCAGCTTGTTTACTGTGTCTATATATATATTTTGCCAATACCTCTTTGCCTGTGCCTGATTCACCAATTAACAACACGGTGCTGTTTGTTTGCGAAAGAGTATGAGCGGCAAGCAAAACTTGTCGCATAAGCCGGCTTTCCGCCACAATTCCGGCATCATCCATAACCCGGTTGCGCAGGTATTCTATTTCCCTTTTCCGACGGTCTACAAGATCGCTCTCCTCTTTACTCTGGCCGCTTTCGCCCGAATCCTTCGGTGGATGCGCGGTCGTAATAACAAGAGTGACCTTCCCATCTTCATCAAACACCGGCGTGCTTGTTGAAGCATAGGTTAGGTTGAGCTTTGTTTTGAGGACGCCGCTAACTGCGCGCTTATTTTTGACCGCTTCCAGCACATTGGAATTCGTATAGTAACCCTTGCTGACAAGTTCGTTAACGTTTGTTTTCAACAGCCTGTCCAGCGTCGTATCTAAAGTCAGAGCAGTAGCCGAATTCGCCAAGAGCACATTTCCGCGGGAATCGGTAACAAAAATCGGCTCCGGGAGATTATCCAGTACTTGTTGAAGATTTTTAGTTTCAAAGAGATGCTCATTAATTGTTTTATTGCGCAATCTCGCCATATTATCTCCCACCTTGTGGTCAACTGAGCCGAAGCTTCCAAAAATATACGGGATGTAACTTTTATACCAAAAACCGTCTTTTGCCTTATTATCCCCTGGATAAGACTAATAACTAGTCTTCACTGCAACTGCAGCCGCCCGTCCCGGGCGAAACCGGTCCCGAGGCCACCAGTTGACTGCAACTAGGAGGCTCTTTATACTCTTTTGCAGCCATGTTGACCGCAAGATCATAATAAAGGCGAAAAAGTTGAACAATCATCTCTTCTATCGCGGAAATTCTTTTTTCAAGTCTTGCGATTTCAACAAGACTTATTTCATTGGGGTTTTCCATAATAGCCTCCTGAGCCGGATATTTCGGTCGTCATTACCCTCAGTTCCAACGCGAAAGCAGGGAGGGTATCCCTGCTTTCGCTTATTTCACCTCAGCCTGCTTGCCCGGCTTTGGCGTTTCGTTCTGCGTCTGCTCTCTAGGCAGAACAACCCCTAACCACACAATGGCGATACAGCCCGCCAGGGCAAGTCCGACAAGATACAAAAAGCCGCCGGAATAGCTGCCCGTCGCTTTGATAAAGTAGCCGATGATCATTGGGGCTAAGGCTGACGACAGCATGCCAAAACCGTTCATCAAGCCGGCCCCGGCGGCGAGAGCTTTGCCGGGCACCAGCCTCTGCTGTATCGACCATATCGCCGGCAGCCCTAGCGCCACCGTGCCGATACCGATTGAGATATAGATTGCGGCGGCGGTAGTCGTCGTTGCGGTTGTGGACATATATATGAAAATCGCCGGCAAAAGCATGGAAACGGCCGAAAAGAAGATCTTTTTCCCGTATCTATCCGTCAGATAACCAAACAGCGCAAGACTGAACAAGCCCAACACATACGGCAGCGACGACCAGGCCCCCATCTTAGCCCAATTGAATCCCAATGCCATGCGGAAGTAAGACGGGAGCCAGGCGATAGTCCCCCAGAAGATCGCGGCGTTGCACATATAGAAAACAACGAGCAACCAGTACCGATAGTTGGTCACAAAAAGTTTATAACTTTCCCAGGTCGTAGTCGCTCCCATGGCCGCTTCCCGGTCGGCCTCAGCCCGCAAGCCCGTCATTACGTGCTCCAATTCCTGCTTGTTCACCCCCTTATGCTGCTCCGGACGGTCGGTAGTGAAAAAGTACAAAACCGCTAGGGAAACGAGCGAGAAAGAAGCCAGGACAAAAAAGCTCAATCGCCAACCCGTGTAGCTGATAAGCCAGGTGAAGAACGGCATCGCGATTGCCGGGGCAAACATCAATCCCAGCAGCCACGCCGAGTTTGCTTGTCCCCGCTCCTGTGGAGGAAACCAATTCTTTACGAATTTCATCTGCATCGGCCAATGCAATCCCTCCCCGATCCCGAGGACTACTCGGGCGGCGAGCAGCATTCCCAGCGACTGAGCCAACCCTCCGATTATCATGGACACACCCATAACGACAACGGCAACAATCATCATCATTCGCGGGCCGTAGATATCTCCCAACGGACTGAGAACCGCATTGGCTACGGCATAAGCCAAGAGGAATGTGGACATCAGGGAGCCAATTGCAACAGGATTGTTTTTGATCCCCAGAGCGTTGAGGAAATCTTCGTCAGCCGCCAATACTGAGGTATTAACCCTGTCGAAATAAGCGATAACGAGAATTAAGAATAATATCGCCACTAATAATACTCTTTGTCTGGTCGGTTTTTCCATTATAAATCCGTCCTTCCTCACTGTAAACTCAAGCCAAGACTTAAGCGACAAGCCAGCTATACCCTTTTGACTTCAAATATAACAGTGTTATTGAAATCTTGGCAGGCCCGCTGTGTAGAACATGGGCCGCTTTCCCACGGAAAGCTCCCCCCTATCGATAGCACCGAAATCGCCGGCATCAGTGCCGCCAGGGCTGTGGTGCAAAGCCCTCCTCCCGTCAGGCCGCCCTTAAAGAGAAAGACATCCCCGGTTTTGTGCCCCGCCGGACATGATCCCTTTTGCGCCACTACTCGGATTTCTAAATCGCTTATCGCCATCCAGAATCATTCCCTCCTTGTCAGCTGTCTCGTGAATATCATCCTTAATTCGCGTTGGAGATGAGCCTGCTCCCTTTGAACTCGTTTCTTGCTTGGCCAAAGACGTTATCGGTATAGGCAAAAGTTCTTTCTATATAACACAAGCAAATATCGTGCCAAAACAGTGATATGGCTAGTTACCTGTAGTCTCTGACGTTTGCGCATCTAATTGTACCAATCCGGCAACAAAATTATGGAAACATTTTAATAATGTACCTAATTTGGTACATTATTTCCTAAATGAGTTAACCACTTACTGATGTTGAGTAACTTTATCCGAAAATGCCTCTATTCTGTTACGGCTCTGTGAATGACGTCTATGTGCTGTTTAATAACGGTGTCACTCAACGACCTGCATAGAATACGATTCTCTTTAGAGTAAAGCACAAAAAAGGAAAGACCCTGAAACTACAAGACTTTGCAGTTTCAGGGTCCAAATGATAGAGAAGAGGTACAAAGCATATGCCGGTTATTTCTCTTTATGGGGTGTGTTAGGCCAGTAGGGGGATGCATACTTTTAGCGGTCCCGTGGCGGTGTCGGCGATTTCGACGATTATTACCTTAGCGCCGTATAGTCGCTGAGGCTTTCTTCGGCCATTATTTCCTCCGGGCTGCCGGCGGCGATTATCCGGCGGCGATTATCCGGCGGCGATTATCCGGCCGCGCTTCATGACCAGTACCTTGTTGCACAGCATGAAGGCGTGACTGGGAAAGTGGGAGGTCATGAGGATGGAGTCGCCCTGCTTGGCCAGGTGGCTGATTACTTTGAGGATAAGGACCTGGTTGCCGTCGTCGAGGCTGGAGGTCGGCTCGTCCATGATCAGCATGCCGGCCTGTTGGGTTATGGCCCTGGCGATGAGGGTCAGCTGGCGTTCGCCGCCGCTGATTTCGCTGGACAGCAGTCCGCCAGATGGGCGATACCCAGTTTGCGCAAAGCTCCCCTGGCGATTGTCATGTCGGCTTTGGCGTGAGCGGCGGTAGCCTGAAAACCACCGGGACGGTTGCCCGCGCGGCGATTGGCCGTCCGTCCTGATGGTAGGGTTTGGCCCTGGTGAAGTCCACCGAGATGATGGTAATAAAGCAAGGGTACTGCCATATGAAAAAGATGCACCCGCCTGAACAGGCGGGTGCATCTTTTTCATGTTTCGGCCATTATCTCGCCGGTGTGGCTGAGGTCATAGCCACCCATACCGGCGACCTCATTGCGGAAGGCCGGCGATCGCAGCACCGCCAGCAGAGCCTGGAAATGGGGCTTGTCCGCGTCTTCGCGGCGGATAACCAGATCGTAACGCTCTTTCTGCAGGGGGATGAAGTCGATCTCCTTCACCTGCAGGGCGGCCTTTTCGATGCCGAGGCCGACGTCGGCGTCGCCGCGGGCGACGCTGCTGGCCACCGCCAGATGGCTCGTCTCCTCCTGGCTGTAGCCGACGATGTCGCGCTGGTCGATTCCATGGGAACGGAGCTGCTCGTCGAGCAGCACCCTTGCTCCCGAGCCGCGTTCGCGGTTGATGAAGCGGATACCGTGCCTGGTGAGATCCTGCCAGCTCCCGACGCCCTTCGGGTTGCCCTTTAGGACGTAAAAGCCCTCCATGCGATAGGCAAGGTTGATTAACAGCGTACGGTGGCCGGGCAGCAGCCGCCTGACATAAGGGACGTTGTAAGTGTCGCTGTCGCTGTCCCACAGGTGGGTGGTGGCGGCGTTGGCTGTGCCGCGATAAAGGGCCATCAGTCCGTCGATGCTGCCGGCATAGTTGCGCAGAAAGCGGACATGAGGCATCATCCTCTCCAGGTGCCGGGTGAGGATGTCGAGGATAACATCCTGACCGCAGATGATCAGCCCCTCCGGCTGCGCCTGGACGGCCGGGTCGAGTGGCCGTGCGGCCTGCGTCTGGGCCGCCGGCGAGAGGCTCTTCGATTTTTTGATATAGACGTCGAGGTCGGGGGCCTCGACGCGAACCTTGCGGCCGATGCGGTAAGCGGTGAGGTCGCCGCGCTTGATCATCTCGTACACGGTGAAACGCGAGATTTTGAGGATATTGGCCACTTCTTCGGGAGTATAGGAAATCGTATCGGTCATCGATTCACCCCATTAAATCAATATCACGCTTGTATTAATTGGTAAACCCTCTTGCGTTAATCATACCGCAAAATATATAATAACACCATAGAGATATTGTTGGTTTTTGTTTGGTTATATTTGCTTATCTTTATAACTGTACGTTTATTAAGGGTTTCATTGGATATTAAATATGCTTAAACCGCATTTAAAGCCAGTTTTTGTTTGTTGGTGTTTGTTTAATTTGGCGATTTCATCAGGAGGGAAGATGTAATGCTGACCGGCACAAGCCCCAAGCTGTTCGATTGCCTGGATACGGGGCTGAAGGAGGATTGCCCCTACGGCGACATCACCACAGAATTGTTGGCGATCGAAGGGCAGGGGCGGTTCCGGTTCATTTCGCGTGTGGATGCCGTGGTGTCCGGCGCGCCCCGGCTGGCGGAGTTTTTCGCGGCGCAAAAGCTCGCCGTCGCTTCGTGCCGCCACCCTGGCGAGAGAATACATAAAGGCGATGTCATCATCGAGGCGACGGGCGATATCAAGACCCTGTTCAAATTGTGGCGGATCTGCCAGACTTATCTGACCGTTATGTGCGCTATCGCCACCCAGACGGACGCGATCGTCAGGGCGGCCAGGGCTGAGAACGGCGAGATCGGGATCGTCGTGGCCTGCCGCAAGGCCCACCCGGGGATGCGTGCCGACGAGATTCAGGCAATCGTTGACGGCGGGGCAATCTATCACCGCAACTCGCTCAGCGATACCATCCTGATAACCCAGAACCATGTACGGACGCTCGGCACTCTGCCGGACAAGCTGCACTCCTTCCACCACAAGATCGAGTTCGAGCCGTCCTCTGCCGAAGAGGCTTACCGTTACGCCGGGTTTGTGGACGTGATGCTCCTTGACCATTTCGAACCGGCGGAACTGGCCGTCGTCGCCCGCAAACTTAGGGAGCTCAACCCGCGGCTGGTGGTGGGCGTGGCCGGCGGCATAACCCTGGCGACGGTGAAGGATTACGCACCGCTGGTGGACATCATCGTGCTCAGCGCGGTGCTGTACGCCCCGCCGCTCAACATCACCTGCAAAATAACCAGGTTGTGAAAATGAGGAGGTAAGAAAATGAACAAACGGACATTAGCGATTATCGCCTGCCTGCTGGCTCTGGCCCTGCTGGCGGCAGGCTGCGGCGGCGGGACGAAACAGGCGCCGGCCGCCCAACCGGTGGAACTTTACATCTCCGCCGCCGCGAGCCTCAAGGACGCCTTGGCCGAGATTAAGGCCAGCTACGAGAAGAAAAGCCCCAACGTGAAACTCGTCTATAACCTCGGCGGGTCCGGGGCGCTGCAGAAGCAGATCGAGCAGGGCGCGCCGGCCGATATCTTCATCTCGGCCGCCCCCAAACAGATGAACGAGCTTGAGGCCAAGAACCTGGTCAACAAGGCTACCCGCAAGAACCTCGTGGAGAATAAGCTTGTGCTGGTGGTGCCGGAGAACTCGGCCCTCGGGCTAAGCAAGTTCGAAGACATTGCCAACGCCAAGGTTCAGAAGTTCAGCATGGGCGAGACGGCCACCGTGCCGGCGGGCCAATACGGCCAGCAGGTGCTCCAGAAGCTCGGCCTGTGGGACAAGGTTAAGGATAAGGCGGTGTTCGCCAAAGATGTGCGCACCGTGCTGACCTATGTATCGACAGGCAACGTGGAAGCCGGCATCGTCTACAAGACCGACGCCGTGTCCCCCGGCGCTAAGGTGAAGATCGCCGCCACCGCTCCCGAAGGCTCGCATCAGCCGATCCTATACCCGGTAGCAATCCTGAGCGGCGCCAAACAGGGTAAGGCGGCCGAGGATTTTCTCGCCTACCTCGCCGGCCCGGAAGCCAAGGCGGTGTTCGAAAAACACGGCTTTACGATGAGCAAGTAGGAAGGCCGGGATATGAAACGCTTTATAATGGCGGCGTGGTGCGTGACCGCGTGCGTGATGCTGGCGCTGGCGGCGGGCTGCGGCACAAAACCGGAACCCCCGCCCGCCCCCAAAATTGAACTCAACGTTTCCGCAGCCCTCGGCCTCAGGGAGGCTTTGCTCGACATCCAGAAGGAATACGAGCAGAAGAATCCAAATATAAAGATAGTCTACAACTTGGCGGCCGCGGGTGTTCTGCAGGCGCAGATCGAGCGGGGTGTTCCGGCGGATGTCTTCATCTCCGCCGCGGCAAAGCAAATGGACGAGCTGCAGAAGAAAGACCTGCTCATGGCCGCAACCCGGCGGGACTTGGTCGGAAATAAGCTGGTACTGGTCGTGCCCAGGGACGCCGGCCTGAATTTGGCGAGTTTTCGCGACCTGGCAGAGAAAAAGGTGACCAGGTTCGGCCTGGGCACTCCGGAGACGATGCCTGCCGGACAGTACGGCGTCGAAGTCCTCAAGCATGTCGGCGTGTGGGACAAGGTGAAGGACAAGGCGGTTTTGGCCAAGGATGTCCGCCAGATCCTCGCCTATGTCGAGACCAAGAACGTCGATGCCGGAATCGTGTTTTCCACTGTCGCCGCCCTCAGCGACAAGGTTCGGGTGGTGGCCGAAGCCCCGCCGGGAAGCCATCAGCCGATCGTTTTCCCGGGCGCGGTCCTGAAGGGCGCGAAAAACCCCAAAGCCGCCGAAGCTTTCCTTTCTTATCTCTCCGGCCCGGACGCGGCCAAGAGTTTTCAGAAATACGGGTTCAATGTGATAAATACGCAGAAATAAGTGTGGTGAATGTCGTGGTCGAATGGCAGCCGGTCATCCTGTCAATCAAAGTAGCTCTCTGCTCGCTTGTGTTTGTCGCCATTTTCGGCGTCCTGGCCGCCCACCTGATGCGGCGCTGCGACTTCCCCGGCAAGGCGGCGGCGGAAGCCATCTTCACTATGCCGCTGGTGTTGCCACCGGTCGTCACGGGCTTTCTGCTCCTCATCCTTATCGGCAAACAGGGGCCGGTGGGGCGGCTGCTCGACGAAGTTTTTCACACCCAGATCATTTTCACGCCGTACGCCGCCATCCTCGCCGGCACGGTGGTCGCCTTCCCGCTGATGTACCAGAGCACAAAGGCTGCTTTTCTCGCCGTCGAGACAAACCTCGAAGACGCCGCGCGGACGCTGGGCGCCAGCGAGTGGCGCGTCTTTTGGACCGTCACCCTGCCGCTGGCCTGGCCCGGTCTCGTCGCCGGCCTCATCTTGTCTTTCGCCCGCGCCCTGGGCGAATTCGGGGCTACCATCATGGTGGCGGGCAATATTCCCGGCAAGACCCAGACCATCCCGCTGGCCATTTATTTCGCCGCCGAGTCCAACGATCTTACCCAGGCCGGCCTGTATGTGGTGATAATCAGCCTCATCACCTTCTCGTTGATTTTTTGGCTCAACAGCTGGTCCAAGGCAAAAGGCAAGCCGGCATCGACCAAGGTGGTGTCGTGATGCTGGCAGTCGATATCAGGAAGGAGCTTCCCGACTTCACTCTCGAAGTTAAGTTTACCGTCGAGCGCAACGTGCTCGTGCTGTTCGGCCCTTCGGGCAGCGGCAAGACCACCGTGCTGCGCTCGATCGCCGGCCTCGTCCGTCCGGACGGCGGCCGCATCGTCCACGACGGTCGGGTACTCTACGCCGCCGATAGCGGCGTCTTCGTGCCGCCCCGCGAGCGGAACGTCGGCTACATGTTCCAGGAATTCGCCCTCTTCCCCCACATGAATGTGAAGCGGAACATCTGGTACGGGGTCAAACGACACAACCAGACTGCACACGAGATGTACGAGCGGCTTTTGGAGCTGCTCAAGATCGGGCATCTCGCGGACCGCTTCGTGGGGCAGCTGTCCGGCGGCGAAAAACAGCGCGTCGCCCTGGCGCGGGCCCTCATGGCTGAGCCGAAAATCCTCCTCCTCGACGAGCCGCTGTCGGCGCTCGACAGCGCCACCCGCCTGGAATTGCAGGCGGAACTGAAAAAGATGCAGGAACTGTGGGACATCCCCTTCGTCCTCGTCACCCACGACCCCGACGAGGCAAAAGCCCTCGGCCACAAGATCCTGTTCCTCGACCGGGGCCGCCAGGCAGCGCCGCGGTGGACGTGAGATACGGAACAACAGCCAGAAAGATGTGTAATGCCCCCGGGAACCGTTTCCCGGGGGCTTGCGTATGTCGCGGCGGGCGACGGACGATGTTCGCCAGTCGGTAAAAGCAGCCATGGTTGAATTTATAACGTGTATCGGCGAACACGATATCGGCGTTGATGACCAGCGACTCGTCGAAGCCCGCGGCGTCGCCGTACAGATAAACGAAATGGGGCAGCCGGCTGCTGAGTTTCGCCTGCCATTTTTCGGTGCCGCCGATTACTACCGCCCTTATTCCCCGCAGTTAAATCATGCGGCTGTTAATACCATATGCGGAAAAATGCAGGCTTTTTGGTGAAAATGGCGAAATAAGAAGAAAGCCATGCATGACGCATGGCAACTAATTGTGATTATAATATACTATTGGCTATTCAGAAGTTTGTAGAAGGCTTCCCTGGCTTTCTCTTTATTTGTTCGGCTAATTGGTATGTCCGTTCCGGCAGTTAATACAAACTTGTCATTTGCATATTTCTCGATGTATAGGAAATTGACCAGATAGCTTTTGTGTGACCGGATAAAAGTGTTTAACGGCTGAGTTTGTTCGAATTCATCCAGTTTAGTATAAACAGTTATTTTCTCTGCTGTCTTCGCTAGGACAATATTAACTTTATTATTTTCACTTTCGAAATAAAGGATATCTTTTGTCGGTATTTTTTGAGTTACACCGCGGTAAGTGATACAGATACTTTCTTTCTCTACATTTTCTTTCTGAGCTATTGCCCTTTCCATAACCTTGGCTAACTGACCTATCTTTATCGGTTTTACCAGATACCCCGTTGCGTTGACTTCGTATCCTTCATAAACGTAATCTGTTGAACTTGTCAGAAATATAATGTTGACTAATTTGTCCTGCTCGCGGATTATCCGCGCACATGTCATTCCATTCATATCGCCCATAATAATATCCAGAAATATGATGTCAAAACATATGGTTTTACTCTCGATAACTGAGTTTAATTTATAAGGATTATCGTAAGTAAAGATATTTGCGTTGACACCCTGCTTGCCTAAATAGTTTTCAATTGTTTCGTACAGCTTTAGTCTGTCAGCAGCATTATCGTCACAAATCGCTATGATTATCATTGGTTGCTACCTCATACCCAGATTCACCTAAAGCGTGGGATATAAAGGATTCTGTCAACCTTGAATCTGTAGGAAAGTTGTAAACAGCGGGAAACACGACATAAATAACAATTCTGCAACATTATAGGTAATCCTTTTTTAGTTGGATTGATTTAATGTCGCAGCAGTAGGAGAGGCTATTTTGCAAGAGAGTATCGTGTTTGCAAGCAGAGCTATATTTTTAATAACAAATATTTTGCTGCTATATATATTCTTAACGCCACGGCGTCCTTTCTGGTTTCAAATAACTGCCTTTTCTGTTACCTGGATCACTATTTTCTTTTTGCGCGACATTTTGCAATCCGTTATCCCCGATCCCTATTTGGTTGGCTACATATTGGGCTCATTGTATATGATCCCTTGTGCACTGATCTTTAAAGAAACAATTAATGCTAAGCTATTTGTCTTTTTTATGAGTTTTTCACTTTCCCAGTCTAATTTTCTTATCTTCTTATTTCTAGAGCAATTAATATTTAACCATTTTGTAGGCGGTTTGGTTTTGACAGGTCTAATGCTTGAGGCTGCATCGCTGCCGTTAATAAAGAGATATGTGTCACCCCATGTCAGAAATATTATTGCGATTATCGATCAGCGAAATTTCGCTTTTACTTGTTTCCCCCTTTTGTCATTTGTACTGTTGGCGTATTATGGGGTGCAAAGAACATATTTGCTATCCAACTTCATTCCACTAGTAGTCAGTACCTTATTGATTCTTTTTACCTATTACCTGATTGCCACGGCAATCTATCAGACAATACGCAACCAGCAGGCAGAAAAACAACTGGCCGTGCAGCGCGAACATTATCGCAACCTGAATGATAGTATTAATGCTATGAAAACAATGCGCCATGACTTACGACATCATCTTGTGACGTGCTTGGAGTTTTTAGTGAAAAAAAATTCGGCTGCTGCAGAAAATTATCTGGGCCAGCTTTGCAAAAACTACGACGATATTGCTATCCCTAAAGTTTGTTCTAACCAATTTGCCGATGCTCTCATTAGCCATTACCTAAAGGCAGCGCAGGAGCAAGGTGTTACTGTAAATACAAACTTGCATCTGCCATACAATTTAGGTATTGATGATCAAGACCTGTGCGTTATTCTTGGCAATTGCTTGGAAAACGCTGTTGAAGCCTGCAGTAAAATACCCCAAGATCAGGTGCGTTATATTGACATTAAAACCACCATCGCTAAGAACCATCTGGTTATAAAAATTGCCAATTCTTTCTGTGGTTCCGTCATACGTCAGGGCGAAAATTATGTATCCTCAAAAGACGGCGATGATCATGGAATAGGTCTTGCCAGTGTGAAAGCACTAACTGCCAAATACCACGGTTATTGCTCAATATCCTGTGAACAACAAGTATTCAAAGTTGCTGTCTCTTTGAAACTTCCGGAAACAGTCGCCGAATCGCGCTCACTCAGCATTCCCGGGAATTAAAATAATTATCTGCTCCAACTGGCGAACTTGTTTATCGACTGGCTATCGGAGCGCCGCTCCGAACGCACCCCATTGTCCGGCAAACAAAGCCGTGCCCCGGTATCTGATACCGGGGCACGGCTTTGTATTCGTTCCTGCCTGATTTAGCGCTAAAAATACTTGACTCCTTGCAGCCAGAAGCGGCCGGCGCGGTCGGTGTCGGAAACAGCCTTACTGGAACTCATTTTCCAGGCGTAGTCAAGCCGCAGGGCATAGTCGCCGGGACGGCTGAGAATAATCCCCAGACCGGCGCCGGACAATGTGCGGCTGTTGGCTTCCGTTGTCCAGGGGGCTTTATTGAGCATAACATGCCCGCCATCAACGAAGGCTGTCAATTGCACACGGGGGTCGGGCAGGTTCCAGCGCAGTTCGCCTGTCACCACATAGCCTTCATCGCCGGAGGCCTCATTCACCGGATAGGCTCTGACACCGCTCGGCCCGCCGAGGGAGATTTTTTCGGAAGAGTCCAGGTTTTTGCTGGCCAGTTGCCCGGCAAAAGACAGATGGAGGTTAAGGCGGTTGTTCACGCTTTGAATCCGGTAGAGATTCAGGTTGGTTTTATTATAATGTCCGGCGGTGTGAGCGCTGCTGTCAGCGGCAACCGCATCCGCCGAATCCATCCTGAGTTGTCCCAGCGAGAAGGTAAGGCCAAAGCTATTGTAGCCGCCCCCCCGATTATCCCGGCTGTCGCCGCTTATGCCCAGTTTCCAGATGTTGGCGGACTTGCGGCTGTTGGAGCCAAAATAGTTAATACGGTCTTCCAGTTCTTTATGGTCAAAGCCAATACGGCCGGTGAGATTAAAGTCGCGGGAACGCCTAAGGGTAAAGCTTTCGTAGATACTGGTGATCTTGGCAATGCCGCTGGCATCAAGGTCGGCAAATTGCTCGCCCAGCGTATAATGCGACCGGGAGTAGCCAATACCCAGCTTAGCCCCCTGGCCGCCGGTGGGCAGTTGATACGACAGGCTGTAATCATCCATGTCTTTGCCTAAAATAGTGCCGAGAGAAAGTGTGTCGCCTTCCCCGCTGAGGTTGTGGAGATTATAGTTGAAGCCAAACCGGTTTTTGCCGGTATACCGGCTGCCATGATTGTCGATATAGGCTTGTCCGGTGGCTTTGGCCGTATCGGTTAACGAGATCACCAGATTGGAGGTGCCGGGTGTGCCGCCTGCCGTTAAAGTCGCCTTGCTGCTGATACCGTCCGTAGCGGATAACAGCAGCAGCGTCCGTTCCAGGGTTTCCTTGTGGATATAATCGCCGCTTTTCAGGGGGCTTAGCACACGATCGATCGCCGTCTTACGCAGGGCGGAATCGTTCCGCACCTGAATCTGGTCGTATTGTCCAATCAGCACCTGGATGGTTACGGCGCCATTTTCAATCGTCTGGGCGGGGATAACAGCCCTGGCGACAAGATAGCCTTGTTCCCGGAAAAACTGGGTAATGCGCCGGGCATAGACTTCCAGTTCGCCGAGCGTCAAATCCTTGCCGTAAGCGTCTTGGATCAGCGGCGCCAAGACCTCTTCGCTGTAAAGATTTTGACCGGTAATGCTGATTGTTGCCACGTGGATTTTGGTTTGATCCGGTTGCACCGGCACTGCCGGTTCTGCTTGTTTTACCTCGACTTGCGGTTTGACTCGCTCCTGCGGCGGCAGGGTATGCTCCTTGATGCCCCCCAGCATTGTGCTGTTGTCGTTTTGCTCCGGCGGGGCGGCGCTGACAGGCGTCGTCACCAGGAGGCACAGTGCGGCGACGAGGGGACAGAGTATTTTAGCAGTGTATGAGATACGGTTTCGCATAGTATCATCCTTTGCTTACGAATTATGAGCTTGCGTTCTTCTTGAACAGCTTTCGTTTGCTTACCATCATTTCCCAAAATACACTGCCTGTAAATTGTTTATATCGAGACCCAGCTTATCCTGGACCGCGACCAGCGATGCCGCTGTGACCAGCTGCCTGTTTTGGCTCAGTATATCGGCGGCCGGAGCGTTGGCGGCCTGTACATACAAGCTGCCGTCAGTATACGCAACGGTAAAGGTCGCCGTATTCCCCTGAGGGTCTGTCAGCTGGAAGGAGGCCGTCTCCGCTTGGGCGGCTGCAGGCGCCGGCGTAGCCGGCGGCACAGGCTTGGAAGACGCCTCACTCTGACGTAATGCGAGCGAACCCTGGCTGCTGTCCACCTGGTAGACACCGGCCAGCGCCGAATTGCCGTTTATCGTTTGATACACCGCGATCTCTTTCTGTACGGGATTGGTAGCAAGCTGCAGCAGACTGTCCTGGGCAATGGTTACTGTCTGGCCGGCAGTCGTAATCACGCGCGGCGTTCCGGCAGTATCACCGCTATACTGGAGGGGGCTTGCCTGGCCGGCAGGCCGCTGAGGGGACGCGGCGCTCGCCGCCGGCGGATAAGCTTGGCTCCCGCCAGCTCCCGTCGTATTGTTCACGGCGCTTTGCTGCCGATTTTGCACTGCCGCAGTATAGCCGGGACCGGGATCGGTACTGGCTGCCGCTTTAATCGTCAGGGTGCCGTCCCTGAAGGTAATGGTATAGTTTGTTGACGTCAGTCCCGCGGGAGTGAGGATATAGGTACCGACCTCAGTGGCTCCCTGGGCGGTGCCTCCATAGGTCAGGCTGCCGTTTAACGCGTCCCTGTTTTCACCGTTCACGAACCCGTTAAAAGTAACGTCATTGCCGCCTGCATAAGCAAGCTTATCATAAGTTTTCTCAGCATTCTTGGCAGTGATGGTCAGGGCGGTTTTGTCGATCGTGCCTGACGTATTCTCTGCCAAAGTCACCGTATAGTTGTTGCCGTTATTGCCGTCATTTAGGGTATAGCCGTTGCTTACTCGCAGCGTTTTGCCGCTGCCGGCATTTTTATCGGTATAGGCTTCGGCAAGGCCGGTCAGGCTATCGCCGGTTTGCAGGCCGCTATAGGTCGGCGTGGCTGCGGCTGTCGTCGTACCGTCGTAGGTTTTCGTGTTGGCCGCGGCGGTGATGGTCAGGGCTGCTTTGTTGATCGTGCCGATGTTGCCGCTGATACTTGTCGACGCCAATTGGTAGTTGCCCGCGCCGGCGCCGCTCAGACTCAGACCGTCTACCGTCACCGCCTTGCCGCTGCCGGCGTTCTTATCGGCGTAGCTGCCGCTGGCTGCGATAGTCAAAGACACGGCGTCGCCGCCGATGATGCCGGCGAGGGCGCTGTAGTTGCCGCCGGTCAGCGTCGCCGCAGCGGTGCCGTCATAGGTCTTCGTGACACTGCCGGTCAAGGCCGCCGTCAGCGTCTTGGGCGTGATCTCGCCGATGTTGCCGCTGATACTTGTCGACGCCAGTTGGTAGTTGCCCGCGCCGGCGCCGCTCAGGCTCAGGCCGCTTACCGTCACCGCCTTGCCGTTGCCGGCGTTCTTATCGGCGTAACTGCCGCTGGTCGCGATAGCCAAAGACACGGCGTCGCCGCCGATAATGCCGGCGAGGGCGCTGTAGTTGCCGCCGGTCAGCGTCGCCGCAGCGGTGCCGTCATAGGTCTTCGTGGCGCTGCCGGTCAAGGCCGCCGTCAGCGTCTTGGGCGTGATCTGGCCGATGTTGCCGCTGATACTTGTCGACGCCAGTTGGTAGTTGCCCGCGCCGGCGCCGCTCAGGCTCAGGCCACTTACCGTCACCGACTTGCCATTGCCGGCGTTTTTATCGGCGTAACTGCCGCTGGTCGCGATAGTCAAAGACACGGCGTCGCCGCCGATAATGCCGTTGAGGGCGCTGTAGTTGCCGCTGGTCAGCGTCGCCGCAGTGGTGCCGTCATAGGTCTTCGTGACACTGCCGGTCAAGGCCGCCGTCAGCGTCTTGGGCGTGATAGTGCCGATGTTGGCCGTTGCAGTGGAAGAAGTCAGGTTGTAGTTGCCGGCATCGGCGCCTCCTAGGGTCAGCCCGTCGGCCGTGACCGTCTTGTCCGTCCCGGCGTTCTTGTCGTTATAGGCGCCCGTCCCGGATACGGTGACGGTATCCCCGCCGACCAGGCCCGCCAGACTGTAGTTGCCGCCGGTCAGCGCCGCCGTAGCGTTGCCGTTATAGATCTTGGTGACAGTGCCGGTCAGGCTGGCGGTGAGGTCGGCTTTGTTGATCGTCAGCGTGCCCGATCCATAGACGATGTCATACCCATGCTGGACGGAATAAAAGCTTGGTGCGTAGGTTCCCGCGTTGCGGGCATTGCCGTAGGTAGGCGCCGCTGTCCCTAACAGCAGGTTAAAATCGGTGCCAGGCGCATAGGTCACGCCAGTGGGAGCGCCGCTGTAGACGGCGCCGTCGTAAGTCTTGCTTTTGTTATCGGCGTTAACGGTGGTCTTCGTCAGGAAAGATTTAAGCAGCGGCGTGGTGTTGCCGTCGTAGACGCGCCAAATTTTATCAGCGCCGCCCACTGTGTCCACCGACCAGTCCTTTCCATCTCCCGTGGTCCAGAAGCTGGCGCTTTTCAGCGTCGTCAGCGTATTGCCTGTGCCGTAAGCGTTGCCGCTCCATACGCCTTCGGTGCCGCCGCCGTTATTGATCGGGCTTCCGCCAGTATTGGTAGTGGCGTAAAAGCTACTCGTGATAATGCCGGAATTCTTACGGCCGACGAGGCCACCGACGTTGCTGGAGCCATTGACGCTGCCGCTGTTGTAGCTATTCGTGATACCGCCGTTAGACAGAAGGCCGATAAGGCCGCCGACTTCGTTGGAACCCGTGACGCTGCCGCTGTTGTAGCTGTTCTCGATCTTGCCGCTGGCCCCGTCAAAGAAGATGTTATTGCCGACGAGACCGCCGACCTGGTCATCGCCCATGATGCTGCCGATGTTGTAGCTGTTCGTGACGATGCTAGCGGATGAGCCGACGAGGCCGCCGACCTTGGAGCTACCGCCGCTGCCAGTGACGCTGCCGCTGTTGTAGCTGTTTGTGATTGTGCTAGGGTTAAAACCATAGCCGACGAGGCCGCCGACATTTTCGGGGCCGGTGACGCTGCCGCTGTTGTAGCTGTTCGTGATGCTGCCAGAGATAGCGCCGGCGAGACCGCCGACACGGGAGCTACCACTGACGTTGCCGCTGTTGTAGCTGTTTGTGATTGTGCCGTCATAGCCATGGCCGACGAGGCCGCCTACGGTAACATTACCACTGATGCTGCCGCTGTTGTAGCTGTTCGTGATACTGCCCGTTTGATTGTGATAGCCGACGAGGCCGCCGATCCATTGGGTGCCAGTGACGCTGCCGCTGTTGTAGCTGTTCGTGATGCTGCCGGAGTTAAAGCCGACGAGGCCGCCGACGGTGCGGTCGCCACTGACGCTGCCGCCGACCAGCCCGACGTTGCGAATGTCCGCCGAAGCGCTGGTACGGGCGAACAGGCCGACATTGTTATCAGAAGGCCTGTTAATGGTCAGGCCGCTGATCGTATGCCCGCCGCCGTCGAAGCGGCCGGTGAAATCTTTGTCATATGCGCCAATCTGATCAAAGCCGAAATAGCCGCCGCTGCCTTTGGGATTCCAGGTCGCCGTCGCGCTGGCGTCGATGTTTTCGCCGAGGAAGTAATTGCCGGCTAAACCGGTATCGATATTTTGCAGCGCGGTCAGTGCGCCGCCTGCGCTCTGGCTGTTAATCACGCTATAGTCGCTGCCATTCAGGCTGAAGCGGGCATTGGCGCCGGAAAGTGTAATCTTCGCCCCCTTACCCAAGCTGTATGAGCCGGTCGCACCCGTTCCATAGGTAAGCGCAAGCCCCGCATTCGTTCCTGACGCGGTCACATCGGCATTAATGTCAATATTGCGGTGAGCGCTCAGCGTCAAAATATTACCAGCCGCAGACCAACTCACCGCGCTGTTGATGGTAATGTCGCCATTGCCGGGAGCATCCGTGACACCGCTGGCGCCGGTTACGCTTGCATTGCCGCCGGTAGTTGTAATTGTCACGCCGGAAGACTGTAACGCCGTCGACAGAGCTGTTGCCGTCATGCCTTTAAGGCCGGTGGCATCGACGACAAAATCCGCCGGGTCTAACAGCCAATTGCCGGTTTTGCCGTTTGCTGCCGTGGTGTTGACACTGGCGGTATCGGCCACTGTCAGGGTTTTCTTGCCCGACGTCTCGACACTGCCGCCGTCGCCGCTATTTTTGCCGCCTTGGGCCGAAATGCCGCCGGCAAAGCTGGCGGTGTCATTGGCCCAGACGACGACCTGACCGCCGTTGCCGGCTGTCAGCGCATCGGCATTAATGCTTGTCCCTTGTTCGACCACCGTCTTGGTGGCCGCGTATTCGCCGGCGCCGCCCTGGTATGCGCCGCCGACAAGAGCCGTGCCGCCGCCCTGGTCGCCGGAAACGGCAATGGCGGCGCCGGAGGCTAACCGTACGGTATCGCCCAGCAGCTTGACCGTGCCGCCGGTTTCGCCGGCCTTTTGGCCGCTGGCGTCGAGGGTGCCGGCATTGGTTACCGTATCGCCGCTCAGAATGATCACGCCGTTTTTACTGGCGACGCTTTTGGCTTCTATTGTGCCTGTGTTGTTGACAACCGAGCCGGTCAGGATATCCGCAGCCTTAGCGTTCATGGCGACAAGGCCGCCGTCGGCTTTGATCAGGCCGCTGTTTTTGACCTCGGCCTTGACCTTGCTCTCGTCAACCGACAAGGTCAGCAGCCCGTCGCCGGTAAAATCTAAGGTGATCTTGCTGCCTGCGCCCAGCGCCACAGTGCCTTCCCTGGCCAGGATAACACCTTCATTGGCGGCATTGGCGCCCAGCAGCGCCGCATAGCCGCCGTTCGCCACCGTAATATTCCCCTGGTTGAGCACCCCTTGCTGGCTGTCGCCGCTAAAGCTGTATTTGCCGTTCATAAAGTCCTGGTCGCTGAGCTTCAACGTCGACGCCACCAGGCCGCCGACATTGACCTGGGCGCCCTGGGCAAACAGTACGCCGTTCGGGTTGAGGAGAAAGACCTTGCCATTGGCGCTGAGCTGGCCGTAAATCGCCGAGGCGTTATTGCCCAGCACCCGGTTAAGGGCGATGGCGGAAGCACCCGGCTGAATAAACTGCACCTTTTCGCCGCTGCCGATGCTGAAGCTGTTCCAATTAACCGCCAACTTATCGCTGGTCTGGTTAATGGTGACACTATTTGTCCCCTGCCCGGTGATACTGCCCGTCCCTGCCGAAATGCTGCCGCCGGTGGGATTGGCCTGCACACCTGTCAGGCTGCTTAGGAAAATCCCGGCCGCCGCTGCCGCCGGAACAAGTTTTTTGGCAGCTTTGACGGTCAGGTCGTAGACTTTGTCTTTGATACTGCCCGTGTGCGCTTTACGCACCAGCTTGTGCCGCATATAGTGCGGTTTGCCGCGCAGGCTGGCGCGGCGCCATTTTCTTTGCATGGGAAAGCCCTCCTTAATGTAGTGAAAAGCGAGGCTATTCTTCCGTCAACACCATTAATTTAAACTTTATGCCAATCTTCCTACTTTCCGCATAAGTTACAGTACTAATTATAGTTAAACGTAACCAGCTATACGTCCCCGATATGGAAAAGAGCAGATTTTTTGAAGAAATTAGCGAAATAAAAGGGAACTCGACTTGGAGGAGCTGCCTCAATAACAATGGAGGCAGCTTTCTTCTTTTGCGCAAAAAAATACGAGAGACAGATTCCTAAGAACCTGCCTCTCGGTGACTAACAAAGACATAGTTTTCATCCATCCGTACTGACAACAGGAACTGTTCCATTAAAATAAGTCGTGGAATGAGAATCGCGTCAGTACTACATTCCCAGCCTGCGTCTATATCATCTATTAATACTTTTAAAGTCGTGGAATGAAACATGCTTCGGAAGTTAGCAGGGGTCGTCTGATTAAAATAAAGGCGTGGAATAATCAAGCAGCTGAAGGCCTGCCTCTTGAGTGCCATTCAAGATAATGGTGTCCAGTACGCAATTCCATTGCCCGAAAAGCCATGTAAATCAAGGATTTGTAGTCCTATGGCGTCCAGTTAATCCAGATAAGAATAGCAGTGTCCGTTAGACAAATGTTAGACAACTAATACCCAGTAGGTAATATTGCTCAGTGCATGAATCTGTCGTAGCCGGTATTTCTTTGTCCAGCGCAGCAATCCAACCACCATAAACAGATTTACCCTATTGATTTTATACCAAAACAAATATTATAATGTCATTAAGCTAGTTTATGCCAGTTTATGTTAGGCGCTTACACGCCCCCTTCTACTCTGGGGCTTCGAAAGTAGTTGCCGCATCAGCCTCCACCCTACAGTCACCAACCCCTTAATATAATAGTTTTGCTCCTTAGCCGACATACCTAAACCTTCAGGGCATGGTATCCGGCCGATCGGTATAGCGGGAAACGGCTATGCTTCCCTTGCTTTGGAAAGGAGCAATGTTTCCGGCGGTGCGATTGTTGCGCCTATTTTCGGTTTTCCGGCCGGATGTATTGCCAAGCCTTTCCGACTTTCGACGGGCTTGGCATATTTTATTTCTCCGGCAGCGAAGCCAGAGTACCAGTGAATATAACCGCAAGGAGGAACTGCGATGATTTGGCCCGAAAACGAAAGCGCCGATTACCTTCTGAGCAACCGCGAATATATGGAAAAGGCTTTGCGGGAAGCGATCATGGTAACCCGGAACGCCATCCGTGAAGCCAGTATGGAAAGAAACGGCTATTTATTCGAAGAATACATCCGTTTTCTCGATTCGCTGACCGGCGATCTGGCAAGGTTGTCCGAACTTCTTCTGATTACCGAGGCGGATAAGAAGCTGCCGGCTATTTATCGGCGCCAGTATGACCGACGGCAGACACCTCCGCCACCCGCCTCAATAAAACGCTGACCCCAGCAGACCACAACGGAAACGAGGATTACTTCATGAAAATCGCCGATTTCACCGTTAAAATCGGACCGGTCAAGGTGGATGCCATCCCTCCGTTCGTGCAGCTCGCCGCCGATACCGCCGCCGCTTACAAAGAGATTGATTCCCTCCATGCCAGCCAAAGCGAACGCTGCTTCCTGGCCGCGTCGCGGTCGCCGTATTATAACCACCCCTCGTTCACGGGCGGCGGTATCGAGCGGGAGATATACGCGCGGAAATATCTCGGCCTGGTGCTCGCCGCCATCGCAGAAGGGCGAGACTCGCCCTTCTTTGCGCGAGTCTTCAATATAATGGCCAACCGCTGGACGAGCCTTCACCGCTACATAACAGAAAGCCAGGAAGTGTTTCTTGACGAGGTTGTCGACCCCCAATACCACTCCCCCGCGGTCAAGAAGGCGGGCGGCAGTCTGCTTTCGGGTGTGGTCGGCCACTATTTCGACAGTTTCGTCAGCGTATACCCCGTTCTCGACCTGCCCCGCCAGGCCGCCCTGAAATTCGCTTTGTTCTCATCCTGCGCCCTCGGCCGGAAAGCAAGCGTGAAAAACCCCGAAATATTGGCCGAAATCGAGGTGATGAGCGGAAAAACCCCGATCACTAAGAACTTCCGGGATATAAACAGGCGGCTTAGCGCCCCGGACTTCAGAAAAGTTACCAGGGAAATAAAAAATGCGATCTTCCAGCGGGTGAGGCCGGACTTCCGACGGTGGGACAACGACCGGTTTATCGAAGGGTGGGCGCATTGCGGTGCTTATCTTTCTGCGGAGGAAGGCATCCCGTTACTCGGCCACGAATTTTTGACCGCACCAAAAGACAGGGAGGTCGAACTCCTTTGCCGCCTGTATTTCATCAAAATTACGGCGGAAATGTTTCGTTACGGACCCGTCGACCAGACAAAAGACGAGGTCGAGCGGGAGTGCGCCGAATTCGTGATGTTCGGCCTTATATGGCTGGGACTTGTGCGGGAATACAAGAAAGCCCGGAAGTATTACTCGGCCCACGGCGCCGATCATCTTCGCGGCGAGATGAAGGCCATGGAAGAAAAGCTCGCGGACGGCGAAGAACAGCTTCGCAAGGCTAAAGATGCGCTGGCCGCCAAAGACCGCATGCTTTGCATGAAAGACCAGCAGGCCAGCGAACAAGCCCGCCGGCACAAGTTGGAGCTCGACGCCTTAAACGAGGAAATCGCGCGTCTGAAAAGCGAGGCGTCCCGCGACGCCCAGCCCGCAGCAGAGGATACAGCCGGCGGGATAGCGGCCGCGCCGGGCATAATGCCGGAATCGCCGCCCTTACCGGGTTCGGATGTCGCCCACGATCTCATGAAACTGCGGGGAATAAGGGCGGTGGTAATCGGCGGCACCGAAAAATGGCAGGCGAAACTCAGCAGCCGGTTGCCCCATTTCGTTTATCTGTACGGCGACGCCGCGGGCTTTGACGAGTCGCTGGTCATCAACGCCGACATCGTGTTCGCCGATACACGTTACAAATTCAACCATGGCTGCTTTTACAGGCTGGCGAACATCGTCCGTCGCCACAACAAAAAACTCGTCTTCCTTTCCAGGACCAACACCGCCCTCGCCGTCCGCCAGATGGCTTTGGCTGTGGAGTGTCACTGACAGCCCCCCCGCCCCTGTTTGGCGCCGCTCAGGACGGCGAGAGGTCGCCAGCATGGGCGGCTACGACCTCAGCCGCACCGGCGAGATAATGGCCGAGACATAAAAGATGCACCCGCCGGCAGGCGGGTGCATCTTTTTCATATGGCAGTATCCTTACTTCATTACCATCATCTCGGTGGATTTTACCAGGGCCGTGACTTTGTCGCCCGCCTTGAGCCCCAGGTCGTCCACCGAATCGACCGTGATCGCCGCGACCAGCTCGGTGCCCTTGAAGTCCATGACAACTTTCGCCATAACGCCGCCTTTGACAACTTCCTTAACAGTGGCTTCCAACTTGTTGCGTCCGCTGATCTTCATGATTTAGCCTCCTTTATAATTTGTTCCCATATAAAATTATACCAAAAACTATAGTTTTATAAAGATAATTTCCAATATTATTTAGTTAATCATAGGTAAATTGCCGAAATAAATTAACTATATAAACAAACATCTACCAAGTAAATGTTATGTCCGATCAAGAAACGTTGCTTCATGTTCTGTCAGGCTCTACAAAAACTTTCAAAAAAACATGCTTTGTCCGGCATATTCCCCCGCAAACTAATCTTCGCCCGCTAAAGCGAGCAAAACAATACCTGCGCCAATCATCAGCCCCGACATCCACACAAGCCACTGGACGATTCTTTCCTGTTTCGCGTCAAACTCCGCGGCAATTGCGCAAAAACAGGAGATGGCCATCATAAGTCCCGCAGGCAAAAGAAACGCTGCATAAAAAACCAGGATGTTCATGAAATCCCCATCCCCGGCTAAGGCGCGCCCCTTCACCGTTCTTTTTCGATCTGCCAGGAGTCGATCAAGTCACCACAAAGCTTGAACACCTCGACCGACAGCACGTCGCCGGCCACCTTAACGACGATATAGTTCGGCTCTTCTCTGGGGTTGTGATATACTTCGTGCCAGTCGCCCGCGCGCGCCTTGCCTCGCGCCTTGTCGCCACTGCGGCCGGCCGTCACGTATATCGTCCCTTCGGCCGGGCCGGCTGCAACCGCTTCGCCGTACAGCGGATACGTGCGCGCATAGACATGTTCGTGGCCACTGAAAACTATATCGACACGGTGGCGTTCGAAAATCGGCACGAAAGCCGCTTTTACGTCGTCGTTGCCGCGGGCCGTCTTGCTGTTGTAAGGCGGTTTGTGGATAAACGCCACCTTCCATCGCTTGTCCGTCGCCGCCAAATCCTTCTCCAGCCACGCTTTCTGCCTCTCCAGCATATCCGGCATGAAGCGCGCCCCTTCGCGCGCCTGGCTGTCCAGCACCACGAAATGCACTCCCCCGTAGTCGAAGGAATATGCCTGGCCCCTCAGCCCTTCCGGGCCGTTGGCGGGCAACTTGAAGCGCGCGGTAAACATCGTAGGCAGCGAGCGCTCGCCCCACAGCGGCGTGTAATATTCATGGTTGCCGGTTAGCGGCATCACGGGAATAGCGTCGATTACGCCCGCAGCGGCACCAAGCCAGGCGTCCCACTGGTCATGGTCCTGACCGACCTCCACCAGATCGCCGACAACGGTGAAAAAGGATGCATCGGCGTTTGTTTCGTAAGCCCGGCGGAGCACCGTCCGCCAGACATCATAAGTGTAGCCCTGGGTATCGCCGAAGACGAGAAACTTGAAGGGCCGAATACCGTCCGGGGCCGTTTTGAAGCTGCGCAGCTCGCTCCAGGCGGTCTCGCCCCCCACGCGATAAATATAGCGTGTGCCGGGCTTGAGGCCGGTAATCGTGACCGAATGGATCATAACCTTTCCGCCGTCGGTCAGGAGGACTTCTCCCGTTGCAATAGCCGTAGCGGCGTTTGTGGGCAAGCCGCCTCCCGCCGTGGCTTCGGCGTATTGAACCCGGCCGGCTGGGCAGGGGGCGGATGTCTGCCACGCGATCGTCTGCGTTGTATGGGGATCGCTCGACCAGGTCAATGTCATGTGCTGCGGAGCGGACGCCGCCAGCGGCGCCGCGGAAGAAAGCACCGGCGCCAAACAAGCCAACATGATTATAAGCGGCGTTACAATTGTCCAGCCGCGGACAACCCGCTTCATCCCTAACATTCATCCACCTCTTCACGGCAAAAGCCGCCGTTTCGCTACTGAGTCTCTGCTTATTTCGCCGCCTCCGGCGCGTGGAAAGCACGATCGGGGATAGACAATGGTTGAAGGAGCCCGCAGACACGCAGGCTCTTTCTTATTCCTCCGTCTTTGCGTATACCTGCCCGTCGAAGCCGCCGTTCTCATTTTAAAGCAAAACCAGAATCAATCCACATCACAACTAGCTAAACCAAACATAACACAAAATAAATTTGCAATCAATGTCGTTTTTGTTGATTTATATTTGTTTGCATATTATTATAAAAACAGGTAACGTCTTCCACAAAAACCTCAAAGGCGGCTATTTGACGTCTGCGTCCATCGGATTGATGGCTGACAGGCAGCGCTGCCGCCGAACTCAATTACGAAGGGGGAAAAGCATGTTTTTCAAGGCAATCATCCGTTTAATGGTCATTCTCGGTTTAGTTTCCCTTTTGGTTCCGGTACCCGGCCCGGCGGTAGCTCGGGCAGCCGAACCGGCCGCCACTACATTGGATGAAGTGGTCGTCACGGCTGTACCGCTGGAAAAATATCTGGTCACCACCAGCGTAATCACCGCCAAAGAAATCGCCGCCAAAGGAGCCCGTACCCTGGCGGACGCGATCGAAGACGTTCCCGGCCTGAACTTTTATCAGCACAAGAAGAATGCGCTGCAGGTCGATATTCGCGGCAGCAGCCTGTCCTACACCAAAATTTATATCGACGGGTTGCTGGTCAACCCGCTGTCTAAGGTCGGCGGCTCCGGCTCGGTAGACCTGAACATGTTCCCGGTCGATAATATCGCCAAGATCGAGATTATCAAGGGGCCGGCGCCGGTCATTTACGGCACCGACGCCATCGGCGGCATAATTCTTATTACAACGAAAAGCGGCAAAGACAAGCCCGGTGGCAGCATTTCGCTTGTCGGCGGCTCTTTCAAAACCTTCAACGGCTCGCTGGGTTACGGCGGCGGCGACGCCAAGTTCAACTACTACTTCAACGCCGGCTCGACCCATACCGACGGCTACCGGGACAGCGGCGCGCGGAGCAAATACATAAACGCGAAACTGAACTGGAAATTGCCGGACGGAGCCGCGCTCTCCTTCATGGGCAGCTATTCGCTCACCGACAAGGACTGTCTGAACGCCATCGACCCGGTCGACGGCCATATCATTTCTTCGAAAAGCGGTTTTTGGGCCGGGCTCAACAACTGGGAGTTCCGCAACTGGGAACGGACCAGCCTGGCGCTCGACTACGGCAAGAAACTCAACGACAAGCTCGATGTCGACGTAAAAGCGTACCGCTTCACCGAAAGCCAGGAGCTGTGGGCGGACGGCAGGCGCTATGACCCGGCAGCGGCGACGCCGAACGGCAGCGGCATCGTGAACGGCAACACTAAGGACGTCGGCTACAGCACCCTTCGGTGGAATAAGAGCCCCTGGGAAAGCACCATGAACGGCATGGAACTGCAGAGCAACTGGAAGCTGGACGGCAAACATACGCTGACCTTCGGCGCGCTTTACAACGACCTCGACTGGAAGAACTCGGCGTCTGTCGATCCCGTCAACGACCCTTATAACCCCGACAACCTCAAGTGGAAACTGCTCAACAACAAGCGCTACGGCTACTATATTCAGGACAACTTCTCACTCAGTGCCAAGACGATGCTCACCGTCGGTGTCAGGTACGACGTAAATGAAGTGAAGAGCCAGGACAGCGGCGCGAAGAAAGGGTCGGCGTACAGCCCGGTTGTCAATGTGGTGCACCAGTTAGACAGCCGCGACACGATCCGCGCCTCCTACGGGAGGACGCTCAGCTTTCCCACCGCAACCCAGCTTTACGGCACCTATGGCTCGGCCGACCTGAAGCCGGAAAGGTCCACCAACTACGAGCTCGGCTTCAAACGGGTTTTCGACAAAAAAACAACGGGCGATATCGCTTTTTTCCAAAACGACATCACCGACCGCATCGATACCGACGCGAACAGAAATTATTACAACGCCACCTGGGCCAAAGTCAAGGGCATCGAGCTGGAAGTCACGAAAAAGCACACCGACCGGTGGAGCAGTTTCGTCAATTACACCTATCTGGACACCGCGTCACAAAAAACCAACGGTTCGGTCACGGAACTGACCTACGCGCCGCGGCACCACATTAACTACGGCCTGAGCTACAAAGCCGACAAGGGCTACACCTTCAGCCTGACCGGCCACTGGGTAGACAGGCGCTATACCGGCGACGACGGCTCCGCAAAAGACACCCGCACCGGGTCGTACATCTACGGCTATCTGCCTGCCTACAACACGGTGGATCTGAAAGTCAGCCGCCAGGTGAACGCCAATCTGGACTGGTACGTCAAAGTCTACAACCTTTTCGACCGCGACTATGCCAACGCTCTGTTCTATCCTGCCTCCAGCCGCACCTTCATCACCGGCGTAAATTACAAATTGTAATGATTTAAATCGAAGGAAAAAGCGATGAAAACACCACGCCTCTTCTGGCTTCTCCTGCTCGTTGCCCTGTCGCTGACCCTCCCCGGCTGCGGCAGCGAGCAGGCCAAGCCCCCTTTGGCGCCGACCAACCCGGGCGACCGGATCGTTGCTGACATGGCTGGCCGCAATGTTGTTCTGCCGGCCACGATCAAAAAAGTATACGCCGTATCGCCGGTGGAAACGGTGCTGCTTTATACCCTGGCCCCCGACCTCCAGGCCGGCTGGAGCTATCACATGGCCGGCAAGGAGAATCTCTTCATCCTGCCGGAGTACCGGAACCTGCCCGTCCTGGGAGCCTGGACATCCTTCAGCGGCACCGCCAGCGTCGAGGAAATCCTCAAGATCAGGCCAGACCTCATCCTGATGGCCAAAGCGATCGGCCCGGCGGCACATACTCTTGCCGATGAAATCCAGCAGCTTACCAAGATACCGGTCTTCATCGTCGACGGCACGTTAACCGGCATGGAACAAGCTTACCTTTATGCAGGCCGGGCGCTGGGCCGCGAGGAGCGCGCCGCCCGCTTGTCCGCCTACTGTCGCGAGACGATCGCTATGATCGGGGACAAAAAACCGCTGCTGACCAGCCGCAAACCGGTGACCGTCTACTACGCCGAAGGGGCGAAGGGGCTGGAAACCGAGCCGAGCGGCTCCTGGCACGCCGAAATCATTGAATTTGTCGGTGGCGTCAACGTGGCCGGCGTCAACCTCCCCAAGGGCGGCACCCTGGGCCGCAGCCCCGTGTCGCTTGAACAGGTCCTGCTATGGAACCCCGAGGTCATCCTGATCTCCTACTTCCACGACAGCGAAAAAAGTAGCTTCGCGCAGATCATGGGCGCCGCCGACTGGCGCGATATCCGCGCCGTGCAGGACCGGCGGGTCTACGAGATTCCCCACTACCCGTTCAACTGGTTCGACCGCCCGCCCTCGGTAAACCGCCTCATCGGCATCAGATGGCTCGCCAACCTCCTCTATCCGGACGTATACCCACTTGATCTGCGGGCCGAAGTCAAAAAGTTTTATGCGCTCTTCTACCACTATCAGCTTACCGAGGAGGAAACGGACCAGCTGCTGCGCCGCTCGCAGCGCTAGGCCGAATGCTCTCCAAGGCCACAAGGGGTGAGAATTTGAACTGCAATTTCTGTGAACGACGCTGCGACCTCAGCGACGGCAAGCTCGGCGTCTGCCGCATGTACCGTCAGGAAAACGGCGCCATCCGCGAACGCTTTCCCCATCGCTGGAGCACCTACATGTTGTCGCGGATCGAGTCCCTGCCGTTCTACCACGCCTATCCGGGCAGCCGCAGCATGACCATCGGCACCCTGGGCTGCAACTTCGACTGCCGGTACTGCGCCAACGGCTTTATCGCCAAAGCGGAGCCGGAAACCCGGCTCGACACCCTGTACGAATTCACCTCCCGCGAACTGGTGGCGCTGGCCACCAAACGGGGCTGCCATAATATCGTTTTCAACGTTAACGAGCCGACCGTCTCGCTGCCCTCCCTGCAGGAGCTTGCCGGCGCTGCTGCGGCCGCGGGCGTGCCGATGGGCTGCCTCACAAACGCCTACATGACCGAAGAGAGTACCGAGCTTATGGCGGGAATCTTTTCCTTCATGAACATCAGCCTCAAGGGCCTGTCAGCCGACTTCTGCCGGCAGTACCTCGGCATCGCCGATGCCTCGCCGGTACTGCGCAACATTCGCCAACTGGCGGCAACCACCCACCTTGAGATCACCACACCGATCATCCAGTCGGTAAACGACGGCGATATCGACCAAATAGCCGAATTTATCGCCAGCGTCGATCCGCAAATCCCCTGGCACGTGTTCCGCCTGCTGCCGGAGCACAAGATGAAAGAAGCCGACTATCCGAACGTGGCGGTAATCGACAAGGCTTTGGCGAAAAGCCGCAAACTGCTGCCATACGTCTATTTCCACAACTTCGTCGGCTCCGATTGGGTCAACACCAATTGCCCGAGCTGCAAAACACCGGTAATCGAGCGTTTCAGCCTGGGCTGCGGCGGCGACCGGCTTAGCCGCTATCACTGCCTTGATAACAAATGTCCGGCTTGCGGCCGCGCCATCAACATCCACGGCCGGCTGACCGGCTGGAACTCCGGGGAGGGAACGGTATGAGCCTGGCAATCATCGACGGCCGCGAATGGCAAAGCATCCGCGATCTCAGGACAGGCGAAAAAGCAGCCGGAACCGGCCCCTGCGCCCGCATGGTCGGCAGCGTCCTCCGCAGCCATCCCTTCCCCGGCGACATCGACGCCCAGGGCAACAAGTGGGTGACCGACACCGCCCTGGATCTGGCCGGGCGCTACGACCCGCAGTTGGCCTTTCTCATCTACTCCCAGCAGTACTACGCCTTCCGCTTCGACGCGCCGTCCCCGGAAGAACGGGCCAGACTGATCGCCGCCGCTTTTGAGGAAGCGCACCGCTTCGCAACCGAAGGCGGCTTCTTCCCGGTGATCGTCGGCACCGGGGACATGATCCCGGCTTCCGCCTACATCGACCTCAGCCGCCTCGACGGTCTGGCGTCCGTCAGCCACTGGCTGACCCGCTATGCCGGCCTGTACCGTCCCAGTGACGCCGATATGGCCTATCTCGGCGGCCTGGCGGGGATAGAGCGGATAATCGACCGGCAGGAATATCTGGCCCTGTTCGGCGGCGCGCCTGCCGAGGGCGACCGCCTGCCAGACCATCTCGCGGTGGCCAAGGAGGGCCACTGCTTCCGATCAACGCTACTGCGGCAGGCGCGGATGGTCCCCGCCCGCAACGAATTCGTCCCGGTCGCCAACCTGGAGACAGCCGACTCGCTCACCGACATCAGCGCCGGTGTACTGGAACTGCTGAAAACCAGCAAAGTGGCCCTCATCCTTATGGAAGGGGTCGGCCTGCGGGACTTCCCTCTTCCGGCCAGACGCTGCCGCAACGGCACAGGCTGGTTCAGCTACGAACCGTGCGAATGCCAGTACCTGACCATCAGCACCGGCCGGCACCAGGCCCTCGCCTACCCCGCCGGCTACCGGTCCTACCTTGAGGATGACGAAGCTAAAGAATACCCCTTCTCCGGCTACTTCACCTCCATTCCCGCCGGCACGGTCGGCACCCTCGCCGCCGCCCGCAGCATCGCCGTCGGCAACCGGAGCATGTTCATGCACACCGTGACCGGAGCCGATATCACCATCGAATGCTTCGCCCGCAACCTGTCCAACCAGGGCTGCATGGCGGTAATACACCGTCAGGACAAGTAAAAAAATTTGCTGCTGAATTTTATTAAGATACGGAGGGTTATGGAAATGGAATCAGCTTATCCGGCCGATCTCAAAAAGGTGCTGGAATTTCACGGCCATATGTGCCCCGGCGTAGCCATCGGCTACCGCCTGGCGAAAGCGGCGCTGGCGGCGCTGGGCTACAGCCATCCCGACGAAGGCGACCTTGTTACAATCGCCGAAAGCGACCGCTGCACCGTCGACCCTTTCCAGATCATCCTCGGCTGCACGCTCGGCAAAGGCAAACTGTACATAAACAGCACCGGCAAGCAAGCCTTCAGCGTCGGCTGCCGCACAAGCGGTAAAGCCGTGCGGGTCATCCAGCTGCCCTACAACTATTCGGCGGAAAGCGACGACCTGACCCGCCGGGTGATGGCCGGCCGCGTCACCGACGAGGAATACCGGCAGTATAAGACCGCCCGCGAAAGCCGGATACAGGAAATACTCACGATGCCGGCGGCGGAACTGCTCAAAGTGGAATCGGTGAGTCTCAGCCTGCCGGAAAAAGAAACCATCCACAATTCCCCCTGCTGCGCCTTCTGCGGCGAGCAGGTCATGGAACCCTGGACCCGCCTGCGCGCGGGAAAAATCGCCTGCATCCGCTGCGCCACCCCTGTGGTACGGTAGCCCGCCCATGGAAAAGATCGGCCAAACCCTGTACCAACCCCTGGAAATAGACCCGACGCCGCTGACCGCCCTGTCGCAAAACAGGCAGATCTACGAAGCGGTGAGCGTCGCCGTCAGCCTGGGCGTATTCAAACATCTGCGGACTCCCGGTACGCCCGGCGAGCTGGCCGGCAAGCTGGCCATCGACGGGGACGTCGCCTATTATCTGCTGAAGCTGCTGGCACACGCCGGTTGCCTGACGGAAGACCGCGGCAAATTCAGCGCCACTCCGCTTGCCGACGCCTACCTGCATGAAGACAGCCCCTTCTATCTGGGACACGAATTCACCCTGACCTGCGAGTATGGCCGCCAACTGCTGGCCGCTTTGTCGCCGCAGACGCCAAGAAACACGCCCGAACCGGAATGGACCAGGGAGCGCCTGAGGCAAATCGGCGTTTTCGGCATGATGGGCTCGATCCAGAGCACGGTGGAGGCCGCGGAGCTGAGCGCCGCCCGCCGTCTGCTCGACCTGGGCGGCGGCCACGGTTTCTATAGCATCGCTTTCGCCCAGAAATATCCCCAGCTTGAAGTAACCCTCTTCGATCTGCCGCATGTCGCCTCTTACGCCGATAATTTCGTCCGCGAGTTTTCGTTGCAGCAGCGAGTTCATACCCGCGGCGGCGACTTTTTGGCCGACGACATCGGCCACGGCTTCGACGCCGTCCTGTGCGCCAACGTGCTGCACAGCAACAAGCGCGACGTATTGCTGGTGAAAATCCGCCAGGCCATAAACCCCGGCGGGCAGCTCATCATCAAAACCCGCATCGGCGACGTCGCCGACAACCTCGAAAACGCCGCCACCAAACTGCTGTGGCAGGCCAAGGGCGGCCGAGAGCTGTTCAGCTTCGCCGAATGGCAGGGCTTCCTGGCATCCCACGGCTTCCGCAATGCGGAGCTGGCTGGCATATCAGGCATTTACGCCACCATTATTGCGCAGGCAGGAGGCAACGATGGCTGACGAAAATAACCCGGCAGTCCTGCAAAAAACGCCGCTATGTCTGCGCTGGCGTACCGGCGACCTGGTGCTGCCGGCGATGGCCGTCATCCTGTTGGCCGTCTTCGCAGGCTCCTTTCTCGTCGGCCGCTTTCCCGTGTCTCCGGAAACGGTGCTGATGATGCTGACGGCCAAAGTTGCCGGCCTGCCGCAAACCTGGCCGAACAGCCTGGAAACCGTCGTATTCAAGGTGCGGCTGCCGCGGATACTGGCGGCCATCCTCGTTGGGGCGGCGCTGTCGGCCGCGGGGGCGGCCTATCAGAACCTGTTCCGCAACCCCCTGATGGCTCCGGAGATGCTGGGCGCAACCTGGGGCGCGGCTTTCGGCGCCGTTCTCGGCATGGTATTTCGCCTGCCCTGGCTGGCGATGGAACTCACAGCCTTCGTTTTTGGCCTGCTGGCGGTGGTATGCACCGTCGGCATCAATCTGCGGTTCGGCAGCAGGCACGCCATCACCCTCGTGCTGGCCGGCATCGTTGTCTCGGCCTTCTTCCAGTCGGCCACCTCGGCCCTGAAATATCTGGCCGACCCTATGGATACGCTGCCGGCCCTTACCTTCTGGCTCATGGGCGGCTTATCGAAGGTCAGCCTCCAGGACGTCGCCTGGACGGTGCTGCCGGTTGTCGTCCCGGCCGCCATTCTCTACCGGGTGCGCTGGCGGATCAACGTTCTCAGCGTCGGCGAGGAGGAAGCGCAAACCCTGGGCGTCGACGTACGGCGCACCCGGATCCTTGTGCTGATCTGCGCCACCCTCATGACGGCGGCGGTCGTCAGCATCAGCGGCATCATCCATTGGGTCGGGCTGCTCATCCCCCACCTGGCCCGCATGCTGGTCGGGGCCGATTTCTCGCGGGTGCTGCCCGCCTCCATGCTGCTCGGCGGCACCTACATGCTGGTCATGGATAACCTCAGCAGAAGCATCGCCTCGATCGAGATCCAGGTAGGAATACTCACGGCTCTGATCGGCGCCCCCTTCTTCGTCTTCCTGCTGGCCAAGGCCAAAAAAGGCTGGGCCTGACGATATCCCGGCGACATACATACACAATCACGGGGAGTTGATGCTGTGAACGACGTTTTTAACGAAACCATTGATATCAGGCCGGTAGGCCATGTGGAAAGCCATTGCGGCAATCCCGAAGCCATGCCGCTGGGCGGCCGGCAGGCCGTCATCCGCCTAAGGCCGGACTATGAGCCGGCGCTGCTGCGCATCCGCGAGCACAGCCACTTATGGATCCTCACCTGGTTTCACCAGACCAAGCGCTCGATACTTAGGGTGCGGCCGTCCAAAGTCAACCCCGATATGCCCGAATACGGAGTTTTTTCCCTTCGCAGCGCCGCCCGCCCCAATCCCATCGCCCTGACGCTCGTGACGCTCTACAAAGTCGACGGCTGCGACCTCTACGTCTCCGGGCTGGATGCGGTCGACGGCACCCCGGTACTGGATATCAAGCCGTATTTTGAAGAAGATATCGTCTTTTCGCCGCTCACCCCCTATATCCCGCCGAGCGACCGCGATACGCAGGCCCGGCTTCTTCGCGGCCAGGCGCTGACCCATCACGGCGAGGCGTGCCTCGGCCTGGAGCTTGGCGTCCGAATGGCCTTGCTGGCTGAAGAGCGTTTCGGCCAGCTCCAGTCCCCCGCGCTCGCCATATCGGTCGCCGGCGACCCATGCCTGGCCGATGTCCTCCAGGGACTGACGCGGGCCCGGCTGGCCAACCCGCCCCGCTTCAGCTTTACCGCGTCAGAGGGCGCAAACGTCGTTACGTGGTCGAAAAACGGCCGGACTTTGCGACTCAGCGTCCGGCCGGGCGTAGATCTGGCCCAGGCGCAGTCGGCGTCGCCGGCCGAGATTTTCCTGCTGGATGAAAACATCACACCTGGCAGCGGGAGGTGACGGCATGCACGATATATTAGCAAAAGGCGGCATCGTATTATTATTGATCATCGCCTGCTCGTTCATCGCCGTGACGGTGGCCGTCCATCGCTGGTGGTTCCTGCGCTGGGCGGAAAAAGAGGACTCGGCTTTTGCGGCCGAGATGAAACAGATCACCGGCGGGACAGTGCCGGCCGGCGGCGACAGCCCGCTGGCCCGGTTATGGGCCGGCCTGCGTGACGGCAATACCAGGGCGGCGGCCGAGAGTGCCCTGCTGGACGAAAGCCTCCGCCTGGAAAGGTACCTGTACGTATTGGCGACCATCGCCACCATCTCGCCGTTGCTGGGGCTGTTGGGGACGGTTTTCGGCATGATCAAAACTTTTCAGGCTGCGGCCCTCAGTGGCGTCGGCAACCCGCAGCTGCTGGCCGAAGGCATCGCCGAGGCGCTGTACAACACCGCAGCCGGGCTGACCGTGACCGTCTTCTGCATCGTCAGCCACAACTTCCTGCGCAACTGGGCCGACCGGCTGACACAGTCGCTGGAAGCGCGCCTGGGCGAAATGCAGGCGCTGCTGGCCGCCAGAGGTGATACCGGTGCCAAGTAAAGGGCGGCGGAAAATCGGCGTCCACATCGACATGACGCCAATGGTCGACGTAATGATGCTGCTGGTTATCTTCTTCATGATGTCCACGGCGTTTGTGGCCGTTTATCCCGGCTTCTCGGTCAGCCTGCCCCAGGCCGACGCCGCCAAGCAGCCGGCCGAACATGTCGCCGTCCTGGTCGCCAAAGACGGCCGGATCGCCGTGGACGGGCGCCCGGTAAGCAGAACCGAACTGGCGCCGGTTTTGAAAAGTCTCAACGGCGCCAAGACGATCGTTTCCATTCAGGCCGACAAGGAAGCAAGCCACGGGCGGGTGGTCGAAGTTATGGACGAAATCCGCCGGGCGGGCGTAACCAGAATATCCATCGCCACCGAAGCGAAGGAGCCGTGATGAAAGTGATCCCCAGAACATGGCTGCCGGCGGCGCTGATTTCCGCCGTAGTTCACTCCCTGCTCATCGTGGCCGTAGCTCAGGGCTTCGGCCACCAGCCGCCGCCGGAAAAAGAAAAACCGCCTATCGAAGTCGAACTAACTAGAACATTGCCGCCCCAGGCCATAATCGAAAAAAAACCGGCGTCCCCGGAGACGCGCAAGACCGACGACCGTGTCACCCCGGCCGAACGCACTCCCGCCGTAACCGCCGTTCCCGAACAGCCGGTCAAGTTTACGCCCGGGCCGCCGGTTACCGCCGGCCTGGTCGGTAACGAGGCCGTGGCCGCACCGAGCGGCGGCACCAGCCCTAAAGGCATCACCGGCGTCGCCCCGGCCATACCCGCCCAACGGCTGGCCGTCGTGTACGCGCCGGCCCCAGAATATCCGGCCGACGCCCGCTCCCAACGCTGGGAGGGCACGGTGCGAATAAGCGTACTGGTCGACGAAAACGGCCGGGTTCAGGACGCGCGGGTGGCCGTCAGCTCCGGCAGCAGTTCGCTCGACCAGGCCGCGCTCGACTGCCTTCGCACCTGGCGCTTCCGGCCCTATCATCAGGACGGGCGGACAATCGCTGCGCGGGCAACCGTCCCGGTGGTTTTCAGGCTGGATTAAACCTGTGGCAAGCCTGCCACAAATAGCGGGGGAATGATATGCTGCAAGTAAATAGCATAAGTTTCGGGTATTCAGCTTCATGCGACCTGTTGGCCGACCTGTCGTTCACCGTCAATGACGGCGACATCGTCTGCCTCCTCGGGCCGAACGGCGCCGGCAAAACAACGCTGCTTCGCTGCCTGCTGGGGATATCCAAGGTACACGCCGGCAGCATCCGAATGAAGGGACGCGAAATCGCCGCGGTGTCTGCGGCCGAGCTGTCGCGCTGGATAGCCTATGTGCCGCAGGCGACCGATATCGTGTTTCCCTACCGGGTATTGGACATGGTGGTCATGGGCCGCACCCCCCACCTGGGGTTTACCGCCGTTCCCGCCAAGGCCGATATGGCTATCGCCCGGGAAGCTTTGCGCGAACTGGGTATCGCCCACCTGGCGGATTGCCTGTTCAGCGAAATCAGCGGCGGCGAGCGCCAGCTGACCCTCATCGCCCGGGCCATAACCCAGCAGGCCGGCATGCTAATCATGGACGAGCCGACCTCAAGCCTCGACTACGGCAACCAGGTACGCATCCTCAAAGTCATCAGCCACCTGGCCAGGCAGGGCTACTCCATCCTCATGACCTCCCACTTTCCCAGTCACGCCTTCATGCTGTGCAACAAGGTTCTGGTCATGAAGCGCGGCCGGATAATCGCCGCCGGCAGTCCGGAGGAAATCATGACCGAAGAAGGTCTCAGCGACTTATACGGCGCCAAAGTCAAGATCGTCGAAATCGCCGATGGCGCCGCTGAACCGGTAAAAGTATGCATCCCCCTGCTGGCCTAACACACCCTCCATAATAGTTGAATAACCGGCATTGCCGGTTATTTTTTCATGGCAATCTTACAACGATGCTCTGCATCTTTTCAAATAACCAATTGCCCTCTTACCGCTTATAACTAAGAAAGACATTCCTCATGCTATAGGAATGTCTTCCTGTTTGGCGCGTTCGATTTCCTCTACTTTGCGCCTTCCCGTAGGCGACTCGGATTAAAAATAGCGTCTTTCCGCGGACCACAAGTATCCCGTCAACTTCTGGCCGGCGCTGACAATGGCTAATTAGCATGATACCCCTCCTAATCGTCAAGGTTTAAGATTTTATTCTTTGTATGAAGCAAATTACCTGCTGGGTCGTAGAGTGGACCACTAAAAAGGGAAAACCCTGACACTGCAAGGCTTTGCAGTGTCAGGGTCCTTTCTTTTATGACACTTTAACGTTATATTTCAGTGACAACAGTAGTTACAACCCACAAACAGGAACCTTATACTGTCGCTATCCCCTATTCCACCGTCACGCTCTTCGCGAGGTTACGCGGTTTGTCGACGTCGGCGCCGCGGGTGACGGCGGCGTAGTAGGCCAGCAGCTGCAACGGGATAACCGTGAGGATGGGGGCGAGGTACTTGTCGGCCGCCGGAATGCTGATAACGTGATCGACATACTTGCCGATCTGCTCGTCGCCCTGCATGGCCACGCCGATAACGACAGCGTCCCGAGCCTTGACTTCCTTGATATTGCTGAGCATCTTCTCGTACACATCGTATTGGGTCGCTAGGGCAATCACCGGCACTCCCTCAATGATGAGGGCGAGAGTACCGTGCTTGAGCTCGCCGGCGGCGTAAGCCTCGGCGTGGATATAGGAAATTTCCTTTAACTTGAGCGACCCCTCAAGAGCCACGGCATAGTCGAGCGAGCGGCCGATGAAGAAGACATCCTCGCAGAAACCATACTGCTGGGCGAAGGTCTTGATCGGCTCGACATTCTCGAGGATCTCGTGAGCCTGGCCGGGCAACGCCTTGAGACCGCGGATAATCTCCCTTACCCTGTCGGCGCCGATGGCGCCCCGCAGCGAAGCAATGTAGACGGCCAGCATCAGCATGCCGATGAGCTGGGTGGTATAAGCCTTGGTCGAGGCAACGGCAATCTCGGGACCGGCCCAGGTATAGATGACCTGATCGGCCTCGCGGGCGATGGACGAGCCGACGACATTCGTTACCGCCAGCGTCCGCGCCCCCAGCTTCTTAGCCTCCTTAAGGGCGGCCAGCGTATCGAGCGTCTCGCCCGACTGGCTGATTACGATGGCCAGCGTATGCTCGTCGATGAGCGGCGCGCGATAGCGGAACTCCGACGCCACATCCACTTCGACCGGGATGCGGGCCAACTGCTCGATATAGTACTTGCCGACGATGCCGGCATGATAAGCAGTGCCGCAGGCGACGATGGCCACCTTCTTGATAGCGGCAGCGTCGTCCTTGGTCCACTTCAGCTCGTCGAGGATTACGCCGCTGTCGTCCTTGGCGAGGCGGCCGGTAGTCGTCTCGCGGATGGCCTTGGGTTGCTCATAGATCTCCTTGATCATGAAATGCTCGTAGCCGCCCTTTTCGGCCGCCTCGGCATCCCAATGAACCTCGAACACCTTCTTGGTCACCGGTACGCCCGTACGGCTCATCACCCAGGCAGAATCCCTGGTGACGATCGCCATCTCCCCGTCGCTGAGGATGTATGTGCGGCGAGTGCGGTTAATGATTGCCGGGATGTCGGACGCGATAAAATTCTCGCCTTCGCCCAGACCGATGACCAGCGGGTTATCCTGTTTCGAGCAGATGATCTTGTCAGGCTCGTACTGGGACAGAAAAACCAGCGCGTAGGAGCCTTCGATCTCCGCCAGCACCTTCTTCACGGCCGCCTCGAAGTCGCCTTCGTAGTACTCCTCGACCAGATGGGCCACAACCTCGGTGTCGGTCTCCGACGTAAACTTGTGGCCTTTGGCAATCAGCTTTTCCTTGATATGCAGGTAGTTTTCGATGATGCCGTTGTGCACCACGACGAACTTACCCGTGCAATCGGTGTGGGGGTGCGAGTTGGCGTCCGAGGGGCGCCCGTGGGTCGCCCAGCGGGTGTGGCCAATCCCGATATGGCCTTCCAGGGGGTGCTGCTCGACCAGCTTCTCCAGGACGCTCAGCCGGCCGACGCTTTTCTCCACATTCACCTGGCCGCCGTCGAACACGGCGATGCCGGCCGAATCGTAGCCCCGGTACTCCAGTTTCTTAAGGCCCTCGATGAGAAACGGCATCGCTTGCTTGGGCCCGATATATCCGACAATACCACACATAAGGTATATTCCTCCCGAAAATAACTGTATTTAATCTGCCGCAGTGCGTTTTGTCCCGCCGGTCGCCCGGCGGTTTTGTCGACTGCTCACGACCGCAGTTGGCCGAGAGGCATCCGCTGACCGTCTCGATAAACCTCTCCCTCGTCTGCTTGCCGGCAAGCGGCAAGCACCAGCGCTAACTGTTATTAATGTGCTGCAAAAGCAGCCGCCGTATCCTCACCTCCCTATTTCTTGATCCGCGCCCGCCGTTCGCCTCCTTCCCGCGCCCCGGATACATACATATGCAAGGGAGCACAACCGTGCTCCCTTGCCCGTATACAATACTATTCTAATATAACTGGGCCCGTGGGTCAACTTCCCAGTTCCCGGCTGATGACGGCGGCCACCCGTTCGACGAGACTCTCCAGCTCTGGCTGGGACGGCCCCTCGGCCATCACCCTGATAAGCGGCTCGGTGCCCGACGGGCGGACCAGCACCCGGCCGTCCTCGCCGAGCGCCTCCGCCGCCGCGGCGATGGCGGCGGTGATTGCCGGGTTATCCTGCCAGCCGGCCTTGCTCTTCACCCTCACATTTACAAGCACCTGCGGGAAGCGGGTCATGGCCGCGGCCAGCTCCGACAGCCGCCGCCCGGCGCGGATTCTGGCGGCGATAAGCTGCAGGGCGGTCACCAGACCGTCGCCCGTCGTACTCAGGCCGCCGAAAATAATATGGCCCGACTGTTCGCCCCCCAAACCGTAGCCGTGGGTCAGCATAGCCTCAAGCACATAGCGGTCGCCAACAGGAGTTACCACCACCCTGCCTCCGGCCTTCTTCACCGCCTGGTGAAGCCCCAGGTTGCTCATCACGGTGGCCACAAGAACGTTGTCGGCCAGCTTGCCCTGCCGGAGCATCTCCAGCGCGCAGATGACCATGATCTGGTCGCCGTCCACCACCGTGCCCGTCTCATCGACAGCCAGGCAGCGGTCGGCGTCGCCGTCGTGGGCGATGCCGAGGTCGGCCCCGTGGAGGATGACCTCCTGCTGCAATCCCTCCAGGTGGGTCGAACCGGCGTCCCTGTTAATGTTAACCCCATTAGGTTTGTCATTGATGACGACTACTTCCGCCCCGAGGCGCCGGAACACAGCCGGCGCCGCCTCGAACGCCGCCCCGTTCGCGCAGTCGACGACGATCTTGAGACCGGCGAACGACACATCCACCGTGCTGAGCGCGTAATCGATGTACTCTTTCAGCAAATCATGGCGGTAACGGATGGTACCGATATGCTCGGCCGTGGGCCGCGGCAGCTCGTCCTTAGCCGCCATCACCAGCTTCTCCAGCTCTTCCTCAGTCGCATCCGGCAGCTTATAGCCGCTGCCGGCGAAAAACTTTATCCCATTGTCGGGGAATGGGTTATGGGAAGCCGAAATAACCACCCCGGCCTGTGCGCCGTGTTTGCGGGCCAGAAAAGCCACGGCCGGCGTCGGCACCACTCCGCACAGCACGGCTTCGCCGCCGGCCGAGCAAATGCCGGCAGCCAGCGCCGCCTCCAGCATCTCGCCCGAAATGCGGGTATCCCGCCCGATGAAAAAAGCAGGCCGGCGGTTATTGCGGCCGAACCAGTACGTCGCCACCCGGCCGAGGCGGAATGCCAGCTCGGGGGTAAGTTCCGTGTTGGCGAGCCCCCGCACGCCGTCGGTACCGAAAAGTTTGCCCAAAATTCTCTATCTCCCTTCAGAGCGGTCTGTATTCTTTGATTATCGCCTGCGCGGCATTGAGCCCGTCGAGCGCGGCGCTCATTATTCCGCCGGCGTAGCCGGCTCCTTCGCCCACCGGCGCCAAGCCGGCCACCGTCACCGACATGTAATCCGGCCCCCGCACCAGGCGGAGCGGAGCGCTCGTCCGCGTCTCCACCCCGGTCAGCACCGCCCGCGGATTGTCGAACCCCTTGATCCTGCGGCCGAAATCCGGCAGGGCGCGCGCCAGCGTGGCAGCCACCGCCGCCGGCAGGCAGGCGGCAAGGTCGGCTGCGACGACAGCCGGCCGGTAACTGGGCCGGGCGAGAAAATCCTGGCCGCCAGTCCTGCCGGCCAGGAAATCGCCCACCGACTGAACAGGGGCGGCGTACGTCCGGCCCCCGGCCTCATAGGCCAGCCGCTCCCAGCGTCGCTGGAACTCGATCCCGTCCATCGCCCCGCCGCCGAAATCAGCAGGGCCGACATTCACCACCAGAGCGCTGTTGGCGATCCCGGAGTCGCGGCCGAACAGGCTCATCCCGTTGGTCACGACGCCGCCCTCCTCAGACGCGGCGGCCACCACCAGACCGCCGGGACACATACAAAACGAATAGGCCGTCCGTCCGGCGGCCCGGTCCTGAAAAACAAGGGCATAGTCGGCGGCCCCCAGCCTGGGGTGACCGGCCAGGGCGCCGTACTGGGACCGGTCGATCAACTCCTGGGGATGCTCGATGCGCACCCCGACGGCGAAAGGCTTCGCCTCCATCGCCACACCGCGGCTAGCCAGCATGGCATACGTGTCACGGGCGCTGTGGCCGACGGCGAACAAAGCGATATCGGCGGGTATATGGCGATTTTCGTTGACGATGACGCCGGTCAGGACGCCTCCCTCGACGGCGATGTCGGTCACGCGGCTCTCAAACTCCACCGTCCCCCCCGCTGCGACGATGCGCCGCCGCAGCTCGGCCACCACTGTCCGCAGCTTATCGGTGCCCACATGGGGCTTGTGGAGGTACTTTATCTCCGGCGGCGCGCCGGCGGCCACCAGTGCATCCAGCACCTGGCCGGAACGCGGATCGTTGACCCTTGTCGTCAGCTTGCCGTCCGAAAACGTGCCCGCCCCGCCCTCGCCGAACTGAACGTTGGAGGCCGGGTCGAACTCGCCCGTCCGCCAGAAGCGGGCCACATCCCGCGTCCGCGCCTCGACATCGCGGCCGCGCTCCAGCAGCACCGGCCGGTATCCGTGCTCGGCCAGCGTCAGCGCGGCGAACAGCCCGGCCGGGCCGGCACCCACCACCACCGGAGGCGCGTCAAGCGGCTTATGCCCGGGCACCACCGGCGGCAGAGCCTCCGCCGCGCGCACCGCGACATCCCGGTCGCCGGCCAGCCTCGACAGCACCTGCCCCTCAGCGGCCGCCACCGCCACATCGAGCGTGTAAACAAAGCCGATATTAGACTTACGGCGGGCATCCACCGCCCGCCGGACAATCGTCACATCCGCCACGCCGCCGGGCGGCAGGCGGAGCCGCCGCGCCGCCAGCACCTTCAGGGGGCTGTCGTCCTCCACGGCCACGCGGAAATTCGTTATTCTCAGCAACGTCATCTTCTCCTAGCTCAGATGCACTTTTGCGTTTTCACAACAAAGCAGGAGACCGTCGAAAAAGGGGGCAGATGCAAGGCGCACCGGAAGAGCGCGCCGCGCCGCGTACATCGGGACGTACGCAAGCAAGCGCTCTGAGGAGCAACGCCGCAGATGCACTTTTGCGACGGTCTCCGTCATCGCCCGACGCTGATCTTCACCGTCACCGCCGCCTGCGACGCCACCAGGCCCTCCTTGATCTGGAGCTTCACTTCCTTCTCGGAGTCCCTGCTTATGCCGGCCACGCTGATCGGCTCGGTGTAAACGAAATCGACCTTCTCAAGCTCCTTGGCGTCGCCGCTCAGTTCCACCTTCACCGGCGTCGTCACCACCGACTTGAGGAACGTGCCGGGAGCCATATCGCCGTAAATTATCGTCTTGATATCGACCGTCTTCTTCTCCAGGCCCCTCGCGAGGTTGGCGACAACATTGATCCTGCCGGGAGTAACCGTCACACCCTCGACAGCCCTCCCGTCGCGGTTCACCAGCAGCGGAGCCAGTTGAGCGGTAAAATCGGCGCTCCTGCCAGTCAGGTCGAGCGGCAGGATAACCCTGTCCACCGAATCCACGGTAGCCTTCGGACCCGAGACCGTCACCTGCTGAGGATTGAGCGTCGCCTTGGCGACCGCCGTCCCGGCCGTGGCCGTCCCGGTCACGCGGATCTCCACCGGCAGCGTGCGGCTGGCCTTGCTGTCCACCCGCACGGTGAGCTTATCGGGCTGCACCTCGATGAATTCGAGGCTGGACGGCACCAGGGCGTAAACGCGGACCGCGTGGCGGCCTTCGGTCGCCCCTTTGAGGTCGATGTACGCCTTGAGATCCTGGGGCGTCAGCACCCCGGTGAGGCTGCGCGGCCCCCGGACCTTGACCCTTACGGCGTCCGGCATGTCGACCGCCACCAGCGTATCGGACACACCGCGCACCTCCAGGGGCACCGACACCGACGCCTCCACCGGCGGGTTCTGCTCGTTCGTGACATACAGCCACAACACAACCGCCAGAATCAGGGCGAGTATTTTCGTGGTGATATTTTTCCCGCGCACTTCTTCCATTATGATGAAGACCTCCAGTTGAGGAAGTCGCTGATGGGCGAGCTCTTGCTGAAATACAGCGGCCGCAGAAAGTCCTTGAGCTTGGCCGGCTCGACATAGCGGGACAGGCGGCCGCCCTGGGCGACCGAGATAATACCCGTCTCCTCGCTAACCACCACGATGATAGCGTCGGTCTGCTCGCTTACGCCGATGGCAGCGCGGTGACGGGTACCAAGCTCCTTGCCCAGCCTCGGGTCGTCGGTCAGGGGCAGGATGCAGCCCGCCGCGGTGACACGGTTGCCGCGGACGATTACCGCCCCGTCGTGCAGCGGCGAGTTGGGGATGAAAATATTCGTGAGAAACTCGCTCGACACGATGCCGTCGACCTTGATGCCGGTGTCGACGTAATCGTTGAGACGCATCTCCCGCTCGAAAACGAGCAGGGCGCCGATCTTGTTCTTGGCGAGCATGGCGACCGCCTTGACCGTCTCCTCCAGCAGGCTTTGGGCCTCCTCCTCGTTGAGGAAGGCGCTCCTGCCGAACAGGCGTCCGCGCCCGAGCTGCTCCAGCGCCCGGCGGAGTTCGGGCTGGAAAACGATCGGCAGCGCCACGAGCACCACCGTCATCGACTTCTGCAGCAGCCAGTTGATCACATTCAGGCCAAGCCATTTGCTCACAAGGGTGGCGACGAGCAGCACGACCAGGCCCTTCAAAAGCGTAAGGGCCCGGGTGTCCTTGATCATCATATAAAGCTTGTAGAGCAGCACGGCCACCAGGAGAATATCGAAGATATCGCGCCACCCGATGGTCGAAATTATCCCCCTTACCTGCAGGAGCATGGCTGAACCACCTTAAGCGTAATCGCTATCACTATTCTATCCGAAAATGGCAAAAACCTTTAACACGGCAAAAACAACCCGGGAAAAATATAATAAGTGCCTCCCGGATGCTCTCCGGGAGGCACTACTGCCTTAAACCTTTGCCACCTTTTCCACCCAGCCGAACTTATCGGCCACCGTGCCGTACTGGAGCCCGGCGACGTGGTCGAAAAGCTTCTGGGAGAAAGGACCGGTCTTATTGCCGTTGATGACGAGCTTCTTACCCTTCCACGACAACTCGCCCACCGGCGAAATGACGGCGGCCGTGCCCGAACCGAAGACCTCCTCGAGCTCGCCCTTGGCATGAGCCTCGAAGACCTCGTCGATGGAAATCTGCCGCTCGGTCGCCTTCACGCCCCAGTCCTTGGCCAGCTCGAGGACGGTGCGGCGGGTGATGCCGCCGAGGATGCTGCCGTTAAGGGCCGGGGTTATCAGTTCGCCCTTGATCTTGAAGAAGATATTCATCGTGCCGACTTCCTCGATATACTTGCGCTCGACGCCATCCAGCCACAGCACCTGGGCGTAGCCTTCCTTCTTGGCCTCGACCTGGGCGCGCAGACTGGCGGCATAGTTGCCCGGCGTCTTGGCCTCGCCGATGCCGCCGGGAACGGCGCGGACGAATTTGTCCTCCACCTTGATGCCGACGGGGTTGAAGCCGGCGGCGTAATAAGCGCCCACCGGGGAAAGGATGATGAACAGCTTGTATGTATCGGAGGATTTCACGCCGACATACGGATCGGTGGCGATGATGAAGGGGCGGATATAGAGCGCCGTGCCATGCTTGGCCGGTACCCAGCGTTTGTCGATTTCGAGGAGCTTATTCAGGCCGGCATGGACGACATCGACATCGGTGTTGGGGATGCAGATGATGTCGGCCGAGCGGTTGAAGCGGTTCAGGTAATCGAGCGGCCGGAAGACGTTGATAACGCCCTCGTCGGTGCGGAAAGCCTTCATCCCTTCGAAAATGGCCTGGCCGTAGTGCAGCACCATGGCGGCGGGGTAAAGGGAAAATTCCTCGTACGGTACCACGCGCGGATTATACCAGCCCTTGCCGGTCTGGTAATCCATCTCAAACATGTGGTCGGTGAAATACTGCCCGAACCCGAGTTTATCAGGGTCCGGGAGCGCCTTCGGGGTCGCAACCCTGGTAACGGCGATGTCGACCATAATGAAGCCCCCTTCTCGTTTTGTCCAAAGCGGAAAAAACCTCGCTGTGGAATACCTTACCAATCATTATATGCTCTTTTTTCGATAGGTGTCAAGCAGTGCGGCCTGTCCGCCGAGCGCTTCGCGGCCGCGGGCGATGGCGTCTTTCACCTGGGACGGCGACGTGCCGCCGTAAGAATTCCGGGCCGCCACACAGGTCTCCACCCTGATAGCCGCGAGGACATCTTCTGCGAACAGCGGGGAAAATTGTTTCAGCTCGGCCAACGACATTTCGTCGAGCTTCATGCCTTTCTCGATACAGTAGCGGACACTCTTGCCCGACACCTCGTGAGCCTGACGGAAGGGGAGACCTTTCTTCACCAGGTAATCGGCCAGATCGGTGGCGTTGGTGAAATCCTCGTCGGCCGCCGCCAGCATCCGCGGCGCATTCGCCTTCATGCCGCGCACCATCGCCGCGTACACCGACAGGCTGAACTTGACGGTATCGACCGTGTCGAACAACCCCTCCTTGTCCTCCTGCATATCCTTGTTGTACGCCAGCGGCAGGCCCTTCATCGTCGTCAGCAGCGCCATCAGGTGGCCGACCACCCGGCCGGTCTTGCCCCGCACCAGCTCCGACACATCGGGGTTCTTCTTCTGGGGCATGATGCTCGAGCCGGTGCAGTGGGCATCGTCCAGCTCGATGAACTTGAACTCCGAACTGCACCAGAGGATGATCTCCTCGCTCAGCCGGCTGAGGTGGACCATGAGGATGGCCGCGAAGGCCAGGAACTCCAGCACGAAGTCGCGGTCGGCGACCGCGTCGATGCTGTTGTCGTACACGCGGCCGAAATTCAGCTCGTCGGCCACCATCTGCCGGTCGATGGGGAAGGTTGTGCCGGCCAGGGCGCCCGCTCCCAGCGGCATCAGGTCGGCCCGCTCCCATACCCCCCGCAGGCGGTCGAAATCCCGTCCGAGCATGAAAAAGTAAGCCATCAGCTGGTGGGCGAACAGTATGGGCTGGGCCCGCTGCAGGTGGGTGTAGCCGGGCATTATGACATCGGGGTACCTGCCGGCCGTCTCCAGGATAGCCTCCTGCAGGCCGCACAGCAGCTGGCCGACAGCCACCACCTCCTTGCGGAGGTAGAGGTGGGTGTCGAGAGCCGCCTGGTCGTTGCGGCTGCGGGCGGTGTGCAGCTTGCCCCCGACCGGGCCGATCCTTTCCGTCAGGCGCTTCTCGATATTCATGTGGATGTCTTCCAGCGCCGTCTCGAAAGTGAAATTCCCGGCCTCGATATCGGCGAGGATGCCTGTCAGCCCGGCGATGATCGCCTCGGCCTCGTCGGCAGCGATGATGCCGCACTTGGCAAGCATGCGCGCGTGGGCGATGCTGCCGGCGATATCCTCTTTATACAGCCGCCTGTCAAAAGAAATGGAGGAGGTAAACTCCTCCACAAGCACGTCAGTGCCTTTGGTGAATCTACCGCCCCAAAGCTTGGTCATCTATTTCTTCTCCTTTTGCTGCATCAGCGCCCGGATCTTCAGGGGCAGGCCGAACAGGTTGATGAACCCTTCCGCGTCCTTCTGGTTATAGACCTCGTCGCGCCCGAAGGTAACGAAGCCCTCGTGGTACAGCGAATACGGCGATTTGGCGCCGGCGCTCATGATATTGCCCTTGTAGAGCTTGAGCCGCACCAGGCCGGTGACCGTCTGCTGGGTCGAATCGACAAAAGCGTCGAGCGCCTCGCGGAGCGGCGAAAACCACATCCCGTCGTACACCAGCTCGGCGTAGCGCACCGCCACCTGCTCCTTGTAGTGCATCGTCGCACGGTCGAGGGTCAGATACTCCAGCTCGCGGTGGGCGTAGAAGAGGATAGCCCCGCCCGGCGTCTCGTACACGCCGCGGGACTTCATGCCCACCAGGCGGTTCTCGGTGATGTCGGCGATGCCGATGCCGTTGGCGGCGCCGAGTTCGTTAAGCTTCTCAAGCAGCTCCACGGCACCCAGCTTCTTGCCGTCCACCGCCACCGGCACGCCCTTCTCGAAGGCGATCTCCACATAGGTGGCCTTGTCGGGGGCCTGCTCGGGCGTCTTTGTCACCATATAGACATCGTCCTTGGGCTCGTTCCAGGGGTCCTCCAGGTCGCCGCCCTCGTGGCTGAGATGCCAGATGTTGCGGTCCATGCTGTAGGGGCGCTTCTTGGTCACCGGCACCGGCACGCCGTGCTTCTCGGCGTAGTCGATCGCGTCCTCGCGCGAGCGGATGTTCCACAGCCGCCAGGGAGCCACGATCTTGAGATGGGGCGCCAGCGCCTTGACCGTCAGCTCGAAGCGCACCTGGTCGTTGCCCTTGCCGGTGGCGCCGTGGGCGATGGCGTCCGCGCCCTCCTTCTCGGCGATCTCCACCATCGCCTTGGCGATGATCGGCCGGGCGAAGGAAGTGCCGAGCAGATATTTGCCCTCATAGACGGCGCCCGCTTTCAGCACCGGCCAGACATAATCCTCGACAAACTCTTTCCTAACATCCATGACATAAACCTTGCTGGCCCCGGACTTGAGAGCCTTCTCCCGCACCGGATCGATCTCGGCGCCCTGGCCGACGTCGGCGCACATGGCGATGACCTCGCAGCCGTCGTAGTTCTCCTTCAGCCAGGGGATGATCACCGACGTGTCGAGGCCGCCCGAATAGGCAAGCACCACTTTTTTGATACCGCTCATATATATTCCTCCCGTTATAAATGTTCTTTTAAATAATTTTGCAAGCAGGCCGTTCAGAGGCCCCAGATGCTAGGCGGCTCTGCCAGGCGTGCCGCGCCGCGTACTCGGATCGTACGCAAGCAAGCGCCTGGCAGAACAAGTGCGCAAGTTCTTGGCGCGCAGCGCTTAGAACTGCGGCCTACCCCTTGCGGGTGCAACGCAGATGGGGTCTATCAACGGCCTGCCCTCTGTCACCCCATCAGCAGGGCCATGATCGCCTTCTGGACGTGCAGCCTGTTCTCGGCCTCGTCGAACACCGCCGACTGGGGTCCCTCCAGCACCGCCTCGGTGATCTCCTCGCCGCGGTGGGCAGGCAGGCAGTGCAGCACGATGGCGTCGGGTTTGGCCAGGTGCAGCAGCGCCTCGTTGATCTGGTACCCGGCGAAAGCGCGTTGCCTGGTGGCCTGTTCGGCTTCCTGGCCCATGCTGGCCCACACATCGGTGTACAGCACGTCGGCCCCCACGGCCGCATCCTTGGGATCGGTCACCAGCGTCACCTTGCTGCCGTGCTCGGCGGCGGCCGCCTTGGCCTCCAGCACCACCTGGGGGTTGGGCGCGTATCCCGGCGGAGTGGCCACGGAAATATCCATCCCCACCTTGGCGCAGGTATGGAGGAGGGCATTCACCATGTTATTGCCGTCGCCCACATAGGCCAGCTTAAGACCCTTGGCCTTCCCCTTGCGTTCGACCACGGTGAAAACGTCGGTCAGCGCCTGGCAAGGGTGGAGATAATCGGTCAGGCCGTTGATCACCGGTATTTCGGCGTAGCGGGCCAGCTCCTCGACCTCGGCGTGCGAAAATGTGCGGATCATGATGCCGTCCAGATAGCGCGACAGCACCCTGGCCGTGTCCTTCACCGGCTCGCCGCGGCCGATCTGCAGGTCGTTGGCGCTCAGGAAGAGCGCGGTCCCGCCGAGCTGCCACATGCCTGCCTCGAACGACACGCGGGTCCTGGTCGACGCCTTCTGGAAAATCATCCCCAGCGTCTTGCCCTTCAACAGCTGGTGGGGCTCGCCCTTCTTCTGCTTGGCCTTCAGCTGTTGGGCCAGCTCGAATACCCGGTAAACCTCGTCTACCGACAGATCGTTGACGGATAACAGGTCTTTGCCTTTCATTTTCCCCTAACCCCCAATAAGATGGGAGCTGCTTAAAAATCCGTCCGCCGTGTGCATCCGGATATAATAAGCGAGCTCCATAGGCTGTAATGCCTTTGTGTTCTAATTATTGGCGTCGGCCGCGATGACTCTGTCTAAAATAGCCACCATTTCATCCACATGCTGTTTGCCGATATTCAGCGCCGGCACGAACCTGAGCACATCGCCGGCGGTGCAATTGATGAGCGCCCCGGCCGCCATGCAGGCATTGACGAAATCCTTGCCCGGCTTGGTCAGCTTCATGCCGATTATCAGCCCCTGACCGCGCACTTCGGTGATCAGCGCCGGATACTTGGCCTTGAGGCCGTTCAGGGCTGTCATCATATAGCTACCCATTTTCGCGGCGTTGCCCGGCAAATCCTCCTCCACGAGCACGGAAAGTGTGGCATTCGCGGCCGCGCAGGCCAGCGGGTTGCCGCCGAACGTCGTGCCGTGGTCGCCGGGGCTGAAAGCCTTCAGGACCTTTTCCGACGCCAGGATGGCGCCGATCGGCATCCCGCCGCCCAGCCCCTTGGCGAGGGTCATGATATCGGGCTTGACGCCCGTATGCTGCCAGGCGAGCAGTTTGCCCGTCCGCCCCATGCCGGACTGGATCTCGTCGAGGATGAGCAGCGCGCCGTGCTTTTCGCACAGCTCCTTCGCCCCTTTGAGGTACCCGGGATCGGGGATGTTGACCCCGCCCTCGCCCTGGATGGGTTCGAGCATCACGGCGCACGTCTTGGCCGACACCGCTTTCTCAAGCGCCGCGAGATCGCCGAACGGCACATAGGAAAAGCCTCCCGGCAGCGGCTCGTAGCCCTTTTGGTACTTGGGCTGGCCGGTAGCGGTCAGCGTGGCCAGCGTCCGGCCGTGGAACGAATGCTCGGCGGTGATGATCTCAACCTTGTCGGCGGCGATCGTCTTGCCGTATTTGCGGGCGAGCTTGATCGCCCCCTCGTTGGCCTCGGCGCCGCTGTTGCAGACGAACGCCCGGTCGATGCCGGTGAGCTCAACCAGCGTCTTGGCAAGCTTGGTCTGCTCGGCGGTGTAGTAGAGGTTGGAAACGTGGATCAGTTTGGCGGCCTGGGCGGATATCGCCGCCACCAGCTTGGGGTGGGCGTGGCCGAGGATGTTGACGGCTATGCCGCCGAGGAAATCGAGGTACTTCTTGCCCTCGATGTCGTACACATACGGTCCCTCGCCGCGCTCCAGCACCACCTGGTAGCGGGCGAACACCGGCCAATAATATTTGCCCTCGGTCTCCATAACCTCTTTAGCACTCGTCAATTTCTCCCTCTCCCTTCACGACCTCGGTTCCGATACCGGTGTCGGTAAAAATCTCCAAAAGCAGCGAATGGGACTGCCGTCCGTCGATGATATGCGCCTTTTCCGCACCGCCCGATAGGGCGCGGATGCAAGCCTCCACCTTGGGGATCATGCCGCCGTCGATGCTGCCCTCGCGGATCATCTTCTTAGCGTCGGCGAACCCGAGGGTCGAAACGAAGGTGCTCTTGTCGTGGTAATCGCGGTAGATGCCTTCGACATCGGTCAGCAGGATGAGCTTCTCCGCCCTCAGCGCCCCGGCGATCTCGCCGGCCACATAGTCGGCGTTGATGTTGTAGCTCTCGCCGTGCGTCCCCGCGCCGACGGGAGCGATGACCGGGATATAATCGTTGTTTAAAAGTGTCCAGACGATATCGGGCTTGACCTCGGCAACATCGCCGACGAAGCCGATGTCCACCTCGCGCGCCTTGCCTTCCTCGTAAACGGTGGCCAAGTGCTTGCGGGCCTTTATCAGGCCGGCGTCCTTGCCGTTCAGGCCGACGGCGCGCGCCCCGTGGGTGTTGAGCATCGCGACAAGCTCGGTGTTGATCTTACCGGCCAGCACCATCTCGGCCGCCGCCATCGTCTCCTCGTCCGTCACCCGCAGCCCGCTGACAAAGCTCGACTGTTTGCCCATCTGCTTGAGAAGGGCGGTGATCTCGGGGCCGCCGCCGTGGACGACCACCGGCCTCAGGCCGATGTACTTCATCAGCGCGATATCCTGGATGACGCTGTTCTTCAGGTCGGCGTTCAGCATCGCGTTGCCGCCGTACTTTATCACAAACGTCTTGCCGGTGAACTTCTGGATATAAGGGAGGATCTCCACCAGCACGCCCGCTTTTTCCACCGTGGTCATCATAGTAGCTCGCCTCCGTCAGGTGCTGTAATCGGCGTTGATCTTAACATATTCGTAGGAGAAATCGCACGTCCAGACGGTGGCGGACGCGCTGCCCGCGCCCAACTCGATCTCCACGGCGATATCCTTATCAGCCACCACCTTCTGAAGCGCCTTGGCGTCGGCGACGGCGTTCATGCCGTTTTTCGCCACGACGATGCCGCCGAGGGTCAGCATCGCCTTGGCAGGCTCCACCTTCGCCCCCGAGTAGCCCACCGCGCACAGGATGCGGCCCCAGTTGGGGTCCTGGCCGAAGAAGGCCGTCTTCACGAGCGGCGAATGCGCCACCGTCATCGCCGCCGTCTTGGCGTCGGCGTAACTTGCCGCCCCCTTGACGGTGATTTCGAGAAACTTGGTCGCCCCCTCGCCGTCGCGGACAACCAGCTTGGCGAGGTCGGTGCACACCGCCGTGAGCGCGGTCACGAACTCGCCGTACGCCGGGTCGTCAGCCGACTCGATGGGCTTGTTGCCCGCCTGGCCGTTAGCCAGCACACACAGCGTATCGTTCGTGCTCATATCGCCGTCGACGGTGATCGAGTTGAACGACACATCCACCGCCGCCGCGAGCGCCTGTTTAAGCGCCGCGGGCGAGATGGCCGCGTCGGTGGTCACGAAGCTCAGCAGCGTGGCCAGGTTGGGGCGGATCATCCCCGCGCCCTTGGCGATGCCGGCCACCCGGGCGGTCACGCCGCCGAGCGAAAACTCGTACGCCGCGACCTTGGGGAAGGTGTCGGTCGTCATGATGCCCTGGAGCGCCTTGTCGTGGTTGGTCTCGGAAAGCTCGGCCACCGCCCGCTTGATGCCGTCGGCCACCTTGGCCATCGGCAGATTGACGCCGATGATGCCGGTCGAAGCCACGAACACATCGTCGTCGGCCAGCCCCAGCAGCGAAGCGGTCAGATGGCCCATCGCCTTCGCATCCTCCATGCCCTGCTCGCCTGTGCAGGAATTGGCGCAGCCCGAGTTGACGACAACCGCCTGGGCTGTCCCCTTGGCCGCGACCTTACGCGAAATCTGCACCCCTGCGGCCGCGAACGCGTTGGTGGTGAACAGCGCCGCCGCGGAGCACGGCGTCGGGCTGTAGATGACCGTCACGTCCTCCTTGCCGCTCTTCTTGATGCCGGCCTTAACGCCGGCCGCCTTGAAGCCCTTAGGGGCGGTGATGCCCCCCTTAATCGCTGTCAGCATACTATCCATCCTCCGATCTATCATGGATACAACGGCGCCTGGGTAAGCCCGGTGCGCTCGTCAAGTCCGAACATCACGTTGAGATTCTGCACCGCCTGGCCGGCCGCCCCCTTGACGAGGTTGTCGATCGCCGCGACGGTTACCACCCGGCCGGTGCGGCTGTCGATATGCCAGCCGATATCGCAGAAATTGCTGCCGCGCGTCTCCTTGGTCGCCGGGTAGCCGCCACGGCCGCGCAGCCGGATGAAGAACTCGTCGCCGTACATGGCGGTGTAGGCTTCGTCGACCGCCTCGGCGGTCACGCCGCCCTTCAATGTGGCGTAGCAGGTGCTGAGGATGCCTCTGGCCATCGGGATCAGGTGGGGAGTGAAAGAGATGATAACCTCCTGCCCGGCGACATCGCTCAAAGCCTGCTCGATCTCCGGCGTGTGCCGGTGGCCGGCGACCCCGTAAGCCCTGACGTTCTCGTACGCCTCGCTGAGGTGGTAGTTGAGGCCCAGTCCCCTGCCGGCGCCGGAAATGCCCGATTTGGCGTCCACGACGATGCTGGCCGGGTCGATGAGGCCGTGCTTTAAAAGCGGAGCGACCGCCAGGATGCTGGCCGTCGTATAGCAGCCCGGATTGCCCACGATGGCGGCGCCGCGGACCTTGTCGCGGTAAAGCTCGGTGAGGCCGTAAACCGCGCCCGCGTCCGGATGGGTGTGGGCATGTTTGTACCATTTCTCATACACCGCCGGATCGCTGAAGCGGTAGTCGGCACCCATGTCGATAACCTTGGCGCCGGCGGCGACGATCTTCTTGCCCGCCTCCATGGCGTGCCCGTGGGGCAGGCCGATAAACACCACGTCGCTGGCAGCGGCGATTTCCTCAAGTTCTTTCACGCTCGCTAGTTTTTTTCGATAAAATCGGGTAAAATGTGGATATATATTGTCGATGTACTCCCCTGTCTGGCTCTCCGACGTGATGCTGACCATTTCCGCCGCCGGGTGGCCGGCCAGGATGCGCAAAAGCTCCTCGCCGGTATAGCCGGTGGCGCCGATGATACTGACCTTCATGGCCCCGACCTCCTTGTTGCCAAAAAATAATATAAATAGCTTTTTAATAATTATACGTTACGATGTATAAAAATGCAATAACATTTTACCAAGATTTTCAGGGAGGATAACGACGCCGATGCTTGATAACCTAACGCTGTTGGTCGAAGATTACGGCTATCTGGCCGTATTCATCGGGATGTTCTTCGAAGGGATGTGCATCCCCGTCCCCAGCGAAATCGTCATGGGCTTCGCCGGCTTCATGGTCTACCAGGGCAAATTCTCCCTCACCGGCGCCATCCTGAGCGGCTGGCTCGGCAGCTTCGCCGGGTCGTGCACCATCTACTACATCGCCCGCAAGGGCGGACGTCAGTTTCTGTACCGCTACTGCCACCTCGTGCGCCTTTCGCCCGCCCACCTCGACGTCATCGGCCAATGGTTCCACCGCTTCGGCCCGCCCCTCATCATCCCCTGGCGCCAAATCCCCGTCCTGCGCACCAAAATCAGCATCGCCGCCGGCCTCCTCGACCTTAAGCCCTGGGTGTTCGTGCTCAACACCGCAATCGGCATCGCCGTCTGGTGCACGCTGTCCGTATCGCTCGGCTACTATTTCGGCCAGAACTGGATGCTGTTCGTCGATTTCTTCTCCCGCCTCGGCACCTTCGTCATCGCCGCCATCGCAGTGGCCGCCATCGTCGGCGCCATCGCTATGTTCCTCTACCTCCGCCGGCGAAAGAAAAGAAAAGAAGAGGCCCGCTGACCTCTCTTCCCCAGGCTGTTGATAAAGCCCCAGCTGCGTCGTTGCGACTGCGTTTGCTTGCTTGCGTACATTCCGAGTACGCGGCGCGGCGCAAGCCTCGTCGCGCCTTGCATCTGGGGCTTTCTGAACAGCCTGGAGTTCTATAATCCTCTTAAAAACCCACTTCGCCCACCACCGCGATACCGCTCCCGCACCGGGGGCATTTTTTATCGTCCGCCAGCCGGCTCTCCCGCCGCAGCCGGTCGATCACTACCAAATCGCAGTCCGGGCAATGGGTGTTGACCCCCTCGGCGCCGACGTTGCCGACATACACATAGCGAAGGTGTCTGCGGGCCGCCTCGTAGGCCGTTTCGAGCGTCGCGACCGGCGTCGGCGGCGTGTCCAGCTTGTAATTAGGGAAGTAGCGCGAGAAATGGAGGGGAATGTCCCTGCTTATGCCCGCCAGCCACGCCGCCAGGGCCTCCAGCTCGGCCGCGTCGTCGTTGAGCCCCGGCACCACCAGGCAGGTCACCTCCACGTGGGCGGCGTCCGCCGCCAGCTCCACCGTCCGCTTTACCTCGGCCAGGCGGCCGGCGCAGACCTCGCGGTAAAACCGCTCATTAAACGCCTTCACGTCGATGTTCAGGGCGTCGATATATGGCAACAGCCCGGCGAGCGGCGCGGGGTTTATGAACCCGTTTGTCACAAGCACATTCTTGAGGCCCTGGCTACGCGCCAGTTGCGCCGTATCGAGCACGAACTCGTACCACACGCTCGGCTCCGAATACGTGTAGGCGATGCCGATATTCCGCCGCCCCGCTCCCACCGCCGTCGCTACCGCCTTCTCCGGCGTCATCGCCACCGTATCCGGCTCCTCCTGGGCGATCTGCCAGTTCTGGCAGAAGCGGCAGGCAAAATTACAGCCCCACGTACCGATCGAAAAAATGTAGCTCCCCGGATAGAAATGATAGAGCGGCTTCTTCTCGACCGGGTCGAGGGCATAGGAAGAACACGCCGCGTAATTGGCGGCAAAAAGCTGCCCGCCCACATTGCGCCGCGCCCGGCAGAAGCCCGTCAGCCCCTCGCCGATCACGCACTCCTTCGGACAGAGGCGGCAGATTACGCCGCGCTCGTGCGGCTCATAATAAAGCGCCTCGCGCACGGCCGTTCACTCCTTGCCGTACCTTGTAACCGAAAAGCGGTAAAGCTCGATCTCCTCGCCGGCCGCTATCCCCGCCTTCTGCATCGCGATGCCCACCTGCTCCTCCACCGTATCGACTCCTTCAAGGTCGGGGAGCAGCAGTCCGGATCGCCGCCCGTGGCGGACGATCACACCGTATTTCTTCGCGTCGAGAGCGGCGAGGCCGTCCACCCTCTCCGGTGCGGATAGGATATCCACCGAAATGTCCAACTCAGGCAGCTCGTCAGCCTCCACCGGCCAAAAGCGGGGATCCTGGGTCCCGGCGCTCACGGCGTTGTGGATTATCTCAGCGGCGATATCCGGCTGTGTCGGTCCGAAAGTGCCGATACAGCCGCGCAGCTCGCCCCGCTTCTTGAAAGAAACGAACACCCCCGCACGGGCTTTAAGCTCCTCCGGCAGCCCCGCCGGCGCCGGGAGATACTCGCGCGTCGCGAGGTAATGCGTCAGGCTCTGCCGCGCCAGCGCCACCGGCGCACTCTCACTGGCCATCGCTCTTACCCTCCTCCACCGCGAACAACGCCACCGCGTAGCCCACCCCGAACGGGCCTTCGTACGACAGCACCCTGCCGCGCGCCTCCAGGCCGCCCAGCACCCCGAGCAGGAAATATATCGGGCGTAGACCGCACTCTCCGGCCTCCTCGATCAGTCCCTCATCCATACTCAGCAAAGCCTTCACATCCAGATCGCCGACCGCCGCGACCACCCTGCGGTCGAACTCCGCCCCCTTGGGGCTGAAGCCGGCCGGCGCATCGGGGGTCAGACGGTGGGACAGGTCGCCGGAAGCGATCACCGCCACCCGCTTGTCCATCATGCCGACAGCCGCCTGCACAGCCTTGCCGAACGTATACATCTCCTCGTACGGGAGCATGCCCATGGCGATATGGACCAACTGCCCCCGGAAGCCGGCCTTGTGAAGATAATATAGCGGTATCAGCGCGCCATGGTCGAGCTGCAGCGACAGGCGGTAAGTCTTGGCCAAGTCGTCGGTCAGCTCGACCACGTTTATCCCCAGTCGCTCCGCCTTGCGGAGAATATGGCGCACCAACAGCCCGTCCGTTTCGAACCCGAGCGTCACCTCGGGCACCCCGAAATTCGCCAGGCTCCCCTTGAGACGGGGATGGACGCTGACGCTGACAGCGTCCCCGAATACCGCGCCATGGGGTGTTATCAGGATGACGGTCTGCGGGTTCTTCGCGGCCAGCGACTCGGCCGCCTCCCGGGCCGCCTCCACCGTTGCCCTGATCTTCGCCAGCTCGGTCCCGCCCACTTCCGGCACCATGATCGGCGGGTGGGGCATGAGGGCGCAACCGACCAGATTCTTCACGTTACCACTCCTTTCGCTGTCTTATCTTGCCACATTATGGCTGAAATGATACGCCAGCGCCCTGGCTATCTGTCTCACCAATTTCTCCTGATAAGCGGGATCGGCCAGCAGGGCCGCCTCGCGGGGATTGCTCAGGAAACCCGTCTCCACCAGCACCCCGGGGATAGTGGTATCCTTCAACACCAAAATATCCGAATCCTCCTTGGCTTGGCGTTTATTCCCAGGAGGAAAATCTCCCAGCGCGCGCTGCATCGTTTCGGCCAACAGCTTGTTCTCCTCCCTGCCCGGGCAGTAATAGACCTCGGCCCCCGACCACCGCCCGCCGCGAATGGCATTTGTATGGATGCTTACAAAAACCTCCGCTCCCGAGGCGTTGATGATTTCCACCCGTCTGGTCAGGTCATTGCGTTTGCCGCCCTTGCCGCGGGTATAGTAATCGATATCCGTCTCGCGGGTCAACACCACCGTCGCCCCGCTCTGGCGAAGCGTCTCGGCCAGCTTCAGGGAAATAGCCAAAACAAGCTCCTTTTCCACCAGGCCGTGATACTTTGCGCCGCTGTCCACCCCACCATGGCCGGGGTCGACCGTCACAACCCGTCCCGCCAGCGCCCCCAAGTCAGCGTTAGCTACATCCTCCGGCCGGGGAAAAGTCGCTGTCAGAAGATTCACCGCCACCGCCGCCGCCACCCCGATAACCGCCGCCACCCCCAGACTGCGCCGCCTGAGACTCACCAGCCACATCCTTATCCCCGCCCTTCCCTACGAAAATATGCCGGCCCCCGGGCTGTTATGTCGCGGGGGTAAGGTGGGAAGTATAGCCAAATGAGGACAAGTCCGCTACAATATAACTATGGCGGCCGTTGATAACCCCCCATCTGCGTCGTTGTTCCTGCGGGCGCTTGCTAGCGTACGTACCGAGTACGCGGCCGAGCGCCACGCCATCCATGGCGCACTCGGCACTAGGCCCATCCGGGGCCGTCGTCGCTGCGCGTCCTCGGAGCCGCCTAGCATCTGGGGGCTTCTGAACGGCCGCAGTCCTAAAAACCGCCTTAACCATCCTTTATCTTATATCACCCCTTCATTTGGGAGGATTTATGCGCAGCGGCAAACTCTGGCTCTTCCTCATAATCGTCTTCATCGCCGCCTTCGCCTGGGCGGGGGGCGGCGGCCTCGTGCCCAAAATCGCCGCGCCCAAGATGCCGGCCGTCAAGGCCGATGCCGACAGCGCCTGGACGCGCGTCTACCGCGTAATTGCCCTCAAAAGCGCCGTAGCGGCCACCATCGACCGCAAAAACTACATCCCCCTAAAAGACATCCCTCTCACCATGCAGCAGGCCATCATCGCCGTCGAAGACCACCGCTTCTACCGCCACATCGGCCTCGACATCGAGGGCATCCTGCGGGCCGCCCTCGTCAACCTCCAGCACGGCGCCATCGAGGAAGGGGCCAGCACAATCACCCAGCAGCTGGTCAAGAACCTCTTCCTGACCACCGAGCAGACCTGGGGCCGTAAACTCGAAGAGGTCGTCCTGGCCCTGGACATGGAACTGCGCTACTCAAAGGAAGAAATCCTCGAAATCTATCTCAACAGCATCTACTACGGCTCGGGCGCCAAAGGCATCGGCCAGGCGAGCAAAATCTACTTCGCCAAAAAACCGGCCGAACTCACCCTCGCCGAAAGCGCCCTCCTCGCCGGGCTGCCCAACGCCCCGTCCCTCTACTCCCCCTACGTCGACCTGGAGGCCGCCAAACAGCGCCAGGCGGTCGTCCTCAGCGCCATGGCCCGCCACAACTACATCGGCCCCACGACAGCCCAGGATGCCAGGCAGACGCCGCTCAGGCTCGCGAAATAAAAACGACCCGGCTCAGCCGGATCGTTTCGGTTGTCGAGAAAGTCCCATCTGCGGCGTTGCTCCTCAGAGCGCTTGCTAGCGTACGCCCCAGTACGCGTCGCCGCGCGCTCTTCCGGTGCGCCTTGCATCTGGGGCTTTCTCGGCAACCTTGAATCCGCTAATAAAAACGACCCGGCACGCCGGGTCGTTTCTCATTCTGCTTTTTATTTGAAGACCGTCTCCTGGAAATTCCAGTTCTTGCTATCGTTCGGATCGATTGTATTGCGCTTGAGCGTACGTTCGACGACGATCTCGGAAATATACGTATCACCGTTGATCAACTTAGGATCCCTGATAAACGTGCCCTCGCCCTTGATGTTGAAGGAAATCAGCGTGTACATACCGGGCACGGACTTCGGCTCCTTGGCGACCATTACGCCCAGCGTCACCGGCGATTTCTCGTCCAGGAAGTTTTTGGTGAGCTTCTCTCTGGTGGTGAAAACCTTGGCCTCCGCCGAGGTCACCAGTTCGTAAACATCGGGGAAATAGGTCTTCAGCTCCTTCACCTGGATGGCCCAGTCGGGAGTGAAGCGCTGGGCCCGCACGTACGGGTCCTTATCGCCTTTCTTTTCCGCATACATAACATCCAGCTGAACTTTTACATCCTTGGCCATGTAATAGTATATATAAGTATCAGCCACTTCCTTGTTGCCAGCTTCCCATTCGGCCCTGGTCCAGATCCGGCCCTTATCGTCGAGCACCATCCTGTACTCCCCGTGCTTCTTGGTAATATCCGAGCGTTTGTCGTCGAGTCCGGCAAAAGCAGTCTGGGCGACAAGCAGACAGGATATCAGTAGAAACAGCGCAAACGTCTTTTTCATGGTAAAACCCCCAGTATGTAATATCTTCAAAGGATAATTATACCTTCCCGCCTTTTTCTCCTGCCGGCACGACAAATATTGCATCAGGCCGCCAAGAAAGTCCCTGATACAAGCCGGCTCCGAAGACGCGCTGCGACGACGGCCCCGGATGGGCCTAGTGCCGAGTGCGCCATGGATGGCGTGGCGCTCGGCCGCGTACACGGGACGTTAGCAAGCGCCCGCAGAAACACACAAAAAAGCGCCCGGACATGCCGGGCGCTTTCGCCATTAACGTTTGGAGAACTGGGAAGCTTTGCGGGCCTTCTTGAGGCCGTACTTGCGGCGTTCCTTCTCGCGCGGGTCGCGGGTGAGAAGGCCGGCTTTCTTCAGGGCCGGGCGATATTCGCCGTCCACCCTGAGAAGCGCGCGGGCGATGCCGTGACGGACAGCGCCGGCCTGGCCGGTGGGGCCGCCGCCCTCGACTTTGGCGATGACGTCGTACTTGCCGAGAACGTCGGCGACGTTCAGCGGCTGTTTGACGATCAGTTCGAGGGTCTTAAGACCGAAATATTGCTCCAGCGGGCGGCCGTTGACCACGATGTTGCCCTCGCCCGCCACCAGGCGGACCCTGGCTACCGAAGTCTTCCTGCGGCCGGTGCCGTAATAGTTGACTATTGCCATTCCAATCTTCCTCCTTCCGGCGACTATCTCACGTTAAGTTCGAGGGCTTCAGGCTTCTGCGCCTCATGCGGGTGGCTCGGCCCGCGGTATACCTTGAGCTTGCGGTACATCTGACGGCCCAGCCGGTTCTTCGGCAGCATGCCTTTGATAGCCATCTCGACAACCCTCTCCGGCCGCTCGGCCAGCATCTTGCCGGCGGTGGTGAAGGTCGTGCCGCCCGGATAACCGGAGTGGCGGAAATAAGTCTTCTGCACCAGCTTATTGCCGGTGAGGTGGATTTTGGCGGCATTGACGACGATAACATGGTCGCCGGTATCCATATGGGGGGTATAGGTAGGCTTGTGTTTGCCACGCAGAAGCTTGGCTACTTCGGCCGCCAGACGGCCGAGCGTCTTGCCTTCAGCGTCTATGACATACCACTTGCGTTCTATAGTGGCAGGGCTAGCCATAAATGACTTCATACTTTCCCTCCTTCAAGCAGCGATAAAACAACATCCGTATCCTTGTTCAGCCACAATATTCCGGGGCAGGAAATCACGGCAGATAAGGCCACGAAAATATTGTATATAAAAGGGTTGTCAATGTCAAGGCTTTATCCTTGGCATTCGGCAATTTTTTAGGGCGACCGGTTAAAAAGTCCATCTGCGGCGCCCCCGCAAGGGGGAGGCCGCCGTTCTAAGGTGCTGAAGCACCAAGAACGGCGCACTTGCTCCTCAGAGCGCTTGCTTGCGTACATCCGAGTACGCGGCCGAGCGCTACGCCGTCCATGGCGCGCTCGGCACTAGGCCCATCCGGGGCCGTCGTCGCGGCGCGCTCTTCCGGTGCGCCTTGCATCTGGAGCTTTTTTCCTCGGTCCTGCTCTAATCAAAGAACCCCTAGTACAGCACCTCTTTTAAGTATAACCCTTGGGGCGGGGCCGTTATACCGGCTTTATTCCTGTCGCGCGACGCCAATATCGCCGCGAAATCGTCCTCGCTTATCCGGCCCCGGCCGACATCGACAAGCGTCCCGACAAGGTTTCGTACCATATGATACAGAAACCCTGTCCCCCAGAAGGAGAACTCGGTCAGCGGCCCGTCCCGCCGGCAGGAAGCGGCCAGGATGGTGCGCACCGGACTCACAGGCGCCCCGCCCGCCGCCCGGAAAGCCGAGAAGTCGTGCTCGCCCACCGTCCGCTGGGCGGCGGCGTGCATCGCGTCGGCATCCGGCTCCTCGGCGAGATGCCAGGCGTAATTACGCAGGAAAGGATCGGGCACCGCTCCCATATGCAGGCGATAAACATAGATTTTACTCACGGCGGAGTAGCGCGCGTGGAAGGAAAGCGGCACCTCCTCGGCGGCCGTGACGACGATGTCGTCGGGCAGCACGCTCCGCGCCGCCTGCGCCACCTTCCCGGTCGGGATGGAGCCGGTCGTCCTCAGGCTCACCACCTGGGCCAAGGCGTGTACGCCCGCGTCCGTGCGGCCGGCGCCGGCAACCTTAACCGGGTGGCCGAAAATCTTCGCCAGCCGCTCCTCCAGCACCTGCTGGACGCTGAGCGCGTTGGCCTGACGCTGAAAACCGTGAAAAGCCGTTCCGTCGTAGGCGACCGTCAGCTTAAGGGTACGTTCCATCGCAGCGCCCCCAGCAGCGCCACCAGGGCGATCACGGCGGCGAATGCCACTCCGTCGCGTGCCGCGAGGCGCAATTCCTTCATGCGGGTACGGTTCTCGCCGCCCCGGTAACAGCGGGCTTCCATCGCCACCGCCAGCTCGTCGGCGCGGCGGAACGCGCTGATAAAAAGCGGCACCAGGAGCGGCACCATATTCTTGGCCCGCTTCACGATATTGCCGCGCGCGAAATCGGCGCCGCGGGCCATCTGCGCCTTCATAATGCGGTCGGTCTCCTCAAGCAGAGTCGGGATAAAGCGCAGGGCGATCGTCATCATCATCGCCAGCTCGTGGGCCGGCAAGCCCAGGCGCCGGAAAGGGTTCAGCAGCCGCTCTATGCCGTCTGTCAGCACGATCGGCGACGTCGTAAACGTAAGCAGCGAACTCATCACAATCAGAAACACCAGGCGGGCGGCCATCAGCGCCCCCTGCCGCGCTCCCTCCAGCGTCGCCGTCAGCGGCCCCAGCTTATAAATCACCGTGCCGGGATTTGAAAAAAGATGGATGAGAACCGTAATAAGGATAATGAGCCACAGCGGCCGGATGGAACGCGCCACCATAAGGACCGGTACGCCGGACAGAAGTACGGTCAGAGCGGCGAACGCCGTCACCAGGCCATAAGCCGCGTAACCCTCGGCAAGAAAAATAGCGACAACGAACAAAACCGTGCCCACCAGCTTCGTGCGCGGATCGAGGCGGTGCAGGAAGGACGAACCGGGGAAATATTGGCCGAGGGTGATATCGGTCAGCATGACTTCCGCCTCCTCACCGCGGCCGCGATCGACGCCGCGGCCTCATCCACCGTCAGCGCGGCGGCGTCCACGTCGAGTCCCCGGCGCGCCAGCCGCTCCATCAGCGCCGTCACGCCCGGCACGTCCACACCCGCCGCCTTTAACTCGGCGCCATGGCGGAAAATCTCCCGCGGCGGGCCGTCGAGACTGATCGCCCCGTCATGCATAACCACCAGGCGTTTCACCAGCCTGGCCACTTCCTCCATATTGTGGGAAATCAGCACCACCGTCACACCGGTCGTCTCGTGAAGCCTGACCACCTCGGAAAAAATCTCGTCGCGGCCGCGGGGGTCGAGTCCGGCCGAAGGCTCATCCAGGATAAGATAATCCGGGTTGAGGGCCACCACGCCGGCGATCGCCACCCGCCGCATCTGCCCCCCGCTCAGGCGGAAAGGCGAACGCTTGGCGAACGCCGCAAAATCCAGGCCGACGAAATCCAGCGCAAGCCGCACCCGCTCCTCCACCTCGTCCGCGGGCAGCCCGAGATTGCGTGGCCCGAAAGCCACGTCATCGAAAACCGTCTCCTCGAACAACTGGTGCTCGGGGTATTGGAACACCATCCCCACCTTGCGGCGGGCCAGCCTGGCCGCGTCACCCTTGGCGGCGAGATTTACGCCATCCACCTCGACAACGCCCCGGGTAGGCTTCAGCAGACCGTTCATATGCTGCACCAGCGTCGACTTCCCCGAACCGGTGTGGCCGATGACGCCGATAAACTCGCCCTCGGCGACGGTTAGGCAGATATCCTTCAGCGCCGTCCGCTCGTAAGGCGTGCCCGGCATATAAATATAACTGACGTCTTTCAGCACTATCGGCATAGCGCCACCGCCAATTCCTCGTCGGTAATAATCCCGTCCGGCACCTCGAGCCCGGCCGCCCTGAGACGCGCGGCCACGTCCGCCGCCAGCGGCGCGTCCAGGCCGAGAGCCTTAAGCTCCGCCACCCGGCTGAAAACCTCCGCCGGCCGCCCGGTCAGCGCCACCCTGCCGCAGTCAAGCACCACGACACGGTCGGCGGCCACCGCCTCCTCCATAAAGTGTGTTATGTATACTACCGTGATCCCCTCATCCTTGTTGAGGCGGACGACAGTCGCCAGAACCTCGCCGCGGCCCTGCGGATCGAGCATCGCCGTCGGCTCGTCCAGCACCAGGCACTTCGGCCGCATCGCCAGCACGCCCGCGATCGCCACCCGCTGCTTCTGCCCGCCGGACAAGAGATGCGGAGCGTGGTAGCGGTAGCTCTCCATACCCACGAGCGCCAGAGCCTCGGACACCCTGGCCGCGATCTCGCCAGGCGCCACCCCAAGGTTCTCCGGCCCGAAAGCGACATCCTCCTCCACCACCGCCGCCACGATCTGATTGTCGGGGTTTTGAAAGACCATGCCCACCTTCTGGCGGATCGGCCACATATTCTCAGGCACCGCAGTACTCAGCCCCTCCACCAGGCACTCGCCGCCGGTGGGCGCGAGCAGGGCGTTGAAATGCTTGGCCAGCGTCGACTTGCCCGAGCCGTTCGCGCCGATGATCGCCACGAACTCGCCCGCGCCGACGGACAGGCTGATATCCTCAAGCGCCACCACCTCGGTCCCGTCGGGGCCGGGGTAGGAGTGGCGCAGATTTATCGTTTTTATCATCAAACTTTCTCCTTTAAATAAGGATTCGGCTTATAAGGTCCATCTGCGGCGCACCCGTAAAGGGTGGGCCGCCCCTCTAACCGCTAAAGCGGCAAGAGTGGCGCACTTGCTCCTGCGGGCGCTTGCTAGCGTACGTACCGAGTACGCGGCCGAACGCTACGCCATCCATGGCGCGCTCGGCACTAGGCCCATCCGGGGCCGTCGTCGCTGCGCGTCCTCGGAGCGCCTTGCATCTGGAGCCTTCTAAGCCAAATCGGCAATAAGCGGAGACGTTAAGTGCCTGCGTTTCGCAGCCCTGCCTCGCACAGGCAGATAAGGGCGGCCAAAGGCCGCCCCATGTGTAACCCGCTGAAACTTATAAACGAAAACCAGGCGACCGCGAAAACACGCCACTGCCACCTGGGTCTTCACCCTAAACCAGTTCGAGAATAGCCATCGGCGCGGCGTCGCCGCGGCGCGGCCCCAGCTTCAAAATGCGGGTGTAGCCGCCCTGGCGGTCCTTATACTTCGGGCCGACCTCGTCGAACAGCTTCTTCACCACAGCCTCGTCCATCAGGAAAGACAAAGCCTGACGGCGGGCATGCAGATCGCCCTTCTTGGCCAGCGTGATCATCTTCGCGGCCAGCTTGCTTGCTTCCTTAGCTTTCATCTCGGTCGTCTCGATGCGCCCGTGGGCAAAGAAGGAAGTCAAAATGCTGCGGAACAGCGCCTTGCGCGCGCTGGAATCGCGTCCAAGTTTGCGGTAAAACATGAGTCACCCTCCCTCCTTTAATCTTCGCTTTCAGCCAGCGACAACCCGAGTTCGCCCAGCTTCTTCTTAACCTCGTCCAAAGACTTGCGGCCGAGGTTGCGTACTTTCATCATATCTTCCTCGGTCTTCTGGACCAGTTCGGCCACCGTGTTAATCCCGGCCCGTTTCAGGCAATTGTAAGACCGGACAGACAGCTCCAGATCCTCGATGGTCATCTCCATCGTCTTTGTGCCGGCATCTTCCGCCGACTCGGTGAACGGGCCGTCGCCGCCCTCGTCCTCCGCGGCCACCCCGGCGATATTCTGGAACAGCTTCAGGTGGGCCACCATGATCCCGGCCGACTTGCTCACAGCCTCTTCGGGGCGGATGCTGCCGTCGGTCCAAATCTCGAGCGTCAATTTATCATAATCGGTCACGTTGCCGACACGGGTATCGGTGACATTATAATTAACCCTCAGGATCGGCGAAAAGATCGAATCCACCGGAATAACACCGATAACATGGTCGGGCTTCTTGTTCTTGTCGGCCGGCACATAGCCGCGCCCCCGCTCAACCGTTATCTCCATACGGAGCGAACTGCCCGCAGCCAAAGTGGCGATATGCAGATCGGTATTCAAAATCTCCACATCGGGATCGGTGATAATATCGGCGGCCTTGACCTCGCCCTCGCCCTCTTTCTCGATCCGCACGATCTTCGTCTCATCGCCGTGCAGCTTGATAAAAAGCTCCTTGAGGTTAAGGATTATGTCGGTAACGTCTTCCCGAACACCGGGAATCGTGGAAAACTCGTGGAGGACGCCGTCGATCTTCACCGACGTCACCGCCGCGCCGGGCAGCGACGACAGCAGGATGCGCCGCAGGCTGTTGCCGAGAGTGATGCCGTAGCCCCTCTCCAGCGGTTCGCAGACGAACTTGCCGTAACGGTTGTCCTCGCTGATCTCCACTATCTCGATCTTCGGTTTTTCGATTTCCATCATCCGGAAATACCCTCCTATTCGCGCAAACTCAACAGTTACGCCGTTTCCATTGTTGAGGGCAGATTAACGGGAGTACAATTCAACAATGAAATGTTCCTGAACGGGAACATCAATTTCCTCCCGGGTCGGGTACCGCAGAACCTTGCCAGTGAGGCCGGCCGCGTTAAGCTCCAGCCAAGCCGGCACCGTCTTGGTGGCCAGACCTTCGGCCATCTCCTTGATAACCGGCGCATCCTTGCTGGCCTCGGCGATGGTAACAACGTCACCGGCCTTGACCAAGAAAGAAGGGATATCCACGCGGCGGCCGTTAACGGTGAAATGGCCATGGCGAACCAGCTGCCTGGCCTGGGTGCGGCTCGAAGCGAACCCGAGACGGAACGCCACGTTATCCAGCCGCCTCTCCAGCAGGACGAGCAGATTCTCGCCGGTGATGCCCTTCTGCCGTTCGGCTTTCTCAAAATAATTGCGGAATTGGCGCTCAAGCAAACCGTAGATACGGCGGGTCTTCTGCTTCTCGCGCAGCTGAGTGCCGTACTCGGAAACCTTCTTGCGGGCCTGTCCCTGGCCATGCTGGCCGGGCGCGTAACCGCGGCGGGTGAACGCGCACTTGTCGCTATAGCATCTGTCGCCCTTCAGGTACAGCTTCGAACCCTCGCGGCGGCACTGTCTGCAAACAGCCTCAATATATCTTGCCATTCTTGTCTAACACCTCCCGAAATCTTAGACTCTTCTGCGTTTGGGCGGACGGCAGCCGTTATGGGGAATGGGCGTGACATCCTTGATCAGATTCACCTCAAGCCCGGCGGCCTGCAGCGAACGGATCGCCGCCTCGCGGCCCGAGCCCGGACCCTTGACGAAAACCTCGATCTGCTTCATGCCGTGCTCCATCGCCGCTTTGGCAGCCTGCTCGGCCGCCATCTGGGCGGCGAAAGACGTGCTTTTACGCGAACCCTTGAAGCCCATCCCACCGGCGCTGGCCCAGGAAATAGCGTTACCCTTCTGATCCGTGATCGTCACGATGGTATTATTGAAGGTCGAACGAATATGGGCGACGCCATACTCGATATTCTTGCGTTCCTTCCGCTTAGGCCTGGCGGCAACTTTCTTCGCTACCAATCTTTATCCCTCCTACTTCGACTTCCGTTTTACGCCGACCGTCTTCTTCGGTCCCTTGCGGGTCCGGGCGTTCGTCTTGGTCCGCTGGCCGCGGACCGGCAGGCCCATGCGGTGACGCTTGCCGCGATACGAGCCGATCTCAATCAGCCGCTTGATATTCAGCTGCTCCTCGCGGCGCAGGTCGCCCTCGACCTTGTAATTCTTATCGATGGCTTCACGCAGCTTGGAAATCTCCTCTTCCGTAAGATCGCGCACGCGGGTATCGGGATTGATGCCCGTAGCGGCGACAATCTCCTTCGAAAGAGTCAAGCCGAGGCCATAGATGTATGTCAAAGCAACTTCGATCCGTTTATCACGCGGTAAGTCTACTCCGGCAATACGTGCCATTTACACTGCACCTCCTAACCTTGTCTTTGCTTATGCTTCGGATTTTCGCAAATCACCATAACATTGCCCTTGCGTTTGATGACCTTGCACTTTTCACAGATGGGCTTGACCGACGGTCTAACCTTCATGACTAAAACCTCCTCTAGTCCCCACTACTTAAAGCGGTAAGTGATACGACCGCGTTTGAGGTCGTACGGCGTCAGTTCTACCGTTACTCTATCCCCAGGCAGGATGCGGATGAAATTCATCCTGATCTTGCCGGATATGTGTGCCATAACGACATGCCCGTTCTCCAACTTGACCTGGAACATGGCGTTGGGCAATGCCTCGACAACGGTGCCTTCCACCTCTATTACATCTTGCTTGGACATGAGACTCCCTCCTCGTCCGCATCACTACTGGTGCCAGCCGCTGCGTTCAAAGCCGCGCGGATCTCGCGGTCGGTCGCTTTCCTCCCGCCGGTGATCAATGCTGCGACACCTTCGTCAATAAACTTCAGCACGCCGACATGTCGGACATTCTTCTTCTTCGGCTTGGTCGCCCCGCGGCCGCGGCCATCCGCCACCAGGACATAAGGTGGCGAAAACCCGACCACCAGATACAGTCGTCCCCGGTCGCGGCCGGCCAGCGAGCGGACCGCCTGACCGAGCGCTATCCTGTCAACCGACACGGAACTTTCCCCCTACAATTTGGTCAAAATTTCCGGTCCGTCCTCAGTGACGACGACAGTATGTTCGAAATGGGCCGACCGTTTGCCGTCGGTCGTAACCACCGTCCAACCGTCATCCAGCGTACTTACTCCGTAAGTGCCCAAATTAATCATCGGCTCGATCGCCAGCGTCATGCCCCGCTTAAGGCGCGGGCCCCGGCCGGGAGGGCCGTAGTTCGGGATTTGGGGATCCTCATGCATATTGCGCCCGATGCCATGACCGACATAATCGCGGACAACACCGTATCCGTGGGCCTCGGCCTCGACCTGCACGGCGTGGGAAATATCGCTGAGCTTATTCCCCGCCACCGCCTGCTCGAGCCCCTTATACAAGGAAGCCTCGGTCACCTCGATGAGCTTCGCCACCTCGGCGTCAACCTCGCCCACCGGGACCGTGATTGCGGCGTCGCCGTAATATCCATTTATTACCGCCCCGATGTCAATACTTACATTATCTCCACTTTTCAGGCGTCTTAGTCCAGGGATGCCGTGCACCACCTGCTCGTTAACCGAAGTGCAGATATTGCCGGGGAAGCCGTGGTAACCCTTGAAAGCCGGAATGGCGCCGGCGCCCTTGATATATTCTTCGGCAACCTTATCCAGTTCCTGCGTAGTCACATCGGGCCGGGTAGCTTTTTTCACTTCCTCGAGCGCCCCGGCGACCACCCTGCCTGCGTCGCGCATATAGCGCAATTCCCGCTCGGACTTAAGAATAATCATGCCCTGGCGCCCCGCAGGCTGGTCTCGATAGCGGCCAACACCTCGTCGATAGCCTGCCGGCCGTCGATCTCGGTATAAAGCCCCTTCTCGCGGTAGTAGCCGATCAGCGGCTGCGTCTGAGCCTGATACACCTCAAGACGCTTCGCCACCGTCTCCTCCTTATCGTCAGCCCGCTGGAAAATCTCGCCGCCGCACTTATCGCACCTGTCGGCCGCTGCCGGCGGATTGAAAGCCACATGGTACGTAGCCCCGCAGCCCTTGCAAATGCGCCGTCCCGTCATCCGCCTCACCAGCTCGTCATCCGGCACCGTGATATTCACCACCCTGGTAAGCCTGATGCCAAGCTCGGCCAGCGTCGTATCCAGTGCCGCCGCCTGCTCAAGCGTGCGGGGGAAACCGTCGAGAATAAAACCATCCTTGCAATCGGGCTTCGCCAGGCGTTCCTTCACGATGCCGATCGTCACACTATCCGGCACCAGACCGCCCGCATCCATATACCGTTTGGCCTCGAGCCCGAGGGGAGTCCCCTCCTTCACCGCCGCCCGGAACATATCGCCCGTTGAAATATGCGGAATCCGATACTTCTCCACCAACAGTGCCGCCTGAGTGCCCTTGCCGGCCCCCGGCGGACCCATAAGCAGGATAAACACAGAGCGCACCTCCTACTTCATGAAGCCCTGATAATGGCGCATCAGAATGACCGCCTCAATCTGCTTCATGGTATCGAGCGCCACGCCAACGACAATGAGAAGCGCGGTCCCGCCGAAATAAATCCCCTCGATATTCGTCGCCCACACCACAATATTAGGCAGAATGGCGATAAATGCGAGGAAGATGGCGCCGGCGAGCGTGATCCTGGTCATGACGCGATCTAGATAGTCGGCGGTCGGTTTGCCCGGACGGAGGCCGGGGATGAAGCCGCCGTATTTTTTCATATTCTCTGCCATATCCGATATGTTCATGGTAACCGCAGTGTAGAAATACGTGAAAAAGATGATGAGCAGCGCATAAAGCGTCGTATTCAGCATCGTACCCCACGCAAACCACCCTGCCACCGTCTTCACCCATTCAACATCAACAAACTGGGCGATGGTTATCGGGAACATCAGCACGGATGACGCAAAGATGATCGGAATAACGCCCGCCTGGTTAACCTTCAGCGGGATATGGGTCGAATGACCGCCGTACATCTTCCGCCCAACGACCCGTTTGGCGTACTGCACGGGGATCTTGCGCTGACCCTGCTGGATGAGGATAACGAACACCACCATGGCCAACGCGATAATGGCGAACAGCGCCACATTGAAATAATTGATGGTGCCGGCCTTGATATACTGGTAAATGACATTCAGGCCGTCCGGCAGGCGGGAAACGATCCCGGCGAAGATTATCAGCGAAATACCGTTGCCGATCCCCTTCTCCGTAATCTGCTCGCCGAGCCACATCAGGAAAGTCGTACCCGCTGTAAGCGTCAAAGCAATGATAATAATCGACCCGATGCTGGGGTTCAGGATGGCGACCTTCAGACCGTAAGCCATGCCGATAGCCTGGATGAAGCCCAGCAGCACCGTGCCGTAGCGGGTGATCTGGGTAATCTTCTTGCGGCCCTCGTCGCCCTCTTTCGCCCACTGCTCAAACTTCGGCACAACAACCGTCAACAGCTGCATGATAATCGAAGAATTGATATAGGGGGTGATACTCATCGCGAACACCGAGAACTTGCTCAGCGCGCCGCCCGAAAACAGATCGAGGAGCCCGAACAGATTGCCCTGGTTGAAAAGCTGTTCAATCATCGCGGCGTTTACGCCCGGGACGGGAACATGGGTGCCGGCCCGGAAAACGAGAAACATCCCCAACGTGAACAAGACCTTCTGCCTGAGCTCGGGAATTTTGACCACATTAGAAAGGGCCGAAAGCACCTAGATCACCTCGACTTTGCCGCCGGCGGCCTGGATTTTTTCCATCGCGGACTTCGTAAAGCCGTTGGCCCTAACCGTCAGAGACTTTTCCAGTTCCCCGTTGCCCAATATGCGGATGCCGTCGCGGACATTCTTGATCACACCGGCCTCAACCAGCAGGACGGGATCGACCACCGTACCGGCCTCAAAGCGGTTGAGTTCCCACACATTGACCTCGGTATACTCCTTGCCGAACTTATTATAGAAACCACGTTTCGGCAGCCGGCGATAAATCGGCATCTGGCCGCCTTCGAAACCGGGACGGACGCCGCCGCCGGCACGGGCGTTCTGACCCTTATGGCCTTTGCCGGCCGTCTTGCCGAGGCCCGAACCGAGACCCCTGCCCACACGCGTGCGTTCCTTCTTAGAACCGGGAGCGGGAGCTAGATCGTGCAATTTCATACGGCAACACCTCCTCGACTAATCTTGTACTTCTTCAACACTGACAAGATGCTCAACCTTGCGGACCATGCCGCGGATAGCAGGGGAATCACTCTGAATAACCGAGCTGTTGGTTTTGCCCAGGCCGAGCGCCTTCACAGTGGCGCGCTGATCTTCCGGGCGGCCAATCAGGCTGCGGGTAAGCGTAATTTTGAGTTTAGCCATGGCCTTTCCTCCTTAGCCCAGAAGTTCCTGAACCGTCTTGCCGCGCAGTTGAGCCACGTGCTCGGCCCGCTTGAGCTGCTCGAGCCCCTTCAAGGTAGCGCGCACCGCGTTATTGGCGTTGGACGAACCCAGGGACTTCGTGAGAATATCGTGGATACCCGCCAGCTCAAGCACCGCACGGACAGGGCCGCCGGCGATAACACCGGTACCTTCGGAAGCCGGCTTCAGCAGCACCTTGCCTGCGCCGAACACGCCCACCGTCTCGTGGGTAATCGTCGTCCCGGCGAGCGGAACCTTGATAAGATTCTTCTTGGCATCCTCGATACCCTTGCGGATAGCCTCCGGCACCTCCGCGGCCTTGCCCAGGCCCGCGCCCACATAGCCGTTGCCGTCGCCGACAACCACCAGCGCGCTGAAAGAGAAACGTCGGCCGCCTTTAACGACCTTTGCAACCCGGTTTATAAATACGACTTTTTCCTTAAGGTCGAGATTCGCGTGATCAATCCTGGCCATTCATGTCCCTCCTTTTGCCTAAAATTCGAGGCCCGCTTCCCGTGCCGCAGTGGCCAAAGCCGCCACCCGGCCGTGATAAATATAACCGCCGCGGTCGAAAACCACCGTCTTGATACCCTTCGCCAGGGCCTTCTTCGCGATAGCCTCGCCCACCGCCTTGGCAGCGCCGGTATTGCCGCCGTACTCAAGGCCGAGATCCTTATCCATCGAACCGGCGGCCACCAGCGTGGCACCCCGTTCGTCATCGATAATCTGAGCGTATATGTGATTCAAGCTGCGGAAGACATTGAGGCGCGGTTTCTCGGCGGTGCCGACGAGCTTCTTGCGCAGCCTGAGATGCCTCTTCTTCCTCGCAACATTCTTGGGCTCTTTACGCAGCAAGATACTTCACTCCTTTCCGTAAGCTTACTTCTTGCCCTTGGCGCCGGCTTTGCCTGCCTTGCGGCGGATCACTTCGCCCTCGTACTTGATCCCTTTGCCCTTATAAGGCTCAGGCTCGCGGAACGAGCGGATCTTCGCGGCAAGAGCGCCGACAGCCTCTTTATCGATCCCGGAAACCACGATCCGGTTGGGAGCGGGAACATCGATCGTAATCCCCGCCGGCGGGTTGACCTCCACCGGATGCGAAAAGCCCAGCGTCAGATTCAGCTTTGTCCCCGCCTTAGCTGCGCGGTAGCCGACCCCCGCGATCTCCAGCGTCCGGGAAAAGCCTGTCGTCACACCGGTCACCATATTAGCCACCAGCGTCCGGGTCAGACCGTGCAGAGACTTATGCTCCTTCTCCTCCGAAGGCCGGTTGATATTAACGACACCCTCGCCGACCTCGACGATCATATCCTTAGGGACAGTGCGGGTCAGTTCGCCCTTAGGGCCCTTGACCGACACCACGTTACCGTCGACCTTGACGGTCACGCCCGCGGGAACGGCGATTGGCATCCTACCAATTCTCGACATATGTGCACCTCCTAGTTCGAAAACTTACCACACGTAAGCGATAACTTCGCCGCCGAGACCTTCCTTGCGGGCCTGCTTATCGCTCATGATCCCCTTGGAAGTCGAAATGATGGCGATGCCGAGGCCGCCCAAAACGCGCGGCAACTGGTCACCCTTCGCGTAAACCCTAAGGCCGGGTTTGGAAATCCGCTTAATGCCGGTTATAACCTTCTCGCGGTTGGCGCCGTACTTCAGGGAAACCCTCAGGACCCCCTGCTTGTTATCGGAAACCATCTCGTAATCTTTCACAAACCCTTCAAGCTTAAGGATCTCGACGATCGCCCGCTTGATCTTGGACGCAGGAATCTCGACTTTATCGTGATAAACCGAATTTGCGTTGCGAATGCGCGTCAGCATATCGGCAATCGGATCGGTCATTACCATAGCCTTTTAAACCCCCCTTCGGTTGCTTCTTACCAACTAGCCTTCGTCACACCGGGAACAGCGCCCTGGTAGCTGAGTTTGCGGAAGCAGATCCTGCAAAGCTCAAACTTGCGCAGATACCCGTGAGGACGACCGCAGATCTTGCACCTATTATACTTGCGCACCGAAAACTTCGGGTCGCGCTTCCACTTTTCAATCAGCGCCTTCTTGGCCACAGCTTTCCCTCCTTTTATGCAGCGCTAAACGGCATGCCCATCAGTTTCAGGAGCTCCCTCGCCTCTTCGTCCGTATTGGCGGTGGTCACCACGATGATATCCATGCCGCGGACCTTATCCACCTTATCGTAATCGATCTCCGGGAAGATCAGCTGCTCCTTGATACCCAGGGTATAATTGCCGCGCCCGTCGAACGCCTTCGGGCTCACCCCGCGGAAATCGCGTACGCGCGGAAGCGCGACATTGAGCAACTTATCGAGGAACTGATACATCCGTTCGCCGCGCAGGGTAACCTTCGTCCCTATCGCCATACCTTGCCGGATCTTAAACGCCGCGATCGACTTCTTCGCCCGCGTCACCACGGGGCGCTGGCCGACGATCGTCATCAGATCGTTAACGGCGGCATCCAAAACCTTCGGGTTGGCCACAGCCTCGCCGACGCCCATATTCACAATAACCTTCTCGACCCGGGGAATCTCCATGACGTTCTTATACCCGAACTTCGTCATCATCGCCGGGGCCACTTCCTTCAGATACTTCTCTTTCAACCTGGCCATAGCTAGTTACCTCCTTTCCGCGCGTCTATTTATCCTTGTCGATGATCTCGCCGCAGTGCTTGCAAGTGCGGGCCGCCTTGCCGCTCGCCAGAACCGTCTTCCTGATGCGGGTCGGCTTATCGCAGGCCGGGCAGACCAGCATGGCCTTCGAAGAAGACATCGCCGCCTCCTTCACCTGGATGCCGCCCTGAGGCGTCTTCTGGGTCGGCTTGGCGTGCCGCTTGACTTTATTGACACCCTCAACGATGATCTTGCCCTTCTTCGGCAGAGCCTCGATGATCTTGCCCTTCTTGCCCTTGTCCTTCCCGGACAGGATGACGACTGTGTCGCCTTTTTTAACGTGCAGCTTAACTGCCTCGGTCTTCTTTGCGTCGGACATTTTCCGGCCACCTCCTCAAAACAACTAGATTACTTCCGGCGCCAGCGAAATGATCTTCATGAATTCCTTCTCGCGCAGCTCCCGGGCCACCGGCCCAAAAATACGGGTACCGCGCGGGCTCTTATCGTCCTTGATGATCACAGCCGCATTCTCGTCGAACTTGATATGAGAGCCGTCCGGACGGCGCAAACCCTTCTGCGAACGAACGACTACCGCTTTCACCACTTCGCCCTTCTTGACCACGCCACCGGGTGTAGCGTCCTTGACAGCAGCCACAATCACGTCGCCGATATTGGCGTAGCGGCGATACGACCCGCCCAGGACCCGGATGCAAAGGATCTGTTTGGCGCCGGTGTTATCGGCGACGTTAAGGATAGTCTCTTGTTGGATCATCGGTTTTCCCTCCTTTGCGGAACATCCAGCCTATTTCGCCTTCTCCATAATCTCCACGACGCGCCAGCGCTTATCTTTCGACAGCGGCCGGGTCTCCATGATCTTCACGGTATCGCCCATCTTGCTCTCGTTATTCTCATCGTGAGCCTTGAACTTGGTCGTCGTTTTGACCGGTTTATTATACAGGGGGTGACGAACCAGACGCTCCACGGCGACAACCACCGTCTTCTGCATCTTATCGCTGACCACCTTGCCGATCCTGATCTTGCGTTCGTTTCTCTCTTCCGTCACGTTCTCTAGCCTCCTTCCGACTGCACTTCCCTACGTAACCTCTATGCCGGCTTAAGCCTGCTTGGCCTTCAGCTCGCGCTCGCGCTGAATCGTCTTGATGCGGGCGATCGTCTTCTTGACCTCTTTAATCCGCATCGGATTCTCCAACTGGCCGGTAGCATGCTGAAACCGAAGGTTGAAAAGCTCATCTTTCAGGCCGACCAACTTCTGGTCGAGCTCATTAACGCTCATATCGCGGACGTCTTTAACTTTCATTACGCGTCACCACCCACTTCTTCAGTGTCTTGGCCCGCTTCATCCTTCCTGACGAACTTCGTCTTGATAGGAAGCTTGTGGGCGGCCAGACGCAGGGCCTCTTTCGCCAGTTCTTCCGGCACACCGGCCAGCTCGAACATGATGCGGCCCGGTTTCACCACCGCCACCCAATACTCGGGCGAACCCTTGCCGCTACCCATACGGGTCTCAGCCGGTTTGGCGGTAATCGGCTTATCGGGGAAAATCTTAATCCACACCTGCCCGCCGCGCTTGATATAACGGGTCATGGCGATACGGGCGGCCTCGATCTGGCGGTTCGTGATCCAGGCCGGCTCGAGCGCGGCCAGGCCATACTCGCCATGGCTGATCGTATTGCCCTTATTCGCCTTGCCGGTCATGCGGCCGCGGAACTGCTTGCGGTGCTTCACTCTTTTCGGCAGAAGCATTACTTATCGCTCCCTTCAGCGGCGACGGCAGCGTCCTTCCTGGGGGCACGCCTTTCGCGCCGGGGTTCGGGTCTCGTCTCCTGGCTCGTTTCGCCGGCAGTGCCCAGCTTCGGCGCCTGCGGAAGAACCTCGCCCTTATAAATCCATACCTTCACGCCGATACGGCCGTAAGTCGTATGAGCCTCGGCGGTGCCGTAATCGATATCGGCCCTCAGAGTATGCAGCGGGATGCTGCCCTCGCGGTAACTCTCCGTACGCGCGATCTCGGCGCCGCCCAGACGGCCGCCCACCATAACCTTGATACCCTTGGCGCCCATGCGCATCGTGCGGCCCACCGACTGCTTCATCGCGCGGCGGAAAGCGATCCGCTTCTCAAGCTGGGCGGCGATATTCTCGGCCACCAGCGTAGCATCGAGCTCAGCCTGCTTAATCTCGGCGATATTCACATCGATAACCTTGCCGGCCAGATTCTTAAGACCCTTCTTGAGGTCCTCGATTCCTGCGCCGCCGCGGCCGATAACCATACCGGGCTTAGCGGTATGAATGGTCACCTTAACGCGGGTTGCGGCCCGTTCGATCTCCACGCGGGAAATCCCGGCGGAATAAAGCTTCTTCTTGATATACTCACGGATCTTGACATCCTCGTGGAGCAGCTTGGCGTAGTCCTTGTCTGCGAACCACCTGGCGTCCCAGTTCTTGATGATGCCGATCCTCATACCATGCGGATTGACCTTTTGACCCACTTCTTTCCCTCCTTCGCCGCTTAGCGTTCTTTTACGACAACCGTCACATGACTCGACCGCTTCAGGATTTTGAAGGCCTGGCCGCGGGAGCGCGGGTGGATACGCTTCAGGGTCGGGCCCTGGTCGGCGTAGGCGGCGGCGACGTACAGCTTGTCGGTATTCATATCATAATTATGCTCGGCGTTGGCCACAGCCGACTTGAGCACCTTCTCCACGACCTCGGACGCGACCTTAGGCGTGTGCTTCAAGATGGCGAAAGCTTCGCCCACATTCTTGCCGCGGATAAGATCGATAACGATCCGGACCTTGCGCGGCGCGATGCGGATATATTTGGCAATTGCCTTGGCTTCCATGATTAACCCCCTCTCGGTCGGCTATTTCAGCGATGTTGCTTTTTCAGAACCGCCATGCCCGCGGAAAGAACGGGTCGGCGCAAATTCGCCCAGCTTGTGGCCGACCATATCCTCGGTGATATACACCGGCACATGCTTGCGGCCGTCATGCACAGCGATGGTATGGCCGACGAAATTGGGCAGGATGGTCGACGCCCGAGACCAGGTCTTGACGACCTTCTTCTCATTCTTGGCGTTCATGGCTTTTATCTTCTTCAGCAGGCTCTCGTGAACATACGGTCCCTTTTTAATAGATCTTGACACCCTACAGGCCTCCTTTCGCTATGCGGTTATTTCGTCCTTCTCTTTACGATCAGCCGGTCCGAAGCCTTCTTGCCGCGGGTCTTGGCGCCGGCGGCGTGTTTGCCCCACGGAGTGACCGGATGCTTGCGGCCGATCGGCGAGCGGCCCTCGCCACCGCCGTGCGGATGGTCGATCGGGTTCATCGCCACGCCGCGGTTGGCGGGACGGACGCCCAGCCAGCGCGAACGGCCGGCTTTGCCGATCGTGATATTCTCATGCTCCAGGTTGCCCACCTGGCCGATAGTCGCCTTGCAATTGACGTGCACCTTGCGGAGCTCGCCGGACGGCAGGCGCAGAAGAGCGTTGCCGCCTTCCTTCGCCATCAGCTGAGCCGATGCGCCGGCGCTGCGGACCATCTGGCCGCCCTTGCCGATCTTCATCTCGATATTGTGGACCTGCGTGCCCACCGGGATATCCTTCAGCGCCAGAGCGTTGCCGACCTTGATATCGGCGCCCTCGCCGCTCATAACCGTATCGCCGACCTTCAGCCCGTTGGGAGCCAGGATATAGCGCTTCTCGCCATCGGCGTAATTCAGAAGAGCGATGCGGGCCGAGCGGTTCGGATCGTACTCGATCGTCGCCACCTTCGCCGGGACGCCGTCCTTGTTGCGCTTGAAATCGATAATACGATACAGGCGCTTGTGGCCGCCGCCCTGATGGCGGACGGTCAGACGGCCCTGCTGATTGCGGCCGCCGTGTTTATGCAGTCTCTCGGTAAGCGACTTCTCCGGCCTGTCGGTGGTAACCTCGTCGAAACTGGCCACCGTCATGAACCGTCGCCCCGGAGCGTAGGGTTTAAAGGACTTAACTGCCATTGGTGCCCCTCCTTACAACCTTATAAGCCTTCGAAGAACTCAATGCTCTGACCCGGAGCCAGCTTAACGATGGCCTTTTTATAATCCGGGCGTTTGCCTTGGTTCTTGCCCATCCGCTTCATCTTGCCCATCACGCGGATAGTATTCACGTCAAGCACCTTCACCTTGAAAATCTGCTCGACCGCCTGGCGGATCTCGATCTTATTGGCCTTCAGCGGGACAACGAACGTATACTTGTTGTCAGCCATCAGAGCCGTAGCCTTCTCGGTGATAAGCGGGCGGATCAGGATGTCGCGCGCATTTGCCATTACGCCAACACCTCCTCAATCTTGCTGACCGCGTCTTTCGTAACCAGAACCTTGTCGTGATACAGGATATCGTAAACATTCAGGCCCATCGAAGTGATGCTCTTGACCCCCGGGATATTCCGGGACGACTTCTCGACATTCTCGTCGCTCGACGCCGTGATGATCAGCGCCTTATCGTCGCCCACCTTCAGACTGTCGAGCATACTTACGACCGTCTTCGTCTTGGGCTCGGCGATGGCGATATCCTCCATCACCAGCAGCTCGCCGGCCTTGACCTTGGCCGACAGAGCCGACCTGATCGCCAGACGGCGGGCCTTGCGGGGCATCGAAAACGCATAACTACGGGGCAGTGGGCCGAACACCGTACCGCCGCCGACCCAAATCGGCGAGCGGGTGCTGCCGGAGCGGGCGCGGCCGGTGCCCTTCTGGCGCCACGGCTTCCTGCCGCCGCCGCGGACCAGGCCGCGGGTCTTGGTAGAAGCCGTCCCCAGGCGCTGGTTCGCAAGCTGCATGACAACAGCCTGGTGCATGACAGCCTCGTTCACCTCGACGCCGAACACGTCATCGTTAAGCTCTATTTCGCCGGTCTGCGCGCCGGTCATGTTATAAACTGATACTTTCGGCATATCCTAAGTCCTCCTTTCGCGTCACCAGTTGCGGTTATTTCGCCTTTTTTACCGTGTCCCTGATGACAACGAAGCTGCCCCGCGGACCGGGAACGGCGCCCTTGATCAGGATGAGATTGCGGGCCGCGTCGACTTTCGCGACCTTGAGACCCTGCACGGTAACCTTGTTGCCACCCATGCGGCCGGGAAGCTTCTTGCCTTTGAAAACCTTGCCGCCGCCGCCGCTCATCCGGGAACCGATAGTGCCCGGCTCGCGGTGGGACTTGGAACCGTGGCCCATCGTGCCGCGCTTGAAATGGTGGCGCTTGATGCCGCCGGCGAAACCCTTGCCCTTGGCGGTGCCGGTGACATCGATGATCTCGCCTTCGCTGAAAACATCCACGCCGATCGTCTCGCCGACCGTATACTCGGGCGCGCTCGGCAGACGGAGCTCGCGGATGAACTTCACCGGCTTGGCGCCGGCCTTCGCGAAATGGCCCTTCATCGGCTTCGTGGCCTTCTTATCCTTGATAAGGCCGAACCCGAGCTGAACGGCATTATAGCCGTCGCTCTCCACAGTCTTATTCTGAAGTACGACGCTGGCACCGGCCTCGACGACCGTCACCGGGATGACCTCGCCTTTGTCGGTGAAGATCTGCGTCATACCAAGTTTCTTACCCAAAATTCCTTTAGCCATTTATGCCACCCCCTTACAGCTTGATCTCGATGTCCACGCCCGCCGGCAGATCGAGGCGCATCAGCGCGTCGACCGTTTTCGGGGTCGGCTCGACGATATCAATAAGGCGCTTGTGGGTCCGCATCTCGAACTGCTCGCGGGAATCCTTATTGACATGGGGTGAACGCAAAATCGTGAAAATATTCTTCTCGGTGGGAAGCGGGATGGGGCCCGACACCATCGCGCCGGTGCGCTTAGCGGTATCGACTATCTTGGCCGCGCTGGCGTCCAGCGCCTTGTGGTCGTATGCCTTCAGGCGGATCCTGATCTTCTGTTGCTTAGCCATTGTGTAGCCTCCTTATCGCCCAGTTTCATGAACGGACACTTCTCAACGGGAGTTTCCCCGCAACGCGGGCAACATCCCGTCTCATCGCTTTGGGAAAACCGGGTATATACTTAAAAAACCATATCCGGGCCGGGGCGGCAGGTAGCCGCCCCGCCCGAATCCGAAAGCGGGATGTTACTCGCTGATCGCGGTTACGACGCCGGCGCCGACAGTGCGGCCGCCCTCGCGGATCGCGAACCTGAGGCCTTCCTCGATCGCGATCGGCGTGATCAGCTCGATCGCCATCTGGATATTGTCGCCAGGCATTACCATCTC
>JAHDOI010000022.1 GCA_018434945.1 Selenomonadales bacterium
CTGTTGTCGATATCCATGACCTCGGCGGCCGGTTTCTTCGGCAGGCCGGGCATCGTCATTATCTCGCCGGTGATCGCCACCAGGAACCCCGCCCCGGCCGCCACCCGCACCTCGCGCACCGTCACCGTGAACCCGGTGGGGCGGCCGAGCTTGGCGGCGTCGTCGGACAGCGAATACTGCGTCTTCGCCATGCACACCGGCGTCTTATCGAAGCCCATGGCGGTAAGTTCGGCGATCGTCTTATCGGCTGCCGGGGTGTAGTTTACCCCGTCGGCCCCGTAGATCTCGCGGGCGACCGTTTCGATCTTCGCCTTGATCGGCAGCTTTTCGTCATAGAGGAAGCGGAACTTGTTCGGTTTGTCCATCGCCGCCAGCAGCTTTCTGGCCAGAGCCTCGCCGCCGGCGCCGCCCTTGGCCCACACCTCCGACAGGGCCACCTCGGCCCCCAGCGCGGTGCACTTCTCCTCGACGAAGGCCAGCTCGGCCGGCGTGTCCGTCGGGAAGGCGTTGATCGCCACCACCGCCGGCAGGCCGAATTTGCCGATGTTCTCGATGTGCTTGGTAAGGTTGGCCAGCCCTTTCTCAAGGGCCGCCATATTGAGCTGCCCGAGCTCGGCCTTGGCCACCCCGCCGTGGGACTTGAGCGCCCGCACCGTGGTGACGAGCACGACGGCGTCGGGTTTTATGCCCGCGAAGCGGCACTTGATATCGATGAACTTCTCCGCCCCCAGGTCGGCGCCGAAGCCGGCTTCGGTGACAAGGATGTCGGCCAGCTTGAGAGCGAATTTCGACGCCATGACGCTGTTGCAGCCGTGGGCGATATTGGCGAACGGGCCGCCGTGGATGAAGGCGGGGGTGTTTTCCAGCGTCTGCACGATATTGGGCTTGATGGCATCCTTGAACAGCAGCGTCAGCGCCCCGGCCACCTTGAGGTCGGCGACGGTGACGGGCTTGCCGTCATAGGTGTAGGCGACGATTATACGGCTGATGCGGCTTTTCATATCTTCGAGGTCGGAGGCCAGGCACAGGATGGCCATCATCTCCGAGGCCACCGAAATGTCGAAGCCGCCTTCGCGCGGCACGCCGTTGGCCTTGCCGCCCAGACCGAGGACGATGTTCCTTAAAGCCCGCTCGTTAAGATCCATGACCCGCCGCCAGGTGATGCGCCGCGGGTCGATATTAAGCTCGTTGCCATGGTGAAGGTGGTTGTCGAGCACCGCCGCCAGCAGGTTGTGGGCGGTGGTGACGGCGTGGATGTCGCCGGTGAAGTGGAGGTTGATGTCCTCCATCGGCACGACCTGGGCGTAGCCGCCGCCGGCCGCGCCGCCCTTGACGCCGAAGCACGGGCCTAAAGAGGGCTCCCTGAGGGCGATGACCACCTTTTTGCCCAGACGCCGCAAAGCGTCGCCGATACCGACGGTGTTGGTCGTCTTGCCTTCGCCGGCCGGGGTGGGGTTGATGGCGCTCACCAGCACCACCTTGCCGTCCGGGCGGTCCTTGAGCTTATCCCACGCGGTCAGCGAGACCTTGGCCTTGAATTTGCCGTACAGCTCGAGGTCGTCGTCGGTCAGGCCAAGCTCGGCCGCCACCTGGACGATGGGCTTCATCTTCGCTTCCTGGGCGATTTCCACGTCGCTCTTCATCAAACAATACATCCTCCTCTTACTTCTCAAGCTGCATGTGTGCCGCTTTCAAGGTATTATGCAGCAGCATCGCGATCGTCAGCGGCCCCACGCCGCCCGGCACAGGGGTTATCGCCGCGGCGACCTCTTTTACCTGCTCGAAATCGACGTCGCCCACCAGCTTGTCGCCTACCCTGTTGATGCCGACATCGATGACGACGGCGCCGGGGCCGACCATGTCGGCGGTCACGAAGCCCGGCTTGCCGATGGCGGCCACCAGGATATCCGCCCGGCGCGCCACCGCCGGCAGATCGGCGGTACGGGAATGACAGACCGTCACCGTCGCGTTTCGGGCTAAGAGCAGGCTGGCCATCGGTTTGCCGACGATATTGCTGCGGCCGATGATGACGGCGTTCTTGCCCTCGATGGGTATGCCTTCAAGCTCCAGCATCCTGATCACGCCGTGGGGCGTGCAGGGCACGAGCGCCTCGCGGCCGATGGTGAGGTTGCCGACGTTGAGGGGGTGGAAGCCGTCGACGTCTTTATCCGGCCGGATGCGGTCAAGTACCTTCTCGGTATTGATGTGCTTCGGCAGGGGCAGCTGGACGAGGATGCCGTGGACGGCGCCGTCGGCGTTCAGCCGGTCGATCTCGGCGATTAGGGTCGCCTCAGCGCACTCCGCCGGCAGCCTGACAACCTGCGAACAGATGCCCAGCTCCTCGCACGCCTTGTGCTTGCGGCCCACATATACCTTCGAGGCAGGGTCCTCGCCGACGATTATCACCGTCAGCCCCGGCGTCACGCCGAATTCTCCCTGTAACTTTTCTATGCCCGCCTTGACTTCTTCGCGTATTCGGGCAGCGATGGCATTGCCGTCGAGAATCCTGGCCATCTTCATCTCCCTTTGCGCGTTTTATTTTTGCTCGGCCAGGATTTTGGCCAGAGCGGCGATTTCCTCTTCCGGCATCTTGTACGTATGATCGGCGTCCACCGGGAATTGGCCGGCCCGCACTTCCTTGACATATTCGGCGAACGCGCCGGTCAGCATCTCGCCGACATTGGCGTATTTCTTCACGAATTTCGGCGTGAAATTGTCGTACATACCGACCATATCGGCGTAGATGAGCAGCTGGCCATGCGTGCCGGAGCCTGCCCCGATGCCGAGGATAGGGATGCCGGCCCGCTCGGCGATGGCTTTGCCGACCGCGGTGGGCACGCCTTCCACCAGAATGCTGCACGCCCCCGCTTCCTCGATAAGCTGGGCCTGCTTGATAAGGCTCATCGCCGCCTGCGCCGACCGGCCCTGGGCTTTGTAGCCGCCGATCTGGCCCATGAACTGCGGGGTAAGGCCGATATGGCCCATGCATAAAACCCCTGCTTCGTTGATCGCCCGGATGCGGCTTAAGATGCGGGGGCCGCCGCCTTCGAGCTTCACGCAGTCCGCCCCGGCCTCCTGGATGAACCGGCCGGCATTGGCGATGGCGACCTCGTCGGAAACCTGATAAGACATATACGGCATGTCGCCGACGATGAATGTGTTCGGGGCGCCGCGGCGAACGGCCTGGGTGTGGCGGATCATGTCGTTCATCGTCACCGGGAATGTGGTGTCATAGCCGAGGGAAACCATGCCCAGCGAGTCGCCGACCAGGATCATATCCACGCCGGCCTTCTCCTGCATCTTGGCTGTAAGGTA
>JAHDOI010000081.1 GCA_018434945.1 Selenomonadales bacterium
TTACCTCTTAAAATTCAGTGGCGATAGCTAGGGGGATCCACCCGTTCCCATACCGAACACGGCAGTTAAGCCCCTATACGCCGAAAGTACTTGGCTGGCGACGGCCTGGGAGGATAGGTAGCCGCTGATTCAGAGCAGAGTACCGGCAGGTACTCTGTCTCTTTCTCGCAAGGGTTCGCCGCGGGGTGGAGCAGCTGGCAGCTCGTCGGGCTCATAACCCGAAGGTCGCAGGTTCAAATCCTGCCCCCGCAACCAGAATATCCAATGCCAAACGGGGAAACCCGCTTGGCATTAATAATCTAAGATGGTGGCTTTGGAATACGACCCACTAGCTCAGTCGGTAGAGCACCTGACTTTTAATCAGGGTGTCGATGGTTCGAGTCCATCGTGGGTCACCATCCGGGCGATTAGCTCAGCTGGGAGAGCGCCTGCCTTACAAGCAGGATGTCGGCAGTTCGATCCTGTCATCGCCCACCAAAAAAACGGCCCCGTGGTGTAGTGGTCTAACATGCCGCCCTGTCACGGCGGAGATCGACGGTTCAAATCCGTTCGGGGTCGCCATTTATCTTCGCTTCGCTCGAAGTAGCCGACCACATCGACGCTGAAGCGTCGTGTGTCTGGCCAAATATGGAGGGGTTCCCGAGTGGTTAAAGGGAGCAGACTGTAAATCTGCCGGCAATGCCTTCGGTGGTTCGAATCCACCTCCCTCCACCATTATAAAAGTCCAACCTTCTTCGAGAACGGGAAATTGCGGCATGGATAATGCTGAGGAAAGTCCAGACTGCCACAGCCTGAGACGGCTGTAATGTTCGTGCCCGCCGCAAGGCGGGGCAGGGCTTGCCCTGACGACGGCGAAATCGACTCACGCAGCCGAGAGTAGCCATAAAGTGCACAGAGAGTGGGCAGACCGGCGACGGTCTGGTGAAAAGCGGTAAACTCCACGAGGCAGAAACCCGAATTATGGTAGGGGAACCCCGGTTAGGGAAAAGGAACCGAGCAGGGGAACGTGTAAGAAACGTTAGACAGATAATTTCCTAAAACAGAAACTGGCTTACGGTTTTCGGAGAAGGTTGTTCATAATAAAAGACTCCGTAGCTCAGCCGGATAGAGCGTTTGACTACGAATCAAAAGGTCGCAGGTTCGAATCCTGCCGGGGTCGCCATTTTGCCGCGGTAGCTCAGTTGGTAGAGCAGAGGACTGAAAATCCTCGTGTCGGCGGTTCGATTCCGTCCCGCGGCACCACGCGCTGGTGTAGCTCAGTTGGTAGAGCGTATCCTTGGTAAGGATAAGGTCACCGGTTCAATCCCGGTCACTAGCTCCAATTTAAGAGGAAGCATGAAAAGGCTGTGAGCTGTTTCATGCTTCCTTTTAATTTCCGGGCATTGAAGTCGGCAGCTTGAAGGGGAACGGGTAACCGGCTTCGGGAGGGTATCTAACGGCGCATTTCTACTTACAATATGCAAAAGACTTACGAAGGGAGGTCGTCGGATGCCGGTTTACAGGGTTTTCGTCGATGACAGGGCTACGGGGGAGTACGTCACGGCTTCCAGCGCCCAGGACGCCTACGCGGACGTGGCGGCGGCCTGGCCGCTCGCGTACGAGACACGGGTGCGGCTGGAGCAGGTCGACTCACCCGAGGGCCGGCCGGGCTTGCCCGCAGGGCGGCGGACGATAGCGGACGCGGGGCTGTCGCTGCCGGAGCAGGAGCTGAAGCTGCCTGACCCGCAGCAGGAGGGGTGAACAGGCGTCTCAGGTGATTTCGCAAGACAGGGGATGGTTTCGTGGGGGATTCGTTCAAGATCGTGCCGACCAAGGACACGGCCAACACGCGGGTGAGCGGGCGGAAGTTCACCGATTACCGCGGCCCCGACGGCGGCGGCCCGACCGTGCGGCGAAAGACGCCCGCAGGCAGGGGGAAGTGAGGGGGGAGCAAGGAAAGACCGGCCGGGAGGTACCCGGCCGGTCTTTGCTGTGTGTTGGAAGGTATGGCAGGCCGTTTAGTCCGCCGCCGGCAGCCGGTACGGCCCTTCTTCGGGCCGCAGGCTTCTTGCTCGTCCTCCGGGCGAACGCGCCGTAGGCTTGGGCCTTCGCCCGCGAGCACCGTCGCCTACGGGCGTCCATGCCCGAAGGCTCCTCGCGCGTCCGTCCATGGACGCGCGTGCGGCGGCGTGCGGCCCTGCGCCAACGGCGCGTATTCGCCCTCCGCAATGAGCAAGCGCGCCTGCGACCCTCGAAGGGCAAGCCTTCAAGATTCTCCCAATGTTTTGTCCATGTTTGGCGGGGGGCGGCGCTGGGTGCGGCCCCCGTACAGCGAGCGGAGGAGGCGGCCGCTACTTAGCGAGGGAGCCGGTAACGGCAGCCGGCGCGAGCCATGGACGGCGAGCGAGCCGCTATCTGTCAGGAGACAGTTAGCGGCGTACGGCCAGCTGTCGGCGATGAGCTTAGCAGGGAGCCAAAACGCCGAGTGGACACGACGGCGTTTTGTGCGAGTCGCTATGCAGGGCAACAGCGAACCGAAAGGTTACTTTCGAGTGAGTCGTTGCCCTGCTAGTAAGACCGCCGCCGGAGCGTGGGGCAAACCCAGCGCCGCCCCCCGCCGTAGGTAGGTAAAAAGACCGGCTGGAGACTAACTCCGGCCGGTCTTTCGTTTCCCCGTCAAGGGTGACTATTTGTGTACCATTTTCTGCGCTTTCTCCAGGTCTTCGGGGGTGTTGATGTTGATGAAGGCGGTGTCGTCGGGGAGGAGGGTGCGGATTTCGGTTTCTTCGAGGTAGCGGACTTTGACTTGGGGGAAGAAGGAGATGACGCGCCGGTCGCCGCGGGATAGGCACGCTTCGGCGGGCGCGAGGCAGGCCGCCGAGTAGATGGTGTGCAGCGGCTCGGGGCGTTCGCCGAACTGCGGCATGACGACGTCGAAACCGGGGGCGAGGGCGGCCATGTGGCGGACGAGCTCGGGGCTGATAAACGGCATGTCGCAGCCGAAGACGAAGATGCGCTTGGCCGGCCATTGCTTGAGGGCGGCGTGGATGCCGCCCAGCGGCCCCATGTCGCGGTAGATGTCGCTCACGGCCGGCAGGCCGAGGTAGGCGTATTCCTTGGGGGTGTTGGTGACAAGCAGGGGCGGGAGGTGGAACAGGGCGGCGACTTTTTCGGCGATGATGTCGATGAGCTGTTTGTCGCCGAGGGTGATGAAGGATTTGTTGCGGCCCATGCGGCTGCTTTTCCCGCCGGCCAGGATCACCGGGGCGATGCCCGCAAGTTCCTTGTACATTCCTTTCACCTGCCTTAGTTGACGTTATTAGGCGTCAGCCAGCCGGCCCGCTCGAAAACGGCGAACATCGCCTGCTGCCGGCCGCTTTCCCGCGCGGCGAGGTCAAGCTCCCAGGTGGTGAGGTAGTGGAGGGGGTAGGTGACGATGTCGGGGATGGTTTCGCGCATGTCGCAGACTTTGAGGTAGTGGCCGCATTCGGCGCAGGTTTCGATGAACCAGTCGGGCAGCTCGTCGGCGGACAGGACGGTGGCGCCCCGGTCGGCGACGTGGCCGCACAGACCGCAGGCTGTCCGCAGGTAGACCCAGACGGTGTGGCAGTGGCTGCAGACAAGGTTCTTCTTGCCGGAGGCGGCGACGAGGCCCATGCCGGCGGCGGCGCCGCAGATGGGGCAGTAGGGTTCGAGCCAGTTAATCGTTTCCTCGTCGCCGGCGACGAGTGTTTCGCAGTAGGCGGCGAGGGCGGAATGGACTTCGGCAAGCACGAAACCCGCTTCGTCGGGGGGCGGGACGAGGTCGGCGGCCAGAGGGACGGTGTCGCCCCAGGAGACGGAGCGGGGGGCGAGGCCCATGGCGCGGCAGAAGGCGTGCGCGAGGGTGTCCAGGTCGGCTTGGCTTATGCTGATCTGCTCGTAGGCGAATAAAGGTTTTCCCTGGTCGATATTTTGCGGGAAAGCCGAGGTTTTCAGTTTTTGCAGCGCGTCTATCCGGGAGCACAGCCCGAAGAGGCTGTCGCGGGCTTTGATGTATTTCTCCCAGAAGGGGAGGTTGCCTTCGAGGAAGGGGTATTTGGCGCCGAATTCTTTTAGCTGCATATTTTTCTCCTCATTTCTGACGGGGAAGAAGGCGGGAAGAGGGTAAGTCTTCCCGCCTGCCGGTCATTGGGACGATTTGGCTTTCATTTCCTTGTACCATTTTTCGTTGTGGCCTTTGGCGAATTCTTCGTCGATGTAGCCGCTGCCCATCATGGTGTAGAATTCTTTGCTGGAGACGGGGTGGATGGCGGCGAGGTAGGCGTGGACGATGACGCCGCAGCCGAGGAAGATGCCGACGGCCGCGTGGATGAGAATGGACCAGCGTACGACCGCGGGGGGCATGCTGGCGTAGAAGAACATCGCCAGGCCGGTGGCGGCGAGGATGCAGGAGAGGCCGATGACCATCCAGCCTAGGGATTTCTGGCCGGCGTTGTACTTGTCCTGGGGCGGCGGGGTGCCTTTGATGAACGGCGCCAGGTAGCCGCCGGCGATCTTGAACCAGGCGATGTCGTCTTTGGTGATGTTGCCGATGACTTTGAGGAATTTGACGAACAGTTTGGGGTAGAGGGCGATGTAGACGAGCGGGGCGATGAAGTACACCCAGCCGAGGTATTTGTGGACGGTGGCGGCGTTTTTGAGGCCGCCGAAGGGGATAGCGAGGAAGGCGAGGTTTTTGTTGAAGACGGCCAGCCCCGAGAGGAGCAGGAGGACGAAGACGATGAGGTTGACCCAGTGGAAGACGCGGGTGGGCTTTTCGTGTTTGAGGATGTAGCCGGGTTTCATCCTTTCATCTCCTCCTTCCCTTTGCTTTCGTCGCCGCCGTGGTGGTGATGGTCGTCCCTGGACTGGCGGAGCGCCAGCAGGTAGTGGCCCGCGGCCGCGCCGACGGCGCCGACGAGCATCAGAAGGCCCATCGGGTTGAAGAGGTCTTTCCAGACGAACAGTTCGAGCGGCATGGTCGGGTTAGGCGGCAGACCGTAGCTGGCGGGCGGGTACTTGAGGACGGACATGACCCCGAGGCCGCCGAGAACCTTTTCGCCGTAGAGGTTGGCGTCTTTGTGGCCGCGCGACTTGAGCCACTCGACCCGTTTGTGGGCTTTGGCGACAAGGGCGTCGCGGTCGCCGAATTCGAGGGCGCCGGCGGGGCAGGTCTTGACGCACGCCGGGGTGGAGGTTTTCTGCTTGTCGTCGCCGTGCTCGGTGCGGCTGAGGCACATGTCGCATTTGTTGACATGCTTGCCGATGGCCGGGACGGTGAAGGGGCAGGCGCTGTGGCAGTAGCCGCAGGCGATGCATTTTGAGGGATCGACGGCGGTGATGCCTTTGTCGGTCTTGCTGAGCGCGCCGCTGGGGCAGGCTTTGACGCAGGCGGGCTCGCCGCAGTGGTAGCACTGGACTTTGAGGATGTTGAGCTGGGGGATTGTGTCTTGTTCGAAGTTTTCGTAGAAGCGCATGATGGTGCGCGTGTCGGGGCTGAGGGCGGGGGGGTTCTGGTAGCTGCCGTTGAAGGTGGTGCGGGTCGCTTTTTCCTGGTTCCACTGCTTGCAGGCGATCTGGCAGCCGTGGCAGCCGACGCATTTGGAGCTGTCGAAGAGATACGCCAGTCTGGCCATTGCTACGCCCTCCTTACGTTGACCATGAAGGCCTTGTACTCGGGTATCCGCACGTTGGGGTCGCCGGCCTGGGGGGTGAGCATGTTGGCGCTGGTGACGGTGTTGGCGAGGCCGGCGGGGTCTTCGCCGAAGAAGCCGTAGTTCCAGGGGATGCCGACGACATGGCATTTCTTGCCGTCGATGACCATCGGCTGGAGGCGCGGGGTGACGAAGGCCTTGACCTTGATCTTGCCGCGGGCGGAGGAGACTTCGACGTATTCGCCGTTCTTGATGCCTTTGGCTTTGGCCAGCTCGGGGTCGATCTCCAGGAAGGTTTCGGGCATGGCTTCGGTGGTGGTGAGGAGCTTGCGGGTGATGTTGCCGGTCTGGTAGTGCTCGGCGACGCGATAGGTGGTGCAGATGTAGGGGAATTCGTCGCCGCCGGTTTTGGCCCATTTGTCGCGGTCGGATTTGTAGGTGACGGCCAGCGGGTTGTTCTGCACCGAGCCCATGGCGTTTTTCACCGGCGATTCCATCGGTTCGTAGTGCTCGGGGAAGGGGCCGTCGCTGGTCATGCCGCCGGGGGCGAACAGGCGGCCGAGGCCGTAGGGGACCATGATGAAGGGGGCCGCGCCCAGCGGGTCGGACGGCGCTCTGGTGCCGATGAAGTCGGGGACGTCGATGCCGGTCCATTTCTTGCCGGCGGCGTCCCAGTGGACGAGGTATTTCTTGTCGCTGAACGGTTTGCCGTCAAGGTCGCAGGAGGCGCGGTTGTAGAGGATGCGCCTGTTCATCGGCCAGGCCCAGCCCCATTCGAGGTTGAGGCCGATGCCCTGTTTGTCGGGCTTGCGCCGCTTGGCGAGGTTGCCGGCCGGCGGGTACATGCCGCAGTAGATCCAACTGCCGCTGGTGGTGGAGCCGTCGGCCTTTAGGGTGGCGAAGCCGGGGAGCTGCTGCTTTGTTTTGACGTCCCAGCCGTTCATCTCCTTGAAGACTTCGTCGGCGTTGTAGTGTTCGCCGCCGTAGCCCCAGGTGAGGTCGAGGATGGGGCCGGGGTAGACGGCGTTGGCGTCGGCGGCGTAGAGTTTTTTGAGTTCCTGGACGAGCATGTACATGACGGCGCCGTCTTCCTTGCAGTCGCCGATGGGATCGACGGACCGGTAGCGCATCTGCAGCCAGCGGCTGGTGTTGGTGGCCGAGCCGTCTTTTTCGACCATCGAGGCGGCGGGGAGGAGGAAGACTTCGGTCTTGATGTCCTTGGGGTTGGCGCCGGGGCGCTTCCAGAAGCGGTGGGTTTCCGATTCGAACAGGTCGATGCCCATCATCCAGTCGAGCTTTTCGAGACCCTGGGCGGTTTTTTCGAAGTTTGGCCCGGAGACGAGCGGGTTCATGCCCCACAGCAGCAGGCCCTGGATTTTGCCGGCGTACATGTCGTCGAAGATGTCCATGAAGCTGTGCGGGCGCGAGAACTTGGGCAGGTAGTCGAAGCAGAAGTCGTTCTCGGGCTGGGCTTTGTCGCCCCACCACGCCTTGAGGAGGCTGACGGCGAATTTTGGGGAGTTTTCGGCGAAGCTGTTTTTGACGGTGATTTTTTCGAGGTAGGTTTTGAGGTTGGGGTGGGCGGCCGCGCTCGGCGCCGCCAGGTAGCCGGGCAGGTTGCCGAACAGCAGTCCGGCGTCGGTGGAGCCCTGGACGTTGGCTTCGCCGCGCATGGCGTTCACGCCGCCGCCGGGGAGGCCCATGTTGCCGAGGAGCAGCTGGACGATGGCGAAGGCGCGGATGTTCTGCACGCCTTTGGTATGCTGGGTGAGGCCCATGGCGTAGAGGAGGGTGCCGGATTTGTCGGGCACGCCGGTGGCGGAGTAGGCGGCGGCGATCTTCAGGAAGAGGTCCTGCTTCATGCCGGTGACCTTCTCGACCAGCGCCGGGGTGTAACGGGCGTAGAATTTGATCATGCGCTGGAAGACGCAGTCGGGGTTCTGGAGGGTGGGGTCGGTGAGCGGCGCGCCGTCAGGGCCGGTCTGGTACTGCCAGGAGGCGTAGTCGTATTTCTTCTTGGCGTCGTCCCAGCCGCTGAAGTAGCCGTCCTTGAAGCCGAACTCGGGCTTGAGGAGGTAGCTGGCGTTTGTGTAGTTCTTGACATAGGGTTCGAAGTATTTTTTGTTGGTGAGGATGTAGTTGACCAGGGCGTTGAAGAAGACGATGTCGGTACCGGGGCGGATGGGGGCGTAGATGTCGGACAGCACCGAGGTGCGGGTGTAGCGCGGGTCGACGGAGATGACGATGCCGCCTTTTTCCCGCGCCATGTTGATGAAGCGGGCGACGCCGGGGTGGTTTTCGGCGGGGTTGCCGCCGCAGACCATGATGACGTCGGCGTTGGCTACGTCGGGGATGGAGTTGGTCATGGCGCCGCGGCCGAAAGATGGTGACAAACTTGCCACCGTGGAGGAGTGTCAGATACGGGCCTGGTGTTCCAGGCCGACAATGCCGAGCGCGCGCGCGAACTTCGCCAGGAGATAGTTCTCATCCGTGTCGTGGGACGCGCCGCCCAGCTGTACGAGCGCCTCGGTGCGGTTGACCGCCACGGCGCCTTCCTTGAGTTTGAAGCTGGCGTCACGGGTTTTCTTGATGCGTTTGGCTATCTCGGGGATGGCCCAGCTCCATTCCTTCTCTTCCCATTTGTCGGAGTTGGCGGCCCGGTAGAGGACTTTTTTGAGCCGGCGGGGGCTGGCGTAGACCTCGTAGGCCGACGAGCCTTTGCCGCACAGGCCTCCCTGGTTGTTGGGGTTGTCAGGGTCGCCTTCGACGTTGATGACTTTGCCGTCCTTGGCGTAGACGAGCAGGCCGCAGCCGACGCCGCAGTAGATGCAGACCGAGGGGCTGACTTTGGTGTCTTTGAGGCGGTAGGGACGCGGCGCGGCGATGGCGGGTACGGCGAGGTTGCCGTTCCATACGGTTGCTGCGCCGGCACCGGCCGCCATCAGTTTGAGAAATGTTCTTCTGCTGACGGTTCCCAAGTTTTCTCCTCCTTTAGAGCGTAATGTATTTTAAATTTAGTATTCGCACAGTTCCAGCCGGGCGAGGGTGTCCGGCGAGGGCCGCCCGTCGCCGTCCCAGCCGCGGGCCTGGTAGTATTCCTGGAGCATCGCCGCGAGCGGCGGCAGGTTGCCGGCCGCGCCCCCGTCGGGACGCGGCTCTTCGAGGATGTGGCGCGGCAGGGTGTCGTCGGCGCGGCCGATGCCGCACCTGATGTTGTAGAGGCGCTTGAGGTTGAAGATGCGCTCGCCGATTGTCAGCATCTCCTCGACGGTGTAGTCGAAGCCGGTGAGGCAGTTGAGCCACTCGGTGATGACGGTGAGGTTGACGCCGCCGTAGAGGAGGAATTTGCACAGTTTCATGGAGTCCATCAGGCACATGATGTCCTGGAGGCGGGCCTGGATGTCGCCCTGGTTGTCGGTGCGGAAGCGGTCGAGGATTTTGGTGATGCCGATTTCGGGCATGGTGGCGGCTTTTTCGAAGAAGTAGCTGCCGCCCTGGAGGTGGCACGCGCCCCGGTTGGAGGTGGCGTAGCCGAGGGCCATGGAGTTGAAGGCCCGCGGGTCGTGGGCCGGCATTTCGAGGCCTTTGACGTGGAAGGCGCATTCGTGGGCCCGGCCGCCGATGATCTCGGCGGCGCGCCTGACGCCCTGGCCGAGCACGCGGCCGATGCCCTCGCGGCGGCCGATGGCGTGGATGAGCCACAGCATCGCCTCGGCGTTGCCCCAGACAGGCAGATGCCCGGGGGCGATCGGGGCACCGTGGAGTTTTTCAAGGTCGACGAAGCCTTTTTCGTAGAGATCCATGAGGAAGGCGATGGCCGCGCCGGTGGAGATGGTGTCGATACCGTAGCGGTTGCACAGTTCGTTGGCCTGGGTGATGGCTTCGAGGTCGTCGATGAGGCAGGCGCCGCCGAACATGCCGAGGGTTTCGTATTCCGGCCCGGCGCCGTCGACGCTGCCGTAGCGGCTTTTGTTCTTGACGGTGCGGCGGCAGCCGACGGGGCAGGACTGGCATTTGCTGCGGCCGGTTTTCATGGTGGCGCTCATCGTCTGCCCGGATATTTTTTCGACAGCCGGCCAGCTGCCCTGCGACCAGTTTTTCACCGGCATGTCGCCGATGCGCTCGAAGCCGGTGATGCCTCCCGCGGTGCCGAACTCCTGCAGCGCGGCGGTGCGTTTTTCGATGGTGGCGGCGAGGGCTTCGATGCTGCGTTCGAGGCGCTGGCGGTCGTGGACAGGCACGGGGCGGTCGCCGGCGACGACGATGGCTTTGAGCCCTTTGGACCCCATGACGGCGCCCAGGCCGCCGCGGCCTGCGGTGTGGGCCTTGCGGCCTTCGGTGACAATGGTGGCCATCAGGACCTGCTGTTCGCCGGCCGGGCCGATGGCGGCGACGGTGACGTCGGGGCCGTGGAGGTTTTTGAGGGCGGCGTCGGTGTCGTAGATGTCGAGCCCCCATAAAGCCGATGCGTCGAATATTTCGACAATTCCGTCGTGGACATACAAATATACTGGCCTAGTGGTCTGACCTAAAATAATTATGCCGTCATAACCCGATGCTTTTAGCACCGTCCCCCATTTGCCGCCGGCGTCGGCTTCACCGTAGATGCCGGTAAGGGGGGATTTGGTGACGACCTGATGGCGGCCGGCGCCGGGGATGAAGGAGCCGGTCATCGGGCCGGTCGTGAAAATGAGCGGATTATCCGGGCCGAGCGGGTCGATGCCGGGCGACGAGTGCTCGCAGAGAAGCTTCGCGCCCAGGCCGCTGCCGCCGATCCAGGTGCGGCATTCTTCCCGGGTGAGCATCCGCCAGGAGACGGTGTTAGCAGTTAAGTTTACATAGGCGAGTTTGTTGTTGTATCCGCCCATGGCAGCCTCCGCATCATCCGCCCATAATGGGGGGAATAAATTCCAGTTCGTCGGTGTCTTCGAGCCTGTCGTCGGGGTTGAGCAGATAACGGCCGTTTTTGAACGCCATCCAGACATAGGGCACGAAGCCGTCGGCCGTGCCGTCGCGGAAAACTTCGGTATGGGAGAAGCGGCCGGCTAGGATGGCGACGACTTCGGCCACCGTGATCGGCTGCGGCGCGTCGATGGTGCACTCCCCGGAGCCCAGGCGTTTCGCCAGCGGACTGGCGAATCTGATGCGCATCTCCTCACCTCGCGTGGCCCGGCAAGCCGCCGGGTGTATTTGTGAAAAATTTCGCAATATCCTGTCAATTTCGAAGTTTTGCTAAGTATTTCTCTGCCGGGCGATAATCTCCTTTATATGTAGAAAATTTCCCTCATCAATAATCGCAATCGCCATCAAACAAATTTTTGGGCATCAATAAACCCGATTGCCCTGAAAGCAGGAGCGGGGGAAGATGGCTCGCAAGGACCGCAGACGGGGAAGGAGGATTTGGACTGGCGGTATGGAAAGGTATTGATGGCGGAAAATGTCGGAACATTTTGAAAGATGACTGATAAACGATTTCTGGAGGTGTTAGTGATGAAACGGTTTTTCTGGGCCGGGTGGGTGTTGATATGCCTGCTGCTGGTTGATCTGCCCCTGGCGTCAGCCGGCGGGGAAGGCGGGACCGCTAAGGTGACCGCCCGCACGGAGATATGGAAGGACATCAATGCCGGAGCTACCGGCAGCGCCGCGGTCGCTATTATGGACGACGGGAAAATCGTTTATTCCGAGGGCTTCGGGATGGCCGACCGCGCGAGGGGCATCCCGGTCGACAGGCATACCATCTTCAATATGGGCTCGGTGAGCAAGGTGTATGTGGCGACGGCGATTATGCTGCTGGTGGACGAGGGCAAGGTGGAGCTCGATCAGCCGGTTACGCGGTATCTGCCCGAATTCACGATGGCGGACGAGCGCTACAAGGATATCACGGTAAGGATGACGCTCAATCATTCGTCAGGGATACCGGGCACGACCGGGCCGAGTAATTTCGGGTTCGCTTTCAATAAGGACGTCTACAAGGATACCCTGGATGCGCTGGCCCAGTCGAACCTGAAGCACCGGCCGGGCGAGATGAACCCGTACTGCAACGACGGGTTCACGCTGGCGGAGATGATCGTGGTGCGGGTTTCGGGGCAGAGCTTCCCGGATTTCCTGAATGAGCGGGTTTTGAGGCCGCTGGGGATCAGCAACACCGGGCCGGGTGTCGGCATGCGGCAGGAGACGAAGACAGTGAAGGCGGCGAAGTACTACCCGCCCGGCAGGCTGAACGCTGAGCCGCTGGAGGTGCTTTCGGTACTGGCGGCCGGTGGGCTGTCGGCGTCGGCCGAGGATTTGTGCCGGTTTGCCGATTCGTTCTCAGGCACGGGGCCGCAGATTTTGTCAGCCAAGGGTCTGGCGGAGATGAAAAAGGCACAGCCGGCGGAGTTCCACGGCAAGCTGCGCGGCCCCGACGTAAGCTGGGGGCTGGGCTGGGACGTGACCGATCATGAGCGCTACCGGGTCCGGGGTATAAAGGTTCTCGGCAAGAGCGGCGGCACGGGGACGTATACGACGATGCTGTTCGCGGTGCCTGAGAAAAGAATCGCGGTGGCGGTGATCGCCAGCGGGGGGCGGAGTAGCGCGATTGCCATCGCCGACAAGGTGCTGGAAGCTTATCTCGTCGACAAGGGGCTTATGAAGAAGGAGGCCAAGGCGGTGACGCCGCCGGTCAAGGCGCAGCCCGCGCCCGAATCGCTTAAGGCTTTTGCAGGCTATTACGCCACCGGCAACGCTCTGTATAAAGTGGCGCTCGATCTGGAAAAGGGCGCTCTGACCGTCTACAATGTGGAAGGTACGACGGAAACTCCCGTGGTGACGGGGGTGTACAACAACGGCTATTTCCACACGAAGGGGGAAATGCTGTATTTCGTGGTTTCCGGCGACCGGCGCTATTTCGTTAAACATGACCCGGCCTGGATGGTGGATACGATCAGCGGCGAAAAAATTGAGCCTGCCGCGGCGCCGGCGAAGCTGGCGGTCCAGGTCGAAGGCCAGAAATGGCTGCGGCGGAACGCGAAACCATTCGAGGGCTCGGCGGGCGTGGGCGATTATGTCGTCGAAGGCAGCCTGATCGAGGCTCTGCCGGGCTATATCGAGTTCGGCGGCGTGAAGAGGATCGAGTCGCCGATCTTCGCCGGGATGCCGATCAAGTCGATGCGCGACCTTTCCGAGCTTCGCCTGGTGGAAAGGGATGGACGGCTGTGGGCGTGGTGCAACGGTGCGCTGTTTATGCCGGCCGATATGGCGGCGTCGCTGGAGGGCGAAAAAACGACCGGCGTGATCGGGGCGGACGGGTTCGCCGAATGGCTGAAGGTGACCGAGGACAGCGTGCTGGGCTTCGCGATACCGGCGCAAGGCCGCGTGCTCGTGTACGATGCCGAGGGGGAACTGTCGTATGACAGCGTGATGGACAGCGGCGAGGTGTTCGTGGGCGCCGGCGGGTTCGTGGCGCTGACCGGCAACGCCGGGGATGTCTTCACGGTGATGGCTAAGTACGGTAATTAGGAATTGATGGGGCCGGGCTTTTCCGGGCGACTGTAAATATGCTACAGGGAGGCATGAGGATATGGGGATAGCGGCGACGGCGGAGGGCAAGGTGCCGGTCCATGGCGGGAATGTTTGGTACCGGATCGCCGGCCGGGAGAAGGCCGGGGTACCTGTGCTGATGGTGCACGGGGGGCCGGGGGCGCCTCACGACTATCTGGAGCCTTTGGCGGCTTTGGCCGACGAGCGGCCGGTGGTCTTTTACGACCAGTTGGGCTGCGGTAATTCCGACCGGCCCGATGACCAGGCGCTGTGGACGACCGCCCGGTTCGTGGAGGAGCTGGCGGCGGTGCGGGCGGCGCTCGGCCTGCGGGAGGTGCATATCCTCGGCCAGTCGTGGGGTACGATGCTGGCGGTCGAGTATATGCTCGCCAAAAAGCCCGGCGGGGTCCGCAGCCTGGTGCTGACGGCACCCTTTTTGAGCGCTCCGCTGTGGATCGCCGATCAGCGCGCTTATCTCGCCGCCATGCCCGCCGCGGTGCGGCAGGTGGTGGCGGAGGCTGAGGCGAAGGGCGATTACGAGTCGCCCGCGTATCAGGAGGCGTTGATGGCATTTTACCGAAAGCACCTGTGTCTGCTCGATCCGTGGCCTGAGGCGGTGCAGCGGACGTTCGCGAAGATGGGGATGCAGGTTTACCTGAGCATGTTCGGGCCGAGCGAGTTCACCGCGACCGGCAGCCTGAAGGATGCCGATCTTGTCGGCCGCCTGGGGGAGATAACCGTCCCGGCGCTGTTCACCTGTGGCAGCCAGGACGAGGCGACGCCGGCGACGACGCGGCTGTACCAGCGCGCGCTGCCCGGCGCGGAGCTGGCTGTGTTCGCCGATACCTCCCACCAGCATCACCTGGAGAAGCTGGACGAATACCTGGCGGCGGTGCGGAGCTTTCTGGCGCGGGCGGAAGCCAAGAAATAGGGCGAAGACGAAAAGAGTTGGACGGATGTCCAACTCTTTTTGTGCATTATCACCGGCCGAGGGGGAATTCGAGGAAGCCGTATACGTACGGGGCAAGCTCATATAGCTGGAAGAAGACGACGGGCCGGCCGTCGGCGTCGAGGTAGAAATCGGGGTTGTCGCCGACTCCTTTGAAGGGGGCGATGAGGGGGATGTTGCGTTCTTTGAGCTGGGCGGCGATGGCGGCGTCGATCTTTTCGCGGCCGCCGCCGCCGTAGGGGGCGAGGTCGCTCAGCCGGTATTCGCGGCCGGTGGCGAGGTCGAAGGTGAGGCCGCGCATGTACGTCATGCCGTGGGCGCCGCCCTGGTAGACGTAGAAGGTCAGGGTGAGGCTGAGTTTGCCGCCGCCGTTGTGGCGGACGGCGTACCTGGCCATGGCCACTTCGGTGTGAAGGCTGGAGGCGCCGGCGTTACCGGCGGCGCGGAATTCCTCGACCCGGCGGGCGATGGCGGCGTTGATGCTGTCCTGGACGGCGGCGTTGGCCATGCCGATGACCCGCGGGTACTGGAAGTCGACCACCCCCTGGTGGAGAGTCTGGGTGACCACGGACACGGATGGGGGATGGGTTCCGGCGCCGGCCGCAGGCATTGCCAGGAGCAGGAGGGCGCAGGTCAGGAGTGTTCTGGCGAGGTTCACTGTTTCGGCACCCCTTTCGGAGAGAATGTGCGTGGGACGGTACATCCTTTTACCATCAGTATACCATATGGCAGGCTGGCAGGCATTTCCCGACGGGGAGGATTATGTAGGGTGCTGTCGAAATAGAACCGAAAACCCCGCCGGAAGCGCTTTCACCGGCCGGGGCGGCGATTGCCGGAGGAGGCGTGCCGATGCAAAGCCGGGGCGGGGAGCTTTTCGGCCATCCCAAGGGGCTGTATGTGCTCTTTTTCACCGAGATGTGGGAGCGGTTTTCGTACTACGGGATGAGGGCACTGCTGATCTTCTACATGACCAAGCATCTGCTGTTTTCCCAGGGCCAGGCGTCGCAGGTCTACGGCCTGTATACCGGTTTCGTCTATCTGACGCCGTTTTTCGGCGGGATGCTGGCCGACCGGGTGTGGGGCCAGCGCAGGACGGTGATCGTCGGCGGCGTGCTGATGGCGGTCGGCCATTTCCTGATGGCGTTCGAGAATCTTTTTTACCCGGCACTGGTTTTCTTGGTGCTCGGCAACGGGGCGTTCAAGCCGAATATCTCGACCCAGGTGGGCAGCCTGTACCCGCCGGGGGACCCCCGCCGCGACCGGGCTTTCAATATTTTCTATGTCGGCATCAATCTGGGTGCGTTCTTGTCGCCGCTGGTGTGCGGGACGCTCGGCGAGGTGTACGGCTGGCACTGGGGCTTCGGTTTCGCCGGGGTGGGCATGGTGATCGGCCTGCTGCTATATATCTGGGGACAGCGCTATCTTCCGCCCGAATGCGCGGTGCGCCGGCCGGCGGCGGACTGCCAGACCGGCGGCACCCTGACCGCCGACGAGAAGGGGCGGGTGTGGCTGCTGATTTTCATGTGCATGTTCAGTGCCGTTTTTTATATGGCGTACGAGCAGCAGGGCAACACGATGGCGCTGTGGGCGGACGAGGACACCGACCGCCATATCTTCGGCTGGGAGATGCCGGCCACCTGGTTCCAGTCGTTCAACCCGCTGTTCATTTTCCTGCTGACGCCGCTGGTGACTTCGCTGTGGGCCTGGCAGGCCAGGCGCGGCCGCGAGCCGGACGCTATCGTGAAGATGGCCGTCGGCTGCATGCTGCTCGGCCTGTCGTTCCTGGTGCTGATGCCGGCGGCGGCGATGTACGATGTGGACGGAACGCCGGTGAACATGCTGTGGACGATCGGTAGCATCTTCATCCTTACGGTCGGCGAGCTGTACCTGTCGCCGGTCGGCCTGTCGCTGTTCACGAAGCTGTCCCCGCCCCGCATGGTGTCGATGATGATGGGGGTGTGGTTCATGTCGTCGTTCGCAGGCAATTTCCTGGCCGGCTATATCGGCACGTTCTGGGACGTGCTGCCGAAGGACAGGTTTTTCTTGCTGCTGGCGGCGGTCTCCTTCGCGGCGGGCGCCGGCATCCTCACTTACCGGCGGCTGGCGGGCGGCGCCGCCCGCTGCGCGTAATCAGGCAGAGAAGGACTCCGGATAGCCCGGAGTCTTTTTTTATGCGGCCTTGACGGAAGAATTGTCCCCGGCGGCGCGGGGCGGCAGGAATACGCGGCCGGCGGCGAGAAATGAATGGCACCGATTTTAAGTTATTATTGGGCGGGGGGGTTGGCTTTTGAACAGTTATTGCATCGATTCGCTCACCGATGTCGGACGCGAGGTGCGGGCCGACATCGTCAGAATGACGGCGGCGGCGGGTTCGGGGCATCCGGGCGGCAGCCTGTCGGCGGTGGAGCTGCTGACGGCTCTTTATTTCAAGGTTATGCGCCATAGGCCGACGGAGCCGAAGTGGCCGGACAGGGACAGGTTTATTCTGTCGAAGGGCCACGCCTGCCCGCTGCTGTATTCGGTGATGGCCCGCAGCGGGTACCTGGCGGCGGAGGAGCTGACGACGCTGCGGAAGTTCGGCAGCTGCCTGCAGGGCCACCCGAGCTGCCTGGCGCTGCCGGCCCTGGAGGTGTCGAGCGGTTCGCTGGGCCAGGGGCTGTCGATCGCCAACGGCCTGGCGCTGACGGCGAAGATGAACGGCCAGGACTTTAGGGTATACTGCCTGATGGGCGACGGCGAGCTGCAGGAGGGCCAGGTGTGGGAGGCGGCGATGTCGTCCGCTCATTATAAGCTGGACAATGTGTGCGCGCTGGTGGATTACAACGGCCTGCAGATCGACGGCGATGTGGAGAATGTGATGGGGTTGGCGCCGCTGGCCGAGAAATGGCGGGCGTTCAACTGGCATACGGTCGAGATCGACGGCCACGACTATGAGCAGGTGCTGGCGGCCTACGACGAGGCGGCGCGGACGAAGGGCAAACCGACGGTCATCATCGCCAGGACGGTGAAGGGCAAGGGCGTTTCCTTCATGGAGAACGCCGCCGGCTGGCACGGCAAGGCGCCGAACGCCGACGAGCTGACGCGGGCGCTGGACGAGATCTACGGAAAGGGGCTGGGGCAATGAGCGACAAGATGCTGCCGACCAGGGACGGCTACGGCCACGGGCTGTTGGCGCTGGGGGCCGCCAACCCGGACGTGGTGGTGCTGGACGCCGACCTGGCCAAATCCACCCGCTCGGACTGGTTCGCCGCCAAGTTCCCGGAACGGTTTTTCGATATGGGGATCGCCGAGCAGGACATGGTCGGCACAGCGGCGGGCATGGCTTTAGGCGGCAAGATACCGTTCGCGACGACGTACGGCGTGTTTCTGGCCGGCCGGGCCTGGGACCAGATCAGGACGACGGTGTGCTACGCCAACCTCAACGTGAAGATCGCCGGCAACCACGGCGGTATCTCGGTGGGGGCGGATGGGGCGACCCACCAGGCGCTGGAGGATATCGCCCTGATGAGGGTGCTGCCGAATATGAGGGTGATCGTGCCGTGCGACGCCGTGGAGGCGAAGAAGGCGACGATCGCCGCGGCAGCTGTGCAGGGGCCGTGTTTCCTGCGCTTCGCCCGCGAGGCGACACCGGTTTTTACGGCCGAGAGCGACGGGTTCGAGATCGGCAAGGCGGTGACGCTGCGCGAAGGGACGGACGTGACGATCATCGCCTGCGGGCCGATCGTGTACGAGGCGCTGCTTGCCCACGAGGCGCTGAAGGTGAAGGGCGTAAGCGTGCGGGTGATAAATATGCATACCGTCAAGCCGCTGGACGAGGCGGCGGTGCTGAAGGCCGCCGCCGAGACGGGGGCGATCGTGACCGCCGAGGAGCACCAGATTTACGGCGGTCTGGGCGGCGCGGTGGCCGAGGCGCTGGTGCGCCACAGGCCGGTGCCTGTCGCCATGGTGGGCGTCACCGACACGTTCGGCGAGTCAGGCACGCCGGAGGAGCTGGCGGTCCGCTACGGGCTGACAGCCAAGGACATCGCGGCCGCGGTGACCGAGGTGCTGGCGCGCAAGCGGGGCTAGACAGGGAAAAGCATATAAATACGAAGAGCCAGGTATTGTACCTGGCTCTTGCTGTTTGACTATGACGGCTCTGTCAGTGGCAGCCGCCGCAGCAGCCGCCGCAGGGGCCCTGCTGGCCGGGCATGGCGCAGGCCGGGGCGGCGCCTTTGGCCATCTGCGCCGGCGACGTGACGGAAAGCTGTTTTTTCAGGGCGTTTTCGCCGCAGGCGGGGCAGGGTACGCCGGCGTCCTGGGCGCCCATTTTCTGCAGCAGCTCGACTCTCTTGCCGCATTTTGCACAGGAATACTCGTAGATGGGCATCGATTTTCTCTCCTATCTTGGTTTGGGTGGCGACGGGTATCAACAATATAAAGATTCAATGCCGGGGAGGACGATTCCTTTCGCGGCGGGCGGGCCGCTTCGAGCCCGCTTTTTCAAAATGGCCGGTTGACAGCGAAAACACGCTGGCGGTAAAATTTAAATGGAAACATTTTTCATATCGTGGAAACGATTGTCGCCGATGGTTGATGAAAGAGGGGAGAACATGAAGGAGATAAGATGGCACGGCCGCGGCGGGCAAGGCGGCTTCACGGCCGCGAGACTGTTGGGGATGGCCGCTTCGCTGGCCGAGGAGTATTACGTCCAGGCTTTCCCGTCGTTCGGGCCGGAGCGGCGGGGCGCGCCGGTGCTGGCGTTCACCCGTATCGACACCAGGCCGATCCACGACCACAGCAAGGTTTACGGGTGCGATTACGTGGTGGTGCTGGACGAGAGCCTGCTGGAGGCCGTCGACGTGTTCGAGGGCCTGAAGCCGGGGGGCGAGGTGCTGATAAACTCCGCCCGCGATGCCGGAGCCTTCGCGGGCGACGGCCGGCGGGTGCATACCATCGACGCTACGGGAATCGCGCTGGCCGTGCTGGGGCAGCCGGTGACGAGCACGCCGATGTTCGGGGCGTTCGTGGGCGCGACCGGGTTGGTGGCGCTGCCGGCGGCGCTGGCGGCGGTCGACGAGATGCTGCCTGCCGACAGCCGGGCGAAGAACCGCGAGGTCGTGGAGTGGGCCTATAACGAGCTGTGGAGGAAAACCCATGCCTAAGCCGACAGTGAGCATATTCCAGTATCCGCGGACGAGGGAGGAGATGCCCTGCGGCCCGTACGCGAAGGCGGCGGTGCTCGTGGAGGCCAACGCCGGCTGGCGGGTGTTCCGCCCGGTCATCCAGACGGCCAAGTGCCGGAGGTGCATGCAGTGCTGGCTGATCTGCCCTGACGGGGCGGTCGACCGCACGGGAGATGACTACGCAATCGATTACAGCTTCTGCAAGGGCTGCGGCCTGTGCGCGGCCGAGTGCCCGGCAAAAGCGATCACGATGGTGAAGGAGGGCGTCAGGGGTGAGTAGCGAAACGCTAGCGGCGAAGCGCGCCTTCATGTCCGCGAACGACGCCGTGTCTTACGGCGTGCGGCTCTGCCGGCCCGAGGTCATCGCCGCCTATCCGATCACGCCGCAGACGTCGGTGGTGGAGAAGCTGTCGGAGTTTATCGCCGGCGGCGAGATGGACTGCCAGTTCATCAATGTGGAGAGCGAGCACAGCGCGATGGCGGCGGTGATGGGGGCGGCGATGATGGGCTGCCGGACGTTCACGGCGTCGTCGTCGCAGGGGCTGTTGTATATGTGCGAGATGCTGCATTACGTGAGCGGCAGCCGGTTCCCGATCGTGATGATGAACGCCAACCGAACGGTGGCGGCGCCGTGGAACATCTTCGGCGACCACCGCGATTCGCTGGCGATGCGCGACGCCGGCTGGCTGCAGGTGTATGTGGAGAACGGCCAGGAGGCGCTTGATGCGGTGATCCAGGCTTATAGGGTGGCCGAGGATCCGGCTGTGCGGACACCGGTGATGGTGTGCCTGGATGGGTTCGTGCTGACGCATACATACGAAGTGGTGAGTGCTCCGGGCCAGCGGGAGGTGGACGCTTTCCTGCCGCGGTATGCGCCCGGCGAGAATATCCTCGATCTCGAAAACCCCCGCAGTCTGTGCATTTCCGTCGCCCCCGAGTGGCAGACGGAGTTCCGTTACCAGCAGCAGGAGGCGATGGCGGCGGCCAGGAAGGTGATCGCCAAAGCGGACGCCGATTTCGCCGCCGCGTTCGGCAGGCGCTGGGGCGGGATGGTGGAGGAGTACCGCTGCGAGGATGCCGAGTATGTGCTGATGGGCATGGGCAGTGTGATGGGGACGACGAGGATCGTCGTCGATAAGCTCAGGTCCGAGGGGCTGAAGGTGGGGCTGGTTAAGGTCCGCCACTTCCGGCCGTTTCCGAACGGGGAGATCGCGGCGCTCGGACGGCGGGTGAAGGGCATCGGGGTGATCGACCGCGACGTGTCGTTCGGCAACGCGGGGGCGCTGTACACCGAGGCGAAGTCTGCGCTTTACAGCGCCGGGGGCGCCGCCCCGCACACGGTGAACTTTATCGCCGGGCTTTCCGGCCGCGATATAACGAAGGAGCACCTGGAGACGATGTACCGCAAGGTAATCGCCCTGACGGAGGGCGAGGCCGAGCGGGAGATACAATTCGCGGGATTGAGGTGGGAAGAGTGGTGAAGGTGAAGGATTTGCCCGACAGCGAGCTGCTGTACGGCCATAAGGCCTGCCCGGGCTGCGCCGCCGGCACGATCGCCCGCCTCATCCTGAAGGTGACGGGCGAGAGGACGTTCCTCGCCTACCCGGCGAGCTGCCTGTCGACGGTAACGAGCATTTACCCGCAGATGGCGTTCGCGGTGCCGTCGTTTACGGCGCCTTTCCCGGCGACGGGGGCGGTGCTGTCGGGGATGGCGGCGGCGGTCAAGGCGAAGGGGCTGAAGGATGTGACGGTGCTGGGCATCGCCGGCGACGGCGGCACGGCCGATATCGGCCTGCAGGCGCTGTCGGGAGCGGTGGAGCGCGGCGACAGGATTTTTTACGTGTGCTACGATAACGAGGCGTATATGAACACCGGCGTGCAGCGCAGCAGCCTTACGCCGTTCGGGGCGGCGACGACTACTTCGCCGGTGGCGGGGTCGTCGGTGGGCAAGCGGGGCGTGAAGAAGAACCTGTTCGAGATCCTCATCGCCCACCGCATCCCTTACTGCGCGACCGCCAGCATCGCCCACACCGCCGATTTCCTGAACAAGGTGGAGAAGGCGAAGAACACCGACGGGCCGTCGTTCATCCACGTGCTGGCGCCCTGCCCGACCGGCTGGGGCTTCCCGTCCGACCAGACGATGGCGGTCGGACGCCTGGCGGTGGAGACGGGGCTGTGGTACCTGGCGGAGTACGAGCAGGGGCGGGTGAAGATGAACCTGGTGCCGAAGAATTTCCGGCCGGTGGAGGAGTACCTGGGGCTGCAGAAGCGGTTCAAGCACCTCGGACCGGCGGAGTGGAAGCTGATCGCCGGCCAGCGCGATCGCGAGTGGGCCGATATGCGCCAGAAATGGGGATTTTGAAAGAATACGGGAGGGGTGAATGAATCATGATGACCAAGGAGCAGTACCTGAACAGTCTGCGCCGGCTCAAACCGGTGATTTATTGCAACGGCCGCAGGATCGAAAGCGTTGTCGACGACCCGATGACGCGGCCGCATGTCAATTCGGCCGGTAAGACGTACGAGCTGGCTTTCGACCCGCAGTACGAGGACTTGATGACAGCCACTTCCAATCTGACCGGTAAGAAGATCAATCGTTTCACCCACCTCCACCAGAGCACCGACGATCTGGTGAAGAAGGTGAAGATGCTGCGGATGATCGGCCAGCAGACAGGCACGTGCTTCCAGCGGTGCGTGGGGTTCGACGCCCTCAACGCCACGTTTATCGTCACCCACAAGGTCGATAAGGAGTGCGGCACCGATTACCACAAGCGGTTTGTCGAGTACATGAAGTATGTCCAGGAAAACGACCTGATGGTCGCCGGGTCGATGACCGACCCCAAGGGCGACCGCAGCAAAAAGCCGGGGCAGCAGGCCGATCCCGACCTGTATGTGCATATCGTCGAGAAGCGCCCGGACGGCATCGTCATCCGCGGCGCCAAGGCCCACCAGACAGGGATGGTGAATTCTCACGAGATGCTGGTGCTGCCGACAACCAACCTGGGGGCGGGCGACAAGGATTACGCGGTGGCCTGCGCCCTGCCGGTGGACGCGCCGGGGGTGGTGCATATCTTCGGCCGGCAGACGAACGGCGAGCGCCGCCTGGAGGGGGATATCGACACAGGCAACGCGGAGTACGCGATTGTCGGCGGCGAGACGCTGACGGTGCTCAACGATGTGTTCGTGCCGTGGGAGCGGGTGTTCATGTGCGGCGAGTACCAGTTCGCCCAGGAGTATGTGGAGACGTTCGCTTCGTATCACCGCCAGAATTACGGCGGCTGCAAGGTGGGGGTGGCGGACGTCATCATCGGCGCGACGGCGGCGATGGCCGACTATAACGGCACCCCGGGAGCCTCGCATATCAAGGATAAGCTGATCGAAATGATCCACCAGGCGGAGACGATGTACAACTGCTCGATCGCCTGCTCGGCCGAGGGCCATAAAACGGAGGCTGGCAACTACTATGTCAACACACTGCTGGCCAACACGGTCAAGCTGAACTGCACGCGGACGATGTACGAGATCTCCCGCCTGGCCCACGATATCGCCGGCGGCTTCATCGCTACGCTGCCGTATGAGGCCGACTACCGGGCGGCCGAGACGGGGCCGCTGATCGACAAGTACTTCGCCGCCAATCCGGCGGTGCCGACCGAGCACCGGATAAGGATGGCGAGGCTGCTGGAGAACATGACCGGCGGCACGGCGCTGGCCGAGGCGATGCACGGCGCCGGCTCGCCCCAGGCGATGCGGGTGATGCTGTACCGCGAGGCGAACCTCGAGCACAAGAAGAGCCTGGCCAGGAAGCTGGCGAAGATTGATAAGTAGAAGCGCGAGACCCGCCGGCGGCGGGTCTTTTTGAAGGTGAGCGGCGCAGCTGTGTCGAAAAAGCAATAAATAAGAAAAAAGCAGCTGGATTAACCAAAGGGGGGGTTACGGATGATCAAATGGCGGGATGAATTCAACACCGGGGTGGAGAACCTCGATGCCCAGCACCGGCGGCTGTTCGAGATCGCTAACGAGGCGTACGGATTGCTCAAGAACGATCTGCGGGTGGACAAATACGACGATATCGTCGCCATTCTGACCGAGTTGCGCAATTACACCGTGTATCACTTCAAGACCGAGGAAGAGTATATGATGAGTATCGGCTATAAGAAGTTCCTGTCCCACAAGGCCGAACACGCCGATTTCATCGCCAAGATCGACGGGGTGGACCTCGACAGGGTGGACGCAAACCAGGACGAGTATCTGCGCTCGACGCTCGATTTCGTCTGCGACTGGATAACAGGGCACATCCTCGGGAGGGACAAGGAGTACGCCCAGGCTTAGACCGGGGCTGGCATACTCAGGGCCTAGGATCGCACGCGATCCGGGCTCTTTTTATTCCAGCGGTTCGGCCGGCAATTCTTCCTGGTTTTCAGTGCCGGAGAACGGCGGCGATTTTTTTGCGAGAGGGCTGGCCGTCGGCGCGAAAAGATTGTATAATGTATACAAACTCGGCCACCCAACCAGAACGAGCTCCCCAGTGATGCCGGAGGGACGGCGCACCGCTTGCGATGCGCAAGAAGCCGGCACCGGGAACTGTCCGCACCGGGAAGCTTTCTCTAAACGGATGTCCGTCCATGATTTATTTATGGAGGTGCATTCGGATGAGCGGACAGGAAGTTCTGCTTTTCGCTGGGATTGCAGCCGGTTGGATCGTCGGCCTGTATTACCAGTCGTGTAAGCTGCTCAAAGAAAACGAGCAGAGGTAGGCAATATTATTTGAAAAGCCGCCGGATATCCGGCGGCTTTTTGGTTTTGCGTAAGCGGCAACCACCTGCTAAGCAGGTGGTATCAAAAAGCTTATAGCTATGCGGAGGAAAGAAAAGCCTCCTTTGTTAAAATATATGCAGGTTTGCCGACCGCATAAATAACAAAGGAGGTGCATCCAAAATGGATACTCAAAGTCTATCACACAGCAAATGGCGCTGTAAATACCACATAGTTTTCGCTCCAAAATACAGAAGGCAGGTCATCTACGGCAAAA
>JAHDOI010000086.1 GCA_018434945.1 Selenomonadales bacterium
AGGAACACTCCGGTCGCTGATGAGCTTCGCCTGGCGGCGTTGCCTTCACTCTTCGCATCCTCAGCGTACGTTCGAGTACGCTTCCGGTGCTCATCGCTCGGCGCCTTGCCATGCTCGCTCCTGAGCGACCTCGTCCGGCCGTTTTCGACCGGAACTCTATGTTAACATAACCTTGGCGGCTCTGTCAACATTCACTTTTTGGAAACGCTGTCGTCGCTTACCTCTTCTGGCCTTTTGGACCAGTTCCGCTTGCGGCGACTTTGTTATATTAACACGTCCCGGAGGACCGTGTCAATAGGCAATTTCCGGTAAAAACCGCCGCAATCACTTATGCGGCGCAGAAGTTATGATATCATAGCGGCGGCAGGTTGTCAACCGGCTCACAGTACGGTTCCGAGCCCGAAGAGCAGATACAGGCCGCTGGCCCACATGATTATCGCCGACACCTTGTTCAGAAGCCGCAGGACAGCTCCTGTGCCGTCGAGGACGCGCGTCAGCCGGCCAGCCACCGCCAGCAGCACGAACCACAGCCACGACACCAGCACGCAGGCGAGGGTAAACGCGGCCAGGGCGTTGCCGCCGTAAGCGAGCGAGCTTGTACCGATAACGCCGATGGTGTCTAAAATGGCATGCGGGTTGAGGAGCGAAACGGACAGGGCAAACAATACCTGCCGCCTGACCGGCCAGGTCTCGCTCTCGGCCGCGGCCTCTGTGAAGGCGGCGCTCGTCCACGTCACCCAGCCCATGTAGGCGAGGAACAGGACCCCGGCGCCCAAGAGCGCCAGCCTCAGCCAGATAAAACTGAGCACCGCCACCGAGACGCCGAACACGGCCAGCAGGATGAGCAGCGTGTCGCAGACCGCGGCGGTCACGACCACCGGCAACGTCCGGCTCAGTTTTTCCTGGCAGGCTCCCTGGCTGAACACGAAGACGTTCTGCACGCCGAGGGGCAGGATAAGCCCCAGCGCCAGGATGAAGCCGTGGATGAAGGCTATCGTAGTCTCCATCTTATCTCCTTTAATGGCAGAAATAAAACAAAGCAGACCCTGCGGTCTGCTTTGTGGACGGCTAAATTCAATCCCGCTGGGGACGCATATGGGGAAAGAGGATGACGTCGCGGATTGAGTAGTTATCGGTGAAAAACATCACCAGCCGGTCTACGCCGATGCCCAGTCCGCCCGTCGGCGGCATGCCGAACTCGAGCGCGGTGACGTAGTCGTCGTCCATCATGTGGGCCTCGTCGTCCCCCGACTCGCGTTGGGCCACCTGGCTCAAAAAGCGCCCCTTCTGATCAATGGGGTCGTTGAGCTCGGAAAAGCCGTTGGCGATCTCGCGGGCGAAGATGAAGGCCTCGAAACGGTCGGTGATATCGGGGTTGTCCTTGTTGCGCTTAGCCAGAGGCGAAATCTCGGTGGGATGGCCGGTGATGAAGGTCGGCTGGATAAGATGCTTCTCGGCCACTTCCTCGAACACGTTGTTGAGGATGCCGCCGATGCCCTGCTTGGCTTCGTATCTGACCCCCAGCTTGTCGGCGATCGCCCGCGCCTCGGCCACCGTCTTGACGGTGGTGAAGTCCACGCCGGCATACTTCTGGATGGCCTCGGTCATCGAGACCCTCGGCCACGGCGGGGTGAGATCGATCTCCTGACCCTGATATGTAATCTTGGTGGTCCCCAGCACCTCGCGGGCGACATGGGCGATAACCTGCTCGGTGAGGGCCATAATGTCGTTGTAGTCGGCAAAGGCCTGATACGATTCCAGCAGGGTAAATTCGGGGTTGTGCTTGATGGAAATGCCCTCGTTGCGGAAGACGCGGTTGATCTCGTATACCTTCTCGAAGCCGCCGACGATCAGGCGCTTGAGGTAGAGTTCGGGGGCGATCCGCATGTAAAGGCGCATATCGAGCGCGTTGTGGTGGGTGATGAAAGGACGTGCCGCCGCGCCGCCGGCGATGGGATGCATCATCGGGGTCTCGACCTCGAGATAGCCCTGGGCGTCGAAATAATGCCTAAGCGCCCGGATGACCCTGCTGCGGGCGACGAACGTATCGCGGACCTCGGGGTTGACGATCAGATCGAGGTACCGCTGGCGGTAACGGGTTTCCACGTCCTTGAGGCCGTGCCATTTCTCCGGCAGCGGCCGCAGCGACTTGGCAAGAATCTCGAAACTCGTCACCTTGACGCTGATTTCGCCCTTCTGGGTGCGGAATACTTCGCCCTCGACGCCGACGATGTCGCCGATATCGAGGAGGCCGAAGTTCTCGTAAGCTTCGTCGCCGACCGTATCCTGGCGGAAATAAAGCTGGACGCGCCCGGACATGTCCATCAGATGGGCAAAACTCGCCTTGCCATGGCCGCGGACGGCCACGACCCTTCCGGCCAAGCGGACCGTCTGGCCCTCCAGCTTGTCGAAGTCGGTGATGATTTCCTTGGCATGGTGGCTAAAATTATATTTGCGGCCAAACGGCTCGATACCCCGAGCCGCGATGGCCGCCAATTTTTCGCGTCGCACGCGTAATAACTCATTAAGTTCTTCGCTGGTCATAGCGACCTGCTCGCGGTTGTCAGTCATAAAAGCATCCCCTCAGCAGGACCCCTAAGCCCCTTTGATGTCTACTATCTCGTACTTCAGCGACCCAGCCGGCACGTTAACTTCCACGACGCTGCCGACCTTGCGGCCGAGGATGGCCTCGCCCACGGGCGATTCGTTGGAAATGCGGCTCTCGGTCGGGTCCGCCTCCGCCGAGCCGACGATGGTATACTCCAGCTCGTCGCCGAACTCGAGATCCTTCAGCACGACCGTGGAACCGATCGTCACAACATCGGCGCTGATCTCGTCCTCGTCGATAAGTTTGGCGTTGCGGAGCATCTTCTCGAGGGTGAGGATTTCGCCCTCGATGAACGCCTGCTCGTTCTTGGCGTCCTCATACTCGGAATTCTCGCTGATGTCGCCGAACTCTATCGCCTGCTTGATCCTTTCGGCGACTTCCCGGCGGCGTACCGACTTCAGGTGGTCCAACTTCTGCTCTATCTTCTTCAGCCCTTCAGCGGTGAGGATAATCTGCTTTTCCGGCATTATTTTGCTCCCCTTCTTATCCCTGGATTGCGTCCTGATCTGTATTTATATTATTCGTCTGACCGGATTGTTGCATCCCGGTCGAGCCAGGCAATATAAATAGTGTCAAGCGAACAACTTGACACTTGTTTCTATAAGGATGTTTCCCCCTCATTGGCATTTATTATAGGCGCAAAACCACCATTTGTCAACGCCTTCTAACAGATTCCCTCCTTCGGCAGGGCAGTTCTCGCCCTGATCTTCTCCTTGACGTTTTCAATTTCCTCGGGAGTCACGGCCCGTTCAAAACTGCGGAAGCCGGCCAGACGAAAGCCGTGCTTGGCTGCCAGCTGTTCTATGGTCTCGATCTGCTTCACCGTCAGGTCGCGCCCGAGACTAAAATTCTCGTACCGTTTCTCAAGAGCCAGAATCATCGTTTCGGCCATACAGGCATACGCCGTCCGCGGCGGGAACCCGAAATTGAGACCGAAATCGACTTCGCCGGGTATCTCGACCACGCCGCCCTCGATAACCAGCACATCGTCGCGCGCTTCGACCACGCGGCGGGACACATTGCGGGGCCTGGCGACGTCGCAGACGATCGCCCCCGTCTTGAGATCCTCGGGCTCGATGAGGGTATCGACGGCGCTCGTGACGGCGATGACAATATCGGCCGCCTTAAGTGCCCCCTTAGTATTAGCTGTAACTTTCACGGCTAATCCCGTCTCCCGCAATATTTGACCGGCAATTTTCTCCAATTTCGCCTCGTTGCGGGCGACCAGCGTCAGATAACGGACTTCCCGCGCCAGTATCTGCGCGCAGGCTGCGCCGATCGACCCGGTGGCGCCCAGCACGACGACATTGGCCCGATCCATATTCACGCCGAGCAGCTTGGCCGCCTGGCGGGTTCCCTCCAGCGCGGTGGCCACGGTGTAGCTGTTGCCGGATGTCACGGCGATGTTGAGATTCTTGGCGATGGTGATGCCGCCGTCGCCGACCACCGACGTGAAGGCTCCCAGGCCGACAATCTTCGCGCCCAGTCTCTCGGCAACCTTACCGGCCTTGATTATCTTTCTTATCACATACCCCTCAGGCATCTCGACCATCTGCCGGGATGTGAGCGGGCAGCCGACAAACCAGCCCTCTGTCTGGTTATGGGGCGAATTAACGCCGTTGATATGCGAAACCTTGAAAGGGGGGATATACTTCATCAGCCCCTCGATAAAACCGTCCGACCAGTTCTTGGCAAAAGGAAATTTGCGGCAGAAATCGCGGGCGGTGATGGGATGGACGATAAAAGCGAACTTTTCCACTGCTTAATACCTCCTACTCATTCAACGCTTTAATCCGCGGCTCGATATTCATATCTTCCAGCAACAGCCCATACTGCTCGGCGGTCATATCCTCCGGGCGCTTGCCGGCGAGCGCGATCAGCACCGCCTCAAGCACATTCGTCCCGAACGAGCGGCCGCCCATTTCCGGGGTCGTAGTCACAAGCGTCGCGACTCCGCTCCCCCGCAGCAGTTCCTCATCAGCCTGCGTCACCGTGTTGGTGATGATCGTCTTGGCGGTCAGATCGGGCGGCATATAGCGCCGGATGAAGTGGAAGTCGCCGGCCACGACGTCGGCTTCCCGGAAGTAACTGCCATACCGGGGGCGGGACTCGTTCTGCCGTTCCCCGGTAGGGTAAAACACACTGGTAGGCAAAAGGGTTATCAGGGGTGCGACAACACGGGCCAAGCGGTCGAGGGCCCAAAGCGTGTGCAGGGGAAACGGCAGCCCCAGGCCGTACATCAGATCGCCGAACACCGTCTGCGCCCCCGCCGCCGCCAGCGCCTCAGCCAGGCCGAAACGGTCGACGGCGCACACCACCAGCGCCTTCCTCCCGGCAAAGCTCATGGCGTGCTTCTTCTCCAGGAAGCGGATGACGCGGCGCTCCAGGGTATTCTTGATGCCGCTGCCGTCCACGACGGGGGTAATACGGGCGGCGGCCGCGATGCGGGCCGTATCGCGGAAAGTATAGCGGCGCGACCCGGCGTAGATATACAGATCGGTGCCACCCAGCCCGAAAGCGTCCACCTTGCCGTCCAGGGCGCGGATCAGCGCGATGGCGCGCTCCTTGTCGCCGTCGGTACCGATGCGTTCGATCAGAAAGCTCTCGCCGCCAAACTCCCTCACCACCTGGTGGTCGCGCTTGGCGGAGCCCAGGCTGATGCTGACGATCCTTTTCATGGCGGGCCTCCTGGCTAAAAATGCAGCTGGCGGATGATAGCGCGTATCGATTCCGGTTTCACATACTTATCCTCGTTTATTGGCGATTCGCCGATCTGCACGCCGATAACATCCTTGTCCAGCAGCGCTTCGATGAGCTTGATACGCATGTTGGAGCAGATGATAATGACCATGTCGTAAGAGCGGAGCGTACCGATAATCTCCATGATCGTGTTGAAAAGCTCGACGCCGCTTTTGCTCTCGACGAAATCCCAGCGCTCCTTCTCCGACATGAGCAGGCAGTAATCCACGCCCTCCTGCCTGGCCATCGCCGCCAGTTCGTCGCAGTTCTTGATCGGGAACCCGATAAGCGCGATGCGGCCGCCCTTGCGAACCTCCCCCAGCGTCTCCAGACGCGAGATCACCGTGCGGTCAAGGCCCACCTTGTTGGCGATTTCCTGCTGCGAAAGGCCGCGGCCGCGCATCTCGAGTACTTCATCAATCACCTTATGGATTTTTTGCGGGTTGATGATCTTGTCGCCAATGCGCCGGAGCATATCATTCGCTCCCCCATATTATATGTGCACAACCTTGTGTACATACTTATTTTAGCATTTTTTTTTGCCAACGACAAGTAATTTTTCCCATTTAATCCCAGCTAGCCCCAGGGGTCGACGGCAAACCTGCCGATCACCCGTTTTCCCGCTTCGACCCGCAATGGTGTGTCGTCGTGGCTCATGCCTTTCCTGAGACCCTGAAGGACCCGCAGGTCACGCTGCATCGTGATCCCCAGTTCGCCGGCGAGCTGCGACATCGTCCGCCGCCTGGCGTCGGACAGCGAACGCCCGATCGACTTGCCGGCGGCGACATTATCGATAAATTCCTTCGCCAGGTAAAACTGAGCGAGGTTGGTCATCTGATTGCCGCAGGCGCCCGTGCCCGTGCGGCCGATAATCTCCGGCAGCGCGAAACGCAGGCCGAACTCGACCGACTGCTTGAGCTCGGCCGTCTCCCTGACAAGCGAATCCAGCAGCGTCCGGGGCGTGCACAGCCCGTACGTGCGCAAAGCCATGATGACGCCATGCTCGATGGTATGTGCCTGTTCCTGGCTTACAAGGCCGCCGAGGTTGGCGGAAATACTGACCTCTTTGCCTGTCTCGATATCGGCCCCGTATATCGTCACCGGAATATCCGTCGGGTCGCGGAACTCGGTGAAGCCGCCGGCCGGCAGCCATCCCGCCCCCGATATGGCCGGATACTCCCGCCGCATCGCCCTGAGATCGACCGCCTCCACATCCGGCGACGCGACAAGGCCGCCCGCCGCCCTGAGAGTGTGCCAGCGGGCATGCCCCCGTCCCTCCAGCGTCGCCGTAAGCACGGGCAATTCCCGGCCGGCGGCGTCCACGGCCGTATGGGAACCGGTATTCATGATCCGCGCCGCCACCCCGACCGGGTAAAGTCCGCCGTCCTCGGCCGCCCACGGGCAGACAAGCACGTCCCGTCCCGTTCCCGCCCGGACCAGCGGCTCACCGCCCTGTTCGAGCAGAAACACGCCGGTTATGCGCCCGCCTCCCGGCCGCGGCATAATCCCGTTCGCCACGGGCAAAATAGGCATCATTCGCCGTCCCTCCCTTCCCGCCGGCCGCTCAGGGCCGCCAGAATGCGGACGAAATCCCCGCGGCTCTCCGCCTGGTTAAGGCGCAGGCGAATCTCCGCCGCCCGCGGCAGCCCCTTCGTGTACCAGGCCGCGTGGCGGCGCATCTCCCTTATGGCGATATGCTCGCCCTTATGCCCGATCAGCATCTCCAGGTGGCGGGAAAGCACCTCCAGGCGCTCCGCCAGGGACGGCGGCGGCAGCGTCCCGCCGCCCGTCAGGTAGTGGCCGATCTGGCGGAAAATCCACGGGTTGCCCTGGGCGGCCCGCCCCACCATCACCGCGTCGCAGCCGGTGTAAGCCAGCAGCCGCTCCGCATCCTGGGGGGTGCGGACATCGCCGTTGCCGATCACCGGGATGCTCACCCGCTCCTTGACGCGGCGGATGATGTCCCAATCGGCCGTCCCCGCGTAAAACTGCTCGCGGGTCCGGCCATGGACGGCGATAGCCGCCACCCCGGCCCGCTCAGCAAGCGCGGCGATCTCCACCGCGTTCACCGCCCCCTCATCCCAGCCCTTGCGGATCTTCACCGTCACCGGCACCTCCACCGCGTCCACCACCGCCGCCAGGATATCGCGAGCCAGCTCCGGCCGGCGCATAAGAGCCGACCCCTCGCCGTTCTTAACGATCTTCGGCGTCGGGCACCCCATGTTGATATCGATGATATCCGCGCCGGCGCGCGCGACGATACGCGCCGCGGCGGCCATCGGCGCCGGCTCCGAACCGAAAATCTGCACCGCCACCGGCCGCTCCCGGTCATCGATCCGCAGCATATCGAGCGTATGACAATTATTGTGCAGCAAACCCTTGTCGCTCACCATCTCCGAGTAAAGCAGGCTGCAGCCCATCTCTTTCGCCAGCAGCCTGAAAGGCAGGTCGGTGACGCCGGCCATGGGGGCCAGCACCACCGCCGGCTCGGCGACGGCAACCGCGCCGATCAGCATGTAATCACTCCTGTTCTCTGTTCAGGGGAACACCCGGTATTATTAACACAATTCGCAGCCCGCAAACATAATTCCTCCGGCGCAAAGAAAAGCCCCCGCCCGGTAAGGACGGGGGACCGGAAAAGCAGCAGCCCGGAGGCCGTTCAGAAGTGCCCGGATGCACGACGCGCCGGCAGAGCGCTTATCAACGGCCGGCGGCGGAATTACGGCTGAAAATGATCCGCAACCCCTCGAGCGTCAGAAAATGATCGACATGCTTTATCTTCGAAGACTCCTGGGCGATAAGATTCGCCAGCCCGCCGGTGGCCACGACCTCCACCGGCACCCCCAGCTCGAGCTCCATGCGGCGGACGATCTCGTCCACCTGGCCGACGAAGCCGAAGATTATACCTGACTGCATGCTCGACACCGTGTTGCGGCAGATAACCGTCCGCGGCTTGGCCAGCTCGATCCTGGGCAGCTTGGCGGCCCGCTGGAAGAGCGCCTCGGTGGAAATGCCGATGCCGGGGGCGATGGCGCCGCCCAGGTAATCGCCGCCCTTATCGACGACGCAGAATGTGGTCGCGGTGCCGAAATCGACGATAATTATCGGCCCGCCGTACTTCTCGTACGCGGCGATGGCGTTCACGATACGGTCGGCGCCCACCTCGCGCGGGTTCTCGTATTTGATGACCATGCCTGTCTTGATACCTGGGCCGACCACCAGGGGGTCGACGCCGAAATAGCGCTGCGTCATGCGCGTCAGCGGCGCCATCAGCGGCGGCACGACAGACGAGATTATCGCCGCGTCGATGGCTTCCAGACTTATGCCGCGATGGTCGAAAAGATTCTTCACCAGCACGCCGTACTCGTCGGCCGTCTTCAGGCGGTCGGTGGAGATCCGCCAGTGATGGAGCAGCTCGTCGCCGTCGTAGACACCGAGAACGATGTTCGTATTGCCAACGTCGAAAACCAATAGCATGATTATTCCTCCGTACTCTTGGTCGGCCGTTGATAAGGCCCCATCTGCCGCGTACCCGCAAGGGGCAGGCCGCCGTTCTACGGCGCTGAAGCGCTAAGAACGGCGCACTTGCTCCTCGGCTGCCATCCTCAACGTACGTTCGTGTACGCCTCCGGTGGCAGCCTGCGGTGCGCCTTGCATCTGGGGCCTTCTGAACGGCCTGGATGCAATCCGTTTTTATAATTATGCAACGGCCGTAACCTAGCGGCCTTTATGCTCCGGCGTCAAAATATACCCCGCCCTCGCCAGCGCTCTTTTCACCCTGGCGCCAACATAGGCGGCGATCAGCGTCTTCACGATATCGTACGGCAGGAACGGCGCCACGGTCAGAGCCGCGGCCTTTTCCCACGTCATAGGCTTATTCAGAAAGAAGGCGAAATTGGCCATAAACCCGAGCATCCCCACGCCGTAGGCCACCAAAAGCCCCGCCATCATATACGCGAACGTCCGGCCTGCGCCGTCGGCGGCGCGTTCGGTCAGCCGCCCGACAAGGTAGGCGCACAACATGAACCCGAACAGGAATCCGCCTGTCGGGCCGAGCAGCACCGCCGCGCCGGCCTTCCCCTGGGCGAACACCGGCAGGCCGAACACCCCCAGCAGCACCCAGACGAGCACGCTCACCGCCCCCCACCGGCCTCCCAGCACCAGCCCGGCGAGCAGCACGAACGGCACCTGCAGGGTGTGGGGCACGGGGCTCGGCGGTAAAACGATGGAAACCTGTGAACTGATGGCGATGAGGGCGGCGAACAGTCCGGCGAGAATCATATTGCGAATAGGCATCTTATCCTTCTCCTCCCTCTGCGGGCCTGATCGACACATCGCCGGCCAGCACCCTCTCCACCCGGTCGGCGGTCCTCACCAGCAGCGCCCCGTCGGCGTCGATGTCGACCGCCACCCCCGAGAACCAGCGGCCCGAACCGATCACATCCACCGTGCGGCCGAGCGTCAGCGATTCGCGGCGCCATTCGTCGAGGACGGGAGCGAACCCTTGGCCGAGCGTCTGCTCGTACACCCGCTCCAGCTCCTCGAGGACGGCCATGAGAATATCCACCCGGGGCAAGTGACGCCCGGCGGCCAAAAACAGCGAAGTGGCCAGGTCGCGCAGCTCCGGGGGAAAATCGTCGGCGCCGATGTTTACGTTCACGCCGATGCCGATGACGATATGATTGATGGCGTCCATCTCCGCCGACATCTCGGTGAGGATGCCCACCAGCTTCTTGCCGTCATAAAGGATATCGTTCGGCCACTTTATGCCGCACGCCACGCCGGTCGTCCGGCGGATCGCGCGGCACACGGCCACGGCGGCCAGCAGTGTGCACTTAGGGGCGTCCTGCGGGTTGAACGGCGGCCTGAGCACGATCGTGAACCAGACCCCGCGGGCAAAAGGCGAAAACCAGCCGCGCGACAGCCGCCCGCGCCCGACCGACTGCTCCTCGGCCACGACGATCTGTCCCTCGGGGCAGCCGGCCGCCGCCAATTTCTTGGCCTCGTTGTTGGTCGACTCCACCCGGCGAAAATAAGCGATCGCCCGTCCCAGCTTCTTCGTCTTCAGCCGGGCCTCGATCTCGGCCGGCAGCAGCAGATCGGGAGTGCGGCACAGACGGTAACCCAGGCGGGGATGGGCCTCGATATCGTAGCCGTCCTGCTTGAGGGCCCGGATATGCTTCCAGATCGCCGTCCGCGAAACGGCCAGCCGGCGGGAAACCTCCTCGCCCGACACGTAGCGGCCCGGCTCATCGCGCAGCATTTGCAGTATTTCACCGCGCACCAAACCCACCTCCCGGGAATTGTTATCCATATTATAAGAAAAAGTTAACAATCTGTCAAGTCAGGCCCGGCGAAACGGCCTAAAGAGACAATATCACCCTTACCGGATCTCGCCGTGCTGCTCCGCGTCCTTGACCTCGGCGATGCGGTTGGCGTCGTCGAGGAACACCACCGTCGGCTTGAAAGCCTTCGCCTCCCTGTCGTCGATAACCGCGTAGGTGATGATGATCACCTTGTCCCCCGGCTGAACCAGCCTGGCGGCGGCGCCGTTCAGGCACACGACCCCCGAGCCGCGCGGCCCCGGGATGGCGTACGTCTCCAGCCGCGCGCCGTTGTTGTTGTTGACCACCTGGACCTTCTCGTTCACACAGATATCGGCTGCATCCAGCAGATCCTCGTCGATGGTGATGCTGCCCACATAGTTGAGATTTGCTTCGGTGACGGTCGCCCGGTGCAGCTTCGATTTGAATACGGTGCGGAACATGATTATCCCTCCCACAGCAGATTATCGATAAGGCGCGTCTTGCCGATCCGCACGGCCAGCGCCACCAGCGCCGGCCCGGCGACCGTGTCCAGTTCCTCGAGGGTATTCGGATCGCTCACGGAAACGTAATCACAATCGGCCAGCGGCTCGCCGCCAATAAATTCCATCATTTCCCTGCGGATGGCCGCGGCGTCGCGCTGCCCGGTCCTGAGCCGCTCCGCGGCCATTCGCAGCGCCCGGCTGAGAACGAGAGCCGCCTGCCGTTCGGCAGGATTTAAGTACACATTGCGCGAAGAAAGTGCCAGACCGTCGGCTTCCCTGACAATCGGCACGGTGGCGATCCGGACGTTCATGTCCAGGTCGGCGGCCATGCGTTTGATGACCACCACCTGCTGGGCGTCCTTCTGGCCGAAATAAGCCACATCAGGCGCGACGATATTGAAAAGCTTGGCGACCACCGTAGCCACGCCACGGAAATGTCCGGGCCGTTTCGCCCCGCAGAGGCGTTCGGTTATCTCCGTCACCTCGACGGAAGTGAGCATTCCGGCGGCCCCCTGTGGATACATCTCCTCGACCGGCGGCGCGAAAATCGCGTCCACCCCGGCGGAGGCTGCCAGCTTAGCGTCCCGTTCCAGGTCGCGCGGATAGACGGCGTAATCCTCGCTTGGTCCGAACTGCAAAGGATTGACGAATATGCTGGCGACAACCAGCCCATGGTCGGCCCGCGCCGTCCGCATCAGCGTCAGGTGCCCCTCGTGCAGAAAGCCCATCGTCGGCACCAGAGCCACGGTCTTGCCCGCCGCCCTGGCCTGCCGCACCAGCGCCCTTATGCCGCTCACCGTTGTGACGATCTCCATGCCAAATCCTCCCCGCTGGAAAATAAAAAAGCTTCCCGGCAAAAGACAGGAAGGCTCAAAAAAACCTTGCTCCGGTCCTCGCCGTCTCAGTCCCTGCGGATCAAAGCGGTCTAAACCCAAGTATGTATTCCGTTCCAAAGGGTTGTCGCGGCGGTACGGCTCCCGGTGAGGGATGCCGCCCGATATCCGGCGATCTTCAGCGATACCTTAACCACGACTATAATAGCATCTTTTCATTACATATACAAGCACGGAGGTATAAAATGACCGTAAAAATACTCGTCGCCGACGACGAGGCCAGTATCCGCGAAGTTGTCCAGCTCTACCTCGAACGCGAGGGCTTCACCGTCCACACCGCCGCCGACGGCGACGCCGCCCTCGAGCTTGAGACCGAAACCCGGCCCGACCTCCTCATCCTCGACATCATGCTGCCCCGCCGCACCGGCTGGGAGATATGCCGCGCGCTCACCCGCCGCGTCCCCGTCATCTTCCTCACCGCCAAAAGCACCGAGGCCGACAAAATCACCGGCTTCTCCCTCGGCGCCGACGACTATGTCACAAAACCCTTCAGCCCCCGCGAACTTGTCGCCAGGGTCAAAGCGGTGCTCAGACGCAGCGGCCTCATCTTCGCCGACGGCGACGAGCTCGGCTTCCCCGGCCTCGTGATCCGGCCCGCCAACCAATCCGTCGAAAAGGACGGCCGGTCGATCGCCCTGTCCCCCAAGGAATTCGATCTCCTCCTCTTCCTGGCCCGCCACCCCCGCATCGTCTTCACCCGCGAGCAGCTCCTCACCAACGTATGGGGCTACGGCTTCGAAGGCGACGACCGCACGGTGGACGCCACCGTCAAAAGGCTGCGCCAGAAAATCGCCGGCAAAGACAACACCTTCATCCACACCGTCTGGGGCACCGGCTACAAATTCGAGGTGAACGCCCGATGATCCGCTCGATCTTCAGCCGCCTGTTCCTCTCCTACATCGTCGTCATCCTGCTCGTCACCGTCACCCTCGGCGCCCTCATGGCCTATCTCGTCCGCGAACACCTCATCGAAAACAAGCGGCTCGAAATGCTGACCGAAGGCCATTCCGTGGCGGCCGCCGTCGCCCCCGTCCTCGGCACCGGCACCCTTCCCTTCCGGCTCGAACTCCTCGGCGACCTCATCGGCGCCCGCATCTGGGTGGCCGACTCGCAGGGCAACGTGCTCGCCGGCAGACCCCCCACCCGCTGGGTCCGCTCCCTCCCTGAGGACCCCCAGCGGCTCGAAGCTCTGTTCGCCGGCACACCGCAATCGTGGGTCCGCAACAGCCGCCGCCAGAACGACCCCTCGATCCTCGTCGCCATCCCCCTCGCGTCGCCCACTCCGGCCGCCGTCTTCCTCTCCACCCCCATCACCGGCGTCAACCAGACCATCGGCGCCATCGACCGCCTGCTGCTCCTCTCCCTGCTCTTCGGCACCGTCGCCGCCACCCTTTTCGGCCTGCTCATGTCGCGCACCCTCACCCGCCCCCTCGCCGACATCAGTCACGCCGCCGCCCGCTTCGCCGCCGGCGACTACACCAGCCGCACCGGCGCCACAGGCGGCGACGAGATCGGCGGCCTGGGCCGGACCTTCAACACCATGGCCGCATCGCTCGCCAAAGTGGAATACAACCGGCGCGAATTCCTCGCCAACGTCTCGCACGAACTCAAGACACCGGTCGCCTCCATCCAGGCCCTCGCCGAAGCCCTCGCCGACGGCGTGGCGGCGGAGCCCGAACAGCAGCAGCGCTACCTCGCCACCATCGTCGGCGAAAGCCAGCGCATCGACCGTCTCATCCGCGACCTCCTCGACCTGTCGCAGCTCGAGGCCGGCGAACTGGCCATCGTCCCCGAAAAAACCGACCTCGTGGCCTTTCTGGGCCGCGAAGCAGCCAAATACTCCCACCTGCTCGCCGAAAAGGGCCTCACCCTCCGCGTCGACGCTCCCGCCGCCGTCCCGCCCGTGCTGACCGACCCCGGCCGGCTGGCGCAGATCGTCGCCAACCTCATCTCCAACGCCGCCCGCCATTCGCCCGCCGGCGGCACCATCGTCATAGCCGTGCAGTCCGCCGCCGGCAAAGTCGCCGTCGCCGTCAGCGACAACGGTCCGGGCATCCCGCCGGAGGACCAGCCTTACATCTGGGACCGTTTCTACCGGGTCGACAAATCGCGGGCCCGCAGCGGCGGCGGCACCGGCCTGGGACTGGCGATAACCAAGCGCCTCGTCCAGGCCATGAACGGCGAAATAACCCTGGAAAGCACGCCGGACCAAGGCGCGAAATTCACGTTCACCCTCCCGGTGGCGTAATATTTAGTTTTTCCTTTAGGGCGTCTAGAAAGCTCCAGATGCACGTCCTGATTACACTGGTTTTGTCAGCGCATTTTGCCTTATGGCGATAGCCGGCACGAATAGTGTGCGAGGCGCACCGGAGAATACACATAAGATGGACTTTCTAGGTGCCCGTAGTCTGTCATACATTTGTCATACCCGTAGTCTATAATAACCTCAAACAGCCGCATCAGGCTGCAGAGATATAGACATCCGGAGGTATGACAAAATGAGACTAGTCAGCAAAAAGACCGTTGCCGTATTCGTCCTCGGGGCGTTCGTTCTTGCCGGCGCCGCCCTCTCCCCGCTAGCCCAGGCCGCCGAAGGCGGCAAAGCCCGTCCGGCGCACGAAAAACGCCAGCACGACCCCGATAAGGCCGCCCAGCGGCTCGCGGAAACTTACGGCATCAGCAAAGACACCATCCTCGCCCGCGTAAACGCCGGCGCCAACGTCCGCGACCTCAACCGCGCCGCCTTCCTCGCCAAGGCCAACGGCAAAACCTTCAATGAAGTGCTCGACCTCAAAACCGGCGACAACACCTGGAAAGACGTGGCCAAAACCCTCGGCGTGACCAAAGAGCAGACAAAAGCCGCCTTCCACGCCCTGTCGGCCGACAGGCTCAGCGCCAAGCTCGGCTTTGACCGCGCCACCGTCCTCGGCCTCCTGGAACAAGGCTACAAAACCCACGACATCGCCGTGGCCGGCCTCCTGGCCGAGAACGCCGACAAAACCCCGGCCAGCGTCCTGGAAATGAAGAAAATCAACAACACCTGGCGGGATGTCGCCGGCTCGCTGGGAATCAGCGACGAGACGCTCAAACAGGACATGCTCAAACTCAGGCAGGCCTTCGGCCACAATCGCCACCACCGCGGCAAGTGAATAAGCGACAAATGAGAGAAGACCGTCGCTCCGTGAACTGAACCCCGGCCAATGGACACAGATAAAAAGCCCTATCGCAGGATTAGATGAGATTACGCAAACTGGCGTCGTTTTTCGAGCGGCGTCAGTTTTGTTTTGAGTTGAATACGCTCATGGTTGTAGAAGAAAATGAAT
>JAHDOI010000046.1 GCA_018434945.1 Selenomonadales bacterium
GCCAGGTATAGGCCAACTCAGCTATTCTGGCTTTTAGGGCTTCGTTTTCTTCGGCTATGACTGTTACGTACCTATGGCTAGATCGGCCTATGCCAACAAGCCTACACGCCCTGCGTTCACTTAGGTTGAAGTGCTCTTGAATTCCCCGGACGAGGTGGCGTTTGCGCGTAGACTCTAGTCCTTTTTTTCAATAACCCACTTTAGTGCTTGGTTGTCCAGGGTAAGTTCACCGACAAGCTGCTTGAGCCGGCGGTTTTCTTCTTCGAGCTGCTTTAGCTTTTTGGCGTCGCTTACATCCATCCCGCCGTATTTCGATTTCCAGCGGTAAAAAGTCTGCTCGGCAATGCCGTGTTGGCGGAGGATGTCCGCCAGTTTCATGCCCCGTTCATGGGATTTGAGAATGCCGATGATTTGTTCCTCGGTGAATCGTTTGTTCAATTTACTCCCTCCTGGTCCATGTTAATACTACGCGGTAACTAACATTTCCTGTGGACCAGTTTTCGGGGAGCACGTCAATTTGGCATGACCCCACGGATCCGAGCCGAATTTTAAGTTAGGAAAGAACCTGATAAACTAACTTAAAGGGGGAAAAGTCTATGAGCAAGAAAACGTATACCGCAGAGCAAATCATTGTTCACTTGAGAGAAGTTGAAGTCCTTTGCAGCCAGGGCAAAACGGTCGCAGAAGCGGCGCGGCAGATCGGCGTCACAGAACAGACCTATTACCGCTGGCGAAAGCAATACGGAGGTATGAATTCTTCGGACGCAAAAAGGCTGAAAGAGCTTGAAAAAGAAAACGCGCGGCTGAAAAAACTGGTTGCCGATTTGAGCCTTGATAACGCCATCCTCAAGGATGTGGCCGAGGGAAAATTCTAAGTCCGGCAAAGAGAAAAGCAACCGTGGAAAAGGTGCGCACCGAATACGGGTTGTCCCAGCGGAGGGCTTGTCGGGCGTTGAACGTATGCCGCAGCAGTGTACGATACATACCGGTAAAAAGAAGCGATGAGGACGAAATAACGGCCAGGATCATTGAACTGGCGACCAATTATGGGCGATATGGCTATCGCCGGATCACCGCCATGCTCAGAGGCGAATACACCATCAATCACAAGCGGGTAGAAAGAATATGGCGGGAGCAAGGACTCAAGGTGCCGAAAAAGCAGCCCAGGAGGCGCCGGCTTTGGTTGAACGACGGAAGTTGCGTCAGGCTGCGTCCAGAATCCAAAAATCATGTCTGGAGCTATGATTTCGTAGAAGACCGGCTTCGAAACGGTCGCAAAGTAAGATGGCTGAACATTATTGATGAATACACCAGAGAATGTCTTGCCAGCCTCCCCAGGAGACATTGGAAACATACCGATATTATCGGGGTGCTGTCCGATCTTTTCATCATGAAAGGGGTGCCCAGCTACATCAGAAGCGACAACGGCACAGAGTTTACAGCAACCAAGCTTCGGGAATGGCTGAACAGCCTCGGGGTTGCCACTGCCTATATTGAACCGGGCAGTCCATGGGAGAATGGGTATTGCGAAAGCTTCAACAGCAAAATGCGGGATGAATTTCTTAACAGGGAACTGTTTGATACGATGTTTGAGGTAGAAGTATTAACGAAGCGATGGGTGCGCGAATACAACACGGTGCGTCCGCACAGCTCGCTTGGCTATAGACCGCCGGCACCGCAGACAATACTGACGGCGGCCTGACTAACTTAAAGATCCGGAACAAAACCTGGGGGCAGACCAGTCTTGCGGAAGCTGGCGGGCTTATCAGCGCTGAAACTTATGTTTGCCATATGGATGCAGCACCCCAACGTGGTCTTTACAAAGACTATCCAGCAATTCCCATGTCGAATGAGTCTTTAAGTAAAGAGGGTTTTTTTGCTTCTCTTAGGTCATCTGACCAGGAAGCATTCATGAAATCTTTTATGGAGACAATGGAAACACCAAGAAAAGTAGGTCTATACACTCCTAACAAGCCACTAACTGTTCAGCAGTTGATTCTTTATGAAGTACCTAAGACGCTTGTTAAAGAACTATTTTTTCCGAATGAGAAAGGCGAAACCTTGCTGAACTATATGGATTATATTAAGAAGCGGGATGGCGTCCGTCTTGCATACCTTACACAAGCATACTGCGCTTGGATGTACGGGGAGATATTGAAGAATAAACCTGAAATCGCTGAAATGACTGGTGTTACGGTCAAAGAATTAGAGGATTTCTATCTCAAAGTTTTTGATACAAATCTATTCTCTTACAATTTGATTTTCTTTAACACTATGTTTGGTAAACCAAACTCTTACCCTCATCCGCTTCTAGTATTAACAGTTTATCTGAGGGAGATGCTTCGTATTGCATCAGGAAGTGATGCTTTAGCAGAAGGGATAATCGATGCATTTGATAATGACATGGAAAAAAGAATGTTAGCTACCTTAATAATAACGCCGTTGGGAAACCTGATTGTTGATGTAATAAGAAACAGAATAGCACAGAAGGGCTAGCTTTATGTACTTTTAATGTGTTTGGCCTGTGGGATTGGTTTGGCGCGTCCTATTGGTTCGAATGGAAGTGCTGCGAGGTGGGATATTATGAGTATAGACGCCAGGCCTTCTCCAGAGCAAGAATTCCAAGAAGAATTAAACGACCCCATTTCCTGGCTTAATTCAGCCGCAGACTTAGCAGCAGCTGCAGAATTGTTGAGAGCACCAATCAAGGATTATTGGAATTCAGTACGAAATGGGATTACTGGGAGACATATGGCTGACAATCTATTTAGGCCATATTATTTACTATTTGGGTTTGCTTTAGAGAACCTATTGAAAGGCATTATCATCGCAAACGGATATAAATGTGTTAATAAGAAAGGTAGATTTAAAGGATTTAAACAAGGGCATGACCTTTTACAATTAGCGATAAAGGCAAAGGTCTATAAGGCTAGCGAAGAGCGCATTCTCCAGTCACTTACGAATCATACTTATTGGTATGGTCGTTATCCAGGCCCAACGGACTGTTTCCGCATGTTTGAAAGTAGAGTCTTAAAGATGTCCGTGCCTTTTGAAACCGGGATACCAATATATCAACAGATGATTGACCGTCAACGTAAAGGAATTCCTGATTTTGAGGACAGGGAAGTAGTAATCGAGAAAGTTGAGAGCTACAACAGCGGTGATTTGGCTGTAATGGATAATATGTATCGGCGCATAAAGAATACCCTAATCGAGAAACTAGACCCAGAAATCAGAGATATTTACAGGGATTGATTTTGTACTCAATTATTGGTAAATACGAAGAAGGGTGGATGGAATTTCCATTTTGAGGTGAATTTGGCCTGGTGCGGCTCGCCTCCACCATTCAAATCCGGAAAAGCCGAAAACCCGCGGAGAACGCGGGTTTTTTGTTGTTTGGAAGATTGGTTAGAGGGAGGAGGCCGCCAAGCTTTGTTCAGGCGGGTTATTTATTCGAGGGACCCTTTGGTCAGGTTGATCACCACCACACCAAGCATAATGAGGGCGATGCCGGCGATGTGCTGGACAGCGAGGGTTTCCTTCCAGTATAACACGCCGACAAGTACGGTCAGGGCAGTGCCGATCCCCGTCCATATGGCATAGCATATTCCCAGCGGGATGTATTTCAGGGTTAGGGAGAAGAAATAAAAGGCGACGCCGTATCCTACAACAACGAGCAAACTGGGAACAAGTTTCGTAAAACCCTCGGAAGCTTTAAGCGCAGACGATCCGATAATTTCGCCGATAACTGCGATCAGGAGAAGGGCGTAGGCGGCCAAAGAAAGTCCTCCTTTGTAATAATCCAGCTTTTTGTTGGGACAGAATTATTGTAAAATAGTACAAGATAATACTATCTTTTTTGGATACCGCTGTCAATTATACGCAGACCGAGGTTCTGCGGGGAGGTTCGTTATGGCTATCGAAGCCGAGTTAATCGTCCCATCCAGGCAGGATTATATTGCGCCCGTCATAGCTTATGTCAGCGAGCTGGCCCGTCTAATGGGATTTGCCGACAAGGAGCGGGGGGAAATAGAGTTGGCGGCGGAAGAAGTATTCTGCAACATTGTAGAACACGGTTTTGAGTCCGGACAGCAAGAACATTTTCGAATCATCTTTCGGAACGATGCCGATAAGCTAACGGTAATTTTCCGGGAGAAAGGCATTCCTTTCGATCCGAAGGGAATAACACCTTATTCGCCGGACGAAACAAAAGCGAATTTGAAGGCTAAAGGGTTGGGCACCTATCTGATCCGAAAGATGGTTGACGAGGTTGTTTTTTGTAACCTCGGCCGCGAAGGCAAGGAAATCAGTTTAGTGAAGTATCTTCCGAAGAATGGCGACAGCGCTTCCCGTGAAGATGCGGCGCAGGCGGATGGGGCGGCTGCCTCCGGGCAGGCAAAACGGGGCGATGTGCAGTTCACGGTCCGACGCATCGAGGAAGCCGACGCTGTGCAGGTGGCCAAGTGCGCGTACCGGACATACGGGTATTCATACGCCGAGCATGTATATTATCCCGAACTCATTATCGAATACAACCGCAACGGGCGGCTTTTTTCCGCCGTGGCCGTCAGCGACGACGGGGAGATAATAGGTTACGGTGATTTGGAGTTTCCCTATATGGGCGCGGCAATCGCCGAGGTGGAATCCGTCTTTGTAAGTCCGGCTTACCGACATACCCGCGCTTTTTTCAAGCTGGTGAAATTTCTTGTCGAGCATTCCCGGAGCTTCGGTTTGCAAGGATTATTTTGTCTCTCGGTAACCAATCATACGATAACTCAACGGGGGGCCAAAATGATGGGCGGCACCGACTGTGCGCTTTTGCTAGGCTTTATGCCCGAGAGCACCGATTTTAAGCAGATCGCCGGCAAAGCAGGGCAGCGTATCAGTGTGCTCGCGTCTTATATCCCGCTCAAATCGCGGGAGACGGTAAATATTTATCCTCCTGCGCGGCATCGGGAAATGATCGAGCGTATTTTTCAGGCCGCAGGTATTCCTTCTGTTGTCGGTGGGAGTTTTGAGCTGCCGTCTTCGCAAGCCACCGAGCTGGATTGCGAAGTTTTACGGGATATGAATGTTGCGTCGATCAAAGTGACTCAAGCCGGCGGGGATGCAGCCGAAAGGATCAGGCAGGAAGTGCGCGGCTACTGCCGGGAACGCTTCGACATAATATACTTGTATCTTGACCTTCAACATCCCGCGACAGCCCTGTTGGCTGAACAGGCGGAAAATATGGGTTTTATTTTTGCAGGAGCTTTGCCGTATGGTTTGCGCGGAAGAGATGCGCTTATTCTCCAGTACCTGAATAACGTTATGATAGACGCGACACAGATTCAACTAGCCTCACCTCTCGCAAACTCAATCATGGAATATATCGCCGGTTTTTTGGAAAGCTGATTTTTAGTGCGCTTGCCCGGTCACGGTCCGGCCCATTAAGGGGGCGTTCTGATTGCGCCCGATCAGTGGCCTAGTGGTCTGCGGGGAGTGCGAGAAGGAGGAGCAGCGCCACTCATGATGGGAAACGCACTTCTAGGGTGAATACGGCGTGGCGCGCAAGTCCGCAACGCCGGCTTTTCAGCCGAATGGTTTGCGAGCATTCCGGTTTTGGTGGGATTTGCAAGGTCATGGATCGCCTCCACCAAGCGAATCCGGAAAAGCCGAAAACCCTGTGTGTGATTGGGACACTATAAGTGTCCCTTTTGACATTAATAGGGTCATTTGACTGGCGGGCATTAATAGGGTCAAGGAAAAATGGCAACATCCTCAGCGGATGTTGCCATTATTATTTGTACAACGCGCAAAAGATTGCTGGAGTGTGTCTTTGCGGTTTGCTGCTTATTACATAGTTTAGCACTTCTTGCATTTTCTGCTTCTCCCGTACCAAGATTGACTTCGAGAACCGATATCAAGCCCACCATCTGGGCCTAGGTCAGTCTGACATTCCGGTCAGCCTTAGAATGAGACTGTAGTTGGGGGTTGACGCTTTACATGCTTGCGAGGGCCGCGCATCTGCACCAAAACTCTGTCCGTATTTTCACGGACAAAAGTGTATGGTTTTTACTGATACCGCCGTAACGCGATCAGGGGGATAATTGAATTGTACGATAATATGAATATTTCTCCGAGCTGCCGGCCGGCAGCCGATGGGCGCTGCGTACAAGCGCCTGCCCGTATTTGGCGAAGGAGAAATGAGCAAAGGAGGAGCGTTGTGGAGAGAGAAGACATCTTGCTCACCATGCAGCGGGATCTGGCCAAGGCTATGCAGAAACCGCCCGAGAAACGCCGCTGGGGAATGCTCATCGACACCCGCAAATGCGTGGGCTGCCACGCCTGCACCATCGGCTGCGTCGCCGAGTATAAACTGCCCCCGGGGGTGGTATACCGGCCTGTTATCGACAAGGTGAGCGGCAAGTTTCCCGACGTCAAGCGCCAGTTTCTGCCCCGTCCCTGTTATCAGTGCGAGAATCCCTCCTGTGTGCCTGTCTGTCCGGTGGGGGCCACTAAGAAAGAGGCGGACGGCATTGTTTCCATCGATTACGAGAAGTGCATCGGCTGTCGTTCGTGTATCGCCAATTGCCCTTACGGCGCCCGGACTTTCGATGCCGGCGACTATTACACCGAGAATCAACCCGCCCTGCAGGAGTACGAGAAGGCCGGTTTCTTCGAGTACGGCAAGCAATGGCGCCGGGACGGCAAGCACGCCAGCGTCATAGGCAGCGCCCGCAAGTGCCACTTCTGCACGAGCCGCCTGCAAAAGGGCCTGCTGCCGATCTGCGTGTCGACCTGCATCGGCCGGGCCACCTTCTTCGGCGATCTTAACGACGAACAGTCGCTCATCAAGAAGGTCATGGGCGCCGGCAAGGTTTACCGCATCAAAGAAGAAGCGGGCACCGACCCGCGGGTCTACTATATATAGGAGGTGCAGTAGCATGGGTAAAACGGCTAAAGCGGTTCTGCTTGTTTTGTTCGTTGCCGGTGCGGTCGCTGCACTGGGCAAAGTTTTTATCTGGGGCGAGAGTGTGACCAACTACGGCTCATACACCCCCTGGGGCCTCTGGGTCGGTCTCTATGTGCTGATGGTCGCCGCGGCAGCCGGAGCTGCCTGGACGGGGATATATGTCGCCTGGTCGCAGGGCGGTGAACCGAAACGGCTCACCACTATCAGCCTGATCGCCGCCGGCGCTTTCCTGGCTTTCGGTCTGGCGTTCATCGGCACCGATCTCGGCAAGCCGATGAAAGGTTTCCTGATCTTTTTCAGTCCGGCCTTCAGCTCGAAGCTGGCCTGGGCGTCTTGGCTTTATATGGCCTTCTTCGTCTGCCTGGGCGGCTACCTCTTCACTCAGGCGAAAAAAGCGTTCATGTATCTGGCCGGTCTCGCAGCAGTCGGGTTCGTAGTGGCCGAGGGGCTGTTCTTCGGCGGCATGGTGGCCCGGGCTGCGTGGAATTCCTTGCTGACGCCGGTTTCATTCCTGGCGTCCGCGGTGGCCGCCGGAAGCGCCGCCGTTTTCACGGTAGGCCAGATGAGCAGCGAGAAGATTTTCGCCGAGGAAGGCTATGCGGTCAAGAAGATACTTATGTATTCGCTCGTCGCCGTCGCCGCGATCGAGGTTGTCCATGCGTTCGCCGGACAGGCGGCTCTGCTGAGTTCGGTTCCTTTCTGGGGCTTTGTCGTCCTGGGAGTGGTCGTTCCCGTCATCATGCTCATGAAGAACTCTGGCGCTATACTGCCCGGCGTTTTGGCGCTCCTCGGGCTGGCCTGCAACAAGTATGCCTTCGTCAGCTCCGGGTTCGCCGCCGAACCGATGCCAGGCTTGGCGAACGCCTTCCAGGCCGCCCGCCTGTCGCTGTCGTATGCTCCGTCCGCGGTGGAGTGGGTTGTGGCGGTCGGCTTTGTAGCCGGGGCCATCTGGGCGGCCGATTTTTTGGCCAATAAACTGCTTGCTGCCAAGCAGGCGTGAAGGGAGGCGGGATAAAACATGGATAAGAACTTCGTCGAAAAGATTCTCGATACCAAGGCCAGCCGCCGGCAGTTCATCGCCGGTACGGCCGTAGGCTGTTCTGCTCTCCTGGCTTCGAGCAGCGACCTGATGGGCGCCTTCGAACGCGTCCAGGCCGGCATGCTCACGCCGGAAGACGAGTATATCCTCAACCGGGCGGAGAATACAATCTACTCTTCCTGCCTGAACTGCAACACCGGCTGCGCCATCAAGGTGAAGGTAATGGAGGGCATGCCGCTCAAGATCGACGGGAACCCCTATACACCTTCGGGCCTGAACCCTCACCTGGGTTACGCGACGAAAATCCGTGACGCGGAAAAGGCCGACGCGGGCATCTGCCCCAAAGGCCAGGCCGGCGTCCAGATCTACTACGACCCCTACCGAATCCGCAAGGTTCTGAAGCGGGCCGGCAAACGGGGCGAGAACAAGTGGGTCAGCATCCCCTTCGAGCAGGCTATCAAGGAGATTGCCGACGGCGGTAAGCTGTTCGCCAACGTACCCGGTGAGGAGAACAGGGTTGTCGAGGGCATGAACAGCCTGTGGGCCGTCCGCGATCCCAAGCTGGCCAAGGATATGGCCGACCATGTGGCCAAGATTCTCGGCGAAAAGGACAAAACCAAGAAACAGGCGCTTGTCAAGGAGTTCCAGGTTAAGTTCAAAGATAACCTGAGCGCAATGATCGATCCCGAGCATCCCGACCTTGGTCCGAAGAACAACCAGTTCGTTTTCTGGTGGGGCCGCCTCAAGGATGGCCGCGGCGACATCCTCAAACGATTCTGCCTGAACTCCTTCGGCTCGGTAAACGCCCACGGCCACACGACCGTCTGCCAGGGTTCGCTGTACTTCTCCGGTAAGGCGATGAGCGAGCAGTGGAAGTATGACGCCAAGAAGAACGCCATGTCCTGGATGGACGGCAAGAAGTTCTACTGGCAGGCCGAACTGGAGAAAGCCGAGTTCGTCATTTTCGTCGGCGCCAACGTTTTCGAGGCCAACTACGGGCCGCCGGTGCGCGTGCAGCGCATCACCGAGGGCATCGCGTCCGGGCGCATGAAGTACGCCGTGCTCGATCCGCGCTTCACCAAGGCTGCCACGCATGCCTGGAAGTGGGTGCCGGCGGCGCCGGGCAAGGATACCGCCGTGGCTATGGGCATGATCCGCTGGATCATCGAGAATAAGCGCTATGACGCCAAGTACCTGACCTGCGCGAACAAGGCCGCCTCCAAGGCGGCGGGCGAGCCCACCTGGTCGAACGCCACATGGCTGATCAAGATTGTGGGCGGCAAGCCGACCGTTTTCGCCCGTTCCCACGAACTCGGCTTCGAAAAAGAGATGGCCACGACCAAAGACGGCAAGTCGTACGTGAACGAGAAGTTCGTCGTTGTCAAGGACGGCCAGCCGGTCGAGGTCGACCCGAACACCGAGAAGGAGGCCGTTACCGGCGACCTGCTGGTGGATACCGAAATCAACGGCATCAAGGTAAAATCGGTGCTGCAGCTCGTCTACGAGGAAGCCAAGGCGCGCACCATCGAGGAGTGGGCCAAGGAAGCCGGGGTGAAAGCCAGCGATATCGCGGAACTGGCCAAGGAATTCACCAGCCACGGCAAGAAGGGCGTCGTCGACATCCACCGCGGTGTGTCCCAGCACACCGCCGGCTTCTACAACGTTCTCACCTGGAATACGCTCAACCTGCTGAACGGCAACTACGACTGGCGGGGCGGCTTCATCGCCAAGGCCGAGTATGCCCATGCCGGCACCAAGCCGGGCCAGGCGTTCGCCGTATCGAAGCACCCCAAGAAGATATCTCCCTTCGGCAGCAGCATCATCCGCACAAGCTTCAAGTACGAGGACAGCACCATCTTCAACGGTTATCCGGCCAAACGCCCCTGGTTCCCGCTCATCAGCGACATCTACCAGGAAGTCATCCCGTCGGCCATGGATATGTACCCGTACCAGGTCAAATCGCTGTTCCTGTACATGGGCTCGCCCGTGTACGCCCTGCCGGCCGCCCAGGCGGTCATCGACACGCTGCTCGATGTCAACAAACTGCCGCTGTTCGTCACCTTCGATACCACCGTCGGCGAAACTTCGGTGTACGCCGACTACGTCATCCCCGACCTCACTTACCTGGAGAGGTGGGAGATGCACGGCTCTCACCCCAGCATCCCGTACAAGAATTCGCCTGTCCGCCAGCCGGCCGCCAAGCCGTTGACCGAAACGGTGAAGGTGTTCGGCGAGGAGATGCCGCTTGGCTTCGAGTCTTTCGTGCTTGGCCTGGCAGAGAAGATGAACATGCCCGGCTTTGGCCCGGACGGCTTCGGCCCCGGAGTTCCCTTCACCCACTTCGACCATCTGTATCTGAAGCAGGTAGCCAATATCGCGACCGACGGCAAGGTGCCGGACGCCGACGACGAGGAGGTAAAGGTATTTCTGGAAGCCCGCAAGCATCTGCCGAAGTCGGTGTTCGACCCTGACCGCTGGAAGGCGGCCTGCGGCGGCGAGGCGTTCTGGCGCAAGGTTATCTATGTGCTGAATCGCGGCGGCCGGTTCGAGGATTACGCCTCGGCCTGGGACGGCGACAAGGTGAAGAATAAGTACGGCGTCATGGTCAACATGTATGTCGAGAAGACGGCCGCGACCAAGAACGCCATGACCGGCAAGAACTACGTCGGCCTGCCGACATACATCGGCGAGGTTCAGGACTGCACGGGCAAGCCGATCAACGATGAAAAAGACGGTTATGATCTGACGATGATCACCTACAAACACATCCAGCATACCAAGTCGAGGACGGCCGCCAGCCCGTGGCTCATGGCCCTGGAGCTGGAGAACGGGATCATCGTCAACCCCGTGGACGCAAGGCGGCTCGGTCTGCGCGACGGCGACCGGGTGAAAATCACGTCAGCGTCCTGCCCGGACGGCAATTGGAAACTGGGACCGCTCGGCAACAAGCCGCTGATCGGCAAGCTCCAGGTCACGGAAGGCGTCCGTCCAGGAGTAGTGGGCTTTTCCCTCGGCCACGGCCACTTCGCCTACGGAGCCAAAGATTTCACCATCGACGGCAAGACGATCAAAGGAGATCCCGGCCGCGGCACGGGCATCCATGCCAACGTGGCCATGCGCGTCGATCCGGTGCTCAAGAATACAGGCTTGCAGGACGTGGTCGGCGGCAGCATCGTTTTCTACGACACGAAAGTAAAACTGGTCAAGGCATAGCAGAGGGGAGGCGGTCATCCGCCTCCCTTTCCTGACTGCGCGAGGGAAAGATTTTCTGTTGTCCGCGGGCGCCGCATTTGCGATAATGGACTTAACAGGTCATGGGAGGCTAATATGGCTAAAAAGTTGTTTATCGCGGCAACGCTGCTAATAGTGGCGCTGGCCCTGAACGGCTGCTCGCCGGGGCCGGCGAAGACGGTCAGCCTGCATAAGACGGACGCGAACACGGCTGTTAAGGATAAAAGCGCCGGCAAGGTGCCGCTCAGGGTGGCGGTGTCGTCCATCTTGTCCCCCAAGGAGACGCTGACCGTTTACCAGCCGGCCGTCGAATACATGGAGGACAAACTCGGCCACCCGGTTGTGCTGCTGCAGCGGAAGACCTATAAAGAAGTGAACGATCTCGTGCAGAGCGGCGGGGCCGACGTCGCCTTCGTCTGCAGCGGCGGCTATGTCGCCGGCAACGCGACTTTCGGCATGGAGCTTTTGGCCTTGCCGGAGGTGAAGGGCGATACCCGCTACCAGTCGTATATCATCGCCCGCAACCGGGAGGCGAAGTCGATTCTCGACCTTCGCGGCCGATCATTCGCCTTCACCGACCCGATGTCTTTTTCCGGCCGCATCGCACCGGTGCATATGCTGATATCGCAGGGCGTAGACAGCGACCGCTTCTTCAGCCGGACGTTCTTCACCTTCAGCCATGATAACGCCATCCGGGCTGTGGCCGACGGGATCGCCGACGCGGCCGCCGTGGACAGCATGATTTTCGACCGGGCGGTGGAAATGGAGCCGGACCTCGGCAAACGGGTCTATATAATCGATAAGTCTTTGCGGGTGGGCAATCCGCCGGTGGTGGTAAATCCCGCTATCGATACGGGGTTGAAGCAGCGGCTCCGTGACGTGCTGCTGGCGATGCACGGGGACGAGAAAGGCCGCAAGGCGCTCAAGGCGTTGACCTACGATAAATTCGTCATGGCGGACGATAATTATTATGCCGAGCTTAAAACCTTGTGGCGTTCGACCAGGGAGAAGCTATGATAAAAATCGGCCGGCAGAGTTTTACGCTCAAGATCATGGCGCTGCTGATGGTCGTGCTGCTGATGCTGGGCACGGCAATCATCATCCAGACGAGGGTCATCATGAACAACCTCTTCACCGAGCAGCAGGCGAAGCGGGGGATTTCGATCGCCAATATGCTGGCTGCCCGCGCGCCTAACCTGATTCTCGTGCATAACTACTACGACCTCCACGAGCTTGTGAAGGATGTCCAGCAAACGAATGACGACGTCAAGTACGCCTTCGTGGTAAGCAACGACGGGGAACTGCTCGCCCACTCCTTCCCGGACGGTTTCCCGGGAGAACTCCTCGCCGCCAATCCGCTGACGCCAAAGGCGAAACACAACATCGCCGAGCTGGCCACCGAGGAAGGGATTATCCGGGATATCGCGGTGCCGATTTTTGAAGGCCGGTTGGGGGTAGTGCATGTCGGCCTGAGCGACGGCAGCCTGCGCGCCATATTGGGCGACACCACCCGCCAGTTGCTCTTCGATACGCTGGTGGCGATATTCATCGGCCTTATCCTGACTATTTTCCTCACCGGCAGGCTGACAAAACCGATCAGGGAGCTTGCCCGGGTCACCGGCGCTATCACGGCAGGCGATTTCACGCAGCGGGCTTACGTCAGGTCCGACGACGAAATGGGCCGGCTGGCCAGCGCCTTCAACGTTATGGCCGACTATCTGCACAGACTTATGACTGAGCTGAAGCAGAAGGAGGAGGCCCGGACCCACCTGCTGCAGAAGGTCATTGTCGCCCAGGAAGAGGAGCGCAAGCGCATTGCCCGCGAACTGCACGACGAAACGGGGCAGACGCTCACTTCGCTGATGATCGGGCTCAAGAGCCTGGCGGAAAACTGTCCCTCCGCCGCGCAGGAGTGCCGCGTAGAGGATATGAGGGCGGTGGTGAAAACCACCCTTGGCGAGATTCACCGCCTGGCGGTTGAGCTGCGGCCGAGCATCTTAGATGATATGGGCCTCATCGCGGCGCTGGAGAAATATGTGGCTGACTTTCAGGACGCCCATGGACTGGACGTCGACCTGCACGTAAGCTGGGGCATGGGCAGCCGGGTGCCCCACGCGATTGAGGTGACTGTGTACCGGATTGTGCAGGAGGCGCTCAACAATATCGCCAAATACGCGCAGGCGGAGAACGTCAGCGTAATCGTCACCCGCGACGACAAGGGGCTCGAAGCGATCGTCGAGGATGACGGCAAAGGCTTCGATGTCGAAGAGATAATGAGCAACACCGAAAGCAACAAGCTGGGCTTGCACGGCATGCGCGAACGGGCGTCGCTCGTTGGCGGGACGTTTACGATCGAGTCTTCCGCGGGACACGGAACGACAATATATGTTCGGATACCGCTGGCCGGAGGTGAGCTTGATGGGAGAAGTTAAGGTTGTAATCGCCGATGACCATACGCTGATGCGTTCAGGTCTCAAGCTTATGCTGACCAACCAGCCCGATATCACGGTCGTCGGCGAAGCGGCCGACGGCGCCGAGGCGCTCAAACTGGTCGAGACTCTAAGACCGGACATTGTTTTGCTCGATGTATCGATGCCGGAAATGAACGGCTTGGAGTGCATGAAGAGAATCCGGGAAATCGATGCGGCTGTGAAGGTCATCCTGCTCACCATGCATGAGGATATCCGCTACCTCAAGGAAGGCTTCGCCGCCGGCGCTTCCGGGTACGTCCTGAAGAAGGCGGCGGACGATGTTTTGTACGAGGCCATCAGGACGGTCCGGGCCGGGGAAGTGTTCGTCCAGAACAGCATGGCCCAATCGCTTGTCTGTGAGCTCAAGGAGCGGCGCGACAGACCGTCCATAGCCGACACAAAGCCGCTGAGCGAACAGGAAAAGCGCGTTCTGAGCCTTATCGCCATGGGGCATTCCAATGCCGAGATAGCCGAACAGCTGGTAGTGAGCACTCGCACCGTGGAGACATACAAGTACCGGATCATGGACAAGCTGAACACGAAAAAGCGGGCCGATCTGGTTAAATACGCGATTGATCAAGGCTTGGTCGTTAAATAGCGACCAAGCTTTTTCTTTTCCGGCCCATGCTCTTGAGTCGACGATGTGGGGATTTCCCTGACACAAATGCAGGGAAATCACTGATAGAATCTGCGGCGGACCTGCAAAACCACGTTGATTACGTCAGCGAGAGTTTGACCGAGCTGGGCGATATATTATGCTAGGATAGATTTCCAGTTTGGATGAATACTTTTCGCGTTTCTTGTAAGCAAAACTCGGGGTCGCTTATGTTGTTGAAGAATACGCTGGCGGTTATGGATAGATTGGTGAGCGAGCTGCCCATATGTCTGTATGCGTCGGCCCAAACCTGACGACTGCGGGCTTACGTCGATTTCCTCAGCGCCAGGGAGATGTCAATTCCTTCATCGCGAACTGTATGGAAACAGGACGACCGCTACCCCCAAGTTTGTAAGTTCAGTTTATAAGCGGGAAAAAGGCTGCCATTGTGGCAGCCTTTTTAGCACTATGTCGGTGTTAGCAATAAATGCTTGCATAATGCAATATGTGTAAGATACAATATATTTAATAATTCATTGAGGTGGTGTGTATGAAGGAACTCGACGCAGATTCACTTCGCGAAACGCTAAGGGTCATGATAAGAAGGTTAGGGTTCTTGCATAAAAGCGGCGCGGGCTGTTACGGACTTACGATGGGCCAGTGTCACGCCATCATCGAAATCGGTGCAGCAAAAAGGATACCAATAGCTCGCCTGGCAGAAAGCCTGAACCTGGACGCCAGCACGGCGACTAGGAACGTTGATAACCTGGAAAGGGCCGGGTTGGTCGTCCGAGAGCCAAGCACTGATGACCGAAGAGTGTCACTGTTGAGCCTAACCGAAGAGGGCGTTGATCGACTCAACAAAATTAACGTTGGTATGAACCGCTACTACGGTGAAGTTCTAGCGAGCATCCCTCAAGCGAAATTGCCGATTGTCGCTGAGGGCTTAGAGTTATTCGTCTCGGCATTAAACCCGATGCCCCTGGATGAAGAAGCATCTTCGTGTTGTGAAGCGAAGGGTAAATCTAAACAGAACATAAAAAGCAGGAGGTCGAATAATGTCTCAGGATGGAATGCTTGACTTTGAAGGTAAGATGATTATAGTATCGGGGGCCAGTTCAGGTATTGGCAAAGCGTGTGCAGTTACTTTACTGGAACACGGAGCAACGGTAGTCGGTTTTGATACTGCTGGGGCGACGATAAACACCGCACGGTATATGCACCATGTCGTCGATGTAAGTAACGAAAGCGATATTCAGGCGGCTGTCGAGAAGCTTGGCGCGATGCGAATTTTCGGTCTTGTAAACTGTGCCGGAGTATTTGCAAAGGCAAAGCCTTTTTATGAGCAGACCGTAGATGATTGGAACAGAGTAATCGGAACAAATCTTACGGGGACATTCCTATTATCGAAGTACGTTTCAAAGGAAATGATTAAGAATAACGTCGCCGGGAGAATAGTTAATATAAGTTGCTTGCGGTCCCGGATTTTCAGGCCGAATATGGCGAGCTATGCCGCTTCGAAAGCAGGGGTAGTGGCGCTAACGGCTGCGATGTCGTTGGATCTGGCAAACAGCAATATTCGCGTCAATTCGGTCGCGCCTGGTTTCATCTATACGGGGATGACTGCTGCGGCGTTTGATAAGCCCGAGATCAGAAAACAGTCCGAAGACTTGATTCCTTTAAAAAGGCTTGGGCAACCGGAGGACATTTCAAGCGTCGTACTCTTCTTACTGTCAGATATGGCCGCGTACATAAATGGTGAAACGATTTTCGTGGATGGCGGATACAAGACATTAAAATAGTATCAGCCTTTGTCAGAGAAAGGGGCTATTTCCTGCCAGCGCAGAAATGGCTCAACGGCCAGGAGGGCTGTGCGGTTCCTCGCAAACCGGCACTTATTGATCGCGGCCGGATAAGTAGGAAATGAGAAGACTGCCGTAGGCAGTCTTTCTTCATTCGCTAGCTAATCTACTATTTCCTAATGCTTTTACGCAATTCGTCCATTTCTTGAAACATAGTTGCTGCTATTGCGCGCAGCCACAGCCTGGACCGCAGCCCGGTTGAGGCGGCGCAGGGTTTCCGGCCAATAGTTCGACGATAAGCTTTTCCATCGACTTGCCGGCGCCATCTTTTACTGCTTTGCCGATTTCAGCGGCGGCTTTAATTTCCTGGTCGGTCAGGCCGACCTCGCGGGCCCTGGCTGTATGGTACTCCAGGCAGGGGTGGCAGTTGGCGGCCACCGAGGCTCCGACGGAAATCATGGCGATCGTTTTCGCACCTAAAGACATTTTGATTTTCACCTCCTTCACCCTTTTAGACGAAAATTGCCGCTAAAAGGATACACTAAGAAATAAAAACGCCGCTCATTTTTTGAGCGGCGTTTTTCTCAGGGCGAGTGGTTTGGCATTTCTTCTTACCGGTCCCTTTGGTTCGCAGGCTAGCTGGTTGCAGTCTGTGCGGTAGAAGATGCAGTTGGCGGCGAGCTCCTGCCGGAGTTTTTCCCTGGCGCGATGAAGCCTTATCTTTACTGTGCTTAAGCTCAAGCCGAGAATGGCGGCGATCTCGCTGTTCCTTAACCCTTCCATTTCGCTGAGGATCAGAACGGTCCGATAATTGCCGGGGAGGAAACCGACATAGCTCTGGATACACTCGTTCATTTCCTTGCGGACAAGTTGGTCTTCCGTGGAAGGCGGCGGGCTTGCGCAGGCAGGGCCTGGATTTTGGTCGTTGTCGGCGCAGTAAACGGTGGAGGCCGCTTGTCTGAAGGAGCGGCTGCGCAGCCTGTCAGCGGCCGCATTTGTGGCTATCTGATATATCCAGGTGGCGATGCCGGACTGGCCTTTGAATGTGGCCAGGCTCTGACTCACCCGGATAAAGGTTTCCTGGGTTAGGTCGTCTGCTTCGTTCTCTCCGGCCAGCCGTGCCAGGTAGCGGCGGATCATCGGCCGGTGCTCGGCGTATATCTGGTCGAAATTCACGGCATCGTCAGGCATGGTGTACTCCTTTACGCTTTCTAGGGGCAGGCGATGAGTTCGCGCGCCCAGAGGCAGTCTCCGCAGGATGGCTGGTTGCCCCAGCAGTCGGCCTCGTTGCTGTCGGCCATCCTGCACCCGTCTACCTGGCGGCAGTCGGTACAGGAAGGGTATTGGGAATTGCGGACGGTCCACCGGAACACGGCGAACTTGGGGTCGGTCCAGATATCGGCCAGCGAACGCTGACTGACGCTGCCGAAATGGTGGGCGATGATTTCTTTTTCACGCCCGAGGATGAAGCACTTATAGTTGTGCATATAGGCGTAGCAAGGGCTGACGCCACCGTCGCAGGTGACGGCGACTGCCCTGTCATTGACGAATTTGCAGTTGCGCTGAGTTCTCAGTTTCATGTTCGGCGAGATTTTGGAGGCGAGCAGCACTGATTCATGACCGAAGCCGTCCAGGCTAACGTCCTTGTCATACAGTATCTCGTCCTTCATACTCGCGTGGTACGGCAGAATATTGGTGACAATGAACTTTTCGGCACCCAGGGCGTCGACGGTCCGCCGCATGGCGGGCAGGGAGGCGAAATTAGTTTTGGTGGCCACGAACTCGATACCGAGGCGGGGCAGTTTTCTGCCGCTCGCCTTTTTAAACTGCTGTAACCGGGCAATGTTTTCGATTACTGCGTCATAATCGGCGCCGGGGCGGATTTTTCCGAAGCACTCTGCGCTGGGGCCGTCGAGAGAGACGTACAGCCAGTCGAGAGGAATATCGATAAGGTTTCTGGCGACATCGGCGGTCAGCAATGATCCGTTTGTTATCATTTCGACCTTGGGACCCGCGCTCTTGCAAGCTGCAAGCATGTCGAGGATGCGAGGATGGGTCAACGGCTCGCCGAAGCCGCCGAAATGTATCGTTTCGACTTGGGGCAAATCCTCCAAACTGGACATAATCCGGGTAAATGTTGCTTCATCCATTGCTCCGATTCGGTCCGACCAGGCGTGACGGATACAGGTTACACAGGAAAAATTGCATTCTGTGGTTGGTTCAAGGTAAATCTTGCGAATGTCCGGCTGAAGGGGCAGTTCGACGATCTCGTTGCCTGTGTTGAAGCGGTAATGATTCACAGTAGCTCCTCCCAAGTTATGCAACCGTTGACCGGCAGATTTACTTAAAGTAATATATAAATAAATCGACGCATATCTATATAATAATAATAGCAGGGGAGCATATTTATGCCAACAGCCAAAAAGAAAGTACTGTTGGCGTTTGTCAGGGATGCTATAAGGACGTGGATAATCGACAACATTCGGGGCGGTGAAGATAAATCATGAAGAACATCAGCAAGGTGTTCAAGGCGCTGGGGGATCCTACCAGGCTTGAGATCGTTAAGCTGCTGGTCGGCAAAGAGATGTGCGTGTGCGATATCATCGATTCATTTCAAGTGTCGCAACCGACGATATCCCATCATCTGCGGACGCTGAAGCAGGCTGAGCTTGTGAGAGATAAGAAGGAAGGCAAATGGATATACTACAGCCTCAATAACGAGACCTTTAAGGAGCTGGAACGGTTTTTCGGGCCGTATATAACGTGTGGTAGTGTGGAAAGAGTACGGACGTGCGGCGAGGAGGATTGTAAGGATGGCCGGTGAAAAGCGACTGAATTTTTTCGAGCGGTATCTCAGTGTCTGGGTAGGGGCCTGTATCGTAGTAGGGATAATTCTGGGCAAGCTGTTTCCCGGGGCGGTGAGCGCCCTCAGTAAACTGGAGGTCAGCCATGTAAACCTGCCGATCGCGGTGCTGATCTGGCTGATGATCTATCCGATGATGCTCAAGATAGACTTCGGCGCTATCCTTAAAGTCGGCGACAAACCTAAGGGTCTGCTTATCACCTTGTTCGTCAACTGGATCGTCAAGCCGTTCAGCATGGCTTTCCTGGGGTGGCTGTTCTTCAAGCATGTGTTCATCGGCCTTATCGGCACCGAACTGGCCAACGAATATATCGCCGGCGTCATCATCCTGGCGGCCGCGCCCTGTACGGCCATGGTGTTCGTATGGAGCTACCTGACTGACGGCGACCCGGCGTACACTCTCGTTCAGGTGGCGGTAAACGACCTCATAATGCTGGCGCTGTTCGCGCCGATCGTCATGTTTTTGCTCGGCGTGTCTGACATCATCGTCCCCAAGGACGTCCTCTTTATGTCGGTATTCTTGTATATCGTCATCCCGCTGGCGGCGGGGTACTTAACACGAAGATATCTGCTTAGTACAAAAGGGGAGGAATGGTTCAACGACAATTTCCTCGCCCCCCTGAAGCCGGTCACGATCATCGCCCTGCTGGCCACGCTTGTCATTATTTTCGCTTTCCAGGGCGAGGTCATCCTCGGCAACTGGTTCAACATCATCATCATCGCCGTGCCGATAACCATTCAGGTGTATTTCAACGCCTCCCTGGCCTACGGGCTGGCCAAATGGCTGAAGGTGCCGCACTCGGTGGCCGCGCCGGGGGCGCTGATCGGCGCGAGCAATTTCTTCGAACTGGCGGTGGCGGTCACGATATCACTGTTCGGCCTGCAGTCCGGGGCGACGCTGGCGACGGTGGTCGGCGTGCTGGTGGAAGTGCCGGTGATGCTGTCGGTGTGCGATTTTTGCAACCGTACGAAGCACTGGTTCGACCAGGGCAAGTGCGAGCAGGGATAATATTACCGTGAAAATGTATCGAACCTTTTAGTATCGAAATGACAAGGTTCTAGTGATCGGCGGTGTAGAAGATGGTTAAGGAAATAGAGGACTTATACAGTTGTCTGGGAAGATTGGAGGAAGCCTATCAAACGGAATTTTCCGATCTACAGCAGTGTTTGGCGATTAACGAAGCAAGGCTTAAAGTGGAGACTGCTGTTTCGAAGCTGGAAAAGATGTTGACTGAGATTAAGTAAAAACTTGTAATCGCCGGAGGCTTGAAAATAGAAAAGCTGCTAACCTAGTCTAGCAGCTTTTATGGCAGCCATGTTGTCTATGGGGTTATAGGCGGCCGACAATCATTCCGCACAGTTTCTCAGTTAGCTCGGGCGAAGGTGCGGTTTTGCCCTTTTCCAGCCCCATCTGGGTAAGGAAAAAGGCTTGAGGCTCAATGCCGATGTTTTGGATGGTCTTCATCGCGCAGCCTGTTTCGCACCCGTCAATCGTAACGACCATACCGGCGGCTTTCGCGGCGTCGATGAAAGGCTGGAGCCCAGCACCGATTCCGGCGAGACAGCTGGCTTTATTCGTGGCGAAGCCGTCTTGCCTCAGCTTCCGGCTGACAGCGTCCGCAACGCCACCAACATCTGCACACCCTGCGCATCCGTATACGATTTTCGGAGCGCTGCTCGCTTGGCATCCGCAGTTGCATGACATGGATTTTCTCCTCCTTTAAATTACAAATATATTATAATATAATAAAATTATAAAACCAGTAATTGGCAATGTCAACAGCTGGTTAAAAGAGGGTGGCTGTATTGCGGGAGCACAAGGACGGGTGGCCCCGTCCTTGGCTTGTTGCGGAATATCAAAAGGTGATTTAATCTTGTTTTGTACGTTGGCGGCGGCAGTAGCTTCCGGAGTGAACAAGAAAATGTTTACAAAGAAAAGCGTTTATAATATTATAAACATATAATATTATTAGAGGGGGGAGCGTATGGCTGAAGACATTGTGACAAGGCTTACGGCTGAATTCCTTAAATCGCTGGCTCATCCAGCCCGCATAAGAATACTGCGCTTATTGACGCCCGGAGAACGCTGCGTCTGCGAACTGATAACCGAAATCGATATCGAGCAGTCTAACCTCTCGCAGCACTTGGGAGTGCTGAAGAAGCAGGGGATCATAGATTCGCGCAAAGAAGGGACAAAGGTTTTTTACCGGATAACACATCCTTCTGTGCTTGAAGTAATCAGGGCGGTGGAGAAGACGATCGGCGATCAGATCAGTGAAAGCCAGAATCTTCTAAGCCATCTGGGAAAAGGAGGTGGAACCGGTGAAAATTGAAGTCCTCGGTATGGGCTGTCAGAAGTGCGCCAACCTTTACGAGAACACGAAACAGGCGGTTGCCGAACTTGGCATATCAGCAGAGATCGTCAAGGTGGAAAACATCAAGGATATTATGAATTATGGGGTAATGTCGACGCCCGCTCTTGTTGTCGACGGTGTCGTGAAAGTATCCGGCAAGGTGCCCGGTAAGGACGAAATCAAGGTATACCTGAAGTAGGATGGCGGGGGGATTAACATGGAAAGCTGCGCTTGTTCGGCTTATCCAACCGTGTTTTTCGCCTGCTCCGGCGGCTCGAACGCGGGCCAAATCGCCGACGAGGTCTGCCGCCAACCGCTAAGGAAGAAATAACGCTCACCAAAAACAGGATTTTGGCCATAGTTGAATAAGCGTGACAGCCACCCAGGTATCGACCGGGGTGGCTGATTCTTTGCGGCATTGGACAATCGCTGGAAGCTCCTTTTGAGAAAAAGTGTGGCAGCTATTTACAAAGCTGAACATACATGATAAATTTATAATATAATAATAATATAAAATTAAATGGACGGTGGTAACCATGTCAGAGTTACAGAAGCTATTAGCCATCATCGCGGTCTTTCTGCTGGCCTACTTTATGCCGGCCGAAAGCGGACGCTTCCAAAGCGCGATACTTGAGGCTTTCAGGATGCTTAACGATTACGCGCGCGAGCACGTTTTGCTGTGCCTGGTTCCAGCATTGTTTATCGCTGGAGCAATCTCGACTTTTATCCGTCAGCAGGCTGTGATGAAGTACCTCGGCGCTGAGGCCAATAAGGTTCTTGCATATTGTGTGGCTTCGGTATCGGGGACGATTCTAGCCGTATGCTCCTGCACGGTATTGCCGCTATTCGCGGGGATATATTCGCGAGGGGCCGGCATCGGCCCGGCATCCGCTTTTCTTTATTCCGGCCCGGCAATAAATGTATTGGCTATCATCCTCACTGCGAGGATATTGGGCGTTGAGATGGGTGTGGCCAGAGCGGTTGGCGCGGTTGTGTTTTCAATCGTCATCGGTCTTATCATGGCCTTCATCTACAGAAAGGAAGAGGCCGCAAAAAAGGAAGCCTTCGCGATGCCGGTAGGGGAAGAGCCTAGCCGGAAGCTGTGGCAGGAAATGGTCTACTTCGGCGGCATGGTCGCATTCCTGGTATTTGCCAACTGGGGCAAACCGATTGAACCCGGCTTGTTTGCCACCGTTTACAACTATAAATGGATACTTGCCGGCGTTAGCCTTGCCGTGGTGATATACACATCTTCAGCCTGGTTTGTTAAGAGCGAACTGATCGACTGGCGCGACAGCACCTGGTTTTTCACCAAGCAGATCATCCCGCTCCTGCTGGGCGGCGTTTTAGTGGCCGGCTTCCTCATGGGGCGCCCTGGCCTTGACGCCGGGATCATACCTGACGAATATGTAACGATGCTTGTCGGCGGTAATAGTGTGTGGGCCAACTTGTTCGCGAGTGTAGTCGGCGCCTTCATGTACTTTGCGACCCTGACCGAAGTCCCAATTCTGCAGGGACTCATGGGTTCGGGTATGGGCAAAGGACCAGCGTTATCGCTGCTTTTGGCCGGTCCGGCGCTCAGCCTGCCGAGCATGATCGTCCTGCGCCAGGTAATGGGGACCGAGAAAACCCTGGTTTATGTGTCGCTGGTCGTGATTATGGCGACGGTGACAGGGATGATGTATGGTGCTTGGTTTTAAAGCATCACAGATTGGTTATTAAAAAATAGATATTGAATTTAGCAATAGGCAACGAACACTGACGGGCCTGCATCAATGATGGGGGCGGAGCCGAGGAAGCCGCCGGCCCCTCTTCCGGGCGTTGCTCATAATCCTTGAGGTACATGAATTTAAATTTCTGTGTGTGTGGCTGGTCATTCGGCATGGGGGGGCGAATGTTGGCTCTGACCAAGATCAACGAGTATATCAAGCTTTGGAGAAAAAATATTGACCAAGAAGGATGAAGACCGGGCAGATATCTGTGCGGAAGTTGAGAGCAACTACATTTCCGGTGAGCCTGATGGAAATGAGCCCTGTGTCGCTTGGCATCCGAGGGGGCCGACTTGACAAGTCGGCCCCCTCGGCTTGCGTAAGCGGCAACCACCTGCTAAGCAGGTGGTATCAAAAAGCTTATAGCTATGCGGAGGAAAGAAAAGCCTCCTTTGTTAAAATATATTGTCAATTAGCAGAAAAAAGCACCCAAGCCTGGGCTTATTTTTGCAAATTAGGCCGGACATATAAGATTATTACATCCGCTTCAATTTGCTATAATTATTTTTATATTCTTACAGCAAAGGAAGTGGATTTTTCATGCC
>JAHDOI010000019.1 GCA_018434945.1 Selenomonadales bacterium
CATACACCGCGCGACATGTAAAGATATCCCTGCTGTATTCCCTCCTCTGTCAGACGGATCAGACGGCCTTCACCATATTTCTTGAAGAACTGGTCGTCGGTCAGCCTAATGCTGTCAACCAAATCCTTCTCGGAAAACGGGTTACTTGCGTAATCATTTCGCCAGTTCTTGAGATACACCGACTCGTTGGGCACTGCGTTTTTCTCACCGCTGATGGAGACCGGTTTCGCCTGTCGGTCCGCTTTCGGCTTTCCCGTTGCTCCCCCGCACCCGGCCAATATGAATGCTATAACCGCCCACGCCACTAATATCCTGGCTGCCTTCATTTTTTCCCCCTCCCTTCAGCCTTGTATTTCTCTATCCGCCCTATTTCAGCAAAATTATTCCATTTCCTCCTACCATTGCATTAATTTAACGTCACCTGCCTGCAATCCACCAGTGGCTGCCGGCGAATTATCGTCGGCAGCCACTTGACAAAAAAACCCATCTCATCTGCCCGTCTTGCCAAGTAACCTTTCGTCTCGGCCTATAATCCCAATGCCATGTTTCGCTATCCAAAGGTTGAAACCCAAATCTAGCGGCGTTATCGGCCACCCACTGATGTTCGGCTGGACTTGATTCTGTATCCGGGTCATACCCCACATTTATATCCATGGCAGCACCTTTACCGTGATTGCTCGTTCCTGGTTTCGCGACGGGCTGTTTGCCCACATATTCGTTATACAACTCGTGCTGCTCCTGTAGGTTGCGATAGCCGCAGCGCGGCCCGTTAATCAAAAGCCGGTTAACGTTAAGGTGTGGTGCCTCTTTGGCAGCTGCCTGCACCATATGAGCCCACGCCACCGCCGTCGCTTCGTGCTGTCGTCCCTGCTCGCCTCCTAATGCCGGAATACGCGTCATCGCTCCCTCGTTCAATCTCCCGTTGGTTTTGTTTTCAGGATCGTCATCTACCCACAGTACTCTGCCAGGCATCTTCATGATATCGCCGTACGTCACCCCTTTGCGTATGCAGTCGTTCATAGCTGACAGGGTTTCCGAGTCCGGCACCCCGGTGACCTTCAACCCCATCTTGTATTGGAATATTATCAGGCTGGACGAGGACATAGCCCCCAAGCTGCCATCAACAAGCGGCTTACCGTCTTTGTTCTTGCCAATGTTGAAGCCCATATAAGCCAGCGCCGACTGGACATTGTGCTCGTCACTCCGTTCATCTGGTTTGTATGAGACCTGTTCCTCGCCAGTATTGCTCGCATCAACCATTACCTGTCTTTCAGGTCCGCTCTCATAAGTCATACGCAGACCATCCTGCCTGTAGCTTCCCGGTCCTCTGCTAGGCATAATTCCCCATTTATCGCTTCGCGCATTCAGGCTTTCACCATGCATCGCCATATCCCCGGCTTCCTCCCCGCTCGTCGCCTGTATCCCCGCCCAAGTACCGGTTCCGCCCAATCCATAACCTTGTGTCTTCTTCACTGTCCCCAAGCCCTGAGCCAGAATATCGCCCTCCTTGCCCCAGTCCAACTTCCAAGCTTTCGCCCAAGGGTCATCAGGCACATAAAAGCCGCCTGTTGCCTTCCCCCTCGTCGTCCTAGGTATCGTCGTAGGCTCCCCCTCGTCCTCTCCGTTGTCCCAGCCGCCGATATAGAACGACTCCCGCGGGTCGATCGCACTAGCGTCGTAAGGCTGTCCCATTTGACGCAATAACCGTGCCTTCAACCCCGGATCCACCGGCCGGTACACCGTCCGCAGCGGCTGCGGCGGCGCCTCCCTTCTCCGCTCAGCCTCCTCCATCTTCGAAAGTTCCCACTCGATGTCGTCGTCGTCCATCCCCGCCAGGCTCGGCTCATACCCCAGCGCCTTCATCCTCCTCGGATACTCTTCCTCCCTTGATGCCATCAACCGATACCTCCTCAAAATTCGCCAGTATCCCAGGCACAAATGGAAAAGACCGCCCCCTCGGCGGTCCTTTTCACACTATCATCATATCACATCTTTTTTGTCAAACAGTCCACTAAAAGTCCACTTTTCGTCCAAAACGCATTTTTCCGCAAAAAAAATTTTCAAAAATTTAACCCTGACTCGAAAGAGTCAGGGTTTTCTTTCCGAACAAAGAAACGATTATCCTGAAGCATTTCTTACTTATTAGCCGCCTTGCCCAGTTCTTTCACTGTAATCTGCCGGACGTCCGTCGGTGTCGCCAGCACCCTCTCCTCGGTGAACTTGCCCTTCAGCCGGCCGGTGTATATGGCCGTCGCCAGCCCCTCCGTATTCAGCTTGGCTAGATAGATCACATTATTCTCCACACCCACCAGGCGGTACTTGCCCGTTCGCGGCGACACCACTTCCCAGCTGCCGTCCACATGTCGCGCCGTCACCGTACCCTCGGCCACATTATCGTAAAACATCGTGTCCTGGTCGTACAGCACCGCTATCCGGCCGATCCTGCTCGCGTTCAGATACACCCTCTTCAGGTCGCGGTTGGCATCTGTACGGTAAACGCGGTACTGTTCGGGGTTCGTCGAAACCTGCACCTGCATATAGATAACGTTCGTCGCCGTAGAATACGCCACATCCACGATCTTACTGGCCCGCGGCAGCTTGCTCACCGTCTCCGCCAGCTCGTGCTCCGCCCCCAGCGGGTGGATCTGCGTCAGCGTCACCGTGCTGGTATCGCCAGTTTCCTCGTGCACCGCCATCAGCGCCAGGTCACGGTCCTTCAGCCAGCGGAAATACGACACCTTCTTGCTGGCTCCCAGCTCCACCGTCCGGATCGGCTCCTTGCGGGGCGCCATGTAAATATCCACACTGTCGGCCTTCACGATCGCCGTATAACGGCGGTCGCGCGAATAGTAAGCCTTGCCGCCGGCCACCGTATCTGCCGCCGCGCTCACCTCGTACGAAGAAGTCGGCGCCAGCAATATCTGATCGAAATATAAATAAATGCTCCCCTGGAAGATGAGGCTGGCCACAATCCAAATGGCAAGCTTCCGCCGCTTTTCGTCCACCCCTTGCCCTCCCTACTTAACGATAAACGCCGTCGGCACCATGCGCTCGCCCAGCATATCGGCCGGCTTGTTGATAACCTTGCCGTTATAAAAAAGCGTCGCGCTCGAGCCTCCGTCGAGATTGGCCGCGGTATAGGCACCCTGCTCGAAAAGGATATTCTGCACATCGAGCAGCGTCGCGCCGATCGAATACCCGGGCTGGCGCCCGTCGATCACCAAAAAGAGAATCGTCCCGTCCTTGCGCTGGCCGATAGCGGTACGCGGGGCGATCCCCCAGCCCCCGTCCCCCTGGGTGATAAGCTTCCTGCCGTTTTTGATCAGCGACGGTCCGAAAGTAACCGCCTCGGCGACATTCATCGCCTTCATCTCCGCGATCGTATGATTACCGGTCACCAGCATATTGCTCTTCGTAAGGCCGACGACATCGATGCTATCCTTGATATCGCCGCCCACCAGGAACTTGCCGTCGCGGACGATTATCCCCCATGGCAGGCGTCCCGTACCCGTTCCCTCGGGATCGAAGAACCCGCCGGCGTTAATCGCCGCGATCGCGTTATTATTGAGCGCGATCGTGCTCACCGTATCGCCGATCTCCTGGATATCCCTCGCCGTAGCCACCTTAACCCTGGCCGGGTTAGGCACCTCCAGCAGATAACCCCTGAACCGGCCCCCCGTGATATTGATCAGGCGTAGCGAATCATCCTCGCGCTTCGTGAACTGCAGGGCCTGCTGCCGGACATTCTGCCCCTGGTTGCTGTCGCCCAGGATATCCTTGATCTGGCGGTCGGAAAGCAACCACGTTATATAGTGGGGATGGCGCGATGTCATAATCGCCCCGATAACGCTCCGCTTGATATTCTCGAACGGGCCGAAAATAACCAGGAAAGGCCCGGTAAGAATGAGAAACGCCAGATTCAGAACCAAAAACCGTATATAAACATTTGACGGTAATGATAACCTTATCATCGCTTACCCCTTACATCCAGAAATAAAAAGCGCTCACTAAAGGATAGGGTAATCCTCGCGGGTCAGCCGCGCCTCGAAATGCTTCAGGTCGACCCCGTTGCCCATCCAGACCCTCTTCAGCAGCAGCGGGTTATCGCCGCGCTTCACCCACCCCGGCTCGATCGTCACCGCCAGACGGAATCCCTTGGCTTTCAGCAGCCGCAGCGTCTCGCCGTCATAACTGCCGTTGGGATAGCAGAAAAAGCGGCTGTCCTGCCCCAGATTGCGGTCGAGGACCTCCTTGGAGCGCTCGATCTCCGTCGCCTGCTGGGCGGGAGTCATGACGCCCAGATCGCGGTGGGAATAGCTGTGCGAGCCGATCTCCATCCCGGCCGCCTTCATCTCCTTCAGCTCCTCCCACGTGAGGCGCCTGTCCGCTTCCCCGGCGGGGATGAACAGCGTGCTCTTGAACCCGTACTTTTTCAGCACCGACAGCGCTATCTCGTAAGTATCGCGGTAGCCGTCGTCAAACGTCAGCACCACCGGATTCGGCGGCAGTTCCGCCCGGCCGTCGAGATAAGCCTCCAGCTCGTCCAAAGAAAGCGTCCGGTAGCCGTTCTTATGGAGAAACTCCATATGCTCGGCGAAGCGGTCCTCGGAAATCACCGCGTCGTTGCCCTTCTCCCCGCCGATCTTATGGTACATCAACACAGGCACACCGGCAGGCGGCGGCGTTTTGACCGGCTCAGCCGCGGCCGGCATAACGTTCTGCCCGCCGGCCTTCGCCGCGGGCTTTTCGCCGGTTCCCGCGCAGCCTGCGGACAAAGCGCCGGCCAATGCGATAGTCACAATACTCATTGCCAATAATCTCTTCATATAGCCACCAATACGGATTTTTCGCCCCTAGAAGATTCTACACATAGGCCAAAAGTCCCTGCGTCGACAATAATATTCTTCAAAAACCAAAACATCGTCAAAAAGCGGCCCTCGCAAGAAGGCCGCCTCGTAAAAGATATTCGTCCGGAAACTATTTCCTCAAAATCCCAGGTTCTCGCCGACCACCACCACCGTGATATCGGTCAGCATCGGGCGCCGCTTGAGCACCGTATAGATCCGGCAGCCGCGCTTATCGGCCTTGCAATCCATGCAATAGCCGGTCTGCACACACGGCGTCGGCATATTCAGGCGCCTCATGTTCAGCGGCCCCGCCACCTTCTCCATCCGCTGCCAGGCGCTCGCCAGATCGGGCACGATCTTGTTCGCCCCCGCCACCACGATCACCTTCCGCGGGCCGAACGTCATCGCCCCGGTGCGGTTACCAGTGCCGTCCACGCTCACCAGGTATCCTTCCATCGTCAGCGCGTTCACGCTGCAAAGATACACATCGCTCATCAGCTGCTTCCGCCGCGCCTCGAACATCGCCTCAGGCTCGCCGTACGCATTCTCGATCAGCGTCGCCCCCGTCGCCTTTATCTTATCGATGATCGCCATATCCCGCGTCAGCGTCGCCGAACCGCCATGAGCCACAACCTTGCCGGGAGTACAGTACCCGAGCACATAGCGGGTCGCCTCCTCGCGGTCAGGAACATACAGCGCGTCGAACCAGTTCGCCTTCAGCGCCTCCACCACCCGTTTGCCCAGCGTCTCGCGCTGCCAGCCCTCCACATCGTTGCACCATTGATCCTGTTTTACCATCATATCCTTCAGCCTCCTTAGCATAACCGCAAATTAATCTACCCGGCCGCCGAAACCGCCTGCTTCTACAAACGGACGGCCACCTTCTGCCAGTCGTGCCGGTCGAGAAAACTGCCTGGCACATTGTCCTCCATCTCCCGGAACATCGCCATCGGCACTGCGAACGACACAAGGTCGGCATCGATGAACGGCCGGGCGCTGATATCCGTCATCCCCACCACCGCCCGCGGCCGGGGCTGCTTCCCCTCGTGCCACGGTATCAGGAAGGCTGAGTGGCAGCCCGCCGAAAACGGCGCGACAACATTATCGCCGCCCGGACGGCCGTAATTGGCCAGTACCACCAGCGCCGATAACTGATCGGCATTCGCGTAAAACACGACCACCGCCGGTTCCTCGCCCTCCGCCAGCGCAGACATCGGCTTGAACACCACATACTCGCTCGGTATCTCGGCCGTCGGCAGCCATTCCCTGAAACTGGCCGCCAGCTCGGGCGTCTTCTTATAGCCCTCGCCCGGCGGAAAACCCTCGCCCCGGCCGGTCGACAAAAAATAATCGAACCCGCCCGGCATATCCGGAAACCCGGCACATAACCCCAGACCCACGCCGCCGCCCTGGCAGCCGTGGCGTCCGCGGCCGAACACCGCCTGCCGTCCCTTGGCCGCCGCCGTCAGCAGCGCCGCCACGCAGCCCCACTTCCCCTCCGCGAACTCCAACGCCCCGGCCGGCTTCTCCTCGGTCAGCACAATGGCGACAGGTTCGTACCGCAGCTTCAGACGGGCCGCAATCTCACTCTTCATCCCGCTCCCTCCTCCGTGCAACTACTGCTTCAAAATTCGCCGGCGGGCAGCCATTTCCCTCCGCCGCGCCGGCGGCAAAAAAAGAAAAGCCATATCATGGCTTCTCCCAAGTAGGCGCAGGGCTGCCTCCGGAAGCAACCAGCGCCTCCTTCTGCCGCCTGTTCAATTTCTTGATCTCGCACTCCCGCCGCCGCGCCTGGCCCTGGTCACCGTACTCTTCCCAGTAAACCAGCTTCACCGGCCCGCGGCTGCGGGTATAACGCGCCCCCGTGCCGGCATTATGAGCGGTCAGCCTTGCTTCCAGATCGGTCGTCCAGCCGGTGTAAAGCGTCCCGTCGGCACACGCGACCATATACGTGAAAGCCGTGCTACTCGCCATCAACCGTGACCTTTTTCATCTCCACAGGCTCGATCGGCCGGTCGCCGGCATCCCGTTTCACCGTGCTGATCTTATCCACAACATCCATGCCGGACACCACCTTGCCGAACACTGAGTGGCGGTTATCCAGCCACGGCGTCGCCGCCACGGTAACGAAAAACTGCGAACCGCCAGTGTTGGGCCCCGCGTTCGCCATCGACAGCATTCCGGGAACATCGTGCTTCAGCTCGGGATGGAACTCGTCGGGAATTGCGTAGCCGGGGCCGCCCCGTCCCGTTCCGGTCGGGTCTCCGCCTTGAATCATGAACCCTGGGATCACCCGGTGAAAAATAACCCCGTCGTAATATCCCTTTTTCGCCAGCGTGATGAAATTATTCACCGTCACCGGCGCCTTATCGGCGAACAGCTCCACAGTGAAATCGCCCAAAGTAGTCTCGAACTTCGCGGTCGGATTCTTTTCCATTGTCAGAACTCCTCCTTATTTCTGCATCCCTGTTAGCATTAGCCCGCCGCCGGACAAAAATGCGGCACGGCGTCTACAGACCTTACCCTTTATTCTTCGCTGCCGGCCGGGCATCTCCTCCCGCGCCCCGACGCCCAAACCAGCAGCGCCATCACCACCAGCAGCGACGCCGCAAACGTCATCACCGTACCGACGCCGGCCACCTGCTTCAGCCAGCTCGACAGCAGCAGCGCCGCAATCCCGCCCACAGCGCCGACGGTCAGGAAAAACGTCGTCAGGCGGGGTGAAGGACCTGCCACCAACTGCGTGCCGAAAGCCACAATAGTCGGAAAAAGCCCGGAATAGCCTGCACCCATGACCGCCGTCAACCAAAGCGCCCGCATCGGCGTATCCGCCGTCAGCAGCGCCGCGAAAGCTCCGGCCGCCAACACCGAAATCCCGCAGATATAGGGCACGATGCCCAGCCGGGCGATAAGAGGTCCGGCTGCCAGCCGGCCAAGCCCCATCGTCACCCAGAACAGCGACAGCGCCAGGCCGCCTGTCGCCACATCAGCCGCCAGGCGATCCATCATATACGTAACCAGCCAATAAGTGAACGTCATCTCCGAAATAACATAACAGATCAGTGCCGCCCCGGCTACATACACCGGCCATCCCCACCGGGAACGGTCGTCGGCCGCTTCCGTCTTCCGGGGCGCCGGCCGGAGCGCGAAGCGAGAGCAAAACGCCCAGACCGCAGTCGCGAACGCCAGCGGCACCGTCGCCTGAAAAACCGCCTGCCACCCTGCGCCGTACTGCAAGGCCTGGCCGGCCAGCACCGGCGCCGCCACCGAACCCGCGCTGTAAAAGAAATTCAGCACATTCATCTTGGCTGCCCGGGCCGCCTCATCATACAAGTTCACGATAATGAAATACCCCACCGAACACAGCACGCCCAAAAAGACGCCATAAGCGAAAATCGCCGCCGCGAACGCCGCCATCGACGGCAGCAGCGTCGCGGCCAGCGCCGCCAGCCCGGCCGCCGCAGCAGCCAGCGCCGTCTCCCGGCCAATATCCACCCGGTCCAGCAGAAAACCGTTGCCAAAAATCGCCGCACTATAGCCGACGGAAAACAGCGTGAAAACATACCCCACCAGCGCCGTATCAACCGCGAAGAAGGCGGCGATCTGCTTGGTCGTCACCCCGGCCAGACTGAAAATAGCGCCGATCGACAACATCATGAAATACGCCAGCGCGGTCAGCCGCCTGGCGTCAACATCCGCGCTACCGGCCATGATTGCCCTCCCGTAAAACCCTGTACCGGCACCTGGGACGGCCGTTAACCAAACTTGATTACCCCCGCCTCCATACTCTCGATCACAGCCAGCGCCTCTATTCGTATGCCCTCGGCCCGGAGCTCCTGGCCGCCCCCCTGAAAACGCTTCTCAATGACGATGCCCGCGCCGGCGAGCTTCGCTCCAGCCTGCCGCACGATCTTCACAAGTCCGCCTAAGGCTTCCCCGTGAGCCAGGAAATCGTCCACGATCAGCACCACATCCGAAGAAATCAGGTACTTTGGGGCAACGGTGATATGCACCGACTCGCGGCGTGTGAACGAAAAAATCTCCGCCGAAAACAGCTCGCCCTGCTGCGTCACAGCCTGCTTCTTCTTCGCGAACACGACCGGCACGCCCATCGCCAGGCCGGCCGCGGCCGCCACGGCGATCCCCGAGGCTTCCACCGTCAGCACCTTGGTCACGCCCGCGCCCGCGAAGCGGCTGGCGATTTCCTGCCCCATCCGCTGGATAAAAGCAGGATCGATCTGATGATTGAGAAAAGAATCCACCTTGAGGATATCGCGGCCGATCACTTCGCCGTCAGCCACGATCCGTTCGCGCAACTCCTGCATCATTCGCTCCTTATATCATCGGTCTTCCCGGTCGTACGGCAACCCCAGGGCCCCCGGCGGCACGACCCGGCCGCCGCTCTTGGCCATCAGCAGCGTAAGCACCAGGATGGTGAACAGATACGGCATCATACTTAAGAAAAACGTCGGCACCGTCACGCCCAGCACCTGAAGATTAAAGCCCAGCGCGTCCACGCCGCCGAACAGGTACGACCCGATCAGCGCCCGCCACGGATCCCACAGGGCGAAAACCACCAGCGCCACAGCGATCCAGCCCCGTCCGGCCGTCATATTCTCCAGCCAGCTCGGCGCATAGGCCAGCGACAGATACGCCCCGCCCACGCCGCACAGCATCCCGCCGGCGATCACATACAGATGCCTGAGCGAAAACACCTTGAAGCCCAGCGCGTCGGCAGCCGCCGGATTTTCGCCGATCGCCCGCAGGATAAGGCCGGGCCGCGTGCGGTAAATGAAAAACGCCATCGCCGGCACCAGCAGGTAACTGGCGTAAACAAGCACATCATGCCGGAACAGAATCGGCCCGATATAAGGGATATCCGACAACGGCCCCAATGTCGTCGCCTTGAAAGCCTGCGGCACCGGCATGCCGATGTACGACTTGCCCAAATACCCCGACAGACCTGTGCCAAAAAGCGTCAACGCCAGGCCGCTCACCGTCTGGTTGGCCCGCAGCGTGATAGTCAGCACACCATGGATGAAAGCCACGGCCCCGCCGGCCGCCATCGCGGCCAACAGACCCCACCAGCAGCTGCCGGTGGCCACGGCGGCGATAAAGCCCGACACCGCCCCCACAAGCATGATCCCCTCGACACCGAGGTTTAAAATACCGGCCCGTTCGGTAAGAAGCTCGCCGAGCGCCGCGTAGAGGATCGGCGTGCCCGCGGTCACGGCGGCCGCGAGAATGGATATGATTATCGACTGCTCACTCATCCGCCTTTTCCGCTCCCTTCGAGTTCGGGAAAACAACCCGATAATTGGCGAACATCTCGCCGCCGATCACGAAAAACAGCACAGCCCCCTGGATCATCGCCACCATAGACGCCGGCACCCCGAAGGTCTGCACGATATAACCGCCCACCTGCAGCACGCCGAACATCCCGGCCACCAGCACGATCGCGACCGGGTTCAGCCGCGCCAGCCAGGCCACGATTATCGCCGTATACCCGTAGCCCGGGCTCAGGCCCGGCTGCAGCCGTCCGGCGATGCCGCTCACCTCCGTCATGCCGGCCAGGCCGCACACCGCGCCGGACAGCGCCATCACCAAAAGCATGTTGCGCTTGATATCCATGCCCGCATAGCGAGCCGCCCGTTCGCTCGAGCCGATAACCTTTATCTCGTAGCCCCAGCGGGAATTGCGGAAAATAACGATGAACAGAACCACCAGCGCCAGCGCCAGCAGCAAGCCGACGTGGATGCGCGAGCCGCCGAAGGTCGGCAGCAGCGCCGCCGGCGGGAACTCCGCCGTCAGCGGGAAATTGAATCCCTTGGGATCCCGCCAGGGACCGTAAACGAAATAGTTGACCAATAGTATGCCCACATAATTGAGCATCAACGTCGTGATAATCTCGTTAACCCGCCACTTCACCTTAAGATACGCCGGTCCCAGCGCCCAAAGCGCCCCCGCGGCCATGCCCAGAAGCAGCATCATCGGCAGCATGATAAACACCGGCAGATCAGGAAAAGTCAGCGGCACCCAGGTCGCGGCGAACGCACCCAGATAAAATTGCCCCTCCGCCCCGATATTCCAAAGCTGCATGCGGAAAGCCAACGAAATGCCGAGGCCGCAAAGCATCAGCGGGATCGCCTTGACCGTCGTCTCCGACAGGCCGTACGCCGATCCCAGCGCCCCCTCCAGCATCGCGAAATACAGTTCGAAGGGATGGCGGCCGGTGAGTGCCAGGAAAGCCGCACAGAACAGCAGCGCCAGAATAACCGAAACCACCGGCACCGCCACCGTCATGAGCGGTGAAGGCGCCAGGCGCTTTTCAAATCTGATACGCATCGGCCTCTCCTCCCTCCGTCCCCGACCCGGCCATCAGCAGCCCGATCCTTTCGATATCCGCCTCTTCCACAGGAAACTCGCCCACCAGGCGTCCGTTATACAGCACGCCGACCCGGTCGGCCAGCTTCATTATCTCGTCGAGATCCTCGGAAATAAGCAGCACGGCAGTCTTCTCGGCCTTCAGATCAAGCAGCAGGCGATGTACCGCCTCCGTCGCCCCCACATCGAGTCCGCGGGCCGGATACACCACCACCATCAGCTTCGGCTTCTCGGCGATCTCCCTGGCCAACAGCAAGCGCTGCAGATGGCCGCCCGACAGCATCTTCACCGGCTGGTCGAGGCTGGAAACCTTCACCTTATACTCTTTGACAAGCTTGGCCGCCCGCTCCTTGATCGCCTTGCTGTCCAGCAGCCAGCGGCCGGAAAACTCCGGCTGCTGGTAGCTTTTGAGCAGCAGATTCTCAAGCACCGACAGCTCGGGCACCAGGCCGACCCCGAGGCGGTCCTCCGGCACATAACTCACACCGCGGGCGATCATATCGGCCGGGCGAGAATTCGTCACATCCTCGTCATACAGCCTGATCGTCCCGTCCGCCACCCGGCGCAGACCGGTGATCACCTCGGCCAGCTCCCGCTGTCCGTTGCCGGCGACCCCGGCGATGCCGAAAATCTCCCCTTCGTTGATAGTCAGCGACAGGTCCTTAAGCCCATACATCCCCATATCGTTGAAGGCGACCGCCTTTTGCACTTCCAACACCGGCCGGCCTTCCGGCATAACACCCCGCTCGTACTGGGAAACGACATCCCGGCCGACCATCATCCATACAAGCTTCTTCGTATCGAGCTCATTGCGGCCCAAAACGCCGGTCACCCTGCCGCCGCGCAGCACCGTGACCCGGTCGGCCAGTTCATAAACCTCGTTGAGCTTATGGGTAATAAAAACGATCGCGCAGCCGTCGGCCGCCATCTTGCGGAGCGTCTTGAACATCTCCGCCGCTTCCTGCGGGGTCAGCACAGCCGTAGGCTCGTCGAGGATCAGCACCCGCGAGCCGTGATAAAGCATGCGGACGATCTCCACCCGCTGCTTCTCCCCCACCGAAAGCTGCCACACGCTCGCCTCCGGCTTTATCGCCAAGCCGTATTTATCGCCAAGTTCGGCGATATCGGCCGTCATTTTCTCTGTTGATAGCATGAACGAGCCATGCTGCCCGCTCATCGCGATATTCTCGGCCACCGAAAACGGCTCCACAAGCTTGAAGTGCTGGTGGACCATGCCGATACCGCAGGCGATGGCATCGCGCGGCGAACGGAAGCGCTTCTCCTCGCCCTCCACGCAGATCGTGCCGCCGTCAGGCTTGTACAACCCTGACAGAACGCACATCAGCGTACTCTTCCCCGAGCCGTTCTCCCCAAGCAAGGCGTGGATTTCGCCCGGGTAAATATCCATGTCGATATTATCGTTGGCCAGCACGCCGGGGAACCGTTTATACATCCCCCGCATCGTGATAATCGGCTTTAGCATGCATTTCCTCCGCTGGCTAAAACACAGAGCGCCGGCAGGCCGAAGCCTGCCAGCTCTCCGTCAAGCGCATTATTTTTGCAATCCTTATTTAGGTATCGTGCCGTCTACGCCTTCGACAAACCAGGTCCAGCCCAACTGATCCTTGTCAGACATCACCTGTCCGGCCGGCACCTTGACCGCGCCGCTCTGATCCTTCAGCGGCCCGGCAAAAATCTTCAGGTCGCCCTTAACGATCTTAGCCTTCGCGTCGGCGATCAGCTTCTTGGTGTCCTCCTGAACCATCGGTCCGAGAGGCGCGATATCGGCGATGCCGTCGCTCATGTGGCCCCAGTACTGCTCGCTCTTCCAGGTGCCCTTCTTGACGGAATCGATGACCTTCACATAATACGGGCCCCAGTTCCAGACCGCCGAAGTCAGCACAGCCTTGGGCGCCATCTTGCTCATATCGGTGTTATAACCGACGCTGAACTTGCCCTTCTCCTCGGCTGCCTGTTGCGGTCCGGGGGTATCCTGATGCTGCGCGATAACGTCGGCGCCGGCATCAAGCAGCGAAACCGCGGCTTGCTTCTCCTTGGCAGGATCGTACCACGTATTGGTCCAGATAACCTTGACCTTGGCATTCGGATTGACCGAACGTACGCCCAGAGTGAAACCGTTGATGCCACGGACTACCTCCGGAATCGGGAAAGCGGCCACATAGCCGATAACATTGCTCTTCGTAGCCTTGCCGGCCGCGATACCGGTCAGGTAGCGGGCTTCCTCGATGCGGCCGAAGTAAGTGCCGACATTCGCCGCGGTCTTAAAGCCCGAACAATGCATGAACACCACATTGGGATACTTCTTCGCGACGTTGATCGTCGGGTCCATATATCCGAAGCTGGTGGTGAAAATTACCTTATGTCCCTGCTCCGCGAGCTGGGTGATAACCCTCTCGGAGTCGGCGCCTTCCGGCACGGATTCGATAATCGTCGACTGGATATCCGGCATTTTCTCCATGAGATACTTGCGGCCCTGTTCGTGAGCGTAAGTCCAGCCAGCGTCGCCGACCGGCCCGATGTACACGAAAGCCACCTTCATCTTCTCCGGGGCTGCCGGTGCAGCCGGCTTCTTATCGCCGCCGCCGCAGCCTCCCAGCACCAGCGCGGCCGCAAAAACCAACGCCAGAGCCAGAATAACATACCTGTTTCTCATTCCCGATTTGACCTCCTGTTCGTGTTTTACGACATGGAAAAGCATTACTAGACAACGATTCACCGCGCAGGCACTTTCCCCCTGCTCGCCACAGGAAAAAAACCAACTTTTTTTTGCACCGCTGCACCCGTACCGAGAGCGGCGGAAGAGCGTCACAGTCCTAAAGCGCCTCGAACGAATTCTTCACGAAATAAAACAGGTTCTCCAGCTTGGCGGTCGGCGTAAACACCCTCATATCGACTGGTTTCGTCAATTGCCCGGCCAGATCCTGGGCCATCGGCGGCAACGCCAGGAAACTGACCGTCGAACGGTGCACCGCGCCCCCCAGCGGCGTCAGCAGCGGTGCGCCGTGTACAGGCTCGCGGCTGACCGCGTACAAGCCGTAATCATACCTCGCCAGCTCCTTCACCGCCGCCGGCACACGCCCCTGCGGCCCGCCGCCCGGATCCTTCCCGCCCGTCATCAGCAACACCGGAGCATCATAAGACGCCAGCCAATCGGCCGTGCCCTTAAGCAGCGCCAGGCCAAAATCCGCCACGGCAAGGCGTACCAGCGAACCTGCGGCCCGGTAATCCGCCAGCAGCAGCGGCTTCACCAGCGGACCGTCGCCGAGATACAAAGCCAAGCCAGCGGCCGACTCGCCTGTGGAACAGACCGGCGCCTCGATATTCGAAAACCCGTTCATGGCCGCCCCGGCGCGCAACTGCTTGTACTCCAGCGGCGCAGGCTCCAGCGCCGTCACCGCCACCCCGTTCTGAGCGGCCAGAAATGAATAATAACCGTTGCCAGCCCCCACCTCCAAAAGATACTCCAGATAAGGAAGCAGCCGCAAAACAAGCAGCGTCTCCCCCACCTCAGACACGCCCCGCGCCAGCGGTTCCCAGTCGCCCCACCCGTCGGTGACGAGATCGAACCCGAACAGCGTCCGGCAGGCAATGCTCTCAGTGCGCGACAGGCCGAGCGGCCCGTTAAGCACCGGCCCGTCCAGCAGCCACTGCCGCCCGTAGCCGGTCCGGCGTAGCAGCGACAGCACCAGCCGGTCGCCCGTCCCGGCGGCGTCATCATATTCATACCAGCACAACTGAAGGCAGACCGACTTCCATATCTGTCGGTAATTATCCGACCAGCGGTCGTCCGTCAAGCGGGCGCAGACCTGTCCATGGTAATAGTCTATCTCGCCGAGCAGATACTCATTACGGGCCAGAAAACTCATCAGAACCTCTCCCGAAAAAAATCGCCGCCCGCGGCTCAGTACATCAACCGATCCGGCTAAGCACGCCGACAAAAGAAGCGAACGATGCCCCAACCGCCGCCAGAACGCAATATGGCACCAGGCTCACCGCCAGCGCCAGCCTCCCTCGCCCCCGCGCCCTCAACCTTCTCGTAACAAGGCTGAACACGACCACGGCCACGGGGTAAACGGCCAGATACGCCCAGAACAACCCAGCGGCAATCTGCGGCGTAAGAGCGCTATCGCCGATCAACTTCCCCAGAAAAAAAGCCAGATAAGCATACGGGAAAATCAACAGCCAACTCAGCCCCTCAGGCACCCGGCTCATACCATCCCCTGCTTTCCCGTCCGTTCGCGTTAATTCGTCGTATTCCGACACCAATAATTACTACACAAACACCGCGTATTCCTTCCAGTAACCCGAGACAGCCCAAATCGACCGCCCGCCGCCCCTGATAAAAACACTGCCGAAAAAACCTTGCCAGCCATGAATAAAAACAATAAAATAGTAAATAGTAATATTACTATTTAGGAGAATTATCATGAACGACTTTTTGCGCCTCCTGCGTAATAAAGGCTTCAAACTAACCCCTCAGCGCCGCGCCGTCATAGAGGCCCTGCAGGCTTGCTCCCCCTTCCCCACCGCGCAGGAAATCCACCGCCACGTCAAAAACAGGGCCCCCGACGTCAGCCTCGACACCGTATACCGCAACCTCACCCTCCTCATCCGCCTCGGCATCGTCAACCAGGTCAACCTGCCTGGCCGCAGCGGCAGCGTCTTCGAAATCGTCGACGGCAACCATCATCACCACCTCATCTGCCTATCCTGCGGTCATGCCGAGTGCATCGACTACTGCCCAGTCATCCCCCAAAAAATCGCCCAGGCGGAAGAACGCGGCTTCACAGTCGTCTCCCATTCCCTCGAATTCTACGGTTACTGCCGCGCCTGCCGTCCAGCGGGCTGAGAAACAGGAGGCTTCCCATGAACCGGATTCAAAAACAGTGCCTTATCGTCGCCCTCACCCTCATGCTCGCGCTCACCCTCGGCTGCGGCGCCAAAACCGGCACCCCTGCCCAAACGGCACCGCCCGCCAAACTCAAAATTGTCGCCTCCGTCTACCCCGTCTACGAATTCGCCCGCCAGGTGGGCGGCGACAAAATCGAACTCACCCAACTTGTTCCGCCTGGCGCCGAGCCCCACGATTGGGAACCCACCGCCAAAGAAATCGTCGCCATCCGGGCAGCGCGCCTCTTCCTCTACCATGGTGCCGGCTTCGAAGCCATCGACAAACTCCTCACTGCCGAAACCCTCGGCGCCACCAAGGCAATCGCCGTCAGCCAGGGAATCCCGGCGCTTAAACCCGACAGCCACGACCATCACCACGGCAGCGGCGACAAAATCGCCAACCCCCACAGCCACCACACCGACGCCCATATGTGGCTCGACCCTCTCCTCGCTCGGAAAGAAGTCGAAACAATCGCCGCCGCCCTCGCCGAAGCCGACCCTCCCAACGCCGACTACTACAGCCGGAACGCGGCGAACTACATACAAGAGCTTATCAAACTCGACCAAGAATACCAAACCGCACTCGCCGGCCTGCCTCGCCGCGAAATCGTCACCAGCCACGCCGCCTTCGGCTACCTCGCCGCGCGCTACCGCCTCAAACAGCTGCCGATAATGGGCCTCTCCCCCGACAGCGAACCCACCCCGGAAAAAATGGCCTCGGTCGTCAAATTCTGCCGCGAGCACCAGGTCAAATACATCTTCTTCGAAACGATCGTAAGCCCCAGGCTGGCCGAAACCATCGCCCGCGAAACCGGCGCCAGCCTCCTCGTCCTAAACCCCGTCGAAAACCTCACCCCCGAAGAAGTGCAGCAGGGCAAAAACTACCTCGGCATCATGCGCAACAACCTCGCCAACCTCAAAATAGCCCTCGCCCAATAAACAGCCTGCCCACAAACAGCGAAACCGGCACACACGAGTGCCGGTTTTCCGTTTCTCTCAATCGACGATAAACAACTTCGCCCCTGTCGCCGTCGACGACCGGTGCGGGTTGGCCCCGTCCGCCACCTGATAGCTAGTCCCGGCCGGCAGCGTGAACTTCCGGCCGTCGTCCAGCTCGGTGACCAACTCCCCTTCGAGCACCAGCAGCACATGACCGCGGTTGCACCAGTGATCGGCCAGATACCCGGGCGAATACTCCACCATCCGCACGCGGATATTGCCCATCTCAAAAGTGCGCCACAAAGCTTTCCCTGTCGCCCCGGGGTGCTCGGTCGCCGCCACCGTGCTCCAGTCGACCGTGCAGAATGGAACCTCCGTTATAACCATCAAGCTCTCCTCCCTTACGCGTTCGCCGTTCCGCCGCCGCTGCCCGTCAGTCCCGCTCCAGCAGGAACTTGCGCAGCAGTTCGACGCCGCCCTTTTCCAGAACATTGCCGAACTCCATCACCCTCACGCCCGGCGGAGCGATCTTGCGCACCTCTTCCACCACCGACCGGCAGCCGGCGACCACTTTAACCTCAGCCAGCATCTTAGCCACCGCCTCGCTATCGGAATAAGGGATGCAATCATAATCTATATGTCTTATTCCGGCTGCGCCCAGCGAGCCGGACATCGCCTCCGTACTCCCCGCCGTCCCGCAGATAAACCCCACCTTCGTCCCCGGCGGCAGCTGACCCACCTGAAGCAGCGCCGACATCTCCGGCGCCGGCATAATGGCGATCACCTTCTTATCCATCGGCTCACAGATCGCCTTCACATCCTCCACGTGGAAAAACGTCGTCACGACCACGTCGACATCCGGCGCCGCCCTATCGTCCATCCTGTCGGCCAGGTCGGCCAGCAAACAGCCCTCTACCGGCACCCTGATCTCCTTCTCCAGCGACGCGACATAGAAATCCACGTCCGGCGGATTGCACTCCACAAACAGCACTCGCGTCCCTTTCGGGCCGAGCCCGAGCACCGTCTGGCTGAAAACGACCGTAAACAACTCCTCGGCGCCGAAACCCAGCTCGCGCGCCCGCTCCAGCGCCTCGCGGGCCAGCTCGATCAAAGCCTGCTTCCGCTTGAACCCGGGATCGGGCGGCAGATTCTCCGACACATACGTGCCCTGCCCGTGCTTCGTCACGATAACGCCTTCTTTTTCCAATTCTTTATAAGCGACGATGACGGTATTCTTGTTGATCCGCAGATAACCCGCCAGATCCTTGGGCGGCGGCAATTTCGTGCCAGGCTGCAGATCGCCGTTCAGCAAAAAATACCTGATCTGCTCCTTCAACTGCTGATAGATGGGAAACTCCGTCTTCTTGTTAAGCTGAAACTCCATTCTTTCACCCCGCAGTGACTAGGCACACTTCCAATCAATAAACCATTCACCGTCCTGGCCATAATATCCTCCACCAACTCCTGGCCAAATAAGGGATGCACGGCCGCCCAGCCCGCCGTATCATCACCGGCCCCCGCACGGTAGACCCCCAGAAGCTCCCGGCCGCGCGTAAGCACATAAAAATTCCCCAGTGACGCGGCAATCGCCCCTTCGTCCTGATCACGCCCCTCGCAGTGCATCAGCCGCCACATTCCGGAGATATCGCTCTTTCTTGCCGCACGGACGGTGATATGCTCTTTTCCCACTCCCCCGCACCTTCTTCCGGGTTACAAAACCCATTTAACTAGATTACTATATAAATAGTAATCTAGTTAAATGGTAACAAATGATTGCGCTACAGTCAATCCATGTTTTGCCTGTCCCTTCCGGGTATTTTCAGTACCGCCGCATTGGGGTATGATAGAGGCGCAACCACGACTAACCGGGGCGGTGAAAAATGAGCGACGACATCCTCCACATCCTCGCCGAACGGCGCATCGTCGAAGCGCTCGAGAACGGCGAATTCGACAACCTCCCCGGCAAAGGCAAACCCCTTCCGCCCGACAATCTTGCCCTCGTTCCCGCCGACCGCCGGGCCGCCTATAAAGTCCTCCGCAATGCCGGCCAACTTCCGGTGGAACTCGACCTCAAAAAGGAGATCACCGCCCTTGAGCAGGCGCTCGCCGACTGCGCCCCCGGCGAAGAGCGCAGCCGCCTCAGCCGCAAACTCGCCGAAAAGACCACCCTGTTCAACATTCTCATGGAGAAACACCGCCGTAAATAAACAACCTGACCTTTAATAGGTCAGGTTGTTTATTTACAGGCAATCTCAGCCGAGTTCGAAAGTCGTCACTCCGAAAACCTTGTCAGGCGGCCCGGCCGGCACATGCTGCGAGTACATCCGCGCCGTAGCGAACACCTTTCTCATCCGGTAGCGGCGCACCAGGTCAACCGCCGCCGCGTTGACCTCCGGCACGTCCAGATACACCGGCTCGCCTCCGGTGCGCGCCGCCAGGGCGGTAAATAGTTCATCCGCCACAGCGTCGTCGTCCGCGAACAGCGGCCCGATCTTATATCCCTGCCGGCACGGGCGCAGCACACCATAGCCGGCCAATTGGTCCCCGCGACTGTATCCGAGCGCCACGCCTCCCGGTTGGGTAACCCAGGTCCGCAGAAAGGCTGCACGGTCGGCGCCGAACACCTCGTCGTCATAATCGGTCACCGGAGCGAAACCCATCTCCGCCAGCGGCACCACCCGGTCGCTCACCCGGCCGCCGGCCAGGCCAACCCCCTCGTAACGGGCGTTCTGATACGCCAGGCGAAAACCAGACTTCCGGTAATTCTCCTGTTGCGCCAGCACCCCGTCCAGGCCGACGTTGCGGCCCGCCAGCCTGTCCATCGCCGCCTGCCACAGCTGGATACCCAGCCCGCGGCCACGGCACTCCGGCACCATAATGTAAAAACCGAGAAAACCGTAACCTTGTCCATACTTCACCGCTGAAATACAGCCCACCGGTTCGCCGTCCGGACAGCCAAGCAGAAACCCCTCCCTGTCGGCGGCATAAAAGCACTCCGCGTCGTGCAGCCCGGGATTCCAGCCCTCGCGGGCCGCCCACTCCACCGCCAGGTCGATTTCGCCCCGCTCCATAGTCCTGATGACAAACTCCTTGCCCGCCATCGACCGGCCCTCCTTACTCCTAAGGCTTGATAACCGCCTTCATCACTCGGCAATGCTCGACATCGTCGATCGCCTTGTTCGCCTCTTCCAGGCCGTAATGGCGGGAAACCATCTTCTCCCAGGCAAACCGGCCACGATATTTACCCATCACCAGGACCGAGCGGTAAAAATGGCTGAGGTCGATCCCCCAGATACCCTTAACCGTAAGGTGCTTCTTATTCAGCAGCCAATGCGGGTTCACCGTCACGTCGCCGTTGTCGGTGTATTGCCCGGCCACCACGTACGACCCCGCGTCGCGAGCCATCGCCATACCCTCGGCAACAGCCCCCGGCGCTCCCGTCGCCTCGATCACCACATCCGCGCCCCGGCCGCCGGTCATCTCCTTCACAGCCTTCACGCGGTCCTCGGCCTTCGTCTCCTCGATATTGATCACCGCGTCGACCCCGAACTCGCGCGCCAATTCTAGCCGCAGCGCCGGGCCGCCCACCACGATAACCTTGATCGCCCCCACCAGTTGGGACAGAATAGCGGCGTTCAGCCCCACCGGGCCGCTGCCCTGGACGACCACCGTGTCACCCAGCTTGATACCCGCCTGTTCCACCGCGTGGAAAGCCGTCGGCAAACCGCAGCCGCCGCCGATGAATACCGCGGGATCGAGCCCTGCCGGCAGCTTTACGATCTTGACCCCCGGCTTCAGGTAAATCTTATTGCTCCAGCCGCCCAGGAAGCCGTCGCCCAGGCCGTAAGTGATGCCGTAAACCTTACGCTTCGGGCAGCGCGTTGACGTCTTCGCCACCAGACAATACCAGCAGTCATGGCACGTCTCGTGCACATCGAGGAACGTCACGACATCCCCTTCCCGCAGCATATTGCCGTCCACATCGCGGACCTCGCCGTTCATCGCGCCCATCCGGCCCACATTGATATGCCCGGGAATTATCGGATACGGCACCCCCGCCAGCCGTCCGTGATACAGGTGGACGTCGGTACCGCACACCTCGCTGTAAATCGTCTCCAGCCACGCAGCCCCCTGTTCCAGCTCAGGCTCCGGGAACTCCCGGATAACCAGCGGGGAAAGCGGCTTCTCCAAAATCGCGGCGCGAATCATCTTGTACCATCTCCTTGTCCGTAATATTGTCTTTTTCGGCGCCTTCCGGCCCAAACCCTCTAAGCCCGGCGCCGGCAATCTCGGCCTTCTTCCCACATACTCAGGAACCTACCGGCAATATTCGCCATACTATGTTAACAACAATACTTTTACAGGAGGCGATCCCTATGGCCAAACGCCGCCGTAGCAAACGGCGCCCTACCTTCACCGACTGGGATGACACCGGCAGAAAGCCCACCCAGTTCCTCCCCATGGGCTTTCCCTTCGTCACCTGCCGGCCGCTGTGCCCCGGCTGCCCGCCCTGTGCCGACTTCGCCTGCCAACTTCTGACCGGCGGCGTCTGCGGGCCGGGCACCCTCTTCTATCCCACCGCCTGCCTGCCCTCAGAAACCTGCCTGCCGACGGTGCCGCCCGGGTGTGTGCCGCGTCCCTGCACCCCCTCCTAACGGTTTCGGCCGTTGATAAGCGCCCATCTGCGGCGTTGGCCCTGCGCGTGCTCGCTCGGCGTACGTCCGAGTACGCCTCCGCTCGCATGCTCGGTCCGCCTTGCATCTGGGCACTTCTGAACGGCCTTTTCTCTTTTTATAGAATTAGAAGCCTCCTGATGCCATGTAGACTAATATGCTATAATAATCCTACCAACACTCCTTTTCGGAGGTGCCTGCGTGAAAAAGAACATCGTCATCCTCGCCACCGGCGGCACGATCGCCGGCAAGGCGGCCTCCAGCACCGAAACGGCCTCCTACACATCAGCCCTCCTCCCCATCGACGCCCTCATCGCCGAAGTCCCCGCCCTTCATGACATAGCCGCCGTCAGCGGTGAACAGCTCGCCCAGGTCGACAGCGCCGACATGACGCACGCCGTCTGGCTCGCCCTGGCCGAACGCATAAACACCCTCCTCGCCTCGCCCGCCGTCGACGGCATCGTCGTCACCCACGGCACCGACACCATGGAAGAAACCGCCTACTTCCTCAACCTGACCGTCAAAAGCGCCAAGCCCGTCGTCATGGTCGGCGCGCTCCGGCCCGCCAACGTCATCAGCACCGACGGCCCCATGAACCTCTACGACGCCGTAGCCCTCGCCGCCGACGACGCAGCCGCCGGCAGCGGCGTCCTCGTCGCCCTCAACGACACCATCAACTGCAGCCGCGACGTCACCAAAACAAACACCGCCCTCCAGGACGCCTTCAAAGCCCCCGAGCTCGGCTACCTCGGCTATATCCAGGCCGGCAGACCCTACTTCTACCGCCGGCCGGCCCGCAAACACACCTTCGACGCCGAATTCGACCTCACCGGCCTCTCCGCCCTGCCCAAGGTCGAAATCATCTACACCTATGTCGGCAACGACTGCTGCCTGGCCGACGCCGCGGTGGCCGCCGGCGCCAGAGGAATCGTCGTCGCCGGCGTCGGCAACGGCGGCATGTCGGCCGCCACCCGCCAAAACCTCGTCGCCCTCGCCCGCCGCGGCATCGTCGTCGTCCGCAGCACCCGCGTCTCCAGCGGCATCGTCACCCGCAACAGCGCCGTCAGCGACGACGACTGCGGCTTCATCGCCGCCGACACCCTCAATCCACAGAAAGCCCGCGTCCTCCTCATGCTCGCGCTGACGAAAACGAGTGACCCCGCCACAATCCAGCGCATGTTCTTCGAGTATTAGGAGCCAAAACAATGAGGCCGTTGATAAGCGCCCATCTGCGTTGTTGGGCCTGCGGGAGCTTGCTAGCGTACGCGCGAAGTACGCGGCGCGGCGCTTCCTCGGCCCGCCTAGCATCTGGGCACTTCTGAACGGCCATTCGCAATCCATTTGGTACGCTCCAACACAAAAGCCGCCCTTGCGGGCGGCTTTTCTCGTTTCCTATGCCTACTTCTTATAATCCTTGCCCAGGCTCCAGCCGTTGCCGAGCATTTGGCCGAGGCCCCAGTAGCGGTTGTCGAACATCGAGAACACCACCGGCTTCATCTTCGTCACATCCGGCATCCCGTCCGTCAGATACTCCTCCCCGGCATGCGTCTCCACGATCTCGGCGATCACGACATAATCGTTGCCGCCCATGTCGAGTACCTCGCGCACCTTGCACTCCATGCTCAACGGGCACTCCTTTATCATCGGCGCCCCGGCCACCTCGCCGTAGAACACCTCGAACAGCCCGCTCTTATCCACCTTGCTCCCCGACACCATCCCCGCGTAATCGGTCGCCGCCAGCATCCCCTCCGACGGGATATTCACGCTGAAAGCCTTGTTGGCCAGCAGTCCCTTCGTGCTGTGGTGGCCACGGCTGATGCCGATCGCCAGCATCCCGGGGTTCATATTGACGATCCCGCAGAATGCGATCGCCAGGAAATTCGCCTTCCCCTCCACCTCCGTCCCCACCAGCACCACCGGATAGGGATACAAAAACGGCCTGTTGCCCAACTTCTTCTTTTCCATACATATCACTCCTAATTAATACTACCTGTCAAACTCTTAGCGGGACGCCCGGCGCAACCCGCCTCTGACGGTCGAGGCATCACAACTTCGTCATCCGCCGCTATTAACTGTAATGATATCGCCGCCATTTCTCCCTGTCAATATCTTCCTTATCACAGCGCAAAAACAACGGCGCGCCCCATCCATATTTCGCCATCCGGGCCCCGCTTGTAAATACTTCCCAAATATGTTATCGTAGACATACGTACAATATAACATACACCGTCCGGAGGAAAACCCAATGGAAGACCTGTCTGCCGTCATCGGCGCCAACCTGGCCGAAATCCGCAAACAACGCGGTCTCAGCCTCGACAAAGTCGCCGAACTTTCCGGAGTCAGCAAGGCCATGGTCAGTCAGATCGAACGCGGCGAATCCAACCCCACCGTAGCTACATTGTGGAAAGTCGCCCTCGGCCTCAAGATCGCCTTCAGCGAACTAATCACCGAAAAACGCAACCCCGTCGAAGTCGTCCGCTCCGCCGACATTCCTCCCGTCATCGACGACGCCGCCGGCCTAAAAATCTTCCCCCTCTTCCCCTTCGAGCAGGACCATCACTTCGAGATATGCCTCGTAACCCTCGACCCCAGCGCCTCCCACGCCTCCGACCCCCACGCCACCCACTCCGAAGAATACATCTTCCTCATCGAAGGCGCGATCGAAATCACCATCGGCGGCGACGCCTACCGGCTCGAAACCGGCGACGCCATCCACACCCACGCCGACAAGCCCCACTTCTACCGCAACCTGACCGACAAATCGGCGCGTTTTCTCAACATCATCTACTACGGCCAGAGCGGCGACACCCCGCCCGCCAAAATCGTCCGCACCCTCTGATCGCCAACCTGAAAAGGGACTGCAGCCCGCTGGCCGCAGTCCCTTTACATTGCCTATATACCCGGGAAACTATTTCGGCAGCAGCCCGGCCACCCCTGGCAACAGCAGGGAAGCTATCCAAAAGCCCGCCAGCCACAGTCCCGCCGACGCCACATACACCACCAGCGCCCGCCAGGCGGGAATCCCCGCCGCCGCGGCGATGGCGCCCAAAGTTATGTACGCCGACCACACCAGGATGACGTTATCCACCAGTGTAGTCACCAGTCCCTTGCGGTCGAAGAGCAGAAACACCGCCAACTGCACGAACCCCAGGAACGCGCCCGGAATCGCCGTCGTGAAAGCATTCACCACTCTCATCTCCCACACCTCGCACCGGCCGCCCATCAGCCTGCTCAGCGCGTACAACAGATAACTCTCCACGATGTAATAAACCCACGACAGCGCAAAAATCACCGGCGTGAAAATCACCAGTTGCATCTTCGTGACCGCGTCGCCCTGGCTCTCCGGCTTGAAAATCACCGCCAGAAACAGCATCACGATGAACAGCGCCGTAAACGACAACCACATCATCTGCGCCGACTGAGCCGTCTCGCGGGCCAGCAGCCAGCGGGTCGTCGCCCGGGGCCGGAAAAAAATGTCCCGCCAGGGGTTGATATCGGGCAAATGCTCCGGCTGACCGGCCGTCCCGGATTCCTCCCCCGCGCGGCGCTCCCCCTCGTCCATGCCTTTCCCCTCCGTCCGAATCCTATCTTATCATATCACCGGCTGGCGGGCTTCATCCCGCCCGCTCCTGCACCCCCGCCACCGCCGCGATCACCAGCGCCATACCCGCCAGCTGCCAGCCCGACAGTGCCTCGCCGAAAACGAGCGCCCCCAGCGCCGCCGCGACCAGCGGCTCGAGCGTCGCCGTCACCGCCGCCCGCCCCGGCTCTACATACTTCAGGCCAACCGTATACAACAGATAAGCCAGCACCGTCGAAAACAGCCCCAGCCCCACGCAGTACCCCAAAACCTGCCAGGAGACGAACAGCGTCCGCTGCTCCCACAGGCCGCTGAACGGCAGGATAGCCGCAGCCGCGAAAACGAACGTATAAGTCGTCACCGTCAGCGCCCCATACCTGCGCAGCGCCAGCTTGCCGAAAATACTGTACAACGCGTAGCCCACCCCGGCCCCCAGGCCGGCGAGAAGGCCCAACGGCCGGATATCGCCCGAAAAACCGGGCAACAGCCCCACCACCAGCGCGCAGCCCACGAAAGTGACCGCCACCGCCGCCGCCTTCCGTCCCGTAATCCTCTCCCCGAACACCACCCGCGACAAAACGGCGACAAACGCCGGCGCCGTATAAAGGAGTACGGCCGCCACCCCGACCGAAGTCGTCTCGATAGCCGTAAAATAACACCAATTGAAAAAAATAACACTGACAATACCTGTACCGACGAAATAAACTCCGTCCGCCGGCCTTATAGACAGCGCCTTCCGATCCATTAACGCCGCGTAACCAACAAGCCCGGCGGCGCTGATCGCCGCCCGAACGGCCACCACCTGGAGGGGCGAAAAACCGTACGCAGCCAAACCCTTGACGAACACCGCGATAATACCCCACAGCACAGCCGCCGCGGCGATCAGCCAGTAAGCCCACCGATCCATGCCTTCCCCTCCGTCCGGCCTGCCGTCTATCAAGCAAGCTGCCCCTCACCGCTGGCGAGGGGCACGCCTTTAAATCAGTCTATAACCCGCCGGCGGTTTTTGTCAAGGGGCCGCTTCTCCCCGCACACCGCACCTCACAGCAGGATATCCGCCAGCTTATCGAGCGCGCTGCGGCGGATGCTGAACAGGCGCGAGCGGCGGACCCCCATCTGCAGCCTGATATGATACCCGGCCCACCGTTCGAAATACATCAGCCTCACCAGCTCCCGCTCCTGCTCCGACAACGCCTCGCAGGCGATCTCGACCGCCTTCGCCTGCCGAATACTCCGCGACCGCTCCTCCCTGCGCACCGCATACGCTCCAGTCCCGTCCGGCGTCTCGCCGCCGCGGGGCTTTCCATCGCAGCCTGTCGTGCATTTTGGGAAAAGATGCTTCAGCTCCTCGGCCTCGATCGCCGCCTGCGCCTTTATCACCGGATAACCCTCCAGCAATTCCTCCAACGCGGCGTCGCTGTACCAGCGGCCCATCCTCGCCCCTCCCCGTCAGTTGGCAGCAACTGCGTCAGTATCTCCGGAACTGGACGATCACCCCCACCATCGCCGCCAGGTCCGCGGGCAGACCGCGCCAGTCCTCGTACCACCACAGCGCCGACCTTTCATCCTCAGTCGTCAGCGGCAAGCCGTGCATCGCCACGTGCTGAGCAAGGCAGCCGCGCACACAAGCCTTCCGAAACAGCATCACCTGCCCATATATAACCTCCAGATCGTCCCGCGCCTGCTTGAAAAGGGCCACCAGCAGCTCCTCCGCCCCGCCGTCAGCGATCAACCTCCCCGCCTCCCCCCTGTCCATTACCCAGCCGCCCGCTCCGATACTCGCGGATAAAATCGTTCACCCTCACCCGCCCGCACCCGCGCCGCGCGGCCAGACTGCGCAAAAACAAACTCGCCGCCTCCCAGCGCTCAGGCGGCAAGGCCGCGCGAAAATGCCGCCCGCCGCTCATTCCCCGTCCCGCTCCCCGGCAGCCCCCGTCATCTCCCGCAGCCGGCCGCCGCAGGCCTCGCAAGGCTCGTCCGTCAAAGCCGCGCTGAACCACACCCGGCCGCAGCCGGAACACTTAAACCTCCGCACCGCATACCCTCCTGTCGCTTCTCAACACAGTCCCAGCATCCGGTCGACCAACCGCACCTTACAATCCGGGTGAGCGTGAATCATCTTGCCGCTCTCGAACACCAGCCATTCTTCGTCAGCCAGAACCGCCTCCCCGCAGCCGCAGCAAACGCCCGCCTCACGCGGCTCGCGAGGCGGCTCCAGCCGCCGGTCGCCCAGCCTCACTCCCGCCGCCCCGCTTCCCCTGGACCACACGCCTTCTCCCGGTAAGCCGCGACAGCCGCCTCAATCGCGGCCAGCTGAGCCGGACTGAGATGGAGACACACCATATCCGGCGTGCCGAATCCTCCCAGCGTAAAATAAACGACCTCACCGAACGCGAACCTTTCCCCCTTGACCTCCACAGGCAATCCATCCTCTTCATACAGCGACAGACTTATCCTCGCCACACGGCACCTCCATTCGTCGCGTCATCCCGACATCACCCCATCGGACCAACAGGAAAAATATCCCTTTCGTCTTAAATATTATCGACTTTTTCGAACAAAGTCAATAGCTTTTTACGATATATTATATTATTAATTAGATAATTATCGACTTTTTCGAAAAGGTTAACTATCGAACAAGCCGAAGTATAGCAACAAATATACCCACCGCATTCGACTAATGGAGGCCATAGCATGGAATTTCACGGCGAACGCCTGCGGGCGGTCAGGGAAGCGTTGAACTGGTCGATGACCCACACGGAAAAAGTTACCGGCGTCAAGCAGTCCACCATCTCCGAACTGGAGAACGGCATCATAAAATACCCTCGCGAATCCACCGTCGCCAAGCTTTGCCAAGGGTTGAAAATCAAGGACAAAAACTTTTTCTTCCTCGACGACGTCGTCCTGCCGGCTGAAATCCTCCCCCCCGACACCCCGGAAGACATCCTCAAATTCATCATGTCCGGCGACAATCTCCCCTGGATCGCCCTCGGCAAAAAGATCAAAGAAAGCGGTCTGCCCCCCGAAGACCTCGAACAGATTATCGCCATCCTCTCCAGAAACAAAAAGTAGCCTCCCCCCGACTACTTTTCGTCCAAACAATATAAATGCAGAAACTCCTCGAGATACTCGCGGTTGACCCAATAAACCCCCTCACGGTCGCGGATCCATTTAACCCCCGGGGAAAACGCGCATAGTCGATATTTCATTTCCCCCTACCTCCGCATAAATCGAACATACGTTCTACTTCTGCGTACTCAGGTAAAATCCTTCTGTCATTACAATAACATTTTCACCAATAATTGGTTACCAGCCACAGTCCCAATTATCCAGGACTCCGGTCCTTTATTTTTCCATTTTTTGTATAAAAAGGTTTTTTGGTAAAACATTACAAAAGCACGCATTAAACAATGCGTGCTTTTGCCGTTTTCTTATCTATGTTCCTAAACGTCGATCACCGTGCCTACGAAAGCCGGCACGAACTTCGCGCCGAATATCCCGTACAGCCTTGCCAGCATATAAAAGCCCGTACAGTGATTCGCGGCAACCAGGGAAGGCTCAAGCCGTTCCAGTTCTGCCAGCGTCGCTTCCTGCTGACCCTTCTCCACCGGACCGAGGTGAGTGCCGCCGACGATGGCGTGGAGCCGGTCGCAGCCCGTCACCGCCAGACCGTGCCTGATGACGTTTACGATCCCCGCGTGGGCGCAGCCGCTAATCACCGTCAACCCCTTATCGCCGGCGAAGAAGATAGCCATATCGTCCGGCACTACATCGTGATCGTCGCAGCAGCAGCCGTCCGCTCCGGCGGCCTTGAGGAACGGGTCTCCGGTCTCATACCCCGTCACCCTGGGGATCGAACCGCTGATCGTCAGCCCCGGTGCCAGTTCCGTCGGCTCCGCCACCGGGCGGAAATCCGCCCCGAGGGAAATCAGCTGTTCCCTGGCATGCGGCATGCCGGCGAAGCGGGTAGCCCCTCCGGCCACCGAATAACGGCTGGCGAAAGCGTCGGGGTGGCAGTACACCGGTAGCCTCTTCCCGGCCTGGACAAGCACCGCCGCCAATCCGCCCGTATGGTCATAGTGGCCGTGGCTGAGGATGATCGCGTCCAGCTCGGCCGGGCGGACGCCCAGCAGAGCTAGATTATAAGCCGCGACCTCGCTCTGAGCGGTGTCAAAGAGAAAGCGGGCGCCCTCCGTTTCAACGAGCAGCGACAGGCCGTGCTCCGCCCGGAAAGGCTTCTTCGACTTGGGCATGATACAGTTGTCGACGACAACCGTTATCCTCATACCCTCCCCCCCTAACAACCGTCGCAGCTGCTGCAGCTGCTGCCGGCCATCGTGAATCCCGCGGCCCTCGTCCGGCCGTCCCTGGCCTTGCCATCCTCCACCACAACCATCGTACCGGTGTGCGACAGATAAACAACATGGCCCTTTTCCTTATCGGCGAAAACATTTACCGCCGCTTCGCCGCCCGGCACAGTCACCGTGCGCTCGAATTCCAGCATCTTAATGTCCTCCGCAGCAGCCATGGCCTTTGCCGTGTCCGTGGCCGTGATGCCCGCCGCCGCACACCGTGCTCGAGCCATCTTCAGCCACTTTCATCTTCTTCAGCCCGCCGCATTTGGGACACGCTATCTCGTACCCGTGCCGGCCGCCCGCCGTGCACGGCGGCTCCTCCCAACGCTGTCCGCAGTCGACGCACTCGAAAATCCTGTTCTTCATAGTATAGCTTCCTCCTTCAAATAAAATCTGCTGTCCGGCGACCAGCGCAGTCGCCACCTTTAACCTGGCGGAACGCAGTATCCGCTGGAAGGTCGGCCGGGAAAGGCCCATCGCGGCGGCGCAGCCGCTCTGATCGAGGCCCGTCAGATCCTTCAGGCGAAGAGCCTCGAACTCCTCCATGGAAACCCTCGTAACACCCGCTGTAGCCCTGCCCTCAGGCAAAAAGCGCCGGCAGTAAGGTTCCTCGTCCACGATCCCGCAGCATTTTCGCCTCGCCACTCCGGCACCTCCTCATTTGGGCATATGCTCAATTAATTATAACTCCCCTGGCACAAATAGGCAAGACCGGGACGCGATTGCCGGCAAACATTCCCGGCCCGGCAAAAATAAGGTATAATGAATGCGTTTGGTAAAATCCCCCGGGAGGGATCGCCTTGGACAACACACCGCTCCCCGACAGCAAACCCTGGCGGCGCCTTTTTGCCGACCTCTCCCTCATCGCCGTCGTCTTCGTCTGGGGCGTCACCTTCGTCGCCGTAAAAAACGCCCTCGCCGCCATCGGCGTCTTCACCTTCCTCGCCATCCGCTTCGCCATCGCGTTTCTTTTCCTCGCCCTCCTCTTCCGCCGTCGGCTTGCCGCCGCCGGCTGGCCGGCGGTCAGGGCCTCGCTCATCATCGGCCTCTTCCTCTTTGCCGGCTATGCCTTCCAGACCGCCGGCCTCAAATATACCTCCGCCGCCAACGCCGGCTTCATCACCGGCCTCTCCGTCGCGCTCGTGCCCTGCTTCGCCGCCGTCGCCGGCCGCCGGTTGCCTGGCCTGGCGGTCATAGCCGGCGCAGGCCTCGCCGTAGCCGGCCTCGCCCTGCTCACCCTCGACAAAGGCCTCACCGTCGGCAACGGCGACACCCTCGTCTTCTTCTGCGCAGTCGCCTTCGCCCTCCACATCCTTGCTATCGGCCGCTTCGCCCCCCGCTTCGACGCCAAAATCCTCGCCACCCTCCAGATCGGCGCCACCGCCCTCCTGAGCGGCATAGTCGCGGCGAGCGCCGAAACACTGCCCGCCCGGCTGACAAGCGACGTATGGCTCGCCCTCGCCATCACAGCCATCCCCGCCACAGCCCTCGCCTTCCTCGTCCAGACCACCGCCCAGCAATTCACCACCCCCAGCCGCACCGCCATCATCTTCGCCCTCGAGCCCGTCTTCGCCGCCCTCGCCGGCATCTGGCTCCTCGGCGAAACCCTCTCCGGGCAGCAAATCCTAGGCTGCGTCCTCATCCTCGCCGGCACCCTCGCCAGCGAACTCCTCCCCGAACGGGAAAGCGCGTAGAACACAGCATATCCAAAAAAGGCTGCCTCCCGGCAGCCTTTAAATATACCCTGAACAATAATCTTTACTACCCCCGGCTGGGGCAAGCCTTCTTGCCCGACAACGCGGCCTCCCTGGCCGAAGTCCTCCGCACCTGGCTCGCGGTCAGGAGAATGACCGAAAACACGATCACCGCCGCCGACAAAATCGTCCGCCCGCCTAAAACCTCGCCGCCCAGCACCACGCCCAGCAGCATCGCCACCACCGGGTTCACGTACGCATACGTCGACGCCAGCACCGGCGAAGCGTTCTGCAGCAGCCACACATACGCGCTGAAACCGACCAGCGACCCGAACACCACCAGATAAGCGAACCCCAGGAACGACTTCAGCGACACCGACGCCACCGTCAGCTGGCCCCATTCGCCCGCGGCCGCGCCCATCAGCAGCAGCGCCGCGCCGCCGCCCAACATCTGCATCCCCGTCGACATCACCGCCGACCCGGGCAGGCCCGCCTTGCGAGACGCGATCGAACCCAGTCCCCACAGGAACGCCGCCCCTGTCAGCACCAAAGCCCAGAACGGACTTACCGGGCTCTCACCCATAAAGACACTTTCACCGCCGGCCAACATGCCGATGCCCGCCAGGCCCAGCACCACGCCGGCCCACGTCGTCAGCCCCGGCCGGGTATCCTTCAGCCACAGCCAATTGAGCGTCACCATCCACAGCGGCGAAGTCGCCACCAGCAGAGCCGTCAAGCTCGACGGCACCATCTTCGCGGCCCACACCACGCCCCCGTTACCCCCGGCCAGCAGCAGCATCCCCACGCCGGCGGCCCGCAGCCAGGCTCCGCCAGGCGGCGCGGGCGCGCCCCGCCAGCGGGACAACGCGTACATGAACGTCCCCGCAAGCACGAACCGCAGCCCCGCCATCAGGAAAGGCGGCATGGTCTCTACCGCGAACCTGATCGCCAGATACGTACCGCCCCAGCAGATATATACCGATAATAAAGCGGCCGCAAGCATGGCCGCCTTCCTGTCAAAAACCGATCTCCCCATTGTCATCCCCGTTTCCCTCTATTACAAGCATTATATTCTCTTTCATCGTCTCGGTAAAGAATAAAATTCTGTTATCACGCGATAATTACAAATAAATAGCAACAGGTCCCTTGAAACCTGCTGCGGAAATAATATCTGACACCTCATTCCGGCAGCGGCAGCCTGTTCGTCTCCTTCACCATCGCCAGCACGATCGTCGTTTTCGTCGAACGGATCGCCGGAACATTGCGGAACTGCTCGCTCAACAGCCTTCCCAGCTCCTCAGTGTCCCGCGTCCGCACCTTGACAAGATAACAGTCGTCGCCGGCCACATTGTGCACCTCCAGCACCCCCGGGATGGCGGCCAGCAGCCTGCCGGTATCGCTGCCCTCGCAAAAGTCCGCCTTCACCGCCACGAACGCCAGCAGGCCAAGCCCGACGGCGGCCGGGTCGAGCCTTGTGCCGTATTCCCGGATCACCCGGCGTTCCTCCAGCTTCTTGATCCTCTCCAGGACCGCCGACGGCGCCATGTTCACCCTCCTGGCGATCTCGGCGTTGGGGATGCGGGCATTCCGCTGCAGCATATCCACTATCTTAAGATCGATATCGTCCATACAAAACCTCTCCCGGCGGCAAAACTCACCACCTATATTCTACCTGTTTTCCCGCCGATGTAAAGCCCCATCGCTCCCACAGCCGGCAGCCTCTTCCACGCCGGCGCCCACACGGTTCGCCAATCCCTGACGGCATAAGGAGACCAACATGCTGAAATCTGTCCGCAAATGGTTCGGAAAAGCCGCGCAGCCAAAATTGCGCATCACCTGCCTGCAGGTCGAAGTCTCGACCGCCTGCCAACTGTCGTGCTGCTATTGTCCGCGCACGGTCATGGCCACCGGCTGGCGGAGCGCCGTCATGCCCTGGGAACTTTACGAGCGCCGGCTCGCCCCCCCACTTCGCCGCCTTCGAGATGGTCTTCCTCCAGGGGTGGGGCGAACCGCTCACCAACCCCCGCTTCTGGGACATGGTCGCGCTGGCCAAAAAAGCCGGCCGCCAGGTCGGCTTCATCACAAACGCCCTGCTCTTCGGACCGCGCGAAACCGAACTGGCCTGCGAACTCGACGTCGACCTCGTCTGCTTCACCTTCACCGGGGCGACGGCCGCCACCCACGAACATCACCGCGCCGGAGCCGATTTCGCCGCCCTGACCGGCAGCATCGCCGCCCTGGCCGCCCGTAAGGCGGCCAAAAGCCTCAGCCGGCCCGTTATCGGCGTATCCTACACCATGACCCGCGGCAACATCGCGGAACTGCCCGAAGCCGTACGCCTGGCATCCTCCCTGGGCGCCGGACAATTCACCGCCAACCACCTCGACTGCATCCCCGCCCTCGCGCTGGAAAACGATACTGTATTCCTCAACCCCCGCCCGGAGGACGCCGGCCACGTCGCCGCCGCCGCGCGCCAGGCGGCCGCCGCCGAGATCTTCTTCCGCGCCGAGCCCCCCAATCTTGGCGGCGAAATACTTGTCTGCGAAGCCAACCCGCTCCATACCACGCTGTTCGTCAAGGTGGACGGCACCGTCGTGCCGTGCCACCAGATGGCGCTGCCCCGGGACATCGTCGGCAGCCTCTGGTTCCGGGGATCGCCCTGCGGATACAGCCCCGTCGTACTCGGCAATGTCGCCGACACCCCGCTGCCCGAGCTTCTCGCCGCTCAACAGGCGCAGGGCATATTCGACTGCTTCGAGCATCGGGCCAATTACGGCCTCGACCGCCCCATACCCGAGGCGCCACCCATATGCAAAGTATGCTATAAGCTATACGGCGCATAAAAAAAGGCTGCGGCACAGCCCGGCAGCCTTGGCTTTATTTACGATATCCTGACCGTGGCGCCGGCCTCCCGCAAAATACTTAGCAGGCCCTGACGGTCCTGCTAAGTCAACCGGCGCTTTCTGCGCCAGGCGCCGTACAGGCGCCTTATCGTGTTATCCGTCCCCCTGAGCCGCGGCGCGGACACTTCCTCACCCCGCCTTTCCCGGAAACCCAGAGCGACGTAACCCGCCGCGACAACCCCGAGAAGGAAACCCGTTCCCAGGCCAATCGAAAATACCCTAAGAAACTCCGCATCCGTCACAAACGTCCCTCCCCGCCTTCAGCGCCCGCCCCTGCGTTCGCGCTCGCGGAAATAACGAAAAGCCGCCACCTTCATCTGAGCGGCCCGGCCATGCCGGCGCCGCGAAACCAGCCATGCATACCCGCCCGTCACGAGCGCCGCCGCCACAACCGCATATAACAGCGCCTCGCCTGTCTTATTCCCGGGCAGGCCTGTCCACCACCTCAGCAACTCGCCATATAAATAATCCAGCATAATGCCCTCATCCTTTGCCGGTCTTTTCCAAATTGTATCATAATTTACATATATTTACAATATGAAATACCAATTTTGCTTCCCTGTCCTGATAAACCGGAACACGAAAAAGGCTCCCTGTATCAACAGGGAGCCTTTTTCGTGTGTTTGATGGTGGCAGGGGCAGTAGGACTTGAACCCACAACCAACGGTTTTGGAGACCGCTACTCTACCAATTGAGCTATACCCCTATGAATGGAGCGGAAAACGAGATTCGAACTCGCGACCCTCGCCTTGGCAAGGCGATGCTCTACCACTGAGCTACTTCCGCAAATGGCGACCCCGAACGGATTTGAACCGTCGATCTCCGCCGTGACAGGGCGGCATGTTAGACCACTACACCACGGGGCCCTGAGGTTTCTTATATTACCATGCTTCCCGCTGTTTTTCAACCCCTGGCACGGCTAATATTCCGCGTTTATTTCTGCCTTTCTCCTGCGCGCACGGCAAACGACGGGTTTACACCGCATTATCGTCTTCCGCCCAATTCCGGACTTCCCCACCGCGCTCCCCCCAGCTGGCACCTATGCGCAGTCTCGAAAACAAGTAACCGGCCGGAAAACCGCCATCCTACCCCTCTTTTGCCAAGGGGGGTGTTTGTCCCTTACACCTCCGAAACGGAACAGCCCGAAAACTTTTGTCGGGAATATATGGTAATTTTTGTAAATTAGTGATAATATAATTACACAACCCGGAAGGAGCTGGTGGCTGATGATGTATTGGTACGTGGTATTCTGCGGCGTCCTGTTCGCCATCGCGATGCGTCATGCGCGCTGATATCGGTTCGCCCGCCGTCGGCCAAGAAACGGCTCTGCGCGAGCTGCTGCTCGCCGCCGACCGTCTCTCCGCCCTTACGAACGACTGGTACCCTGACGAATACCGTTACATATCCGCCGACCTCTTCTCAGTCCTGCTCGAACTGCAGCTCGCCGCCAGGAAGATAGCCCCCGGCCGCTCCGGCCGTTGATACAGGCCGCGCCCCCGACGAATCCGTCTGAAATACGGAAGCCGGCGCGGCTCGCATATTTTTACTTGCCAATGCCCTCCTGGCGATGTAAGATAGTGACAATAACCGAAACACAGCACCCGGAGGGACCATGGACAGCATCGGCATTAGGCAATTCAGCATCGACGATTACGACCGGGCCGTCGAGATCTGGCAACAGGCAGGTCTCGCAGTTAGACCCGGCGACGATAAAGCCTCGATAATCCGCACGCTCGAGCACAATCCCGGCCTCTTCCTCGTCGCCTGCGCCGGCGGCGAAATCATCGGCACCGCCATCGGCACCTACGACGGCCGCCGCGGCCACCTCTACCACCTCGCCGTCCTGCCCGCCTACCAGGGCCGGGGCATCGGCCGCCGCCTCATCGATGAGATCGGCCAGCGCCTCGCCGCCCTCGGCTGCCCCCAGCTCAACCTCTCCGTCAACCTCGACAACACCGCCGCCGTCAAATTCTACGAAGCCATCGGCTTCGAAACCCGCGGCCTGCAAATGGGCAAAACGCTGTAAAAAAGCCGGAACCCGACGCCAATACGCGTCGGGCTTTTCTATTCTCGGACGTTCCTATCGCTCCGGTCTGCAGACACGGGCTCGTTAAAGATCCCGTCAGAATATCCCGCCCCATGCAAAATATCCCTTGCATTTTATAGACGACCGGTCTAATATATAATCATGGATAAGCAAGACGTTCGCCTCCACCTCATCGAAACCGGCGCCAAAGCCTTCATGGCCAAAGGGTACCACGCCGTCGGCCTCAAGGAAATCCTCGCCGACGCCGAGGTGCCCAAAGGCTCCTTCTATTACTACTTCCGCTCCAAGGAAGACTTCTGCGTCGCCATCATCGACCACTACATCCGCCTGTACGCCGAAAGGCACCTCGCCGTCCTGGGGGACCGCGCCCGGCCGGCCCGGGGCCGCCTCCTCGCCTTCTTCGCCCAGGAAAAAAAATACTTCCGCGAAAAACAGTGCCAACACGGCTGCCTGCTCGCCAAACTCGCCCTCGAAATGGCCCTGCTCAGCGAACCCGTCCGCGCCGAACTCCAGCGCGGCATGAACGGCTGGATACGCACCGTCGCCGCCTGCCTAGCCGAAGGAGAGGCCGCCGGCGAATTCACCCTCTTCCGCCCCCCCGCCGTCATGGCCGAATTCCTCTACGCCGCCTGGGCGGGCGCCATCACCCGCATGCAGGCCACCCAGTCGCTGGAGCCCCTCGACATCTTCATATCCTTCGCCGCCCGCGAGCTTGGCGGCCAATCCCACTAATCCGCTTAGCCCATAGTCGACCGGTCTATTATAGACTGGTGTCGCATATAATACAAAAACTTCTAAGGAGAGTGTTGTCAATATGTTCACCGTCTCCCCCGCCTGCGTCAAATGCGGCATCTGCGCCGCGGTATGCCCCATCGGCATAATCGGCATGGACGAAGCCGGCCCCAAACTGCTGAGCAAAGACGCCTGCATCCGCTGCGGCCACTGTGTAGCCTCCTGCCCCCACGCGGCCCTCGACCACAGCCTCGCCCCCCTCGCTGCCCAGGCACCCCTAGGCGACTTCCCCGTCCTCGACGCCGACACCGCCGCCCGCTTCCTGCGTTCCCGCCGCTCCATCCGCCGCTACAAGCCCGATTCCGTCCCTAAAGAAACCCTCCTCAAACTCCTCGACATCGCCCGCTTCGCCCCCACCGGCGGCAACACCCAGGGCCTCTCCTACCTCGTCGTCAGCGACCGTTCCCTGCTCCGCAAGCTCAGCGACGCCACCCTCGACTGGATGGAGGAGCAGATCGCTGCCGGCGTCGCCTGGATCAAGCCTTACTCCCACGTTGTCCGGCGCTACCGTCAGGGCGGTCCCGACATCTTCCGCGACGCCCCCCACCTCATTGTCGCCTACGCCCCCAAAAATTTCCCCATCGGCGAAAAGAACACCCGCTACTCTCTCGCCTACGCCGAACTCTACGCCCCCTCCCTCGGCCTCGGCACCTGCTGGTCGGGTTTCTTCGAAATGTGCGCCTTCGCCGGCTACCCCCCAATCTACGACCTGCTCGCCGTTCCCGAAAACATGGCCATTACCGGCGCCATCTTCTGCGGCTATCCGGTATACCGCTACCACCGCCTCGTCGACCGCAACCCCCTCGCCGTCGACTGGCGATAGCAGATTCCCCCATACGCCCCTCCACGAAGAAAACAGCCCGCACAGGCTGTTTTCTTCGCTTATATGCCTTACAGTCTTATCCCCACCCCGGCGGCGCCGAAGCCCTTCATCACGGTAGTGCTGTCGGTCGACCCCTTTAGACGCTTGTAGCTCATATCCAGGAACATATCGCCCTCCAGCGCGAACGCCGTTCCGATCACAAAATCCTCCACCCTGTCGCCGCGCAGATAAGTGGCATACGCACTGTACTTGTCGCCGCCGCCGAACTCGTACCGCAGCGCCAGCCCGTATACCAGGCCGCGGATCTTGTCCGTCGCCGTACCGGTCGCCGTCGCCTGCCGGCCGTTCAGATTGCGGTATCCCGCCAGTACGCCGACATGCCGCGAAAGGGAATACTGCAGCCCGTAATCGGTGTAGCTCGTCTCCAGCCTCGTCGTCTCGCCGCTCACCGGGTCCGGCAGCGTCTTGCCCATCGTGCCGTAATTGGCGAAAACGGCGGTCTTCTTGCCGACGCCGACCGTCATATAGCCTTCGTAAAACTTGAACGTGTCGCCCCAATCGCCGTCGATGTTGCTAGTCCGGTCCAGGTTATACAGCGACAGCCCTACGGTCGCCTGTCCCTCCCGGATGCCCGGTTCGGGAACGGCGGAGAAAGCGGTGGCGGAAATAGCGGCCAGCAAACCGACGGTTATCAGCAGCGTCCTTTTCATGCAAGCCCTCCAGGGATGTTGATACAATGATTATACACCGCCCCTTAGGGATCTGCACGAAAAACAATAATTTTATGTAAAATAAAAACGGATGAATAACTTCACTATCCACCCGCCACCAGCATTATTCTAATTTACATAGTTACTTGCCTGTCCGGCCACGTTTTGTGATCGGCACCCCGGCCCGGCAAAGCGGACAAGCGTCTGGCTGGTATGTAGGCACCTCCAGCTTCAGCAGCGCCTCCGTCCTAACCCCGAAGTCGGCCTTGCCGCCGCTGCGGTCGACCAGCAGCGCCACCCCGGCAACCTCGCCGCCCTGCTCCTTCACCACCTCCAGCACCTCGTGCACCGAGCCGCCGGTCGTGACGATATCCTCCACCACCAGCACCTTCTCGCCGGGAGCGATGGTAAAACCGCGCCTGAGCGTCATCCTGCCGTTCTCCCGTTCGGTGAAAATAGCGCGCGTCCCGAGATTTTTGCCCACCTCGTGGGCAAGGATGATGCCGCCCGTGACAGGTCCGACCACCACCTCTATCCCGTCGCCCCTGAACCTTTCGGCCAGCGCCGCGCAAAGCCTGGCAGTATGTTCCGGCCACTGCAGCACCTGGAACTTCTCCACATACAGCGGGCTGTGCAGACCCGAGGTAAGCAGAAAATGCCCCTCCAGGATCGCCCCCGTATCGACAAGCAGCTTCCTTACCGCCGCTTCCTCCATGCTATGCCTCCTCCATTTCCCGCAAAATCGCCAGCGCCGCCGTTCGCGGCTCGGGCGCCGCCGTTATCGGCCGTCCCACCACTAGATGGCTGGCCCCGGCCCTTAAAGCCCCGGCAGGCGTAGCCACCCGGCTCTGGTCGTTGACCGCGCTGCCGGCCGGCCGCACCCCGGGCGTCACGATGAGGAACTCCGGCCCACACGCCGCACGGATGACCGCCGCCTCCTGCGGCGACGCCACCACCCCGTCCAGCCCGGCCTCCCTGGCCATCTCCGCCAGCCGGAGCGCCTGGACACCGATCGGCAGAGCGCAGTTCAGCCTCGCCCACTCCGTATCGTCCATGCTGGTCAGCACCGTAACCGCGATCAGCTTCGGCCTGGGCCGGCCGTTCGTCGCCGCCGCTTCCACCGCCGCCGTCGCAGCCCCTTTCATCATCGCCAGCCCGCCGGACGCGTGGACATTCACCATCGTCGCCCCCAGCCAGGACAGCACCTTGGCGCTCTGGCTCACCGTGTTGGGGATGTCGTGCAGTTTCAGGTCGAGGAAGACCTCCTTGCCGGCCGCGCGCAGGAAGCGGACCGCCTCGCCGCCCACGGCGTAGAAAAGCTCCATCCCCACCTTGTAGTGCCCCACCGCGTCGCCCAGCTCGGCCACGAGCCTTTGAACCTTATCCATATCGGCAAAATCGAGCGCCACAATTAAACGATTATCTAGCTTCACTCACTAACCCCCTCAACCGTCCGCGTCTTTGCGCAGGCCGTTCAGAGCCCCATATGCAAGGCGCACCGGAAACCCGCGCAGCGCCGCGTACTAATTTGCGTACGCAAGCAAGCGGGTTGAGGAGCAACGCAGCAGAGGGGGCTATCAACGGCCTGCCTCAGTATAGCCTAAATATTTTCGTTCACGCGGCCGACAAGTTCGCTCACGTGTTTTATGCCGCGCTCCACCAGATAATCCCTGATGCCCTCGGCAATCTCCACACTCGCCCGCGGGTTGACGAAATTGGCGGTACCCACCGCCACAGCGCTCGCCCCCGCCAGCAGAAACTCGATCGCGTCGTTGGCGGTCATTATGCCGCCCAGGCCGATAACCGGACACTTCACCGCCCGTGCCACCTGCCATACCATCCTTAAAGCCACCGGCTTGATCGCCGGCCCCGACAGGCCGCCGAGCACGTTGCCCAGCTCCGGCCGCCACCTGCGGATATCGATCGACATCCCCAGCAGCGTATTGATGAGCGACACCGCGTCGCTGCCGGCATCCTCGGCCGCCCTGGCGATGCTCACGATATCGGTCACGTTCGGCGACAGCTTTGTTATCACCGGCAGAGCCGTATTCCTGCGCACCGCCGCCACGACCGCGGCGGCGCTCGCACAGTCGGTGCCGAACGCGATGCCGCCCTCCTTGACGTTCGGGCAGGAGATATTCAGCTCCAGGCCGGCCACCCCGGGTACGCTCAGGCGCCTCGCCAGCTCGGCGAACTCGTCCGTCGTCGCGCCGGCGATATTGACGATTATCGGCACATCGTACGCCGCCAGCCCCGGCAGGATGCGGCTGACGAACTCGTCCACACCCGGATTCTCCAGCCCGATGCAGTTGAGCATCCCGGCCGGCGTCTCGGCGATGCGCCTTCCCCTGTTGCCGTCGCGCGGCGTCAGCGTCGTCCCCTTGACCACGATCGCGCCGATCTTGTTCAGATCGACGAAATCGGCATACTCCGGACCCGAGCCGAATGTGCCCGACGCCGTCATCACCGGCGTCTTCATCTTTATGCCCGCAATATCCACCGCCAACATCACAGCTCCAGCACCTCCTCCGCCCAGAACACCGGGCCGTCGCTGCACACCTTGCGGCGCTTGCCGTCGGTGCCGGCGCACGTGCACGACAGGCACGCCCCCACACCGCAGGCCATATGGTCCTCGAACGAAATCTGGCACGGAATGCCCTTATCCCTCGCCAGCCGCGCCACCCCCTCCATCATCCGCAGGGGGCCGCAGGCGTAAATGCGGTCATACTTGCAATTCTCCAGCAGCTCGGGCAGCAGGTTGACCGTAAACCCCTTGCGCCCCATCGAGCCGTCGTCGGTCGTCACATGGATACTGCGGCAGACGCCGAGGAAAACGTTCCGCCACCACAGCTCCTCCTTCGTCCGGCCGCCCATCAGCGCCGTCACCGGCTTGGGGCAGAGCGCCTTAGCGAGGAACAGCAGCGGCGCCAGACCCATGCCGCCGCCCACCAGCAGCGGCCGCTCGGTATTAAGATCGAAGCCGTTCCCCAGCGGCCCCATGCAGTCCACGAACTCGCCCGGCGGCAGCGACGCCAGCAGGGCCGTCCCCTGGCCGACGATACGGTAAATCACCGTGATATTGCCCACCTCGCGGTCCACCTCGGCGATGCTCAGCGGCCTGCGCAGCAGCGGGTGATAACCCTCCCCCACCCGCACATGCACGAACTGCCCGGGCTGGGCCGCCCTAGCGATCGCCGGCGCGCCGAGGGTCAGCCGCTTGATCATCGGCGCAAGGCTGAAATGCTCGATGACGATGCCGTCAGCCACAATCTTAGACAAGCGCGTCCCCTCCTCCGACATAATCCTGGAGGGCAAGCACATACACCAGCCGCCGCTCCTTCATCACCTCAAGCACCCGCAGCACCTCATGGGCGGTATCGATAGACGTCAGGCAGGGAATGGCGTGCTCCACCGTCGCGCGGCGGATGCGGAAACCGTCCCGTTCCGGCTCCATGCCCTGGGTCAGGGTGTTGATAACCATATTAATCTTGCCGGCCTTGATCAGATCGATGATATTTATGCCCGACTCGCGCACCTTGAACACCGTATATACTTCCAGGCCCAGCCCCTGCAGGTACCTGGCAGTACCCTCGGTCGCGATCAGCTTGTAGCCCAGCTCGACAAAGCTTTTCGCCAGTTCCCCGGCCTCTTCCTTGTCCTTGTCGGCCACCGTGAACAGCACCGAACCGGAGGCCGGGATATTCATGCCCGCCGCCGTGATCGCCTTATACAGCGCCCGCGCGTAGTTGAAGTCCACGCCCATCACCTCGCCGGTCGACTTCATCTCCGGGCCGAGGGATATATCCACCTGCTGCATCTTGGCGAACGAGAACACCGGCGCCTTCACGGCCGTGTACTCCTGGTCGGGCAGCAGCCCGCCTTCGTAGCCCATCTCTCTGAGCGTCACGCCCATCGCCGCCTTGGTCGCCAGGTCGACCATCGGCACATTCGTCACCTTGCTCAGGAAGGGAATGGTGCGGCTGGAGCGCGGATTGACCTCCAGCACGTACACCGCCTCGTCCACCACCACATACTGGATGTTGATCAGCCCCTTCACCTTCAAAGCGAGGGCCAGCCTGTTCGTATAATCGACGATCGTGTCGATGATCGCCTGCGAAAGCGTCTGCGGCGGATACACCGCGATGCTGTCGCCCGAATGCACCCCGGCCCGCTCCACGTGTTCCATGATGCCGGGGATCAGCACCTCCGCCCCGTCGGCGATCGCGTCCACTTCCACCTCGGTGCCCATCATATAGCGGTCGACCAGCACCGGGTGCTCGGCCGACGCCTTCACCGCATAACGCATGTAGTCCATCAGCTCGGTCATATTGTAGACGATCTCCATCGCCCGGCCGCCCAGCACATATGACGGCCTCACCACCACCGGGAAGCCCACCTTCCCGGCCGCGGCCACCGCCTCATCGAGGTTCGTCACCGTCGTGCCCTTCGGCCGCGGGATAGCCAGCCTTTCCAGCAGCGCGTCGAACTTCTCGCGGTCCTCCGCCTGGTCGATATCGCCCACCGCCGTGCCGAAGATCGGCACCCCGGCCCTTGCCAGCGGCCCGGCGAGGTTTATCGCCGTCTGGCCGCCGAACTGGACGATGACCCCCTCCGGCTTCTCCTTCTCGATGATGTTAAGCACATCCTCGGCCGTCAGCGGCTCGAAATACAGCCGGTCCGACGTATCGAAATCGGTGCTCACCGTCTCGGGGTTATTGTTCACAATGATCGACTCGAAACCCATATCCCGTAACGCCCACACCGAATGGACCGAGCAGTAGTCGAACTCGATCCCCTGACCGATGCGGATCGGCCCCGACCCCAGCACCATCACCTTGCGGCGGCCGGTCGTCGTCACCTCGTCCTCCTGGGCGTATGTCGAGTAGTAGTAAGGCGTCACCGCCTCGAACTCCGCAGCGCAGGTATCGACCATCTTATAGCAGGGCATTATCCCCTTATCCTTGCGCAGCTGGCGGATATAGTCGGCCGTGCAATCCGTCAGCTCGGCGATCGAGCGGTCGGCGAACCCCATCTTCTTGGCCGCCGCCAGCAGCTCGCCGGTCAGATTCTGCTCCTTCAGCCTTTTTTCCATTGCCACGATAGCGGCGATTTTACCTACGAACCAGCGGTCGATCGCCGTCACCTTGCAGATATCCTCGATGCTGATGCCGCGGCGCAGCGCCTCGGCGATCACGAACGCCCGCTCGTCGTTGGCCAGTTTCAGATTCTCGCGCACCTTCTCGGTGCTCAGCGCGGCGATCTCCGGGATATGGAGGCGGTGCAGGCCGATCTCCAGCGACCGGACCGCCTTCAAAAGCGCCCCCTCGAACGACCGGTCGATCGCCATCACCTCGCCCGTCGCCTTCATCTGCGTGCCGAGGATGCGGTCGGCGAAATTGAACTTGTCGAACGGCCAGCGCGGGAACTTCACCACGCAGTAGTCGAGCGTCGGCTCGTGGCAGGCCTTCGTCTTCTCCGTCACCGCGTTCACGATCTCGTCCAGGTGGTAGCCGATGGCGATCTTGCTCGCCACCTTGGCGATCGGATAGCCGGTCGCCTTCGACGCCAGCGCCGACGAACGGCTCACCCGCGGGTTGACCTCGATGACGTAATACTGAGTGCTGTGCGGGTCGAGAGCGTACTGCACGTTGCAGCCCCCCTCGATGCCCAAAGCCCGGATGATCGTCAGCGACGCCGTCCGCAGCATCTGATACTCATAGTCGGTCAGCGTCTGCGACGGCGCCACCACGATGCTGTCGCCCGTATGGATGCCCACCGGGTCGAAATTCTCCATATTACAGACCGTGATGCAGGTGTTGTTCGCGTCCCGCATCACCTCGTATTCGACCTCTTTCCAGCCGGCAACGCTCCGCTCCACCAGCACCTGGCCGATAGGGCTGTGCTTCAGGCCGCGGATGACGATATCCCTGAGCTCAGTCTCGTTGGCCGCGATGCCGCCCCCCGTACCGCCCAGAGTATACGCCGGGCGGATTATCAGCGGGAAGCCAATCCTGGCGGCGAACGCCTGCGCGCTCGCCAGGTCCTCCACGATCACGCTTTCCGGCACAGGCTGGCCGATCTCCTCCATCGTCTGCTTGAAAAGCTCGCGATCCTCGGCCTTCCTGATCGCCTCCAGCGGCGTCCCCAGCAGCTGCACCCCGTACTTGTCCAGCACGCCGCGCTTCGCCACCTCGACCGCCATATTCAGCCCCACCTGGCCGCCGAGCGTCGGCAGTAGCCCGTCCGGGCGCTCCTTCTCGATAACCTCGGCCACGAACTCCGGGGTGATCGGCTCGATATACACCCTGTCGGCGATATTCGCGTCCGTCATAATCGTTGCCGGGTTGGAGTTGATCAGCACCACCTCGAGGCCCTCCTCCTTGAGGGCCCGGCAGGCCTGGGTGCCGGCGTAGTCGAACTCGGCCGCCTGACCGATCACGATCGGCCCCGACCCGATAACCATAACCTTCTTAAGCTTAATATTCTTCGGCACCTTTACCCCTCCTTCCGCAGCAGCTCCATATATTCGTCGAATAAATACGTGTTATCGTCGGGCCCCGGCGCCGCCTCAGGGTGGTACTGCACCGAAAAGATCGGCAGCACCTTGTGCTTCATCCCCTCGATCGTCCCGTCGTTCACCGCCCGGTGGGTCACGATATAATCCTTGCCGGCCAGTGTCGCCTCCTCCACCGCGTAGCCGTGATTCTGCGACGTTATATACACCCGCCCGGTCGCCACATCCTTCACCGGATGGTTCGCGCCGCGGTGGCCGAACTTCAGCTTATACGTATCCGCGCCCGACGCCAGCGCCAGCAGCTGGTGCCCCAGGCAGATGCCGAAGATCGGCTTCCTGCCCATCAGCTCCTTCACCGTCTGAATCGACTTCGGCACATCCTTCGGGTCGCCCGGGCCGTTCGACAGGAACACCCCCGCGAACCCGCGGCCCAGGATCTCCGCCGCCGGCGTATCGGCCGGGAACACCGTCAGATCGCAGCCCGCCTTCACCAGCGAATGCAGGATATTGCGCTTGATGCCGTAATCCAGCACCGCCACCCGCGGCCCCTCGGCCGGCATGCGGTACACCTCCTTGGGCGTCACCTCCGCCACCACCTCAAGCTCCGGCGGGCGGCCGAACAGTTCATTTATCTCCTCCGCCCCCGCCTCGGCGGGCACGATAATCCCCTTCATCGTACCCGCCGAGCGGATACGGCGCGTCACCGCCCGCGTATCCACCCCGTGGATGCACGGGATACCGCGGCTCAGCAGATACTGCGGCAGGCTGCACTCCGCCTGCCAGTTGCTCGGCTCGCCGGCCAGCTCGCTGATCACGAACCCCCGCACATACGACTTTATCGCCTGGTCATATATCGCCGCCGTGCCGTAATTGCCGATCAGCGGATACGTCATCGTCACGATCTGGCCGCAATACGACGGGTCGGTCAGCACCTCCTGGTAGCCGGTCATGCCCGTGTTGAACACAACCTCGCCCACCGCCCAGTCGCGGCTGATCACCTCGCCGGCGAAAACGCTGCCGTCCTCGAGAATAAGTTTACCTATCATCCGCACACCTCCCCGTTCCTCATCACAAAGCGTCCGCCGACGACCGTCGCCACCGCCCTGCCTTTAAGCCTCTTACCCTCAAACGGGGTGCACTTGCCCCGCGTATAAAACATCTCGCTCGCCACCGTCCACTCCGCCTCCGGGTCGAGCACCGTGATATCGGCCGCCGTCCCCGCCTTCAGGCTGCCCGCCTCCAGGCCCAGCACGCGCGCCGGCGCCGCCGTCAGCTTCTCCACGATCTCCGGCAGCGTCAGCTTGCCGCTGTGGTAAAGCCCCGTCAGCACCACGCCCACCGCCGTCTCCAAACCGGCGAACCCGCTCGGCGCGTAGCGGAACTCCATATCCTTCTCCTCATAAGCGTGCGGCGCGTGGTCGGTCGCGATGCAATCGATCGTCCCGTCCTTCAGCCCGGCCACCAGCGCATCCACATGCTCCTGAGACCTGAGCGGCGGATTCACCTTCGTCGCCGGATCGTAGCCGATCACCGCTTCATCCGTCAGCGTCAGATTATGGGGCGTCGCCTCGGCCGTCACCTTCACGCCGCGCGCCTTGGCCCGGCGGATAAGCTCCACCGCCCCCGCCGTGCTGACGTGGGCCACATGCAGCCGTCCGCCCGTATACTCGGCCAGCATTATATCGCGGCCCACCGCGATATCCTCGGCCACCGCCGGGCGGCCCTTCAGGCCCAGCATCGCCGACACCGCGCCCTCGTGCATAAAGCCGTCCTCGACCAGCGACTCCTCCTCGGCGTGCGAGATAATCAGCCCGCCGAACATCCCGGCGTACTCCAGCCCCGTCCGCAGGATGCGGGCGCTGTTCACATGATGGCCGTCGTCCGACAGCGCCACCGCCCCGGCCAGCAGCATATCGCCGACCTCCGCCAGCTCCTTGCCCTCCTGGCCCTTCGTCAGCGCACCGATAACCTTCACATTCACCACGCCCTCAAGCTCGGCGCGGCGGATCAGGCCGTTCACCAGCACAGCGTTATCCACCGCCGGCCGTGTGTTCGGCATACTGCACACCGTCGTAAACCCGCCGGCCGCCGCCGCCCGCGTCCCTGAGGCGAAATCCTCCTTCGCCTCCTGGCCCGGCTCGCGGAGATGCGCGTGCATATCGATCAGCCCGGGCGCCACCACCAGGCCGCGGGCGTCGAAAACCTCCGCCCCGCCGGCGTCGATATCGCCGCCGACCTTCGCGACAACGCCGTTCTCGATCAGAACATCGCCAACCTTATCAAGCTTCTGCGCCGGGTCGATTATCCGGCCGCCCTTAAGCAGTAGTTTCAACTTTCGTCCCTCCCATCAGCACAAGGAACAGAATCGCCATCCGCACAGCCAGGCCGTTCTTCACCTGCTCCTGGATGACCGACTGATCGCTGTACGCCACATCAGGCGCGATCTCCAGCCCCCGGTTCATCGGGCCGGGATGCATCACCAGCGCGTCCGGCTTGGCCAGATTCAGCCTCGCCTTATTAATCCCAAAAATGCGCGCATACTCGCGGGCCGTCGGGAAAAGCCCCTTCTGCTGCCGTTCTTTCTGGATGCGGAGGATGTTCACAACATCCGCTCCCTCCAGCGCCGGCTCCACCCGGTCGTACACCTGCACACCCATCCTGTCCATATCGCGGGGCAGCAGCGTCCGCGGACCAGCCACCCTCACCTCGGCCCCCAGCTTCAGGAGCGCCCAGATATTCGACCGCGCCACCCGGCTGTGGAGGATATCGCCCACGATCGCCACCTTCAGCCCGGCGATGCCGCCCTTCTTCTCCTTGATCGAAAACATATCCAGCAGCCCCTGGGTCGGATGCTCGTGCTGCCCGTCGCCGGCATTCACGATCACCGGCTCCACCACCTTGGCCGCATAATGCGACGACCCCTCGGCCTCGTGGCGCATCACGATCACATCCACCCCCATAGCCTCCACCGTCAGCAGCGTGTCCCGCAGGCTCTCGCCCTTCACCACGCTCGAAGCGCTAGTCGTGATATTCACAACATCCGCCCCCAGATACTTGCCGGCCAGCTCGAAAGAAGTCCGCGTCCTCGTGCTCGGCTCGAAGAACAGATTCACGATCGACTTGCCCCTCAGCGTCGGCACCTTCTTGATATCCCGGTCGATGATATTCTTCATCTCCCGGGCCGTGTCGAGAATCAGCTCCATCTCCGGCACGCTCATCCCCTGCAGCTCCAGAATATCCCGTCCGCGCAGCGAAACCTGGCTTTTCGTCATCAGCCTCTCTCCTCCCGTTCTCTCTTCCATATGATACCCAAGCCTGGCTCCCCGCTTCCCGGACAAATTAAAGCCCTCTCGGCACACCAAGGCGCGAGAAGGCCATACAAACCCTTCGTATAGTTCCCTTCCCGGCCTCGCAGGACCAGTTTAAAGGTACCATATTATCACAATAGCCTCCCCGCGTGTGAGCACGCAAGAAGGCCAATCCTCGGCATCAGTTCCTTCCCGGTCTCACAGGACCAGCTTAAAGGCTATATGTTATTGTCAATATTCTACCACCCCTTGGCTATTCGTGTCAACAGGGGAAGGCGTCTCAAAAATCCATCTGCGGCGTTGCTCCTCAGAGCGTTTGCTAGCGTACGTCCGAGTACGCGTCGCGGCGCGCTCTTCCGGTGCGCCTTGCATCTGGAGCTTTTGAAACGCCTTCCGGCAAATCAGGGAATGCCGAGTACTCGCGAGTCAGGATATTGCGAATGTTCTTAGACGTTTTTCTCGCCATTACCTATCCTATAAATTATATTGTGAATGAACTTGCCTAGATAGTAACTTATAACCACCACTAACGGAAGAGAAATTATGTCGAAACAAAATAACAACGTTCCCTTCCACGAATAAGGCAAACCGAAGAACGGCTTTAATTCATGGTACAATACTACCTGGCTGTACCTAACTAGTAGCCATAAGACGCTTGCAACTAAAATTCGGATGAATTTAAACTCTACCCCTCTGCCGGTTTTCATCCTTCCGAACAAAACACAAAATACAGCCAACGGTATTATTAACATTAACAAATCTATCACAGAAAACATGAAGCCACTTGGTTGAGATATAAATAATATCGAAACCGGCAACGCCGATATTAAAGTAATTACAGTCTGCCCCTTTAAGGTTTGAGTCACTTTTCCTCCTCCCGCTGGCACTGCTACTCAAATCATCCCGCGATCCATTATATTCCATCTTATACCAGCATTATTCGTTATCGTTTTGCAGTCTCCTTCCATGGTTAATTCCCGCAGGCCGCAGTTCTAAGCGCGGGCATAGCGACCGCATCAACGCAAAAGCGTTGAGCTTCTGCTAAAGCGCTAAGAGCCGCGCACTCCTCCTCTGGCACTGTGGTTGACCCAATGCCGGGGACGCCGCAGGCGGAACAAGACACGGATAAACAATAACCTCCCGGATTTCTCCGGGAGGTTATTTGTCTTATTCCTATTCCGCATTCCCCTTATACTCGAACTCGACCTCCCCGCCGAGGCGGTGATAATATGCCATTAGCTCAAGCGTCCTATCCCGTAGGCGGAGCCGGAAAGCGTTTGGCCTTTGTACTGCGAAGAAGCTTCCCGCGCCCTTTCTTAGAGCCTTGTTAATGAAAGCTTGTTCGGTTTCATGATATTGCAGCCATCCTACCTGCGAAGTGATCAGAAGTTCTTTTTCCTCGTCATTAAGTTTTAGAAGCAGTTTCTGGTATATGACGTTCAGTTCTTTGTCCCATAGCTTGATATACTTCCCAGTTACCATCGCCATGCCCAGTGTTGTATGGTTCTCCGACTTGCGCATGTCACGCTCGTAATCCCGGTCGAGGGGATTGCTTTCCAATTGTTTCTGCAATTGGCCTGTCATGTCATAAGTGTAATACCCTTCGGCAACGCCGCCCAGTGGCAATGTAAGACCCAAAACTAAAACCAGCAGGATAATCGTCTTTTTCATTAATATTACCTCTTTTCGCCTTTCCTGAAGTATTCTAATCGAGGACAATCTCCTCGGTCACCACGCGGCGCTCCGGGCCGGCCAGGTACTGCACGACGATCACGTCGGGCCTCTCCCACTCCACCTTCAGAACCGCCTTTCGCCGCTCCTCCTTGGGCAGCGGCGCGAAGTCCCGTTTCACTTCTTTGTAATAGACCTTCTCGTTGAACATGTTCCGTATTACCAGCCTGTTGTCCTCAGTCAGATATGCCACCCTATCGTTTCTATCCGCTAAAACAATTTCGTAATGACGTGACATTCTTTTGTTTTTTCTGTCGAAGTACTCAACGGTAGGCTCGATTCTGTTATCATAAATGACACTTGCGCGCAGAATTTCCTCGTTCACAAACGAAACCTTTGGCTCTACGAGTTTCCGGAATTTATCCAAGATATTCTTGCCATCGTCATAAACGGTAACTGTATACCTTCCGTCGCTATCCCGCGTCACCTTGAAATACTTCTCCTCGGCCAGCGTTTCGAGCGGTTCCTCCACGTAACTGTAATGTTTGCCGTCCCATCTGTATAATTTGAGACCGACAATTAATTCCTTCCAGGGCGATGCATCGGTGGACCTTATAGCGATCGGCGTCCAGGTAACAGGGAAATGCTGGACATGTACCAGCCTGCCGTTTTCATCATGATAAGAAATCCCCAACTTTCCCGATGTGCCCAAGCCATGGTAAAAGATGTGGAATATTCTCCAGACGAGTTCCGGCCAGCCGTCCCCGTTGAGATCGACCTTCGCTATCTCCAGAATAACCCTCTGTTTAGTGGCGGCCTCGGCTTTGTCGAACTCCTCGGCGAAGTGTTTCCTGAGCAGTTGCCTCTCTTCCTCGAAATCCGTTCGTGAAGAATCCAGCCATTCGATGTTTTCGCCGTATTTCTCCGTTGTCTCGGCCTTTATGGCTGCCACACGCTCATCAAACGTGTCAGGCCCGCTTTTCCCCGCCGGTTGACTCGTGGTGGTTTCCTGCTTCCCAGCAGCCGCCGGGGTCTTGTCTCTACCCTGCATGGCAAAAAGGAGCATCGCGCCCATTGCCACTATGACAATAACGACGACGATGCCCCTTTTCACGACACATCCCTCGCTTAATTTCCTATTTCTGTCATTATTTATCTGGATTATATCCCAATATCTCCGTCAAGTCAAACCCCGCCTTCTTCTCCAGGTATTCGGTCGCTTTCGTGCCGAAACCGTCAGCAGGAATACTCCCGCCCTCCAGTAATTCCCCTAAATCGCCGATACCCACCAGGTGACAGGCCGCCAGCAACCCGGACGCCGACACCTTGACGCCGCGGATTTCTTTCCCTATATACTTGTCATAACCGTTTTCGGATATACTCCCAGTTATTCTTGATGGATGCCCTTATAGCCGCTTCCTGTGCCTCCGGGCTCTTGAGGAAATCCTCGTAAGAATTGACTCCATACGCCTTTGCCTTATCCGTCCACGTTCAATTGAACTTATTACTAAAATTAACTTTCGGCGCACCATCTTCAAGGTAGTCGTAGTAGAAGCCCGCATCGGCCAATGCCGCATCACCCATCTGATACTTTCCGAGATGGCCGCCTGCGCTTCTAGCTGTATAGTTGTTGGTCGATTCCCTATATCCCAGCTTATCCAAATATCCTGCCAAACCTCGGTTGGTACTCGCATCCTCTGTACCTCCTCCAGCGGTGCTGTTGCCAATCGTATGACGCTCCCCCTGCGGCAGCGTCATATCCCCGTATGCCCCGCCGTCCGCATACCCGCCCGCGTAGGGGTTGGCGCCTGCCGTATTCGCCCCTCGCCCGCCGGTGTTAACGTCATTCCCGCCTGCCGTGTAGCTCAGCGGCCTATACGTCCCTCCCCGGCTGGGGGAAAAAATATCGGCAGCGTTTTTCCAGAACGGCCTTTGCCCCGGCAGCTCCCATCCTTTAATTTCGAAACCGCCGTTTTCATTCGGCGAAATCGTCATTGTCTCCGGATCATACGTAATACCATGCAAATCCGGCTTCATCGTCCTGTTGCCGGGCGGCGTTGGCACGTGCGGCACAGGTCTCATACGAGGCCACTCCTCCTCGTCCTCCCCGTTGTCCCAGCCGTTGAGATAAAACTCCTGCCCTTTGGGGATCGCGCTCTCATCGTACGGCTGGCCAAACATGCGCAGAATCCGCGCCTTCAGTCCCGGGTCCACCGGCCGGTACACCGGCTGCTGACATTCCGCCTCCCTCCTTCGGCCGCCCTCCTCCATCTTCGAAAGCTCCCACTCGATGTCCTCATCATCCAAACCATTCAAACTCGGCTCATACCCCAGCGCCTTCATCCTCCTTAAGTACTCTTCCTCTCTCGTCCTAGCGTTCAAGTCCTCTCCTCCTCGCCGTTTTTCGGCATAAATTAAGAAGACCGCCCTCCGGCGGTCTTCTTCACGATACCATCATATCACACCTTTTCGCCCAAACAGTCCACTAAAAGTCCACTTTTCGTCCAAAACGACATTTGTGGAGATATTTATTTCAAAAAGGACTTCAACGGGAGCTTCCCATTTGTTTCGCCCTACTCATTTAAATCAAAAACAACAGTTTTTGTTATATAGTTTTCCCCCTTTTTGCCTGCTAAATAAGTTACCGAAAGCTTATTATCACCCACCCATTTTATCTCCTGAAATGCGTTAACCGGATTGGCCACCGGGGGATAATCCGCGATAAGCAGTTCTTTATAATAAACGTTTTTATCGAAAATATCGGCAACGGCCAATTTCCCCGTTTTCGGAACAACGACCTTCCCGTTGCCCGCCAGCATAGGACTTTCATAAATAGGCGAGACTCGGTTGTTTTTCCTGTCAAAGTAATAGCTGTACCAAATTCCTGTACCTGCACCCTGCCTAATTTCCACTACGTTTTGATCAATAACTTTTATATGGGGCTGATAATTATTCACTTTGGGCCTTCGCGCCTCATAAACAACCTTTTTTTCGTCGTTGAAAATCCTGACGAGATACCCGGCCTCTCTTCCTTCAACAGCATCTCTTATGATAAAAATCTGGGATTCTTTTTCTTCACTGATAAGCCAGTAATTTAAACCTGCGTTCGCCATATCCGGAGGTTTAGCCACCGCTGAACCCTTGTTTGCCATCTTCGCCGGTGTCTTTACCGGTGAGTCGCCCTTGGAATAATTACTGTTGCACCCGGTCAAAAATGTTAATACGAGAACCACCAAAAAACTACAAAACCATATAGGCTTAAGCGTCAACTTGCTCACCCCGCCGAACAACGAATTTTTTCGGATTCCTCAAGACCTGGCAACAAGAAAGAAAATGCCCCCTGCCATTTTTACCCATTGTTTCGACAGGAGTTCCGGGAGCTTTCTTACTTTATCACCCACGTGCCGTCCACGAGTCGTACCGTTATACTGTCGAATGGGGCATTGTCTTTGTCTATAGCCTGTATTTCGATTTCACCCCGCGAGGCATTTATCATATAATCGTTTTGCGATTTCCAGCCCAGCGAGGAATGGGAAATAACGAAGCTTTTCGGGTCGCTCCGGATTGCCCATTCGCCTTTTCCCGCGACGCCAGGCGGGCGCGAATATACTTGCCAGACGCCGTCCGTCAGTTTCCAGGTGTATATGGTGATGTAATTATGCTCGGGGCCGTAGCGTTTTTCGGCAAGCGGGAGATAAAGCCCCTCCCCGGCAACGATTATCTCAGTGTATGCAAGCTGGCCGATTGCGGTTGTCTGCACCAGGGAATGCAGTTTTTCCGCCATACTCACCTTGTCGCCGGACCGAGTCTGAGCGAAAACAGCCGTCATTGCGCCCATGTCGATTTGGTATGGGCGCAAGATAATAAGCCGGTGTCGTATTTCGCCCGCGCCGACCCAATCGCCGAAAACAAGCGCGAATTGTCCGCCGCCACGGAGTATATCTTCCGACTTGGCCGTCAGGCTGTCTTCCTCCTGAAGGACGGCAAGCAAGGCGGCGTTTATCCTTTCGCCGACGCTGTACCTCTCGTTCGGGCGCAACGAAGAATGGTATCCGCTCAATTCCACCTGCATCGCTTCGATCTTTTGGGAATATGAACCACCGGCCAAGGCTGTGCTTTGGCAAAAGCTGCCGAGAGATAATAAGGCAATCAGCAAGATAAACAATAAATAAGACCGGAATTTGGTAAACACGGCATCACATCCATATAATATTCTCGGATGTAATAACAACCATATTTACCAATTCCATACATAGGGTTAAATTCCTTTTGTCCTCACACTATCACCACATGTCCCGCTCCTTGATTCCGAGCATCTCTCTTACCTCGGCAGGGGTAAAATAGTGACTTTCTTTTTCCTGTGCTCTGTTAATCAATACTCCAAAATGTAGGTGGGGAGAATCGTTTGCTGTCCCACTATGACCGATTACCTGTCCTGGTTTTACTCTGATTTCCTGCCCATCTCCTTCTGCTTTTTCAACGGCAAGTTTAGACATGTGGGTATACCATATATACTTCGCTTGCCTTCCATCTTTATAGGTGATTGGCGTATCAAGTTCAACCAGAACACTGTAAGGAGTGTCGATTGGTTCCCCCGTCGCTGGATCGCGTCTCTGCCATTTGGTATGCCCGGCCTCAGCGTAAATTACTTTTCCCCCGGCTGCAGCTAAAACCGGGGTTGAGACTGGAGCGCTTATATCCAGTCCGCTATCCGAAATATACCCGGCTTCGGTACCAGATGCTATTGGTCTCTGCAACCCGTAGGGTGACAATGTTCCCGCTTCATGAGACGATTTCTGCAAAGATTGAAAATTATCCTTAAGCTTTGTATCAGATGTCTTCGGCCCTTGATATTTACTCTGGAGTTTCGGCTCAAAGAGATATTTTCCATCTGTGCCAATACCCTCATGCAATCCCGCCCCCCCATCATGCCCGCCTGCCGCATAGCTCAGCGGCCTGTACTCTCCTCCCCGGCTGGGGGAAAATATATCGGTGACGTTTTTCCACAATTGTGACTGCCCTGGCACCTTCGACCCTTTTATTTCGAAACCGCCGTTTTCATTAGGCGTAATCTTCCCCGTCTCCGGGTCATACGTAATCCCATGCAAATCCGGCTTCATCGTCCTGTTGCCGGGCGGCACTGGCACGCGCGGTTCAGGTTTCAGCGCAGGCCACTCCTCCTCGTCCTCCCCGTTGTCCCAGCCGTTCAGATAAAACTCCTGCCCCTTGGGTATCGCGCTCTCGTCGTGCGGCTGGCCGAACATGCGCAAAATCCGCGCCTTCAGCCCCGGGTCCACCGGCCGGTACACCGGCTGCCGCCATTCCGCCTCCCGCTTCCTATTAGACTCATCCATCTTAGAAAGTTCCCACTCAATGTCCTCATCGTCCATGCCATTCAAACTCGGCTCATACCCCAGCGCCTTCATCCTCCTCAAATACTCTTCCTCTCTCGTCCTCATGGCCTCTCTCCTCGCTTTCTTGCCGAATTCCGGCATAAAAATAGAAGGCCGCCCCCTTGGCGGTCTTCTTCACGATACCATCATATCACACCATTTCGCCCAAACAGTCCACTAAAAGTCCACTTTTCGTCCAAACCGGCATTTTTAACAAAAAATATTTGCGTATCTTCCCACTGGTCCGCAATTCATCTCCCCCTATTCCCCGCCGCCCCATTATGTGGTAAAATATGGTATCAAACCAACTATAAAGGGGGAATTGACCGTGTGGAAAAAAGTGCTGACCGTCGTAATGGCGCTCGTTCTAATGTCGGCCGGCGTATGCCTCGCCGCCGGCAAGCAGGACGTCTACGCCAACGTCGACGCCATGCAGCAAAAGCTCCTCCAGATCAACGACTTCATCCACGACAACCCCGAAACAGGCAACAAAGAATTCAAAGCCGTCGAACTGCTCACCAAAACACTCGAAGAAAATGGCTTCAAGGTTGAAACCGGCGTCGCCGGCCTCAAAACCGCCTTCGTCGCCACCTATGTCAACAAAACCGGCGGGCCCACCATCGGCTTCCTCGCCGAATATGACGCCCTCGACAAACTCGGCCACGGCTGCGGCCACAACATCATCGCCTCCGCCGGCGTCGGCGCCGGCATCGCCCTCGCCAAAAGCCTCGGCGACATCCCCGCCACCATCGTCGTCTACGGCACCCCCGCCGAAGAAACCACCAGCGGCAAACTGCCCATGGTCGCCGCCGGCCTCTTCGACAGGCTCGACGTCGCCCTCATGACCCACCCCGGTGACCGCACCACCGTCGGCGCCAAATCGCTCGCCCTCAACCTCATCGACTTCATCTTCGAAGGCAAAGCCTCCCACGCCGCCGCCTCGCCCGAAAAGGGCATCAGCGCCCTCGACGGCGTCATGATGCTCTTCAACGGCATGGAATACCTCCGTGAGCACGTCCGCTCCGACGTCCGCATCCACGGCATCGTCACCGACGGCGGCGCCGCCGCCAACATCGTCCCCGAGCGGGCCGCCGCCCGTTTCTACGTCCGCAGCGCCGACCGCACCTACCTCGACACCGTCGTCGAGCGCGTCCACAACATCGCCAACGGCGCCGCCATGATTACCGGCACCAAGGTCACCATCAAGCAAATCAAAGCCTACGACAACAAAGTCATCCTCGATAGCCTCAGCGAACTGCTCTTAGAAAACGCCAAAGCCCTGGACGCCAAGCAAATCCTGCCGCCGCCCGAGAGCACCGGCTCCACCGACTTCGGCTCCGTCACCTTCCGCGTCCCCGGCGCCGAGCTCGGCATCGCCTTCGTACCTGTCGGCACCCCAGCCCACTCCCAGGCCTACGTCCAGGCCGGCACAACCCCCGCCGGCCACGAAGCCGTCATCGTCGCCGCCAAAACCCTCGCCGCCTCAGGCTACGACCTCATAACAAGTCCCGAGCTCCTCAAAAAAGTCAAAGCCGAATTCGCGGCCACCAAAACGCTGAAAAACTAACCCATAAACATGAAGAGCGGGGGGTAGCCCCGCTCTTCTCACCCCCCCTCGGATACGCGCTGTCCGGCAAACCCTCCCTCACAAATAACTTTTTCCCCGCCCAAGGAGGAGTTTTCGTCCGCAAATAGAAGGTAATTATTGGAACAAACCGCCAACCCAACACCGTTACTCCCAGCCTATAAAGTGCTGCTTCATTTATTATTCAGCGTAAATGAAATCCAGCAACAAAGGTCAACTTTGTTGCTGGATTTTCGTTTTGAAAGGGGGGATCGACAAACCCGACACGAATCGCGACGTTTCCTGCGGCTCAACCCAAAGTGAAAGGAGAGTAACGATGAACACCAAACTCACGGTAGCGGTATTGACCGCTCTCATCCTCCTGACAGCGGCTGTTCTGCCCGGCACGGCAAGCGCCGGCGACCTCCTCACCTCAAAGTGGCTGGCCGACCAGATCAAAAAAGAATGCAAAGACCAAACCACCCTCCACTCCATATACATCAAAGACCTCGACTCCGGCAGCTACACCTACCTAAATCCCATGCGCCACAAGGCGGCCAGCCTCATCAAAGTATTCATCATGGCCGAAGCCTTCAACCAGAAGAACCAGGGCAAACTCGACTTCAACGAAATCGTCACCATCGCCAAGAGCGACAAATACGCCTGGGGCTCGCTCGACAAAGTCCCTGACGGCACAAAAGTCACTGTCGGCGAACTCGTCGAGCAGATGATCGTCGTCAGCGACAACACCGCCACAAACCTCCTCATCCCCAAACTCGGCATGGACAATGTCAACGCCCTCATCAAAAAGCTCGGCTGCACCGAAACCGTCCTCGCCAGGAGAATGCTCGACTCCGCCGCCGCCAAAGCCGGCCGCGAAAACTACACCTCCCCCAAAGACATGGCCATCATCCTCGAAAAACTCTACAACAAAGAATGCATCGACCCGGAAAGCGACCAGAAAATGCTCGACATCCTCGCCCGCCAGCAGTGGAACGAGCGCATCCCCGCCAACCTCCCCCACGACCTCAAAATCGCCCATAAAACCGGCGAACTCGGCGGCGCCCTCCACGACTGCGGCATCGTCTTCGGCCGCCAGCACGACTACATCCTCTGCATGATGACCAAAAACGTCCCCGACGAACACCGCGGCTACGACGACAACAACATCCTCGTCTTCAACGACATGGCCCTCATCGCCAAACTCATCTGGAACCGCCTCGACGACCCGGTCTACACCAAAGACTGACCGCCCCTCCCCTCATAAACGCGCCAAAGCCCGGACCTCCCGGTCCGGGCTTCTTCCTTATCCTTATCCCTTATCCCTGGCCCGTCCGAGACCCAGCACCCCGGTCCCCAGGCAGACCCCGGCCAGCACGAGCACAAGTGCCGCCAGATGGTTCCAGTGCAGCGCCTCGCCGAGCCACAGCGCCGCCATGAAAACCCCCGCCACCGGGATACCGTTCTGGAAAAGCGTCGTCGTCGACGCCCCCACCCGCTGGATGCCCATATTCCACCACACCGCCCCCAGAGCCGTATTCACGAAACTCGAAAATGCCAACACCGCCAGCGGCGCCGGTGCGAACGCCCCCTCATAATACCAGGCCTCATTCGTGAATAAGCCAAGCACGATCAGCAAGGCCGCCCCCATCAACATGCTGTACGCCGTCACCAGCAGCGGCGACACCAGTGCCGTGCCGCGCTTGATAAACAGCGTCCCCGCCACGAACGCAAGCATCGAGCCGAACATCACCGCGTCGCCGGCCAGACTCGCCGCGCCGCGCGTATCGCCCGCCACCACCAGCAGCACCCCGCCGAAGCCGAACAGAATCCCCAGACACTTCTGCCAGGTGAACGGCTCATGCATCAGACGGCTGGCCAATAGCGCCACGAACAGCGGGCTCAGGCCCAGGATAAGCGCCCCGTGCGTCCCGCTCGTCTCGGCAAGCCCCCACGACATCGTGACCTGGTGAAGGAAAATCGTGAAGACCGCCGACCCGCCCGCCATCAGCCACGCTTCGCGCGACAGCCTATGGAACCCGTGCTTATACATCACCAGCGGGAAAAGCAGGCCGACCGCCAGAGTAAGGCGGATAGGCGCCAACGCCAGCGGCGGGAAAAACTTCGTCAAGTACTTGATCATTATCACGTTAATGCCCCACAGCGTCGCCACCAGGGCGAGCAGCAGGAAAATCGCGTAGTTCGTCCGTTTGTCCAGATCAATTCACCGCCTGTATTGTTTCAGCGCCGCGACGTGCCTCGCAAAAATGCGGACGCAGGACAGCCGGCGAGGCCGCAACTCGCGTTGCGGCCTCGCCGTTAAAAGCCTTACTTCAGCGGGTTCGCCAGCGTATCGGCCGCCAGGCACGCCATCAGCGACGCCGCCAGCGGCAGCGCCTCCTCGTCGATATCGAAGCGGAAATCGTGATGCCCGGCCGCCAGCGCGGTCCCCACCATCACATACGCCGCTAGGCCGCCCCGCTGCTGCACCCGTTCCATCAGGAACGTGCAGTCCTCGCTGCCGCCGATATTGCCGGCCGGCAGGATCTCGCCGAACAGCCCGCTGCGTGCGGCGACCTCGCGAACGCGCTCCACCAGAGCCGGGTCGCTCTCGCAGCCGGCCGCGCCGCCCATCTCCGCCATCGCCACCTTCACATCGTACATCATCGCGGCAGCCTCGACGATCCGCACCGCCTCAGCGTACACATACTCGTTGATGGCGCTCGTCGTCCCGCGCGTCTCCAGCTTCAGCACCGCGTTGGCGGGAATGACGTTGCGGCCCGTCCCGGCCTGCAGCACCCCCACATTCACCCGGGAAGCCCCCTGGCTGTGGCGGGAAATCGCATGCAGATTCACCGCCGCCGTCGCGGCAGCCAGCAGGGCGTTCTTGCCAGTCTCGGGCGCCGCCCCGGCGTGGGCCGGCACCCCGGTGAACACCGCGTCCAGCTTCGTCGTCGCCAGGAAGCCGACCGTATTGCACGCCAGCTGTCCCGTCTTCTTCAGATTAATGCCCAGATGCATGCCAAGAATCACATCCGTATCGTCCACCACGCCGGCGTCCATCATCGCCTTCGCGCCGCGGACCCCTTCCTCGGCCGGCTGGAAGATCAGCTTCACCGTGCCGGGCAGCTCGCCCTTCAGCGCGGCCAGCACCTCGGCCACCGCCAGGCCGACGGCCGTATGGCCGTCATGCGCGCAGGCGTGCATCGCGCCCTTGTTCACCGACGCAAACCCCTCGCGGTACGGCCGGTGACCGGCCTCCTCAGCCTCCACGGCGTCGTTGGCGTCCATATCGAAGCGCAGCGCCACCGTCGGCCCCGGCTTGGCGAACTTCATCGTCCCCACCACGCCGGTCTTGCCGCCCTTCATCTTCGCCACCCACGCGGGATTGGCCCCCTGGGCCAGCGCCCGCTCAGCCTGGCGCTCAAGCTCCGCGGCGCTCGGCAGGCCCATCATGCTCCCCGCCGCCATCACCTCGTCGCCCGCCTTCACCTCATAGCCCAGCTCGGTCAGCGCGTCGGCCACCTTGGACGCCGTGCGGAACTCCGTCCAGGCGACCTCGGCGTAGCGGTGGAAATCGCGCCGCCGTTCAATCATCTTATCCTTCAGCGTATTCGTCAACTCGATGATCTTCCTGTCCATCGTCGGGCCCCTTTCCTGTTTCTTACAGCAGAATAAACATTACCACGATCGCCGCCAGGACCATGCCCAGCGCGTTGCGCTTCGTTATCTCCATCGGGTTGACGCTCGCCAGCGCCGCGCACACGATCGCCGCCCCGGCCACCGGCGACATCGACCGGCCCAGCGCGCCCGTCAGAAACGCCGTCGACCCCATCGGCAGGATCTCGAAACCGAACTGCTTGGCGTGAGGCGTTATCGCGCCGTTGAACGCCAGCGTCGCCGCATCGCCCGAACCCGACAGCACCGCCACGATGAACGGGCCGAACGTCGCCGCGATCTTCGCGATGCTCTCCGAATGCTTCATGAAATCGATCAGCGCGCCCGTCAGGCCGATGAGCTTCATCCCCTCGTTGAACACCGCCGCGCCGATGATGATGCCGATTACGCTCGCATAAGCCTCGCCCATGCCGGAGAAGAACTGCTTGGAAATATCGTCGCTCTTGATATCTTTATAACAGACTAGAAACCCCAGGAAAACGCCGGCGATCATCGCCTCCGGCACTGTGAACACATGGATCGACTTCAAAAACGCCGCCTTGGGGAACAGCTTGCCCAGACTGCCTATCACCAGCAGCACCAGCGGGATGACCGGCACCATCGCCTTGATGAAGTTCACCTCGAACTTGGTCACCTCACCCTGGACAAGAGCCGCGCCCTCGTAGCCGCGGTCCTCCTTGCGGACGATCGCCACCGCCGTCAGCGCCACGGCGACAACCACGGCTCCGGCCAGCGCCGCCACCGTGTGTCCGCCGATGACCACCATCGGATCGGTGATGCCTGCCAGCTTGGCGATGAACGGGTTATGGGCGTTGCCGGGGTTGAACGCGCTCCCCCACGTGCCCGCAAGCACCGCGCTCGCCGCGATTGCCGGGTGCACGCCGGCGCTCATCAGCGTCGGGATGAGGATCGCGCCCACCGCCGCCGCGCAGCCTGCCGCGCTCGGCAGCGCGATATTGATCGCGAACGTAACAATCACCGTCCCGGGGATGAGGACAGCCCGCATCTTCGTTAGCGGCGAAGCCAGCAAATGCACCAAATGCGCATCGCATTTCGTATACTTCATCACGAACGCGAAGCCCATTACCGTACAGATTACCGGCACAAGGCCGCTGTTCACCATCGCCTTGCTGAACGCCGTGAAGGCTTCGGGTAGCTTGCCCGACAACATCGCCATCAGCGCCCCGGACAAGAAAAGAACCATCCTCGTCTCATACCGTTTGATGATTGCGGCAAACGTAAGAATAACAATCAATCCGCCAAGCCAGACCAACAATACAATACACCTCCTAATATAATAAGGCCTTGCAATTCTTATATATTCAAGCGGATTGCGCCTATTCCTTCTTCTCCCTTCTCCCGCGCCGAACAAAAACCTTTGGCACATTCTGGGCGATTCGCCCCCTGTCACATGCCGTCGACCGCTGCCGAATCTGGGTCCGGGGTACCTAAGCCTTAACATCCGCGCAGCCGGCCTCACTGCATAAGCCGGAACACCTGCTTGCCGGGAAGCATATTATGTAAAAAAGGTCCACCGAAGGGAGGTGTTTGCCCTGTACCTCCGTCGCTATCCCAACTGGGAAGACCCCGAAATAGACGACTGGCGCGACGGCTACCCTGACGGCTACTCCCGCCTCTGCTTCCCCCTGGCCGCCATCGGCGCCCTCGGCATCGTCGGCGCGTTCGCCTCCTGCCGTCCCCGCTACGGCTGCTACCCTTACGGCTGCTACCCCTTCCGCTCCTGCTCCCCCACATACATCTGCTACCCCCGCCGCTTCTGATCCCGTGCCTGCAAACCGGCCGCAATGCGAAATCCCCAGTCATACAAAAAACCGTTCCCCGCAAATTGGAACGGTTTTTTACGTGCATACCCTGTTGCGGCCCTGCTCTTTCGCCCGGTACAGCGCCTCGTCGGCCCGTTTCAGCGTCTGCTCCGGCATCCCCTGCCGCCCGCCGCCCTCGGCCGCCCCGATGCTCACCGCCACCGACACCCGCTTCGCCGCTTTCGTACCGCGGACCACGAACGCCCGCGCGGCGATCCGTTGCCGCACCTCCTCCAGGCAAGGCCGCGCTTCCTCCAGCCCCAGCCCCGGAAAGACGACCACGAACTCCTCGCCGCCATAGCGGAATGACCGTCCGCCCCCCGGCACCTCCGTCACCAGCGCCGCGACCAGTCGGAGCGCGTCGTCGCCGACATCGTGGCCGTACTTATCGTTCAGTAGCTTGAAATGATCGATATCCACCATCGCGATCGTGTACCTGTCGCCCAGCCTGGCAAGCTCCTCCTGCAGGGCCCGCCTCGACGGCAAGCCGGTCAGCTCGTCGCGGTACGCGATCGAATACGACTCCTGGATCGCCGCCACCGTCAGCATCGCCGCCGCGGCCGCGAAAAACAGCGGCAGCGCCGCCGGCTCGCGGAAATGAAAAGCCGCCGCCACCGCCGGCAGCGTGTAGAAAAACGCTCCGTCCACCGGCACGGGCCGCCTGAACAGTCTCAGCGCCAGCACCGCCGCCCCGGCCGCCAGCAGCAGCACCGCCGTGCGCGGCAGCGGCGTCGTCCCCCTGAGAACCAGCGAATCGCGGGCGACAAACGCCGCCACATCCGCGTCCTGGGAGGCCACCATCACAGCCGCCAGCAAAACCTGCCCCGCTACCAGCGCCAGCCTCGTCCGGCCGGCCGGCGTAAACAGGCCCTTATCCCGGAAAAGCGAAAAAGCCAGGATATTCAAAGGCAGCAGCACCGCCGCGAAATAAAAAACGGCGGCCCCGTACAACCGGGCATCGAACCCGACCGGCGCCGGCAGTGCGAGCACCGTCTCCGCCAGCACCAGCACCAGCAGCACGGCGAACACCCGGCTGCGGTTGAAGCCGGCACTCAGCGCCAGCCCCACAGCCGCCAGGATAAAAGAAGCCATCGTCAGCATCCCCGGCGCCGCCGGCGGCAGCGCCTCCCGCTGCCAAAAGACCAGCAGCGCGGCGGCCAGCAGCGCAAACGGCACCGTCAAAAAACGGCCCGCCAGCTCCCGCACCCTATTCCGTTTCAAATCAGCCACGCGCCGTTTCAACTTACCAGGCATCCTTACCCCCGCGGTCCAGCCGTCCGGCCTTACTACTTCCCCGGTAATTCTCGGCGTCTGCTCCTTTTTCCTCCCCTACGCCTCCCACAAACCGACGAACGCGAACCTCTCCACGTCCACCAGCCCCCGGTCGGTGATCTTCAGCGCCGGGATTACCGGCAATGCCAGAAAAGACATCGTCATGAACGGTGCGGACAGCGTGCACCCCAATCCGTGCGCGGCCGCCTCCACCCGCGCGTGCTCCGCCGCCACCTTCCCGGCCGGTTCGTTCGTCATCAGCCCGCCCACAGGCAGCGGCAAAGCCGCCAGCACCTCGCCGTCCGCAGCCACAGCAAGCCCGCCGCGCATCTCGCCCACCGCCCGGGCCGCCGCCTCCATATCAGCCTCGTTCTTCCCAACGACGATCACATTGTGGCTGTCATGGGCGATCGAAGACGCCAGCGCTCCGCGCTTCAGCCCGAACCCCCGCACCAGCCCCACCGCCACGTCGCCCCGCCGGCCGTAGCGTTCGACCACCGCCACCCTCGCCAGGTCTCCGCCGGCCGCCACCTCGGCGGCCGTAAGCGTCACCCGGCGGGTCATCACCTGCCCGGGCAGCACCTCGATCACATTCGCCCGCGCTCCTGCGGGCGCCGGCGGCAGCGCGAACCGGCCCTTAAGCTCCGGCAGCCGGACGGTATCCTCAAGCCGGCCGGCCGCCGGCCGCGGCACCTCGACAACCATCCTCCCGTTAGCCGCCACCAGCCGGCCGCCCTTATAAACCCTTTCCACCGCAAAATCCTTAAGATCGCGTACCAGCACCATATCGGCCCGGTACCCCGGCGCCACCGCCCCCAGCCCGGCCAGCCGGTAATGCCTTGCCGGGTGCAGCGTCGCCATCCGCACGGCCGTCACCACGTCCAGCCCGGCCGCCACCGCCCGTCGCAGCACATTGTCGATCTCCCCCTCGCCGAGCAGGTCGGCCGGGTGCCGGTCGTCGGTGCAAAATGAAAAACAGGCCGCGTTCCGCTCCGTCACCGCCGGCAGCAGCGCCAGCAGATTCCTCGCCGCCGACCCCTCGCGGATGATAACGTGCATCCCCAGAGCGGCCTTCTCCCGCGCCTCCTCCGCCAGCGTACACTCGTGATCGCTGTCGATCCCCGCGCTCAGATACGCGTTCAGCTCCCGCCCGCGCAGCAACGGGGCGTGCCCGTCGACCGCCAGGCCCCTTCCCCTGGCCGCCGCGAGCTTCGCCAGCACCGCCGCGTCGCCGGCCAGCACCCCGGGGTAATTCATCATCTCTCCCAGGCCCGGCGAACGCAAGCCCGCCAGCGCCGCCGCCACCTCGGCGGGCCCCAGCGTCCCCCCGCCCGTTTCCAGCGGCGTAGCCGGCACGCACGACGGCACCATATAAAAAATATCCAGCGGCAGGCCGGCCGACGCAGCCGCCATATAATCAAGCCCCTCAAGTCCGGCCACATTCACGACCTCATGCGGATCGGCGACCACCGCCGTCGTCCCGTGCGGCACCGCCGCCGCCGCGAAACCGCCCGGCGAAAGCATCGTACTCTCGATATGCACATGGGCGTCGATCAGCCCCGGCAGCACGAACAGCCCGCCGGCATCCACAACCTCAAGGCCGTCCGCGTAATCGTCCAGCCCGGCCACCACCCCGTCCTTCACCGCCACATCGGCGGCGACCACCTCGCCGCTGAACACATTCACCACCCTGGCGCCGCGCAGCACCAGCTCGGCCGGGGCCTCTCCCCGCGCCACCGCGATAATATCCCGCGTCATCCCGCAAACCTCCCTTCCTGGCATCCCCTGGGCACCCCTACTCCTTCTCGCCGTTCCCGTCCGCGATGACGACCGAAGCCTCCGGATCGAACGGATTGGTACGCAGCGCCAGTGAATAAAGGTACGGATAATCGCGCCTCAGGTGATTCATATTCCGCAGCCACTCGGACAGCATATGGCGGTACACCCGTCTGATATCCATCGACAAGTGGCCGTAATCCGCATCGGGAAGATTGTCCAGCCGCGGCCGGTGTTCGAGCTCGTCGCTCAGATGGGTCACAGACAGCAGCAGATTGGTAAACGACTCGTACTGGGTAAGGCCGGGGCTCTCCAGCAGCGTCAGCAGGAACCGCCGGTGCGCACCCAGCAGCGCCTTCAGCGCCGCCAGATCCCCCTGTCTGCTGTCCATATCGACGCGGCAGTTGGCCAGCATCATCCTCGCCTCGATGAAACGCCTGTCCTGCCACGACTTATCAACCCTCATAAGGGCCGCCGCACCGCCCGGCTCCTTATCGAACGACTGCAGCAGCTTCAGCAGCTCCGTCCCCAGCTCGCCGAAAAACACGCCGACAACCATATTGAGCTTGCTGATCGTCGCCTTTTTCTCCCGCCAGTTCAGCCACTTGTCGATAATCAGCGTGATCAGCACCACATGGACGGGCACGAACGCGATATCCTCCAGCAGGAAAATAAAAATATGATGGGCGTCACGGAAAACAATATAATGAAAAAGATACAGCACCGCCGACAGCACCGTCAGCAGCACCCCCATGCGCACAAACCAGTTCTTCTGTTCCAAACATGACCCCCCCAAGCAAGAATCTACATAATATTTCCATATCCGCCGTCCTTTTCCTCTCTGCCGCCGGCAGATCGGCCATTCCCCGTCCCATGCCAGCCGCCCGGCCCCGCTGCCTGTCAGCCACTCCGGCGGGCAACTCCTTCCCCGCGTGCAAAACGCCGGCTTTTGTCAGAACATTTTCGGTATATTGTATTACATTTCTTGGAGCGATGTCATAATTTTGTCACAGATCCTGGGTACAATTAGAAACAAAGGAAAGGGGGCGTCAAATTGAAAAAATTTTTCCTCTTGTCTCTCATGGTCCTGGTCCTCTCCCTGGCGACGACCGCCAGCGCCGATGCCAAGCACCATCCCAAGCGCGGCCACGACTGGTCCCACGCCAAATACAAACACAGCAGCTGGCACCGCACCCAACACAGCGCCGTCACCATCAGCTGGCACAAGCACCGTCACTACTACCCGCCGGCCAGATACCGCATGGAACGCATCCACGACCGCGGCTGGCACGACAGGTTCCCCGGGCTGCGCGCCTACCGCTGGCACGACAGCCACGGCGATGGCTTCTGGTACCGCGGCCACCGCGTCACCCAAGGCGTATTCTTCTATAACGACGCCGACGAACTCGTCAGCATCGGCTTCATGCACAACGGCGCCTTCATCTTCATCCGCGACGACAAGAGCGGCTACGAAAACCGCGACGGCTTCTTCATCTCCTGGTGGAACAGAGGCTGACCGCCCTTTTCCCTCCGATAGACGTTTCCCCTTCGGGAAGGCTGACGCCTTCCCCTTTCCTTTAGCGGACAAAAAAGGGATTTGCCGCTCATATACAGAATATTTAGATAACACATCAAAACGGAGGTGATCGTCCGTGAACCTCGTCTATGCGCTCATCGGCCCTCCCTTCTGCGGCAAATCCACCATCGCCAGGGAACTAACCAAACACGGCGTCGCGGAAATCGTCAGCCACACGACCCGCCCCGCCCGGCCGGGCGAACTGGAAGGAGTCGATTACTACTTCATCGACAGGGAAACCTTCGTCAATACCGAGCTTGTCGAAAAAGTCACCTACTCCGGCAACTTCTACGGCCTCGGCAAAAAAGAAGTAATGACCAAACTCGAAAAGAACCCCGTCTGCGTAGTCGACGTCGACCGCAACGGCTTCGACCAGCTCAAAAAACTTCTCGGCCGGCGGGTCGTATCCGTATTCATCCTCATCGACGAAGCCACCATCATCGACCGCGTCATCGAACAGGGCGGCAACCCCGACGCCGTCCAGGAAAGGATAAACTACGCCAAGGCCGCCGGGGAATTCGACAACTGGCAGATCGCCGACCACGTCGTCAAAAACACCGGCACCCTCGAAAATGCCGTCCTCCAGGTTCTGGCGATAATGAAACTCGTCGACATCCGGCCGATAGCGCCCCCGCCCCGGGAATAACCGTTATCACAACAACACTGTTCGCAAATCAAACCAAAATCAAATCCAAACCGAGAAGGTTTTTCCAGTCCGCCCGCATAATAATTATCAGTATAACATCAGACAAGGGAGGCTAAATCATGAAAGGCAACCCGAAACTCATCGAAACCCTCAACTCGCTCCTCGCCGACGAACTCACAGCCATCAACCAGTACATCGTCCACTCCGAGATGTGCGCCAACTGGGGCTACAACAAACTCCACGACCAATTCGAAAAACGCGCCATCGGCGAAATGAAGCACGCCGAAATCCTTATCGCCCGCATCCTCTTCCTCGAAGGCATCCCCATCGTCTCTAAACTTAACCCCATCCACATCGGCGCCGACATCCCCAAACAGCTCGCCAACGACCACGCCGCCGAAGAAGGCGCCATCGCCGCCTACAACGCCGCCATCAAGCTCGCCGGCGAAGTCGGCGACTTTGCCACCCGCGAAATCCTCGAACACATCCTGTCCGACGAAGACGAACACATCGACAAAATCGAAGAACTCCAGGACCAGGTCGGCCACATGACCCTGCCCATCTTCCTCACCACCCAGATCTGAGCCTGCAAACCAAAAGAACTCCCGAAGAAATTCTTCGGGAGTTCTTCTTTTGCCGTCCGCCATATCGAGTCAGCGGCGCAGCGTGAAATTGTGCGAAGAAGGCCGCCAGCCCGCGTGGCCGAGGAAAATCTCGTCCGGGTTCGCCTGCACGCCGTCCACCATCAGAATGAACACAAGCTGGGTGCCGCCCATCACCTTGAAATCCAGGCCATCCACCGCTCCGGCCGTATGAAACTTGAAATGGATAACCTTCTTCCCGTTATCCAGCCAGTAATGATCCCCATACTCCAGCTTCTTGCCGTGGACCGCCGTGAAATGTCCGTCCGTCTTGATCGTGCCGCTGAACGGGAGCGCGAACATCTTCGTATGCACCCTCACATGCATCCCGCCATTGTCGTGCCAGATGAAATACCCCCTCATATCCCCCTGCGCGAGCGCCGCCGGCATCCCCTCCGCCGGCGCGTGCCAGGCCAGCGCCGTCCCCGCCGCCAGTGCCAGCACCGCCGCGAACGCCACCGCCATGACCAGCCTCTTCACACCCATCACCCCTCCGCCATTTTGCTACTATACTATACGCCGACAAGCCCTTTTAGTACGTCCCCGTAACCCCCTCCGCAAAAAAGCGGCCGCCGCCGCGCTTTTCACCTCCCCCGCTCCGCCCCCTGGATAATTGACAGCCTGGCAGGATAATCATCCCAGAACAGCGAAATACCCTTAAAACCCTCAACAGTATAATATTCGACAATTTTTGTCGAAAATTCGCCCGAAAACGGGAGGCCACCCATGTCTACCACCCGCAGCGCCCTGCTCGCCGCGATCCTCAGCCTCAGCCTCATCATTGCCGCCGGCTGCTCGGGCGCGGACAAAACCCCGCCGCCCGCCAAACCCGCCGCCGACGCCAAGCCCGCCGCATCCGGCCGCTTCATCGTCGCCGGCTCGGGCACCAACCTGCCCATCACCGGCAAACTCGCCGACGCCTACAACAAAAAAATGGCCGCCGCCGCCGTCGAAGTCCCGAAAAGCATCGGCACCGACGGCGCCGTCAAAGCCGTCCAGACAGGCACCCTCGAACTCGGCCTCGTCTCCCGCCCCCTCACCGCCGCCGAAAAAGCCTCCGGCCTCCTCGAAATCCCCTACGCCCGCGTCGCCATCGTCTTCGCCGCCCACCCGGGCGTCCCCGACACCGACGTCAGCCTCGACGACATCGTCAACATCCACCGCGGCGTCAAAACCTCCTGGCGCGACGGCCGGCCCATCGTCGTCCTCATCCGCGGCATGCACGACAGCTCCAACCTCACCCTCTTCGGCCTCATCCCCGGCTACGCCGACGCCATAAAAGACTCCATCGACCAAAAACGCTGGCAGGTAATGTACCACGACATCGACATGGCCGAAACCCTCCGCGCCAAACAGGGCGCCTTCGGCCACACCGACGCCACCGAAATCAAAATAAATGGCGGCATCAAGCCTCTATCCATCGGCGGCGTCGCCCCCACCGCCGAAAACATCAGGAGCGGCAAATACCCCTACGTCAAACCCCTCTCCTTCATCCACAAAGGCCCCCTCAGCGAACGCGCCAAAGCCTTCATCGCCTTCGTCAACTCGCCTGAAGGCCAGGCCATCATAACCGACAACGGCGGCACGCCGCTCCAATAGGTGATAACCAAGTGATAGACCACATCGGCTTCTCCCGCCAATTCGCCAACCGAATGCGCCTCCTCGCGGTGGTGACCTGGGTCATCATCAGCGTTGCCATGCCCGCCACCTACCTCGCCCTCAGCTACACCGACCGTCACCGCGCCGCCGACCTGCGCGGCGAACTCCTCGCCGACACCATCAGGCTCGCCATCCACGACAACCCCGAACTCTGGCACTTCGACATCCCGCGCTTCGTCGAAATCGCCCACCGTTTCCCCGACGCCGAGCCCATCGTCTCCTTCAGAGTCTTCACCGACACCGGCGTCCTCGCCTACGAAAACAATCCCGGGCCGGCGGCCATCTTCGACATGACCACCCGCACCCCCATCAGATACAACAACCGCCTCTACGGCACCCTCGAAATCGTCGAAAGCATCGACCACCTCTTCCTCTCCTCCTTCCTCGCCCTCAGCTTCTTCTGCCTCCTCGGCGCCAGCCTCGCCTACACCATCTACCGTTTCCCCCTGGGCATCGTCCTGGCCGCCGAGCGGAAAATCTTTGGCGTCGTCGACGAACTGGAGCACTCCCGCGACGACCTGCGCCGGCTCGCCGACCGCGACGCCAAAACCCGCCTCTACAACACCGCCTACATGATGGAACAGCTCAAGACCGAAATCGGCCTCGCCGCCGATCGCGGCCAACCCTTCTCCGTCCTCATGCTCGACATCGACTACTTCAAAAAATACAACGACAAATACGGCCACATCCAGGGCGACGTCCTGCTCACCCAGCTCTCCGACCTCCTCACGCGCCTCACCCGCAGCAGCGACACCCTCGGCCGCTTCGGCGGCGAGGAATTCCTCCTCCTCATGCGCGGCGCCGGCGAGGACGAAGCCCGCGAAGCCGCCCTCCGCCTCCAGCGGACCGTCTCCACCCACGGCTTCCCCGGCGAAGACAGCCAGCCGGGCGGCCGGATAACCGTCAGCGTCGGCATCGTCGCCTACCGCGCCGGCATGACCGCCGAACAGATGGTCCACCACTCCGACGCGGCCATGTACGCCGCCAAAGAAGCCGGCCGCAACCAGGTCTGCGTCAGCGACGGCCAATCCTTCACCCGGGACGGCGACAAGATCATCCGCGTCGCCGACATCGCCTTCGCCAGCGAAACCATCGGCCAGCTCATCGAAAAACTCGAACAATCCTCCCTCCGCCAGATCCCTTCCGTCCACGTAGCCACCCTCCTGAGCTTCCTCAAAGCCCTCGACTCGCGGGAAACCAACACCGCTCAGCACTCCCTCCTCGTCAACAAAATCGCCATGTCCATCGGCCAAAACATGGGCCTGTCCGAAAAAGAACTCCTCCAGCTCAACTGGGGCACCCTCCTCCACGACATCGGCAAACTCGCCATATCCGACTCCATCCTCCTCAAACCCGGCCCCCTCACCCCCGAAGAATACGAAGCCGTCAAACCCCACCCCAGCTTTGGCTACGACCTCCTCAAAAACAACGACTACCTCGACGCCGCCAACAAAATCATCCTCTACCATCACGAACGCTGGGACGGTGACGGTTACCCCTACGGCCTCAAAGGCACCCAGATACCCTACCTCGCGCGCATCTGCGCCGTAGCCGACGCCGCCGCAGCCATGGCCGAAGACCGGCCCTACCGCAAAGCCCTCTCCCCCGCCGCCATCGTCGCCGAAATCCGGCGCAACGCCCAGACCCAGTTCGACCCCGGCATCGTCGCCGTCTTCGGCATCCTCGCCTCCTGCGTCCTCCCCGCCGTAGCCGACGCCCGCCAAATGCAGGAAAGAAAAACGGTCCCCGGGGCCTGAGCCCGCAGGGACCGTTTTTTTGCCTTCGAAGCTACTCCGCGAAATACCCGTACTCGTTCAGCATCTCATCCAGCTTCGCCACCTTCTGCTTATCCGACAACTGCGGGCTGCTCTTCACCACCTCCGCCAGCACCGACACCTGATCGGCGCAGTCGCTCCAGAACTCCACCTCCTCCACCGACAGCACCTTGGACATCTTCTCCAGCATATCCTCCACACTGACTTCCCCCTGCACCTCTTCCGCCACAGCAACCCCTCCTCTTTCTGTGATAGTAGTAGTTTGAAGCCGCGGGAAATATTTTATCCGCCTCCGTCTTTCGCGGTTCACCTTTCACCGTACCCATCCGCAAACAAAAAAGCTTACGGACAATCCCGTAAGCTTTCATCTTTTTCATGGTGCGGTCGAGTGGATTTGAACCACCACGAGGTTGCCCCCGCCAGCCCCTCAAGCTGGTGCGTCTGCCGTTCCGCCACGACCGCATGATAAAAGATACCTATTAAATTTTAGGTGGTGCGGTCGAGTGGATTTGAACCACCACGAGGTTGCCCCCACTAGCTCCTGAGGCTAGCGCGTCTGCCGTTCCGCCACGACCGCGTCTTCATTATTGTGCCGCCGTTTTCGGCGACAAAACTATCTTACCACAAGCCCCTGCCCCAGTCAATACCTTGTCTGCTACCTTTTTTGGTCAGCCCCCACTCGCGAGCGTTCCAGAGATTGCCCGCCTGGGTCGGGTTCGGCTTATAGTTTACCACCGTATCGCGCACCGCGTCAACATTCGAGCGGAAATACAGCGGGATAACCGGCACCTCCTGCGCCAAAAGCTCCTGGATGCGCAGATATGCCTGCCTTCTCGCCTCCACATCCACCAGCCGCGCCCCCCGTTCCGTCAGGCCGTCCACCTCGGGATGCCGCCAGCCGGCATAATTCTGCCCCTGCCAGTTGTTGCCCGCCCCCGGGATATTGCGCGAATGCCACAGGCTGGCGTTATCCGGGTCGAGTCCCGCCACCCAGGCGAACATCGCCGCCTCGAAGCGGCGGGACCTGAGCACGTCGCCAAAGAACACCGGCACATCCACAAGCCGCACCGTCGCCTCCACGCCCGCCTCCTTAAGCTGCTGCACGATCTCGTTGGCCACAGCCTCGCGCGTCTTGTTGCCCGTCGTCGTCACCAGATTGAAAGACAGGCGCCGCCCGTCCTTCACGAACACCCCGTCCGCCCCCGGCTTGAAGCCCGCCTGCGCCAGCAGCTCACGCGCCGCCGCCACGTCGCGGGCCGGCGGCTTCACCGTCGGGTTAAACGCCCACGACAGCGGCGACTGGTCGCCCGTCGCCACACTGGCCGCGCCTTTCACCACATTGGTCACGAGCGCCTGCCGGTCGATCGCCAGGGCTATCGCCCGTCGCACCCGCGCATCCTGGAAAAGTGCGTTATCCACATTGAAATCGAGATGCTCCCAGATCATGCTCGGCGTCATCACCGCCCGCACCCCGCTCACCGCCCGCACCTGGTCCACATGCGCGCCGCCCACGTTGCTGACGACATCCACCTCGCCCGCCTTGAGCTGTGTAAGCATAATATTGCTGTCCGGAATTATCTTGTACAAGATGCCGTCCAGATTCGGCCGGCCCCCGAAATACCCCGGATTGGCCTCCAGCACGATCGCCTCCGCCAGGCGCCACTCCTTGAACCTGAACGGTCCCGTCCCCACCGGCGCGCGGTTGAAAGGCGCCTCGTTCACATCCACCTCGTTCGCCAGCAGATGCCTGGGGATGATGGTCGTGAACAGCGTCAGATAAGGCGCGTAATACTGCCGGAACCGCACCACCACCGTCAGCGGATCGGGCGTATCCACCGCGCTGATCCTATCGTAACCGTCGCGGGAAACCACGTTCACCCGCCTGTTCATGATCGTCTCCCACGTGAACTTCACATCCGCCGACGTGAACTGCCGCCCGTCGTGCCAGGCGACCCCCGGCCGCAGCCGGTACGTCACCGTCAGGCCGTCCGCGCTGACGCCGCCGTTCTGCGGCGTCGGCACCTCGCTCGCCAGGTCGGCCAGCCATTCGCCCTTATCGTTCACCTTCACCAGGCCGTTGAAGATCAGGCTGCCCACCTCCGCGGTCGCCACCAGATCGGAAAGCAGCGGATTGAGCGTGTTCGGCTCCAGCAGGCTGCCGTAAATCAACTGCCCGCCCGGCACCATCTTCGCCGGCGACGGCTCTGCCGGCGCCTCCGGCTGCCCCGCCTTATCCCGCCCGCACCCCGCCGCCACCAGCGCCATTATCAATATAAATGCGATAGCATATCTCCCGTACCTCAACACCCCAACCCCCAAATCAATCTTTATAAAAATGTGCTGCCGGAAGCGGTTTAGTAGGCTCCAGATGCAAGGCAACCGTGTTCGTTGCACTTTTCTGAGCCTGACCTGGTGCGGCGAATCATCTGCGACACGCAGGTTCTAAATCGCGCCGCGCCGCGTACTCGGACGTACGCAAGCAAGCGCTCTGAGGAGCAACGCCGCAGATGGACCTTATAAACACCTTCCCCCTTATCTGCCGTAAAGCTCTCGATAATGCTCGCGGGCGGCAAGCACCTTCTTCACATACTCCCGCGTCTCCTTATACGGTATCCTGTCGATGTCCCGGAAGCCGCGCTCCCAGCCCAGCTGACGCATCCACTGGTTCACATTGCCGCGGCCGCCGTTATACGCCGCCAGCACCAAAATCTCGTTCTCCCTGAACTCCTTCTTCAACGACGCCAGATACCACGCCCCGAAACGGATACTCGTATCAGGGTCGTTCAGCATCCCGGGGTAAAAACCCTCCTGGTTAACCTGGCTCGCCACCCACTGCCCCGTCTCGGGCATCATCTGCATAAGCCCCATCGCCCCCTTCGGCGAGCGGGCATTGGCGATGAACTTGCTCTCCGTGCGGATGACGGCCGCGATCAGGAACGGATCCACCTCGTTCTCCGTCGCATAATAAAACACCTTTTCCCGGTAAGGGAAAGGGTAGATATATTCACGCTGAAACCAGTCGCTCTGGTACACGATAAAGCCGGCCGCCGCCGCCAGCATAGCAAGCAGCGCCACCGCGGCCAGGGTTCTCTTGCGCAACATAATCACTCCGTTATCCATGCTCCCTATAAACTATGTACGTTGTCACCGATTAATGTCGCCTATCTGCCGCCGGACACCCGCCGCCACGCTGCGGCCACCTGTGCGGCCGTCCTTTCCGGGCCGCCGCTGTTGTCGATAACGACATCCGCCCGGCGGGCCTTCTCCTCCAGGCTCTTCTGCGCCGCCACGCGGGCCGCGGCCTGGCCGGCATCGAACTTGTCCCGCGCCGTCAGGCGGCTCAATTGGGTGGCCGCATCCACATACACCACCCACACCTCGTCCACATACCTGTCCCAGCCGGCTTCGTACAAAAGCGGCACATCCAGCACCGCCACGGCGCAGCCGTCCCGTTCCGCCGCCGCCAGCGCCTCCTTGGCCGCCGCCGTGATGCGCGGGTGGGTTATCCTCTCCAGTGCAGCCCGGGCCGCGCTGTCGCCAAATACCAGCTCGCCCAGCTTCCGGCGGTCCAGCGAGCCGTCGGCCAGCAGGACATCGCGCCCCAGCCAGGCGACGATCTCCGCCAGCGCCGGCCGGCCGGGCTCCACCACCTCGCGGGCGATGACGTCGGCGTCGATAACCCTCGCCCCCAGCTCCCGCAGCATATTGCTCACCGTGCTCTTGCCGCTGGCGATGCCGCCCGTCAGTCCGATCACGCGCACAGCCTTGTCCTCCTCAGTGCTGGCAATGCGGGCAGTAATGCGTGCCGCGCCCGGCCACCTCGGAGCGGGCGATCGGCGTGCCGCACACGCCGCAGGCCTCGTTCTTGCGCCCGTACACCTTCAGGTGGTGCTGGTTGCTGCCCTTCTGGCCCGCCCCGTCGCGGTAATCGCGGAACGTCGTGCCCCCGTGCTCGATGCCCTGGGCGATGACGGCGTTGACCGCGCCGTAAAGCCGCGTCGCCTCCTCGTCCGTCAGGTCGGCCGCCGGCCTCTCCGGCCGGATGCCCGCCAGCGCCAGCGCCTCGTCCACATAAATATTTCCCAGCCCGCCGATCAGCTTCTGGTTGAGCAGCAGGCCCTTGATCGTCACCCGCCGGCCCGCCAGGCTCTCCCGGAAATATTCCGGCGTGAACTCCGCCGACAGCGGCTCCGGTCCCATCGTCGCCAGACCCGAGATGCGCCACAGCTCGCCGCACGGCAGGACATACAGCGTCCCCAGCGTGCGGCTGTCGGCGTAAAGCAGCGTTTCGCCGCCGTCCAGCGTGAAAATCACCCGCGTGAAGCGGTCGGGCGGCGCCCCCGGCGCGACATGATAAAGCCGCCCGGTCATGCGGAGATGCACCACCATAACATTATCGTTGTCCAGATAGAAAAGCAGATACTTGCCGCGGCGGTCCAGCCGCGTTATGACCGACTCGGTCACCACCGCCCGGAACTCCTCCGGCGAAGGCCACTTCACCAGGCGCGGCAGCAGCAAATTCACATCCGTGATCCGCCGGCCCGTCACCTTATCGGTCAGCGTGCGGCGGATTGTCTCGACTTCCGGCATCTCCGGCATATATATCCTCCGTCTACTTGGCCTCAGCCCAGTTTTTCCCGTCCTTGATATCGGTCGTCAGCGGCACCGCCAGGCTCACCGTGCCCTCCATCGCCTCGCGGACGATCGCCGCCACCCTGTCCCGTTCCGCAGCAGCAACCTCCAGCACCAACTCGTCGTGCACCTGCAGCAGCACGCGGCTCTTCAGCCCGGCGACCTGCAAACGGCGGTAGACCTCCACCATCGCCTTCTTGATAACATCCGCGGCCGTCCCCTGGATGGGCGTGTTCATCGCCGTCCGCTCGGCGAACGACCGCTGGTTGAAATTCGTGCTGTGGATCTCCGGCAGATAGCGCCGCCGGCCGAACATCGTCGTCACATAACCCGTCTCGCGGGCGCCCGCGATCATCGCGTCGATATAGCGCTTCACCCCGGGGTAGCGGGCGAAATAACTGTCGATATAATCGCCCGCCTCCTTGCGGCTGACGCCCAGCCCCTGCGACAGGCCGTAATCGCTGATCCCGTAAACGATCCCGAAATTCACCGCCTTGGCCCGCGAGCGCATCAGCGACGTCACCGCCGTCTCGTCCACCCCGAACACCTCGGCAGCCGTCGCCGTATGGATGTCCTTGCCGACGCGGAACGCCTCGATAAGCCCGGCGTCGCCCGACATATGGGCGAGGATCCTCAGCTCGATCTGCGAATAATCGGCCGACAGCAGCACATCGTAGCCCGCGTCCGGCACGAACAGCTCGCGGATCTTGCGGCCCGCCTCCGTGCGGACGGGGATGTTCTGCAGGTTGGGGTCCGAGCTCGACAGCCGGCCCGTCGCCGTCACCGTCTGGTTGAAGCTCGTGTGCACCCGGCCGCTCGCCGCGTTCACCAGCGCCGCCATCCCGTCCAGATACGTCGACTTCAGCTTCGTCAGCATCCGGTATTCCAGCAGCTTATCGATAAGCGGGTGCTCGCCCGCCAGCTTCTCCAGCACCTCGGCGTCGGTCGAATACCCTGTCTTCGTCTTCTTCAGCACCGGCAGCTTCAGCTTCTCGAACAGAACGACGCCCAGCTGCTTCGTCGAATTGACATTGAACTCCTCGCCGGCGATCTGGTAGATATCGGCCAGCAGGCCGTCCACCTTGCGGCCGATCTCGCCCGCCATCGCCGCCAGCCCATCCGTATCCACCTTGATGCCCGTCTGCTCCATCACCGCCAGCACCCCGACCAGCGGCAGCTCGATATCGAAATACAGCCTGTCCACGGCCGCATCCGTCAGCAGCCCTTCCAGCACCGGCGCAAGCTCGCCCGCCGCCGCCGCCGCCCACGCCGCGTAATCGGGGTGGCCGCGCCACTCCTTCTCCGGCCAGGCGGCCGCCTTGCCCAGATACCGCTCCGACAGCCCCGTCAGCGGGTAGTCGCTCGCCGTCGGATCGAGGAGGTACGCGGCCAGGAAAACGTCGAACGCCAGCCCCGCCAGCGGCATCCCCGCCGCCAGGCACGCGCTCGCCAGCGTCTTGCCGTCATAAGTTATCTTGCCCACATTCGCGTCCGCCAACAGCGCGAGCACCTCGCCCCAGCCCTCAGTCCCCGCCGGGACGAAAGCCGTGCGGCCCCCCGCGGCCACGCCCAGGCCCGCAAACATCACCGCCGGCACCTGGCCGGCCGTCACCGCATGGCAGCGCAGCAGCCCCTCGCTCCGGGCGGCGGCCGCAAGCTCCGCCACCATCGCCTGCTTGTCCGCCACCGGCGCGGGCGGCGGCGCGGTCGGCCCGACGGCCTCAGGCGCCCCGGCTCCCGGGAATATGCTGTCCAGCTTCGCCAGCAGGCTCTTGAACTCGAACTTCGTAAACAACTCCCGCACTCTCGCCGCGTCGGGAGCCGGCGTGTAATCCTCGGGCGCGTCCGGCAGCGGCATATTGCACTCGATCGTCGCCAGCTTCTTCGACAGCACCGCAAGCTCGGCGTTCTCGCGCAGCTTCTCCTGCAGCTTCGCCCCCGGCACCTTGTCGATATTAGCCAGCAGATTCTCCACCGAACCGAACTCGGCGATCAGCTTCGTCGCCGTCTTCTCGCCCACCCCCGGCACCCCGGGGATGTTGTCCGACGTATCGCCCATCAGGCCCTTCAGATCGACAACCTGCTCAGGCGTCACCCCGTACTGGGCGTACAGCGCCTCGCGGTCATAAAGCGCCATCTCCGAAATACCCTTGCGGGTCAGCATCACCCTCGTCGCCGGGCCGATCAGCTGCAGCGCGTCGCGGTCGCCGGTCACGATTATCACCTCGAAGCCGCCCTTCGCCGCGCGGCAGGCCAGCGTGCCGATGATATCGTCCGCCTCGAAGCCCGCCTCCTCCAGCACCGCGATCCCCATCGCCGCCAGCAGCTCCCGCACCAGCGGAAACTGCTCGGCCAGCTCGGTCGGCGTCGCCTTGCGCTGCGCCTTGTACTCGGCGTACTGCTCGTTGCGGAACGTCACCCGCCCCTTATCGAACGCCACCGCCACCGCGTCCGGCTTCACATCCGCCAGCAGCTTCACCAGCATCATCGTGAACCCGTACGCAGCGTTCGTATACTGTCCGGCCGCCGTAGCCAGCAGCGGCAGCGCGTAAAACGCCCGGTGCACCAGGCTGCTGCCGTCGATTATCACAAACTTACCGGGCAAAATACCCACCACCTGTAAACATCTTTAGCTCAATTGTTATAGTATTGGCTAGTCTCCCGCAAATACCTCTCAGATTTTCCCCTCCTGAATCTTTAATATAAAAAACCAAAAAGCGGGAACTAATCGTTCCCGCCCTTCTCGATAAACGGATATGTAAGCTCGACGCTCCGCGCCTCCTGATTCCAGTACACGTACGCCCGGAACACGTCGTAAACCTTCGTCAGCTGGATGTACGGCGCCCCGCCGACCATCGCCGCCGGCACCTTCGTACCCTGCACGCTCAGCGACCCGTCCGCGCCCCGCGCCACCTTCTGGCCGACAGCCTCCGCCACCGCCGCCACCGGCACCGCCAGCACGCCCTCCACCACCTGCACGTCGCCGGCCAGCAGCCGGCCGTTCAGGAACAGGCTCACCACATCGACCGCCAGCACATTCTCCTCCTCGCGGAAAACCTGCTGCCCGCCGAACAGCGCGTGCGCGTCCGCGGCCGCCAGATAAACCCGGTCGCCGATCACCGTTCCCGGCACCGTCCGTTTCGCCCCCCGCGCCAGCCGCCCGACTTCATCCCAGGCCACACTCGCGCCGAGCGTAGACGCCACCGGCCACAGCGGCACATACGTAACTCCTTTCAGCGTCACCGCCCGCTCCGCCAACGTCTTGCCGTTCACCCGCACATTGTGGACGCGGGCGAACACCACCTGCCGGTCGGCCTCCTCGGCGACCAACGCCGCGATCTCCCCGTCCGTCAACAGCCCGCCCAGCCCGCGGTCGGCGAGAGCCTCCTGCACCTCGCCGACCGACAGCGCATGCCAACCGTAGATATCGGGATAAACCCCCAGCGAAACCTCCCCGTTGCTGTCCACCCTGATCTTGAACCGGTCGTAAGTCACCCTCACAGGCGTCCCGTAGGGCACCACCTCATAAAGCTCCTCCACATCCGCCTCATGCATCCGGATGCACCCGTTCGACACGGCCAGGCCGATCGCCCAAGGGGCGTTGGTGCCGTGGATGCCGTACAGCGGCGCGAAACCCATCCAGCGGTACCCCAGCGGATTATGCGGTCCCGAAGGAACCACCTCCCCCGTGCGGGGAGGAAACCACCACGGATCCACCTCCTTCTCGAAAATCGCGAAACTGCCGAGCGGCGACGGCGTCGACGGCTTGCCGATCGCGACAGGATACGTCTTCACCAGCGAGCCGCCCGCGAAAAACTCCAGCGTCCGGCTGGGCAGATTGAGCACGATGCTCGGCGACGCAAGGTCGGGGTTCAGCCTGGCGTCCGCCGGCGCCAGGGACAGGAGAAAAACCAGCGCGGCCAGCGCCGCCACACGCGACAAAGCCAAGGACATCCCTTCCCGTGAGTTAGTAGCCACTAACTTTATATGAAGGGGTCCCTGGCTTATATTCCAGCAAATATTTCCCATGGTCGGTCGTTGATAAGCCCCCATCTGCGTTGTTGGGGCTGCGGGAGCTGGCTTGCGTACGTTCGAGTACGCGGCGCTGCGCTTCCTCGCCCCGCCTAGCATCTGGGGGCTTCTGAACGACCTCTAGCCTATGGAAACGTTGGTTATCTCTCTCCTCTACTGCAAATTCAAAATCTGCTGATGCGAGCCGGACAACCTTCTTGTCCTATTATCGAAGATCGGCAGATAAACGTGCACCTTCGTGCCCAGATTCTCGTCGGAAGTGATATTGATAAAACCGCCGTGCTCGGTAACGATCCGGTGCGCGGTCGGCAAGCCCAGCCCCATCCGGTCGAGCTTCGTGCTGTAAAACGGCTCGAACACCCTCGACAAAAGCTGCGGTCCCACCCCGGCCCCCGTATCGGTTACCGCCACCACCAGCATATTAAGCTCCGCGTTCAGCCACGACCGGACCGTCAGCGTCCCCCGCTCCGGCATCGCCTCCATCGCGTTCTGCAGGATATTCACCATCGCCTGCTTCAGCAGATTGCCATCGGCGGTCAGCGTCGGCAGCCCCTCGGCCAGGCGCTTGTCGATCGCCACATTATCCCCGCCCATCTCTTTAAAAACCAGCAGCAGCGCTTCCTCCAGCAGCCTGTTCACATTCACCCCCGGCTTCCTGCTCACCGGCGGCTTGGCAAACAGCACCAGCTCCTTCACCACATTGTTGATATACGAGACTTCCCCCAGCAGCATCTCCAGCACCTCGCGGCGCACGCTGCAGCGGTCGTCCTCCACCCTGTTCATCATGATCTGCAGATACCCGCTCAGCGTCGTCAGCGGCGCGCGCACATGGTGGGCGATCCCAGCCGCCAGCTCGCCCAGCGACATCAGCATCTGCGTCGTCTGGATCTGCTTCAGCGTCGCCTTCAGCGCCGAGATATCCTGCACGATGACGATGACCCCGTTCACCCCGCCGCCGCTGTCGCGCAGCTTGAGGCTGTCCACATGGACGAAAGCCGCCTGGTCGTGCATCGCCAACTTTACATTCGCGGCGTAGAAATCCTCGTATTCCGACACGGCGAACGTCTTCAGGAACTTCTCGCCGCAATGGCGGAAAGCCTCGTCCGCCCGCTTGCCAAGCACCTGCGAACGCTCCAGGCTGAAAATCCGCTCCGCCTCACGGTTGAGGTTCTTGACCTGCATCGTCGCGTCGAGATACATGATCCCCGCCTTGCCGGTCTCGAAGAAATCGCTGTAATCCTCTTCCCTTCCCAGATAAACGACCTTGTTGTCCCAGGCTTCTGCCGAATACACCGACCAGTCAACCCCTTTGTCACATCTGCTTGTCCGCGTCATAAATATCATTCTTGTAAGTATTTGTATTTCCTGCCTTCGACAAGGAAATTGTTTTCGTAAAAAATCGACATAAAACTTTCCTTTCCCAGCCGCATTTCGTGTTAAAAATCAGCTGTTTCCTTATAAATCACGGTAACATCCCCAACAATTCGTCAATATAATTCGACATAACACGTATATCATTCGCCAATATTCGACTTTCTTCAACACAACATCGTCGCTCGCCCTTTTGGCCGCACCCCCGTGCGCGCGATTCGACAAATAGCGCCCACACCCACAGGAGCGCATAATAAAAGGACCCGGCTATCGCCAAGTCCCCATCGTCCCTATTCCCCGATATACTTCTGCCGGAAATACCCCGGGTCGATCACGTCCGGCACCACCGCGTGGAAGCGGAGCCACTCGCTCCCCTCCTCCCCCTTCGACAGCAGGTACGTCTTCACCGGGAAATCCCGGTCGTCGACGAACATCAGCTCGTCGGTATCGAGCGCCTCCTCCATATCGTCGCGGGAAAAATCCTCGCTGTAAAAATACTGGTCGACCGACAGCAGGCTGCCGTCCTCGTCATACACCGCCCCGAAATACACCGCCCCGCAGTCCACCGTGAACTCGTACTCGCCCGTCACCGCCGGCGCGCGGCTGTCGAGGAAAACCCCGCTCACCGGCACCCGGCTCATCTTCATGCTCATCCCGGCCCCTCCTTTGCTACAGCAAATTATGGCCGAATTCCCCTCCTCTTATGCATCACACGCTCCAGCGCGTCGTGCTGCCGCGGTCGGTCGGCACGATCTCCAGCCGCGCCTCGATACGCTCCTTCAGCTCCGGCACATGGGAAATAATCCCCACGAGCCGCCCGCTCGTCTGCAGCTCCACCAGCGCCTGCATCGCCATATCCAGAGCCTCCGGATCAAGCATCCCGAACCCCTCGTCCACGAAAATCGTATCGAGGTACACCCCTCCGGAATAACCCTGCACGACATCGGCCAGACCGAGGGCCAGCGCCAGCGACGCCAGGAAAGTCTCCCCGCCGCTCAGCGTAGCCGCATGGCGGGCCACCCCCGTCCACGCGTCCTCGATCTCGATATCCAGCCCCCCGGCCATCCCCTTATGGATCGGGTCCTCCATCCGCCGCAGCGCATAGCGCCCGCGGCTCATTTTTTTCAGCCGCGCGTTCGCCACCCCCGTCACCTCGTCCAGCAGCGCCTGCAGCACGAAGCGGTGGAAACTCACCCGCAGCGGATTCTGTCCGTTCGCCACCTGCGCCAGACGGCCCAGCACCGCGTACTCCGCCTCGCGGGCCGCTTTCTCCGCATCCATCGCCCTCAGCTGGTCGAGCCACCCCTTAAGCTTGCTCACATCCGCCTGCAGCCTGGCCTGCTCCGCCACCATAGCCTCGCTCGCCGCCAGCGCGGCGGCGGCAGCAGCCTCGGCCGCCGCGGCATCCGGCCGCTCCAGGCCCGCCGTCGCCGACGCGGCCTGAGTCACTCGGTCGCGGGCCACCGCCAGCGCCGCCTCATACTCGGCCACCGTCCGCTCCAGCTCCCCGGCCGCCGCGGCCGTCCGGCCCGCGGCCGCGAAATCAGCCTCATCGGCGAACCCCGCCGCCGCCAGGCGCCCGGCAAAACGCTCCCGCTCAGCCGCCGCCTGAGCGCCGGCCGCCTCCAGGCTCTGCCGCGCCGCCTCCAGACCCGCCGCCAGCCCGCTCACCCGCGCCGCCGCCTCGGCCGCGGTCTTCTGCGCCCCTTCCCAGGCCAGCTCCAGCGCGTCCCGGCGAGCCGTCGTCCGCGCCAGCTCCCCCGCCAGGCTGCCCGGCGCCCTCAGCTCCGCAGGCACCGCCTTCTCCCGCTCGGCCAGCACCGCCCGCGCCTCTCCGGCCGCCTCCCTGGCGGCCCTAGCCGCCGTCTCCGCCTCAGTCAGGCCCTTCTCGCGCTCGGCGGCCTCCCGCTCATAAACCGCCATCTCCTGCTCGCACCGTGTCAATTCCGCTGCCGCCTGTCTCGCCTGCGCCAGCTCAGCCGCACTTGCCTTGGCGGCCAGCCGCAGGCTGTCCAAGCTCTCCTGCGCCCGCTCGCCCACAAGCTCCCGGAGGTTATTGCCCCTTGCCGTCACCTCGCCCAGCACCAGCGCCGCCTCCGTCAGCTCGGCGCGCCTGGCGGACGCTTCCTCCTCCAGGCCGCGGACCGAAGCCTGCTCAGCCTCCAGCGCGGCCGTATCCGGCACCTCCGCGGCAAAATGGGCGGGAGCCGGATGCTCAAGCGACCCGCACACAGGGCACGCCTCGCCGGGCGCCAATTCCCGCGCCAGCCGCGCCGCCTGCCCCTGCCGCCACCTCCGGTCGGTCGCCGCGCAGCGCTCGCGGGCCGCCGCCAGCGCCTGCTCAAGCTCAGCCACCTTCTCGGCGAGCGCCGCATGCCGGCGGGAAACACCCTGCCACTCGCCGCGCAGCGCCGCCAGCTGCTCGCAGTTGGCCACAAGCTCGGCGGCCTCCTTCGCGGCGTTCTCCAGCACCGGCGCCCTGAAAGCCCCGGCAAGCAGCCTCTCCCGCCGCTCTCGCGTCGCCGCCAGCCTGGCGGCGGACTCCTTCGCCGCGTTCTTCAATTCCTCGTAAGCGGCGGCCGCCGCTTTATCCTTCTCCGCCGCCGCTGCCAGGCCGTCGCGGGCCTTCGTAAGCTCCTCCAGCTTCGCGCCCAGCGCCGTCAGCGCATTCAGCGCCTCCGCGGCCGCCCGGCGTTCGCCCTCCCGCTGCCGCTCAGCCGCCAGCGCCGCATCAGCCAGCTTCTTATCAGCCAGCGCGACAGCTAAATCCTGCTCTGCCAAGGCAACCGTCCCGGCCGCTCTCTCTTCCTCCCGGCCGCGCGTCGCCACCAGCGCCGCCAGCTCGGCCAGCAGCGCCGCCTGCCGCGCCCGCGCCAGCTCGCGGCGCGCCCCGTCCACCGCCGGCCCCTGCGCGTCCAGCCCGGCCAGTGCCCGCTCCGCCCTCTCCCGGTCGGCAAAAAGCTCCTCCAGCCGCCTGGCCGCCGCCAGCCGCTCCTGGGCGCCGCCGAGCGCCAGCCGTGCCTCCGCCGCCTCCGCCGTCAGCGCCAGCAGCCTCGCCGCATCGCCCGCCAGCCTCACCGTCAGCTCGTCCGCCGACTCCGCCGCCGCCTCCTGCAGCAGCCAGTCCCGCCGGCGGGCCAGCTCCTTCGCCGCCTCCTCCACAGACCGCGCCGCCTGTTTGAAAAACTCCTCGATCCGGCGGTACAGCTCAGTCTGAAAAAGCGTCGCCAAAATCTCCTCCCGCTCGCCCGACTTGGCCAGCAGCAGCCGGCGAAACTCGCCCTGCGGCAGCACCACCACCTGGCGGAACTGAGTATACTTGAACCCCAACAGCCGCTCCAACGTCTCGGTTACACGGTCCGACCCGCTCGCCGCCACCGTGCCCTCCTCGTCCGCCGCCGCTCCCGTCCGCTTCCACAGCGTCGCCGCCGGCGGCAGCTTCGTCGTCCCCGTCCCGCGCCGCTTCAGCACCTCCTGCTCGGGCGCGCGGCGCACGCGGTACACCTCCGCCCCCAGCGCGAAATCGAACGTCACCTCCGTCGCCACCGACGGCTCCACATAATCGCTCCGCATCTGGCGCCCGTCGCGCTCCGCCCCGCTCGTCCTGCCGAACAGCGCGAAACACATCGCATCCAGGATCGTCGTCTTCCCCGCCCCCGTCGGGCCGTGGATAAGAAACAGCGACCTCTCCCCCAGGCGGCCGAAATCGACCCTCTCCGTCCCGGCGTAAGAGCCGAACGCCGTCATCGTGATCGCCAGCGGCTTCATGCCCCCACCTCCCGCTCCCGGCGGCCGAACGCCTCGATAAGCCCGGCGGCCGCGGCCTCCTCGGCCTCGCTCAGCCCCCGGCCCGTCACCTGGGCGAAAAAGGCCGCGAACAGCTCCGCCTCGCTCTGGCGGCGATGGTCGGCCCGTGCCGCCGTCTCCGTAGCCGCCGCCGTCTCCTCGAAAATGCGGTGCAGCACATTCGGGTACACCCGGCGCAGCCTGCCCATCGGATCGAGCAGCGCCCCCGCGTCCTTCAGCTTCACCGCGATATAATCGTCCGCCCGCGGGTCGGCAGCCCCGGCGGCGATAATCTCCTCCAGAAAGCCTTCCACGCAGCGCACATCCCGCCGCGGCGTCAGAGCCACCTCCTCCACCGCCGCCTTCCCGGCCGCGTCCAGCTCCACCAGCGCCACCGACTTTTCGTGCCCCGCCTCCGCAAACGAATACTTCAGCAGCGACCCCGAATAACGGATATGCGCCCCGCCCGCCTGCTGGGCCCGATGCAGATGCCCCAGCGCCACATAATCGAACCCGGCGAACACCGTCGCGCCCACCGTCGGCACCGTCCCCACCGCCAGCGGCCGCTCCGACTCGCTCGCCAGAGCGCCGGCCACAAACGCGTGCGCCACAGCCACCTTGCGGGCGCCGGCCGGCACAGCCGCACAGGCCCGCGCCGTCAGCGCCGCCAGCGCCGCCTCATGCCCCGCCGCCTCCACCCCCAGCTGCTCGCGCACCACCGCCGGCTCGGCATAAGGGATGGGGCAGAAATATACCGGTCCGTGCGAGTCGCTCACCGCCACCGGCGCAGCCTCGGCCGCCACCTGGCCCGCCACATGGACGTTCTGCTTCGCCAGCACCCGTCCGCCGAAGCCCAGCCGCTCGGGGCTGTCGTGATTGCCCGCGATCATGATGACCGGCACCCGGCAATCGAGCGCCAGCCTCGAAAGCGTCTCGCCCAGCAGGCTGACCGCCTCCGGCGGCGGCACCGCCCGGTCGTACACATCGCCCGCGATCACAATCGCATCCGGCCTCGTATCCTTCGCCAGCGTCACGAACTGCTCCAGCACGTACGCCTGGTCGTCCGTAAGATGGAGATTATAAAAAATGCGGCCCAGATGCCAGTCCGCCGTATGCAAAAACCTCACAGTCGCACCTCCGCGCCCCAGCGCCCTTTTATCGCTTAACCCACCAGTCCGGCGTCCCGTAAGGCTTGCGGCGCCGGAAAAGCTCCTCCCGCTCCGCGATATAGCGCCGCTTTATCTCCTCCAGCAGCGCCGCGTGCTCCGCCTTGCCAGCCGGCGAAAACCGCTCGTGGCCGTCCGCGAACTCGATCGCCACAACGCCGTCCGCAGCCTTCAGCTCTCCCCGCGCGTCGCACATCACGCACCGCACCGCGCCGCTCGGAGCGATCTGCAGCATGCTGCTCCCGCAGACCCGGCACGTATGCACCCCCGGCAGCGACACATCCGTTCCCCCGCCCGCCAGCCTCCCGGCCAGAGCCCGCGCCTCCGCGAGCACCTCCGGCCGCGCCGCCTCCCCCGGGCTCGCCGCCTGCACCAGCATGCTCCCCGCCACCTCCAGGTGGAGGAAACGGGCGAAATTCAGCACCATCTCCCGGCCGTACCCCTCCCAGCCCGGGATGCCGTAGGACACCGCCGTCACGCACCGCTTGCCCGCGTACTCCGCGTTGTTCGCCAGGATGGAAATCAGCCGGTCGCCCACCGCCTTCACGCTCGTATGCGCGCCGAGGAAATACACCGGCGCCGCGATGATCACCGCGTCCGCCGCCCTGATCCTCTCCAGCAGAAACGCCAGATCGTCCTCTATCACGCAGCCCGCCTCCGCCGGCAGGCACGCATAGCACGCCCGGCACGGCCCGATATTAAGCTCCGTCAGGCGGATCATCTCCCGCTCCGTCTCCGCCGGCAGCGCCGCCAGCATCTCCCTCGCCAGGATCTCCGAATTTCCTAATTTGCGGGGTGAGCCTATCAGTGCCAGTACCTTCATCTCTTCATACCTCCAAAACATCTTAGCCGCTTATTTCGCCCCCGCCCCCCCTTCTTCCTTGTCCCCGCCGCCGCCATTTGTCCCCTTGCCCGTCCACCGCTCCCCGTAGTACAATGGTCGTGTAAATCCTGCCAAAGGGGAGAACGCGATGCCCGAAATCACTTTCTTTTCCGACTACTGGTGGCGCTACTTCATCTACGGCGCCCTCTTCCACATCGCCGCCGTCACCCCCGCCTGCAAAACCGAGCGCCACGCCACCGCCTTCCGCGTCTCCGGCTACGGCATCGGCGCCATCCCCGTCCTCCTGCGCGAAGGCATCCTCCCCGCCGTCCTCATGCTCGCCTTCCTGTACGGGTTCACGTTCGCTCTCAGGTACGTCAAAGGCATGTTCAAATAAAAAACCGGCGCCACCGCGCCGGTTTTTTTCATTTCTCGCCGCTTTATGGAGAAACTAACACCGTCAGGCGTCCTGAAACGCCGCCAGAAAACATCGCCGGGAGGAACGACAATGGACGACAAAAACACGGCCGCCCCCGCCCAGGACGACCCGCTGGCCGTCACCACCACCAACCGCAAAACGCAGAACTCCACCCCGACAGTTTATCCGTACGTCGACTTCGTTAATCGCACCGAGCCTTAACCCCGCAAAACAACACCGGAGGTGACGAAATGGTAGACGTCAACATCATCGACAAGCACCGCCGCGACGGCAAGCAGCCCGGCCACGCCCCCTGGGGCGGCAAGCAGGCCGACCTGCTCTCAAATCCCAAAGCCGCCGCCGTCTTCCCGCCCACCGCAAAAGTGACCGCCGTCCCCAAGGAAAATACCACCGAAAGCGACGAGGGATAACACCATGAAAAACAGCGGCGAACAGCACGACAAAGACGGCCAGGAATCCAGCCGCGCCTCGACCATGGTCAAAAACGCCGGCAACAGGAAAATCGACCCGCGCAAAAAGTGAATCGTGCCGTGCTCGCGGAAAACGCAGTCTCAAAGCCTGCGTTTTCCGCCACCTCGTTCCCTCCTCCGAAAATATTTTTTCTCAAAAAGCCACTTTGGACGAAAAGTGGACTTTTAGTGGACTGTTTGACAAAAAAGCGTGATATGATGATATCGTCAAGAAGACCGCCAAAGGCGGCCTTCTTATTTTTACGCCGTAAATCGGCAAGGAGGAGAGGACATGAATCCGAGGACGAGAGAAGAAGAGTACTTGAGGAGGATGAAAGCGCTGGGGTATGAGCCAAGTCTGGCGGGCATGGACGACGACGACATCGAGTGGGAACTGTCCAAAATGGAGGAGGCCGAAAGAAGGCGGGCCGCGCCGCAGCAGCCGCTGCAGACGGTGTACCGGCCGGTTGACCCCGGCCTCAAAGCGCGGATTCTGCGCCAATTCGGCCAACCGTACGACGAAAGCGCGATCCCCAAGGGGCAGGAATTCTATCTCAACGGCTGGGACAACGGGGAGGATGAAGTAACTCCGCAAATAAAGTCAGTTGTTGCCCAGAACAAGGCAAGGAAAACGGATATCAACGACCCTGACTTCGATCCCTGGAAAAATGCCTGGAAGCTTGATTGGGGCAACGATGTTGATACTTTAGCCGGGCCCCGGACGATGGAATGGCGGCCGGGACGGGACGAACCCGCAAAGCCGCTGCTATATTCCAGTGAAGCATCCGAGCGCCCTGCTGACGGTGACTTGAGAAGCGTAAAAGAAGTTTCCGACATTTCAGTTGGTCAAGGCTCCGACTCCGCTTCAACCCAGAATGCCGATATTTTTGGCCATGCGAAAAATGTAATAAATGTAAAGAAGTTCTGGGATGAGGTGTATCAAGAAGCAAAAGATAACCAAAAACTGGAACACGAAGAAGCGGTTCGCAAAGCCAATGAAGCAGCCATTTTGTATACTGGCTACCTGGGTACGGCGGCAGTTGCGACAAGAGTTGTAACATCGGTGAGCCCGTTTGCCGGTGGAACAACCGGGTTCCTCGGTTGGGCAAATGCTGATGACGCGAAAAAATGGATAAAGGGTAAAGTGTTCGCCCCTTATAACCCTGTTTGGGACGGTACAACTTCTGATTAGTTTTACTCCAAGCAGGCTTGAGGGGGAAACATAGATCCTCCCCCTTAAGCCTGCGAATATCATAATACATATGGCATTTTAAGATCGCATAATATATGATGATACTAGACAATAATTTCCACACACAGACAGTTCGTTCGCGGGGTGGCATGCATGAGCTTGCGAAAAATCGCCTGGATTGTTTGGGTATATATTCTTCCTTTCGTTGCGGGAACATACCTTAGCGGTTATCTATCCGAAGGTCACTTTACGGACGAATATCGGTCAACGGTGCGCTGGTCAGCTGTTCTGCTTTTTATGCTTGTTTTCTATGTGCTTAGCAAGATATTTTTCAAATGGCAGGACAAAAAATGAGTTAACGCAGTAAACTCCCGGACTTTCGTCCGGGAGTTTTTTATTTGGCCCACATGCGTCACCCTGCCGCTCATCGACTATGATCAAAAACGCCGGGAACAGGAAAATAACCCCCGCAAAAAAAAATCTACTGCCCGCGAAGAACACAGGCTTTGCGCCGAAGCTCCGGCCGAACGCGCCCTAAGGCTCGGGCCGACACAGCCGTACCGTCGCCAACGGACGTCCCTGTCCGATGGCTCCTCGCCCGGCCGTCCATGGCCGGGCGTACGTTCGTGTTACCGGCCTTCGAGCCCAACGGCGCGGTAACGGCCTCCGCAACGGCGCGGCGCCTGCGTTCTCCGCCACCTACGCCGCTCCCTCGAATGGATTAACATGGCATACCTTAACCAACCAGGATATGATACGGGTTTTAGATTTCCCGTTACTCTTTCTGAATTTGTGGACTTTACAGAAAGTCTTAGGTCCGAATTTACTGAAGTTCTTTCAAGATTTGAGAAACAGAAATGACACTGGACACCAGGTTGTAGGCTTTTCGTCCCGCCATGTTTTTGAAGATGATAACCCTCTTCCCGGTTTAAAAACACATTGCACCAATGACATTTTATAGAACTATTGATGCTGTCTACCTTACCACCTATAACAATACGAAAAACTCCCGGACTCGTCCGGGAGCTTTTTTATTTTCGGCGCATAAATAACTACGCTCGGCCGATATTCTCCATGATCTGCTTCGTCTGCTTCGCCTTGTTCATCGTGTACAGATGGATGCCGTCCACCTTGTTCGCCAGCAGGTCATTGATCTGCTCGGAGGCGTACTCGATGCCCGCCTTCTCCATATCGGCCGGCACTGCGCCGTATTTGTCCATCAGCGCCGTGAGCTTCGCCGGGATGGCCGAGCCGCACAGCGACGTTATCCTTTTTATCTGCGACGCGCTCAGCACCGGCATGATGCCGGCCGCCACCGGGCAGGCGATCCCTTTCCCCCGAATCTTATCCATGAAGCTGTAGAAAAACGCGTTGTCGAAAAACAGCTGGGTGATTAGGAGATCGACCCCCTGCTCCACCTTCAGCCGGAGGTACTCGACATCCCGGTCGACGTCGCGGCACTCCAGGTGCCCCTCGGGGTAAGCAGCCGCCGCCACGCTGAAATAGTCGCGGCCCCGCACGTGCCTGACAAGGTCCTTGGCGTACGGGAAGCCGTCCGCGGGCGGCACGTACGCTTCGTCCCCCGCCGGCGGGTCGCCGCGCAGCGCGAGGATATTCTCCACTCCTAAAGCCTGCAGCTTGTCGAGCACCGCGTCGATCGTCGCCGCCGTCGCCCCCACGCACGTCAGGTGCGCCACCGTCTCCATACCGTAATGGTTCTTCACCTTATCGACGATCTCTATCGACCGGGCCGAGCTCGAGCCGCCCGCCCCGTACGTCACGCTGATATAAGCGGGGTTCAGCCCCTTCAGCTCCTCCAGTGTGGCGAAAACGGTATCGAGCGGGAAATCGGGCTTCGGCGGGAAAATCTCGAACGAGATAACCGGCTTCCCGGTAAACAGCTCGCGAATCTTCATCGTGTAACCACCGTCCGTCCAGTAAATAAATATGTAATAGGGGAATAATAACCCGCGACCGCCTGTTTTGTCAAGACAAATCCCGCCAAAAAACGCCGGAAGAAAAACCGAGGAGGTGGCTGAAATGGTTAAACCCCGCAACCCCGAAAAAGACCCGGCGGCCGACCGGGCCAACGCACGCGAAGGCTACGGCGCCGGCAACCCCGAACCGGCCCAGTTCAAAGCCGGAGTGGGCAAAAACGGCAAAAAACGCTCCTGAGACGTGTTTACGGGCGCATTTTGGACAGACTATATTGCCGGAGGTGAAAGTATGGGCTTCAAAGACCTGCCGGGCGGCCAGAACGCCAAGGCCAAAAGCAGCCGCGCCGAACTCGCCGGCGAAATATCCCCCCAGAAAAAAAATGAATCCCCCAAGGACAAATGATCTCTCCTACGGGACGGCCCAGGCCGTCCCGTTCTGTTTTCCTGGCAGCGACAGGAAAATGTAGATTTATGTCGAACGAAGATTCTCAGTAAGTTATATCCCGTGCTCAGGGGGTTAGTAATGCAGCATCAGACCGACAAACAAGCAGCCGCCGGAAACCGCTCGGGTTTCGCGGCCCAGCTGCTTCAATTCCTCTTCCGCACCAGCCGGGACCTGCTTTTCGTCGTCGAATACCAGGGTCCCGACATGCCGGCCATCCTCGCGGATGTCAACGACATCGCCTGCGAAAGGCTCGGCTACACCCGCGAGGAACTTATCGACCTCTACCCCGGCGGCGTCATGACCCAAGAGACGGCGGCCAAGCTGCCTTCAGTCCGGGCCAGGCTGCTAAAAGGGGAAAGCGTGCGCGAAGACCTGGTCCTCGTCGCTAAAAGCGGCGCGACGATACCCACCGAACTCAACGCCGACCTGATAAACAACCGCGGCAAGAAAGTCATCCTCGGCATCTGCCGCGACATTACCGACCAGCGGAGCCTGGAAGGCGCCTGGCATGGGCTCCTGAAAAGCCTCGAAAGCGAAGTGGCCCAGCACACCGCTGAACTCATGGACATCAACCGCCAGCTCCAGGCGGAAATCCTCGTACGGATAAGCGCCGAGGAGGCGCTTGCCGAAAAAGAACGGCAGCTCCGCCTCATCACCGACAACATGCTCGATATCGTTGTCCAGGTCGACCCTGCCGGCATTGTCAGGTTCGTCACCCCTTCGTGCTACACCATGCTCGGCTTCCGGCCCGCCGCCATTCTCGGCAGACCCATGCTTGACTTCATCCACCCCGACGATGTCGACGTCGTAAGCGCCGACTTCCGGCAGATACTGAGTACCGGCGCGCCGGTCGGCGGCCAGTACCGGGTGCGCCATGCCGACGGCCACTGGATATGGGCGGAGGGAATCGGCAAAAGCATCTCTGATGAACAGGGCAACATCCTGGGGGCAGTCAATTGCTGCCGGGACATAACCAGCCGCAAACGCATCGAACAGCAACTCAAATACCAGGCCATCCGCGACCCCATCACCGGCCTCCACAACCGCACCTACTTCGAAATTGAAATGGCCCGCCTCACCAACCCCGATCTCCATCCCGTCGGCCTCATCATCTGCGACCTCGATGGCCTCAAATACATCAACGACACCCTCGGGCACGACGTCGGCGACCAACTGCTCGCCAACCTTGCCGACCTCATCCGCGACCCTTTCAGCGGCAACGAAGTAGTCGCCCGTATCGGCGGCGACGAATTCGCCGTCATCCTCCCCAACGCCGACGAAGCCTCGCTGGCCTCCGCCCGGGCGCGCATCAACGCCACCATCGAAGCCTACAACAGCAAAAACCCGACCATCCCCCTCTGCGTCTCGGTCGGCACAGCCATCACCGGCCCGACGCTCAGCATCCACGGCCTCTTCAAAGAAGCCGACAATTCCATGTACCGGGAAAAACTCCTCAGCCAGCACTCCAGCCGCAGCTCGGTCGTCCAGGCATTGAAAAAAGCGCTCGAAGTGCGCGACTTCGTGACCGAAGGCCACGCCACCAGGCTCCGCGACCTCACCCTCCGGCTGGCGAAAGCCTGCGGCTTCCCGGATTACAAACAAACCGACCTCTGTCTGTTCGCCGAATTCCATGACATCGGCAAAGTCGGCATCCCTGACCAGATCCTCTTCAAGCCGGAGCAACTCACCCCCGGCGAACTCAAAATAATGCGCAGCCACGCCGAAATAGGCCACCGCATCGCCATCTCCACCCCCGACCTCGAACCCATCGCCGACTGGATCCTCAAACACCACGAATGGTGGAACGGCAAAGGCTATCCCCTCGGCCTCAAAGGCGCGAAAATACCCATCGAATGCCGGATGCTCGCCATCGCCGACGCCTACGACGCCATGACAAACGATCGCCCCTACCGCAAAGCCGTGTCGCCGGCCGAAGCGCTGACCGAAATCCAGCGTTGCGCCGGCACCCAGTTCGACCCCGACCTTGTCGACCGATTCGCCGCTCTCCTCTCCCCCGCCTGATCCACCGCACCCCCGCCATTAAAAGGCTTCCGGATTAAATCCGGAAGCCTTTTTCCATAACCGTACCCGCTTATAAAATTACCTTGCCACCTCGATCGAATAATTCGCGCCGGAGTTGTTGTCCCAGTGGCCGGCGCTATCGTGGAAACACAGGTTGAGAGAATCGGCCGCAGCCACCGGAACGGCGGCGGCGAAGCCGGTTTCGGTGCGCACCATTTTGTAATCGAGCGAGTCTTCCCAGGCGGCGCCGAAACCGAAGCGGACGTACAGCCGATCCGCGCCGTTATTGGCGAGAAGGCCGTTGTAGACGACTTTGACGGTTTCGCCTTTCGATGGGAAGGCGGGGCGCACTAAGAGGCCGTTGGCGGCGTATTTCCTGTTGATATGGCGGGTCATGACGGTCATCCTCCCCTTCTGGCATTGTCTGGCACTAGCGAACATTTTCCCTGGCATTTGGCTCTGGCATGTCTCTGACATTTAGTATGCCCGCGGGAGGGCGGATTGTCACCGGCCATATTTTGCCGTCAGGACGGCGAGTCTGGCGGCGATTTCCGGTGTTATGTCGCCTTCATTGTAGCGCCACGCCCAGTTGTGACCGCCGACCGTGCCGGGGGTGTTCATGCGCGCTTCGCCGCCGCGGCCGAGGATGTCCTGGAGGGGGATGACGGCCAGGCAGGCGGCCGCTTCGTAGGCTTTCTCGATGTACTGCCAGCAGACGGCGCCGTCCGCGCCGCCGTCGCCCGTCCTTTCGCGGTGCCAGCCGAGGATGGTGTCGTTGTCGTGGGTACCGGTGTAGACGACGGCGTTGTCCTCGCCGTCGGGCCAGTCGCCGCCCTCTAAGGCGAACTGGAGGATTTTCATGCCGGGGAGGGCGAACTTGTCGCGCAGGCTTTCGACGGCCGGGGTGATGACGCCGAGGTCCTCGGCGATGACGGGCAGGCGTCCGAAGTATTTTTCCATGGCGGCGAAGAAGGGCGCGCCGGGGCCTTTGACCCATTCGCCCCGCTCGGCGGTCGCCTCGCCGTACGGCACGGCCCAGAAGGCCTCGAAACCGCGGAAGTGGTCGATGCGGACGGCGTCGGCCAGCCGGAAGGCCTGGGCGAGCCGCTCTTGCCACCAACGGTAGCCGTCGGCGGCCATGGCGTCCCAGTCGTAGAGGGGGTTGCCCCACAGCTGACCGGTGGCGCTGAAGTAGTCGGGGGGGACGCCGGCGACGGCCAGCGGCCGTCCGTCCTTATCAAGCCTGAAAAGATGGCGGTTGGCCCACACGTCGGCCGAGTCGGCGGCGACGAAGATGGGGATGTCGCCGATGATCTTGACGCCCCTGGCGTTGGCGTAAGCCTTGAGGGCTTGCCACTGGGCGAAGAAGCGGTACTGCTGGCGGCGGATGCGTTCGATGTCGTCCGCCAGCGACGCGGTATGGCGTTCGGCAGCGTCCGGTTCCCACTCCGTCCAGGGCAGGCCGCCGAAACGGTCTTTGAGGGCGGCGTAGGTGGCGTAGTTGTCGAGCCACAGGGCATTTTCGGCGAGGAAGGCCGGGTAGCCGGCCTCGTCGACGGGTATTTCGGGAGATATGAGGGCGGGGCTGCCGGCGAAGGCCGAGGCGCTCTGATAGGGCGAGCCGCCCCAGCCGGGCGGGTTCAGGGGCAGTATCTGCCACCATTTCTGGCCGGCGGCGGCCAGCCAGTCGACGAAGCGGTAGGCGGACGGCCCGAGGTCGCCGCCGGGCAGCGAGGTGGGATGGAGGAGGACGCCGGCGGAGCGGGGAAAGGCGGGCGGGTCGTCGCGGCGCTTGAGGAACACGGCGCCGGACAGCGGCCCGAGGACGAGGCTCAGTTTGCCGTCCCTGGCCGTGACGGGCTGGCAGTCGGCGAGGGCGTTGTAGAGTTCGCCGGCGCAGTAAGCGCCGATGTCAAGGTCGAGGCGGACGGGCTGGTGGGGCGAGCGGTTGAGGAGTATGATGGCGGTATTGGGTTTTTCCGGGCGGCCGAAGGCGTCCTGACCGCGGCCGATGCGGCGGATGTAGCCGTAGACATCGCCTTTTGCATGGAGGGGCAGCCATTCGCCGCTGCGCAGGACGGCATGGCGGCGGCGGAGGGCGGTCAGCTTGCGGTACCAGGCGAGGAGGTCGCCGTCTTCCGACCCCCAGGGGTAGGTGCCGCGGTTGAAAGGGTCGGTGTAGCCTTCGACGCCGGCTTCGTCGCCGTAGTAGATGCAGGGGGCGCCGGGGAAGGTCAGCTGGAAGAGGGCGAGGAGCTTGAGGCGGGCGAGTCCCAGGCGGCGCTGCTCCGGCGGCAGGCGGTAGCGGGCCTGGTCGCTGATCGTCATCTTTTCGGGGTCGGGCGCTTCACCGAGGAGGGTGAGGGCGCGCGGCACGTCGTGGCTGCCGAGGAGGTTCATCGAAGCATAGAAGTTTTCGCGCGGGTAGTTCTCGTAGAGGCTCATGAGGGCGGCTTGGACTTCCTGCGCGTCTCTGCGGCCGAGGGCGAAGTCGAGGAGGATGGCGCGGAAGGGGTAGCCGGTGGCGGCGTCGAGGCCGTCGCCCAAGAAGTACTGTCGCCGGTGGCCGTAGCTCTCCTTGTTGGAGGCGTCCTCCCACACTTCGCCGATGAGGACGGCGTCGGGGTCTTCCTGTTTGAGCACCGCCCGCAGGCGGGCGATGAATTCGTCGGGCAGCTCGTCGGCGACGTCGAGGCGCCAGCCTTTGACGCCGAGCCGCGCCCAATGGCGGACGACGCTGTCGTGGGCTTCGATGATATAGTCGACGTAGGAGGGCTCGAGTTCGTTGACATTGGGTAGGGTGCCGATGCCCCACCAGGATTCGTACTGCTCGGGCCAGTGGCTGAAGCGGTACCACTTGTAGTAGGGCGATTCGCGCGACTGATAGGCGCCCGGCCCGGGGTAACGGCCGTCGCGGTTGAAGTAGCGGCTGTCGCTGCCGGTGTGGCTGAAGACGCCGTCGAGGATGACGCGCATGCCGAGCTCGCCGGCCTTGGCGCACAGCGCGGCGAACAGGGCGTTGTCGCCGAACATCGGGTCGATGGTTTTGTAGTCGCCGGTGTCGTATTTGTGGTTGCTGGGCGATTCGAAGACGGGGTTGAAGTAGAGGACGGTGACGCCGAGGTCTTTGAGGTAGGGCAGCTTGTCGAGCACGCCTTTGAGGTTGCCGCCGAAGAAGTCGTAGGCGAAGATGGCTCCGGTGCGGGTGTCGCGGACGTAGAAGGGGATGGCGTCCCAGTAGGGGTGGATGAGGCTGGCCTTCGGGGGGTTCATTATGGCGCCGCCGGGGTTGCCGTTATGGAAGCGGTCGACGAAGATCTGGTAGATGACGGCGTCTTTGAGCCATTGCGGGGTGACGGCGTCCGGCCGGTGGACGGTTATCTGCCAGGCTGCCGGGTCGTGGTCGTAGATCTGGCCGCGGCCGCCGCGGCGGGCGGGGTTGTTGCCGTAACGGAATGTGCGGCCGTGGCGGTGGAGGAGGAAGGAGTACCACAGCAGTACGGGAGCGGCGGGGGCGGTGATTTCGGCCTGGTAGACCCGGTTGTCGCCTTCTTCGCGCCACAGGGACATGGTTATGTCGCTGTCGCCCTTGCCGTCCTGCCACAGGCGGAGGACGGCGGCCTCCGGCCGGTCGGGGGTGCGGACGGTGAGGCGCAGTGTCACGGGCGTGCGACAAGAAACAGCCCCGAAAGGGCTGCGGTAGAATTGTTTATGGGAGTCGTGGAGGAGCCAGTCGTTGTCCATGCGTCACCTGTGCCTCCTAGCTTATTTCCGCGGAAGATTGCATCACCGCTCGCGTGTCTGCGGGTGAACGCTCTGTAAGCAGGCACACGCCGCTTTAGCGGCGATGTGATCGCTTATGCCCGAAGGGCGACGACTTGCGCCGACTCAGCCGAACCGGCGCCAAACGGGCGTCCGTGCCCGTTGTCGCCTCGCCCGGCCGTCCATGGCCGGGCGTACGGTTTCGTTCGCGGCTTGCTGCGTCTACAGCGCGTAACACCCTCCGCCAATGCTCGCTTGCGATAGCAACTTCCGCTAAGCGCAACACAGGCGCAATGCATACCAAGGCTTAATTGTATGTGGCGTTGGTGAGGGTGGCCTGGAGGGCGGGACGGTGGGCGAGGGTGCAGCCGCTCTGGGCGTGGGCGAAGGCGTCGTCGGCGCTGCAATAGCAGCGGACGGGGGCTTCGGGGCGCAAGCGCCAGATGTCGACGGCGTATTCAGTGAAGGTGCGGTCGCCGGAAAATTTGCCGGAGTGGGCGATGTTGCGGATGCACATGTCGAGCCAGCGGCGCTTGTCGCGGTAGCGGCGCTCGAGCTCTTTCTGGGCGTCGACGTAGGCGGCGAAGTCTTTGAGGACGAGGAAGTGGTCGCCGTGATGGAGGAAGGAGTCGAAGATGGGGCGGTATTCTTCGGGGCCGCCGGGCAGGAAGCCGCTCAAAAGCTGGTCGAGAACGGTTTTGACTCGCATGTCGCTGTTATAAATATCCCAGGGGTTGTAGCCGCCGCGCTCGTAGATGGCGAGGACTTCGTCGGCGGTGAGGCCGAAGGTGATGATGTTGTCTTCGCCGACGGCGTTCATGATTTCGATGTTGCCGCCGTCGAGGGTGCCGATGATGACCGCGCCGTTCATGATGAATTTCATGTTGCCGGTGCCGCAGGCTTCGCGGCTGGCGGTGGGTATCTGTTCGCTGACGTCGGTGGCCGGGAGGAGCAGTTCGAGGAGGGAGACGTTGTAGTTTTCGAGGAAGATCACCTTGATTTTGTCATTGATGCTTTTGTCGTTGTTGACGACGTCGGCGAGGTTGGTTATGAATTTGATGGCCAGCTTGGCGAGACGGTACGCGGGGGCGGCTTTGCCGCCGAAGATGAATGTCCGCGGAGTCAAATCCATGCCGGGGTCGGCCTTGAGGCGGTTGTAGAGGTGCATGATGTGGAAGGCGTTCATGGTCTGGCGCTTGTAGCCGTGGATGCGTTTGACGTGGGTGTCGAAGATCGAATCGGGGTCGACCTTGAGGCCGGTGGTGTCGCGGATATGGGCGGCAAGCTTGCTTTTGTGCCAGCGGCGGATGGCGGCGAACCTGTCCTGGAAGGCAGGATCGGCGGCGTGGGGCAGCAGGCCGAGGAGGTCGCAGGGGTACTGGACCCACTGCCGGCCGACGGTTTCGCCCAGGAGGGCGGCGAGTTGGGGGTTGGCCTTGACGAGGAAGCGGCGGTGGGTGACGCCGTTTGTTTTGTTGGTGAATTTGCCGGGGTAGAACTGGTGGAAGTTGCTCATGACCCGCTCTTTGAGGATGCGGGTGTGGAGCTGGGCGACGCCGTTGACGCTGTGGCTGCCGGCGATGGCGAGGTGGGCCATGTGGACCCGCCCGTCGGCTATGACGGCCATCGAACGGATGCGGTCCCAGTCGCCGGGGTAGCGCTGCCACAGCTCGCGGCAGAAGCGCTCGTTGATTTCGTTGACGATGATGAAGAGGCGCGGCAGCAGGGCCTGGAAGAGGTCGACAGGCCACGTCTCGAGGGCCTCGGGGAGGATGGTGTGGTTTGTGTAGGATATGGTGGCGACGGTGAGGCTCCAGGCTTCGTCCCAGCCCATGCCGTGCTCGTCGATGAGGAGGCGCATGAGCTCGGGGACGGCCAACGCGGGGTGGGTGTCGTTGATGTGGATGGCGACGTGGTCGCTGAGGCGGGAGAGGGGAACGCCTCGTCGCCCAAGGTCGGCGAGGATGGCCTGGAGGCTGGCGCTGGTGAGGAAGTAGTGCTGTTTGAGCCTGAGCACCCGGCCGTCGTAGGTGGAGTCGTCGGGGTAGAGGACGCTGGTGATGGTTTCGACGTCGTTTTTGTATTCGATGGTTTTGAGGCAGTCGTTGCGGTTGGTGGCCGAGCAGACGAAGTCGGTGCGGTGCGGCTCGGCGCTCCAGAGGCGGAGGGTGTTGACGGTGTCGCTCAGGTAGCCGACGACAGGGACGTCGTAGGGGACGGCCAGCACTGTTTCGTAGTTTTCGTGACGGTAGCGGAGCTTGCCGTTGAGTTCGGCGGCGACGGTGCCGCCGAAGCGGATGTCGACGGCTTCATCGGGGCGGCGGAATTCATAGATGAAGCCGGTTTTGAGCCAGTCGTCGGGGACTTCGATCTGACGGCCGCCGACGATGCCCTGCTCGAAGAAGCCGTAGCGGTAGCGAAGGCCGCAACCGTGGCCGGGGAGGCCTTCGGCGGCCATGGAGTCGAGGTAGCAGGCGGCGAGGCGCCCGAGGCCGCCGTTGCCGAGGCCGGGGTCTTCTTCGACTTCGAGGAGAGCGCCGAGGTCGACGCCTAGGCCCGCGAGGGCGGCGGCGGCGGTGTCGCGCAGGCCGAGGTTGATGAGGTACATGTCGGTGAGGCGGCCGAGGAGGAACTCAATAGACAAGTAGTAGACCTGCTTCCCCTGGCGCTGGCGGCTGCGCGACTGCAGCCACCGCCGGCCAATATGGTCCCGGATGAGGCTGCCGAGCGCCTGGTACCTCTCGCCGTCCGAGGTCTCTTCGAGCGGTTTGCCGTGCAGCTGGGCCACTTTGTCCTGATACTGGCGCTGGAATTCTTCTTTGTCGATGTGCATGGGCGGCCTCCTTGACGACGAGTTGGTCGTATAGTTCGCTGTAGCGCCGCGCCGATCTCTCCCAGCCGTAGTCGCCGCTCATGGCGGTTTTTACGAGGGCCCGCCAGGCGGGCCGGTCGCTGTAGAGGGAGAGCGCCCAACGCAGGGTGTGGAGCATGTCGTGGGCGTTGTAGTTGGCGAAGCTGAAGCCGTTGCCTTCGCCGGTGTACTGGTTGAAGGGGCGGACGGTGTCGCGCAGGCCGCCGGTCTCGCGTACGAGCGGCAGGGCTCCGTAGCGCATGGCGGTGAGCTGGGCGAGGCCGCAGGGCTCGAAGAGCGAGGGCATGAGGAAGAGGTCGGCGGCGGCGAGGATGCGGCGGTACATGGCGTCGTCGAAGGGGAGGACGGCGGCCCGGTCGGGGTGGCGGAAGGCGAGGTCGTGGAAGAAGGCGCGGTACCAGTCTTCGCCGTCGCCCATGACGACGAGCTGGAGGCCTGTGGCGAGCATTTCTTCGGCGACGCGGACGATGAGGTCGAAGCCCTTCTGGCGGACGAGGCGGGCGACGACGGCGATGAGCGGCGTTTCGGCCCTGACGGCCATACCGAGCGCCTCCTGGAGCCTGAGCTTGTTTTCGCGCTTGCCTTCCAGACAGCCGGTGACGCCGTAGCGGTGGAAGATGTGGGGGTCGGCCGCGGGGTCGTAAGCGTCGCAGTCGATGCCGTTGAGGATGCCGCTGAGGTCGCCGCCCCGCTTCCTGAGCAGGCCGTCGAGCATCTCGCCGTGGAAGGGGTGGCGGATCTCTTCGGCATAGCTGGGACTGACGGTGGTGACGCGATTGGCGTAGGCGATGCCGGCTTTCATGAAGCTGACCTGGTCGTAGAATTCGACGCCGTCCGGGGTGAAGTGCTCCCAGCCGAGGTCGACGATGTCGCCCATGACGGCCTTATCGAAGATGCCCTGGTATTTGAGGTTGTGGATGGTGAAGACGGTGCGGGCGCTGCCGCCGTGGGCGGCCAGATAGGCGGGGATGAGGCCGGCGTGCCAGTCGTGGCAGTGGAGGATGTCGGGCTTGAAGGCGAGGCGGGGCAGGGCCTCGAGGACGGCGCGGGCGAAGTAGGCGTAGCGCTCGGCTTCGTCGTAGTGGCCGTAGAGGCGCGGGCGGTCGAAGTAGTAGCGGTTGTCGAGGAAATAAAAAGGCACGTCCCGGTGCCTGAGGGCGTGGAGGCCGCAGTACTGCCGCCGCCAGCCGACCGGGACGGTCATCTCTGTTACGGGGGCCAGCTCGGCCCTGAGGCCGGGCGGGACGGTGCCGTAGAGGGGCATTATGACTCTGGCGTCGATACCCAGCCGCCGGAGCGCGCCGGGCAGGGAGCCGACGACTTCGCCCAGGCCGCCGCTTTTGGCGAAGGGCGCGGCTTCGGCGGCGGCGAACAGTACTGTGGTCATGGGCGGTCATCGTTCCTTCTTTCGTGATGAATTTTGGCACGTTGGGATTATTGTATGCCGCGGGACGGGCCGTTTATGCGCCGGGAAAAAGAAAAAAGCCCGCGCTGTGGGCGGGATGTAGTCGGGCGGCCCGGCGGAGCGCGCAGGCGCATGCGCCTGCGCGCTCCACCCCACTTCGTCTCTACAAAATATTTTTTGGTGAAAATACCACTTTGGACGAAAAGTGGACTTTTAGTGGACTATTTGACAAAAAAGCGTGATATGATGATATCGTCAAGAAGACCGCCGAAAGGCGGCCTTCTTAATTTTATGCCGGAAAACGGCAAGGAGGAGAGGACATGAACCCGAGGACGAGAGAGGAAGAGTACATGAGGAGGATGAAGGCGCTGGGGTATGAACCGGATTTAAGGGGGATGGACGACGGGGATATCGAGTGGGAGCTTGGCAAAATGGATGAAGCCAACCGGAGGCGGGAGGCTGAGTGGCAGCAGCCGGTGTACCGGCCGGTGGACCCTGGGCTGAAGGCGCGGATTCTGCGCATGTTCGGTCAGCCGCACGACAAAAGCGCCATCCCCAAGGGGCAGGAGTTCTACCTCAACGGCTGGGACAACGGAGAGGATGAGTACAGATTGCAGAAGAAACCTGCGCCGGGTATGTCGAATCCGTTGAGTGGCGGAACGAGGCGGCCGGAGGAGCCGCTCAATTACTGGGATACGGCATTAAAACGGAGCAATCACGGCACAGGGAATTGGCTGCAACCGATGAGCGAGACAAGCGGTAAGGATGGCGACAGAAATTGGTGGGTTGATCCGAAAGGAATGTATCCAGCAGATTTTACGCAGGTTCAGCTACCCGCGCAACAACCTGCCAGCGAGACCACGACGACTCCCAAACATCCACAAGCCTTATGGGATGAGCACGTATGGAATTCCCCAGAGGTGATAAGCGCGCAGACGCCCCATGAAAAGCGGACAGCCGTGAATAAGGTAATCGATGAGCGGCGCGGAGAATTCGACGCGGCCTATAAAGCCGCCTACGGCGACAAAGCCGACAGTCGGTGGAGTAACGACAGGACGTTCACCCTCAATGCAATGGGTGATTACGTATCAGCGGACCAACTGAAGGCTTTCGGCTGGCAGAACGTGGATGACAAAATGGTGAAAGATTTGAACGATGCGCTGGTAAAGTACGAAATAACTTCGCCGGCACGGATACGGCATTTCCTCGCCCAGGCTGCAAAGGAGTCAGATATGGGCCAAAGCACGCTTGAATATGGAGACGATGATTATTGGAACAACAATGGGTATGGGAGGAAGTTCAGAGGAGCCGGATATATTCAGATGACCTGGCCAGAAGCATATGAAAAATTCGCTAAAGAGGCGAATGACGACGATGTATTAAAAAAAGGTTCGGAATACGTCGCCCAAAAATATCCTTGGCAGGCATCGGCGTTTTGGTGGCACAGGCTTAATCACATGAACGACTTAGTGGATAAATTCGACGGTACCGATGCCTATGCGGATGTTGACAGGGTGACCGATGTGGTGAATTATTATACTGATCCCAAATCGCGCGCGGAAAGAAAAGAACACTATAAAAAGTGGCTGAGTATTATCCCGGATTAAGCTCCAACTTGTAAAACGTACAGAATGGTACTTGGCTGATTTGTATGGTATAATTATACAAATCAGCCAAGTATTTCTTTTCCTCAGGAGGGCACACTAATCGCATGAAGACATATATATTTACCATTTTCATTTCTTTCGTTTTAGCTTTTCTGCTAATCGCTTGCAGCCCTGAAAGGAAAACCGAAGCCGTAACCGGGACTGGTAGCGCCCCCACCGTTTCAACCGAGTCGGTAGCCCAAAATGTCCTGAAGAAAAAAGATGAAAGTCGGTCGCTCAATGGAGCAACCGGAAAGCAGAATGCTAAATACCAGATTGTCAGCAAAACTTTTATAGTTTATAACGATTCGATGGATCTAGCCATACGATATCCGCAGATTAACAATCTGGGCGACGATGACCGCCAAAACGAGCTAAATGAGTTGATCAAGAAAGGAGCAATACCTGGGCAATTCGTAAACTACATTGGCAAAAGCCTATTCACGTTGCCGATCGACTATAAAATCACCTGGCAGAGCGACAAACTGCTGAGCATTCAATATAGCGGGGTCGGATACATTAAAGGCGAGCCGCATCCTAATAATTTCTTCTATACGACTAATATTGATATCGTACAAGTTAAGAAGGTAAAATTGAAAGACTTGGTGAGAATCGACGAGAATTTTGCTAAAATACTCCGCAGCGAAAATATCAAGACAGTCAGTCCTCACCCTGGAGCGCTGACCGGGAAGCAAATTTTTATCGATTATACATCCTTCAATATGGTTGGCGATACAATCAATATGTTCAATGGTGCTGATGAATTGGATTCTAAGGGGCGGCTCCCAGGGTATTATTGTTATTTTACACAGAATTCCCTAGGAATCAGTGCGGCCGCTTCCCATGCCATCGGCGACCATGCGGAATTTGAAATTAAGTACGAGGACATCGCTGAGAGTATTAAAGCCAAAAATGAAGTGTGGAAGGATTTCTTCCCAAAAACGGAATAAGTTCCCCCGCCATTTAAAACCGCGGCTTGCCGGGGCCGTTCAGAAGTGCCCAGATGCAAGGGCGCACCGGAGGCTGTCACCGGAAGCGTACACGAACGTACGCTGCACCCGTAAAGGGTAGGCCGCAGTTCTAACCGCTAAAGCGCTAAGAACTGCGCACAGGATGGCAGCCGAGGAGCAACACAGCAGATGGGCGCTTATGGGCGGCTCCCACAAATTATAGCCCAGTAACGACAAAAGAACCCTGACCAATTGGTCAGGGTTCTTTTCGTTTTTTTCGAAATTACTGGCGAAATTCAACTTCAATTTCCCCCATCCAGAAAAAAGAACGCACCAAGTATAAAAATACGTCGCGATTCTTTTCGGCCAGATCTCTTGAGGCGGTTAGGACGAGTATGGCGTAGAGCGGAAATTTTTCGCCGGGGTCGATGTAACAGAGATAGTCGATCTGGTCGTCGTTTATGATGTACTTTTTCGCGGCATATGTGTATTTAAGGCCGGGGATATCAAATTCCTCGAAGGCAATCTTTTTTTTCCTGGTGGAAAAGTTGTTCATATCGGCCTGGAGGTGCTGGGCAACGGTAAGGCCGTTCTTGGCAAGGACCCGGATATACATCAGGGCCGGAGACGAATTGAAATCGTAGCCGGGCATGCGGAAATAGACGTTGACCTTGTTGCGGCTGGCGTCGTTGGTTATTCCTTCCCAACCGGACGGCTCGGTTACTTTGCAGGCAAAGCCCTGACCGTAGACGATGAGCGCTTCCTCCGCGAAGGCAACACCGCCAAGGCAAAATAAAACAAGCAAGGTAAGGAGCGCACACTTGACGATTTTCATGTCGTTTCACCCCTCGCAGCCGCATTCCAGTTAGTTGTTATTTTGACAAAAAAAGGCAATGTCCTCTTTTTCAATTACCGCCGGGCGTGCCCTCTCCCCCGTCCCTGGAATGCCGGAGCCGTTCAGAAGTGCCCAGATGCAAGGCGCACCGGAGGCTGTCACCGGAAGCGTACACGAACGTACGCTGAGGATGGCAGCCGAGGAGCAACGCCGCAGATGAGGGCTTATCAACGGTCCCCCTGTTATTTGCCGACAAACACAGGTGGGCGTTTTTGCTGGAAGGCGAGTACCCCTTCCCGATGATCCTCTGTGGCGGCGCAGATGGTCTGGAGGTCGGCTTCGTATTCGAGGACGGCGTCGAGGTCGAGGTCGAGGCTGCGGCCGATGATTTTTTTCATGCAGCCGAGGGCGATGGGGGCCGCGGCGGCGAGGCGGGCGGCGAATTCGCCGGCGACGGCGGGAAGGGCTTCGGGGTCGGCGAGTTTGTTTACGATGCCGAGGCTGTGGGCGGTGTCGGCGTCGATGAGGTCGGCGGTGAACATGAGCTCTTTGGCTTTGTGGGGGCCGACGAGCCGCGGCAGGAGGTACATGCCGCCGCAGTCGGGGACGAGGCCGACTTTGGCGAAGCTCTGGGCGAAGCGGGCGGCGCGGGAGGCGATGACGATGTCGCAGGCGAGGGCGAGGTTGAAGCCGGCGCCGGCGGCGACGCCGTTGACCATGGCGATGACGGGTTTTTCGAGGCCGATGATGAGGGCGGCGAGCTGGCCGGTGTCTTTGATGAAGCGGCGGAAGGCGACTTTGTCGGCGATGGTGCTGAGGAAGGCGAGGTCGCCGCCGGCGCAGAAGGCTTTGCCGCTGCCGGTGAGGATGATGCAGCGGACGGCGGGATCGGCTTCGGCGGCGCGGAGGGCGGCGGTGAGAGTGTCGACAAGGTCGCGGTTGAGGGCGTTCAGTACTTCGGGCCTGTTTAGGGTGACGGTGGCGACGCCGCCTTCGACGGCGACGAGGACGGATTCGCTGGCCATTGTTTTTGCCTCCTTTTATGTATGAGAGGGGCGTCTCCCCTCCCCTATCGTTCGTTCTCTCTTTATCTTTGTGATGCCGGGACCGTTCAGAAGGTCCCAGATGCTAGGCGGGCCGAGCATGCGCAGCGCCGCGTACTCGGATGTACGCAAGCAAGCACGCGCAGGACCAACAACGCAGATGGGGCCTTATCAACGGTCCCCACTTACCGCTTCATACATGGAGGCGAGGAATTCGGCGGCGTTTGGTATTACCTGCTCGTCAATATCGAAGGCGGCGTTGTGGTGGCCGCCGCCGAGGGGGGTGCCGAAGAGGGCGACTAGGGCCTGGCCGCCGCGGTTCTGGACGTGCTGCATGAGGAGGGTGATGTCTTCGGAGGCGTTGAAGGCGACGGAGGGGAGGATTTTTTTGACGCTGGGGAGGCCGGCGGCGACTTTTTCGGCGAGGGCGAGCAGAGCGGGAGAGTTTTCGGCGACGCCGGCGACGGCGGCGGGTTTGATTTCGACGCCGAGGCCGTACATTTGGGCGGCGCCGCGGATGATTTCGTGGGCTTTTTCGACCATGTAGGCGTTTATTTCGTTGGTGACGCCGCGGGTTTCGAAGCGGAAGTAGGCTTTGTCGGGGATGACGTTCCAGGTGGTGCCGGCGGTGTGGTAGCCGACGTTGATGCGGCTAGCGCCTAGGCCGTGACGGGCGATGGCGTAGAGGTTGGTGATGGCGGCGCAGGAGCCGAGGAGGGCGTTGTTGCCTTGGTCGGGGCGGAGGGCGGCGTGGATGGGCCGGCCGGTGTAGGTGACTTCGAAGCGGGAGAGGGCCATGAAGCTGTGGACGTTGAGGCAGAGATGGCCGGTTTCTTTGGCGGCGATGCCGACGTGGCCGCTGAAGAGGTAGTCGAGGTCGTCGAGGTGGCCGCTGGCGGCGAGGGCGGCGCCGCCGCCGAGGTTTTCTTCGTTGGGCTGGAAGAGGATTTTGACGGTGCCGCGCAGGGCGGCGCGGTTGTCGGCGAAGTGTTTGGCGAGGAGGAGGCCGATGGCGGCGTGGGCGTCGTGGCCGCACATGTGGGCGCAGCCGGGGTTGACGGAGGCGAAGCCTTCGCGGACGGGCCGGTGGGCGGGGTCGGTGGTTTCGGAGGTTTCGTTGGCGTCGATGTCGAAGCGGAAGCCGACGGTGGGGCCGGGCTGGTCGCCCCTGAGGATGGCGACGACGCCGGTGTGGCCTTCGGCGGCGGGGGCGAGGTATTTTTCGCCGGCGCCGGCTGCGACGGCCTGGGCGTAGGCGGCGGCGAGCTGGTCGGTGTCGGGGGGCATGAAGTGTTTGTCGGCGGGGATGATGTCGCGGCCCATTTTTATTTCGTAGCCCCAGGCGGCAAGTTTTTCGGCGATGAAGGCGGTGGCGAAGAGTTCGAGCCAGGCGGGCTGGGGGCAGCGGTGGAGGGCGCGGCGCCACTCGATGGCGGCGGCCTGGTTGGCGGCGATGGAGTCGGTCATGAGGACACGTCCTTTCGGGTGGTGTGGTAAGCCAGTTTTTAATTGTTGTTTGTATATTTGTCCGCCGGAAGGGAAAAACCTGCCCGCTAATGAGAAAAAGCCCCCGATGTTTATCGGGAGCCTTCGCGGTGTTGTTGCTGCGCCGGGGCCGCACAGGTTACCGGACGCCGGACCGGTCGGAGGTTCGGCACCTCCTTATGGCGGCAGAGATAATTATCTCACCGGCCGTGATGGCATTGGTGGCCCGGTTCGTCGTGGCTGCAGGGGTTGCCGCCCGTAAGCAGCGTTCCCTGGAGGAAGCTTGCCGCGATGTCCCGCGGTGAGCCGCCCTGTACGCCGCATATCACTTTGATTCCTTTTTGCCGGAAGATGTCTTGCGCTTTTTCGCCCATGCCGCCGGCCAGGACGGTGTCGACGCCCTGTTCCGCGAGCCATGCGGGTATTACGCCGGGTTCGTGGGGAGGCGGGACGCGTTTGGTTATTTCGCCGATTTCCCCGTCGGCGATGCTGACGAGGGCGAATTCCTCGCAGTGGCCGAAATGGCTGCACAGTTTCCCGCCGGCGAGAGGGATGCCGATTTTCCTCGCCGCTTTTTCGCCGTTTATTTCGTTTTCCAGGTTTGCCGTGATGCGCTGGACGATTTCCTCCAGGCTGCTCTTGGCCGGACTGCTTTCTTTGACTATGCCGCAGCCCTGGTCGCCGGCCTCGACGACGCTGGGGTCGATCGGAATTTTGCCTAGGAAGGGAATGCCCCACTGTGCAGCGGTTTTTTCGCCGCCGCCGCTTTTGAAGATGTCGTGCCTTTCGCCGCAGGAGGGGCAGATGAAGCCGCTCATGTTCTCGATTATGCCCATTATCCTGATGTTGGTCTGTTTGCAGAAGTTGAGCGATTTTCTCACGTCGGCGAGGGCGATTTCCTGCGGCGTCGTTATGATGACGGCGCGGCATTCGGGGATCCTCTGGGCGATGGTGAGCGGTTCGTCGCCGGTCCCCGGCGGGCTGTCGATGATGAGGAAGTCCAGTTCGCCCCAGTCGACGTCGGCCAGGAGCTGGAGGATGACGCCCATTTTGACGGGCCCGCGCCAGATTATCGGCTGGTCGGGGTTGTTCAGGAAGCCCTGGAAGGTGACGACGCGCAGGTTGTCGTTCACCTGAAAAGGCTGGATTTTGTCGTTGACGATGTTGAGCGGCATGCCTTTGAGGCCGAGCAGCCCGGCGACGCTCGGTCCGTGGATGTCGATGTCGAGCAGGCCGACCCGGTATCCGAGGTCGCTGAGGAACAGGGATACGTTGACCGCCGTCGTGCTTTTGCCGACCCCGCCCTTGCCGCTCATGAACATGAGGGTATTGCTGACGCCGCCGAGGAAGCGGCCGATCTTTTCGTCCTGGGCGATGTCTTTCGGATCCTGGTTAGCGCATGAAACCATGTCTTCCACTCTCCCTATGTAATGATTGACGCTTATTCTTTACCGGCTTTTGTTTTTGCGGCTTCAGCCATCGCCCGGTACGCGGCCGCCTGGCTTTCCAGCCGCGCCGCCTGACTTTCAAGGGTCGCGGCGCAGGGCACGGGTTCGCCGAAGCGGGCCAGCCCGCTACCCATCGAAAGTCCTGCGCCAAGACCGCGCTGCCCCCGGCAGACCGTCCCGGGCCCCGCCGGTCCTGTTCCGTCTCCTCTAGGCATGATAACATCCCCTTCTTTTTTGTTATGAAATATATTTCAAAACACGGTTAAAAAATTAGTCCTCGTCCCGCCGGACCTGCTGGGCCTGGCAGTTCGGGCAGTTCATATCGCGGCCCCGTTGTCCGGTGCCGTGAGGCACGGTCCACTTGTGGCCGCAGGCGTCGCAGACGAAGTGCCGCAGTCTGTCGCGGTTGGCGTGGTCGAGACGGAAGGTGCCGCCTTCGATCCTGAGCGCTTTTCCCTGCCACAGGACGGTGGCGATTTTCTGCCGCGCTTTGTTGACTATACGGTGCAGCGTCGGGCGGGAAACAGCCATGCTGTCGGCCGCTTCGCCCATGTCGAGCTGTGCGCAGTCGACAAGACGGATGGCTTCCATCTCCTCGAAGGTAAGCACGATCTCGTCAAGGTCCCTTAAGGGGACGCCGACAGGCTTGTAATGGTTGATCGGCGGCAACTGCTGGATTCTGCGCTCTTTATGCGGTCGTACCATGCGTCACCTTTTATGAAATATATTTCTAAAATAAATCTTACTCTTTTCGGCCGGCCGTGTCAATGCCGGCTAAGCAAGTTTTGCCGGCCATTTGTCCTGCGGCCGTGCTAGTTCCTGTCCTGTTTGTTGAGCATGATGTCGAGGATGATTTTGTCCATCTCGATCGTTCCCTGGTTGCCGATCCGGCAGAGGTTGTCGATCGAATGGACGGGACTTGTCTCGATTATGCCGTCGGTCGGTTTGATGCCGATGCCTCTCACGGCCAGCAGCGCCGATTGCGCCGCCGCGTTGGTGCAGGTGGCGACCTTGAGGGCGCAGCCCGGTTTGGCGCCGTCGCACAGCATGCCGGTCACATTCCCGAGCATGTTCTGGATGGCCATCTTGACTTCGGCGACGCCGCCGTCAAGCAGGAAGACGATGCCGCAGGCGGCGCCGGTGCCTGATACGACGGCACCGCAGAGCGCCGATAAGCGCCCGAATTTCGCTTTGATGAATATGGCGATGAGGTGGCTAAGGGTGACGGCCCGCAGAATCTTCTCTTCCGACGATCCCAGTCTTTTCCCCACCGCCAGGACGGGCACCGTGGCCGATATCCCCTGGTTGCCGCTCCCGGAGTTGCTGACGACAGGCAAAGAGCAGCCGGCCATCCTGGCGTCGGCGGCCGCGGCGGTCAGGGCTGTGGCGTAATTTACGATATCGTCGCCGAGGATTTTCCGCCCGACGTTATCCTGGATCATCCTCCCCACCTGCAGCCCGTAAGGGTTTTGGAGGCCTTCGGCGGCGATGGCGCCGTTGAGGTCGATGCTGTGCCGGATGATGTCGAGATCACGGAGATCGACGTCGTGGACGAAGGCCCAGATCGAGTCGATGCTGAGGAAGGCGGGCGCTCCCTCGCTATTTTCCGGTTCCGCGGCGGTGTCGTCGGCCCGGTTGATAACTTGCCCGTCGACTTCGACGCGGTCGATTCTCGTATGCTCGTCGGCGACAACGGCTTTGGCGCACGATTCGGCGGTGCGGACGCCGACCTCGATATACAGTTTCTTATCCGATTCCGCCACTTTGACGTTGACGATTCCGCGTTTTATAAGCTCTTCGGCGGCTTTGATGTCTCCGTCGCCGATCCCGGACAGCACTTCGAGGTTCTTCGCGGCGTCGCCGGCGACGACACCAAGCGCGGCCGCCATGTCGACCCCGCAGTGCCCTGTGCCGGGGATGGTCACCGACATGGCGTTTTTCACGACGTTGCCGCTTACGAAGACATCGACGGCTACCACGTCGGTCCCGCGGACATGCTCGCGGGCGAGCGCCGCCGCGTAGGCCACGGCTATCGGTTCGGTGCAGCCGAGGGCGACCACCAGTTCACGCGAAAGCAGTTGCAAGAAATCCGAGTTGTTCATGTAGGCCCCCAGTTAACGATTTTTCCGTTGCGACGGCGACCGCCCAACGCGATGCCGCCATCCCTGATATAGTCTATCAGCAAACCGGCCGCCTGACCAGGAATTTTCCGGCAACCCGCATGTTTCGCGCGTCAATAGCCGAGCAGCGGCTCGATGACCTGGTAATAGAACTGCGGCTGCGATAATTGCTCAAGCGATACCGGGGTGTCGAGCGACAGGGAAAATATGAGGCTCGCCGGCAGGGCGAAGTTGAGGTGCTGGCCGCTGTCGTTATAGAGGTTGATGACGCCGACGACTTTGCCGTCCATGTTCACCACCGGGCTGCCGCTCGAGCCGGGGCCGATGGGCGCGGTGACCTGGATTGTCCTGCCGACGGAAAGGTCCTGGAAGCCCGCCACGATGCCCTGCGACACGACGAAGCGGTAGCAGCAGGGGTTTCCCAGCACGGCAACGGTCTCCCCTTTCCGCGGCAGCTCGGCGGCAATTTCCAGGTGGGGTGTCGTTCCCACGGGTCTTTCGACCTTAAGTTTGATGAGGTCGAAGGCGGGGTTGACGCCTGTCGCCCGCGAAACCCAGTATTTGCTGCCGTCCGCGGTTTCCGCCGATGCCCTGCAGGCGTTGTTGAGCACATGCCGGCTGGTCACCAGTTCGCCGTCGGGGTTGATGAAGAAGCCGCTGCCGGTCCTGAGCGGACAGCCGGCGCAATCGAATGTCCTTATCAGCACAACGGCGGGTTCGATGCGCGCCACCAGGTCGGGCAAAGCTTCGGCCGATACGGTCCCTGCCGTCGCCGCCAGCGCCACCAGGAGCGCGATAATCCTGAACGTATGCACCGCAGAGCCCTCCTCCACCAGAAATGATGTGTCGGTCGGACACCGGGGACAGAGTATGCGCGGCACCGCAGGGTACGCCATTTTATGAACTATGTTTCATAATTTCCGCATAAAACGACGGCCGTGCCATTGATGCTAGTATCCTTCCCACCGCGTATTTTAGTCGTAGGCGAGACGGGTCCGCTCGTCGGCCAGCGCCGGTTTGATACGGTTTTGCCACTCCGGGGTGTTCCAGGTGCCGAGCGCTTCGTGGACGTTGTAGTATTTCTGGGGGATGGGGTGGGTGCCGACCACTACTTCCAGCCCGTACCTGCTGGTGATGAAGTCGCAGAAGTAGTCGATATGGGGGCAGGGCGGGTAGCCGACGACCAGACCGGTGGCGAGGTGGACAACCTGCGCGCCGTTCTTTTTCATCTCTTCGGGGGCGTATTCGATGTTGCCGCCGGGGCAGGCGCCGCAGCTGGTGAAGCCTACGAGCTCGACGTCTTTGCCCGCGTAGCGGGAGAAGGCGCCTTCGCGGTTCTGCAAGGACCGGAAACATTTGCCCCCGGCGCAGGATTTGTACCGGTCGCAGATCACGATGGCGACTTTGACGGTTTCTTTCATCTCGATCTCTCCTTTTAATCCGGGTTTTCCATATTTATTATTTCTGACTGATTACACGGATTCCTGCCTGCCGGCGCCTTATTCCGGCGTTCCGGCCGCAATATTACGGCCGGTATGAGGATATCCGCGCGGCAGGAACTTTAATGTTGGGCAAAGAATAGTTGTCGATGTGTAACTAATAGCAGATTCGCTAAAGGAGGCTTTCAAGATGAGTGATAATCTGAAGAATTCGAAGACGGCGGCTAACCTTATGACCGCCTTCGCCGGAGAGTCGATGGCCAGGAATAAGTATACATACTTCGCCGGCGTGGCGAAGAAAGAGGGTTACGAGGCGATCGCGGCGACGTTTCTGGAGACGGCCGACAACGAGGCCGCCCACGCCAAAATCTGGTTCAATCTGCTGCAGGGCATCGGCGATACACGGGCCAACCTGAAGCAGGCGGCCGAGGGCGAGCACGAGGAATGGACATGCATGTATAAGGAGTTCGCCGAAACGGCGGAAGCGGAAGGGTTTACCGAAATCGCCGCTTTGTTCAGGCGGGTGGGCGCTATCGAGAAAGAGCACGAGGAGCGCTACAAGGCTCTGCTGCGGAATGTGGAGAATTCGACCGTTTTCAGCCGAGAGACCAAGCAGGTCTGGCAATGCCGGGTATGCGGACACAGGTTCGAAAACCCGAACGCCCCCCTGGCGTGTCCGACCTGCAAGCATCCCCAGGCGTTTTTCGAGCTGGCGCGGACAAATTTCTAGGACCGTTCCGGCAAAATTCCCCATAGACATTACTTCTGTTATGAAGCCAGGCGGCGGGATGTATCCCGCCGCCTGGCTTTGCCGCTTTTACGGCCGATCAGCGGATGGCCTTGCCAAACAAAAAAAGACCCGGATTGATTATATCCGCGCCTTGATGCGATATGTTTGGTGCCCGGGAAGGGACTCGAACCCCCACACCATCTCTGATAGCAGATTTTGAGTCTGCCGCGTCTGCCATTCCGCCACCCGGGCATGTTTATGTTTGTGTTATAATAGAAACGGCCGCTTTTTGAACAATAGTTATGATATCATCGCCGCAAGGCGTTGTCAAGTGCGACGGGCCGCGGCCCGGGCGCGGAGGTAGTCGTATGGAGGATCTGGTGATCGGCGCTCACCGGCTGGCGGTGAGTGTGGCGCATAGCCGCCGCCGGACGGTGAGGATCAGGGTGGCGGCGGTGGACCGCATCGAGGTGACGGCGCCGCTGCGGTTTCCCAAGGCGGAGATCGCGGCGCTGCTGAGGGGCCGGGAGGCGTGGATAGCGCGGCAGCTGGCGAAGCTGGCGGCGGTGGCGGCGAGCCCGGTGAACGCGGCGGCGGAGCCGGGGGCTGAGCTGCTGTATCTCGGGCAGGCCCGCAGGCTTACGGTGCTGTGGGGCGGCGTGGCCCGGGCCGAGGTGGACGCTGAGGATGAGCGGATTTTCGCGCAGCTGCCGGCGGCGCCGCCGCCAGAGCAGGCGGCCGTGCTGAGTGCGGCGCTGCGGGGCTGGTACATAGAGCGGGCGCGGGCGGTGCTGACGGAGCGTACGGCGCACTGGGCCGGGGCTTTGGGGGTGCGGCCGCGGCGGATCTTCATCCGCGAGCAGAAGAGCCGTTGGGGGAGCTGTTCGTCCCGCGGCAATGTGAGCTATAACTGGCGGGTGGTGATGGCGCCGCCCGCGGTGGTGGATTATCTGGTGATCCACGAGCTTTGCCATATGAAGGAGGCTAATCATTCGGCGGCTTTCTGGCGGCTGGTGGAAGAGGCCGACCCGGATTACAAGGAGCACCGCCGGTGGCTCAGGAGCCACGGGGCGTTATTGACGCGGCTGTTCGCTGGCGGGTAGAAGGCCTTTTGTGTCGAGGTATTTAGCGAGGAGTTCGGCGGTTTCACCGGTGATGCGGTAGCAGGTGCTTTTTTGTTCGGGGGTGCCGTATTTGTTGCGGTTGAGGGCCCGGCAGCAGGTGGCGCCGAAGTGGCCGGCGAAGATGTTATGGAATTCGCGGGCGCTGGCGTAGACGGCGTCGCGGCTCTGGTCGGCGCTTGTCCGCCCCTGGAGCAGGCTTATGACCATGACGGCGCCGCTGAGGGCGCCGCAGGCGCAGCCGGCCTGACCGAAGCCGCCGCCGAAGCCGGTGGCTATTTTGATGGCGTCGTCGCCGAGGTTTAGGCCGAGTTCTTCGCGGAAGGCGCGCAGGACGGCTTCGGCGCAGTTGTAGCCTTCTTTGTAGCGGGCGCGGGCGAGCTGCTGGGCTCTGGTCTGTTGCTGTTCCATGGTGTGTCACCGCCATTGTTGTTTTTGATTTAAGTATAGTTCAAGCAAAGCAGGGGCGTTTCCTGCCCCGCCGAGGAGGAGTAGCCGTGAGTTTGTTGTTTGACCCTGTAACGATTGGAACGATGAGGCTGAAGAACCGGTTTGTGCGGTCGGCGACCCAGGATTTTCTGGGCGAGCCGGACGGCGCGGTCTCTGACCGGGAGGTGGCGCTGTACGGCGAGCTGGCGGCGAATGAGGTGGGGCTGATCATCACCGCCCATTCGTATGTGCAGCATCCGCTGGGACGGGCGAGCGTGAATCAGAACGCGATTTACGACGACCGTTTCGTGGCCGGGTACAGGCGGTTGGCGGCGGCGGTGCACGCCCATGGGGCGGCGCTGGTGCTGCAGGTGTCGCACGCGGGGCGGCAGACGCCGCCGGATTGGCCGGCTGGCCAGGAGACGGTGGCGCCGTCGGCGGTGACGGATACTTCGACCGGCCTGACGCCGCGGGAGCTGACGGAGGAGGAGATCTGGTCGCTGTTGGACGCTTACGCGGCGGCGGTGGGCCGGGCGAAGGACGCCGGCTGTGACGGGGCTCAGCTGCATGTGGCTCACGGGTATCTGCTGTCGTCGTTTATTTCGCCGTACACCAACCGCCGCATGGATGCGTGGGGCGGCAGCCTGGAGAACCGCGTCCGCATCCTGGGAGAGATTATGCGGCGGGCCAGACGGGCGGCGGGGGACGCGTTCCCGATCCTGGCGAAGCTTAATTCGACCGACGGGCTGCCCGGCGCGGGGTATCTGACGCTGCCGGATGTGGTGGCGACGGCCAAGGCGCTCGAGAATTGGGGCATCGCGGCGATCGAGGTGAGCGGCGGTATTCGCGAGGCCAAGGGTGTGATGTCGGCGCCGGGGGTGGTAAGGCCGGAGCAGGAGGCGTATTTCGCGGCGGCGGCCACGGCTGTGAAGGCGGCGGTGGGCGTGCCGGTGATCCTGGTCGGGGGCCTCAGGTCTCTGGCGGTGATGGAGAAGGTGGTGTCCGACGGAGCGGCCGATCTGGTGGCGCTGTCGCGGCCGCTGGTGAAGGAGCCCGAGCTGGTGGCCCGCATGAAACGGGGCGAGACCGCGCAGGCTTCGTGCGTGTCGTGCAACGCGTGCTTCAACCCGGCTGGGCTGAAGTGCTGGCTGCCGGCGAAATAGGACGCGATATTATAAAGGGAGGGTTCTGTGATGAAGAGAATGGTGTTTGCGATGCTTACCTCTATATTGGCGCTGGCGCTGCTGGCGGGCTGCGGCGGGCCGAAGGCCGAGGCGCCCAAGCCGGCACCGAAGCCGGCCAATCCCGATGTTATCCTTTCGACGACGACGAGCACCCAGGACAGCGGCCTGCTGGATGTCCTTATCCCGGCGTTCGAGAAGAAGACGGGGTATAAGATAAAGACGATCGCCGTCGGTTCGGGCCAGGCGATCGCGATGGGGCAGAAGGGCGAGGCGGACGTGCTGCTGACTCACGCCCCGGATGCGGAGAGAAAGGTGCTGGAGGCAGGGGCGGTGGCGAACCGCCGGCTGGTGATGCATAACGATTTCATCATCGTGGGACCGGCGGCCGACCCGGCGAAGGTGAAGGGCAAGAAGGCCAAGGAGGCTTTGGAGAGCTTCGCCAAGACGCAGACGATTTTCATTTCCCGCGGCGATAATTCAGGAACCCATATGCTGGAGAAGAAGCTGTGGACGCAGGCGGGGATAAAGCCGGCCGGGGCGTGGTACCAGGAGGCCGGGGCCGGCATGGGCCAGACGCTGAAGATCGCCAGCGAGAAGAACGGCTATGCGGTGACCGACCGGGCGACTTATCTGGCGCATAAGAAGAATGTGGCGCTCGATATCCTTGTGGAGGGCGACCCGGTGCTGCTGAATATTTATCATGTGATGGAGGTCAACCCGGCGAAGTTCGCGAAGGTGAACAAGGACGGAGCGAAGGCGTTCGCCGATTTCCTGCTGTCGGCCGAGGGCCAGGAGATGATCAAGATTTTCGGCAAGGATAAGTACGGCCAGCCGCTGTTCTTCGCCGACGGCGGCAAGACGGAGAAGGATCTGACCGGGAAGTAGGACTTATCAAGCCCTATCTTAAAAAAGGACCGTCAAAAGCATTTGGCTTTTGACGGTCTCTTTTGCTTTGGTATGCCGGGATTCGGCTAGAAAGCTCCAGATGCAAGGCGCACCGGAAGAGCGCGCCGCGACGCGTACCTGGGACGTACGCTAGCAAGCGCTCTGAGGAGCAACGCCGCAGATGGACTTTCTAGCCAATCCCATTGTTTTTGTTTGCTAACCCATGATGGCTTTGAGGTCTTCGTCGGGGGTGGTGATGAGCTGCAGTCCGAAGTTTTCATTGAGGACTTTGAAGACGCCGGGGGTGATGAAGGCCGGGGCGGTGGGACCGACGCGGATGTTTTTGACGCCGAGGTGGAGGAGGGTGAGCAAGATGGCGACGGCCTTTTGTTCGTACCAGGAGAGGACGAGGGTGAGCGGCAGGTCGTTGACGCCGCATTTGAATACCTGGGCGAGGGCGACGGCGACCTGGATGGCGGAGTAGGCGTTGTTGCACTGGCCGATGTCGAGGAGGCGGGGGATGCCGTCGATGTCGCCGAAGTCGAGGTGGTTGAAGCGGTATTTGCCGCAGGCAAGGGTGAGGATTACGCAGTCTTTGGGCACTTTCTGGGCGAGTTCGGTGTAGTAGTTGCGGCCGGGCTTGGCGCCGTCACAGCCGCCGATGAGGAAGAAGCGCTTGATTTTGCCGGCTTTGACGGCGTCGACGATTTTGTCGGCGACGGAGAGGATGAAGTTGTGGTGGAAGCCGGTGGTGAGGGTGTAGTCGCCGTCTTTGGCTTCGGCCGCCGGGATGGCGAGGGCTTTGGCGATGACGGCGGAGAAGTCGCGGTCTTCGATGTGGGTGCTGCCTTCGATGCCGGTGACGCCGCGGGTGAAGATGCGGTCGCCGTAGGTCTGGTTGGCGGTGAGGGGCATGACGCAGTTGGTGGTGACGACGATGGCGCCGGGGAATTGTTCGAATTCCTGGCGCTGGTTCTGCCAGGCGGTGCCGTAGTTGCCGACGAGGTGGGGATATTTTTTCAGGGCGGGGTAGGCGTGGGCGGGGAGCATTTCGCCGTGGGTGTAGACGTTGATGCCTTTGCCTTCGCTCTGTTTGAGAATTTCTTCGAGGTCGAGGAAGTCGTGGCCGGTGACGAGGATGGCGTGCCCTTTCCTGAGGCCGGTGAAGACCTGGGCGGGGGCGGGCTGGCCGAAGCGGTCGATGTGGGCTTTGTCGAGGAGTTCCATGACGCGCAGGTTCATTTCGCCGCATTTGAGGACGAGGTCGATGTGGCGGGCGAGGTTGAAGTTGACGTTGGTGAGGGTGGAGAAAAGGGCGTCGTGCATGAATTTGTCGACCTGCTCGTCGCGGGCGCCGAGTTCGCGGGCATGGTGGGCGTAGGCGGCGATGCCCTTGAGGCCGAAGATGAGGGTATCCTGGAGGGCGGCGACGTCCTCGTTTTTGCCGCAAACGCCGATTTTGGTGCAGCCGGTGCCGCCGGCGGTTTGCTCACATTGGTAGCAGAACATTCCCATTGATGTTTCCTCCTCTGTTTTGGTTTCTATTGCCATTATAGGAGGATGGGGCGAGGCGTTCTGTGACGTAGGTCACACTTTGGCATTTTTTCGATAAAAAAGAAGCTGCCGAGGCAGCTTCTTTTTTGTGTACTCATGCTTTGGCGCTCTAAAAACTACGGACTGCCGCGGCCGTTCAGAAGCGCCCAGATGCAAGGCGCACCGGAAGAGCGCGCCGCGACGCGTACTTGGGTGCGTACGCTAGCAAGCGCTCTGAGGAGCAACGCCGCAGATGGGTGCTTATCAACGGCCGCCTAAGCGCTTAACTACGATAGTGGCGAGCACCCCGCCCATTATGCCGGTGAACACCTGCGGCCAGCTCATGGCGAACATGATGCCGGCGGCGAGCTTGGGCGGAACGTTGATGAAGGTGAGCAGCCAGGTGAAGGCGGCGAAGAGGACGGCTGTTTTTGCGGCGGTGGCCGAGAGGGTGGCGGCGATGCGGCCGCGGGCGAGGAGGGTTTTGTAGATGAGGACGTAGAGGAGGTGGGCGGCGGCGACGGGCGGGATGAAGACGGGCAGGAATAGGAGCCCCTGGAGGTAGGCGACTACCGGGGCGACGAGGGCGATGGCCACGGCGGCGGCGAAGCCTGCTGTCTCGAGGGCGATGAGCAGGCAGGCGTTGACGAGGCTGCCGATGATGAAGGTGGTGAAGAAGGGCGGCACGGGGATGATGAGCCTGAGCGACTGGAAGATGACGGTGAGCGCCAGCAGGAGGGCGGCCCGCGCCAGCAGGTCCGGCCGGGATGGGGTCATGGGTCATTGCTCCCTTGTTTGTATTGGGTGACGGCTTTTTCCCTAGTCCGGAAGATGCTATCATCACTCGCGTGTCTCCGGATGAACGCGCTGTATTCCCTTGCGCCGACTCAGCCGTACCGTCCGCAAAAGTCGCGTCACGCTCCTTGCGGACTAGACCGACCATCCACGGTCGGTCTTACGGTTTCGTTAACGGCTTGCTGCGGCAACAGCGCGTAACATCCTACGCCAATGCTCGCTTACGATAGCATCATCCGATACTCATTACAAACAGGTCTGCCGGGGCCGTTAAGAAGCCCTCAGTGCAAGGCGCACCGGAGGCTGACACCACCGTTTCCTCCGCGACAACGATTGTAGGCGTTGTTTGCACGGGATGGGTTCAACGGCATCGCGCGTACACGAACGTACGCTGAGGATGTCAGCCGAGGAGCAACGCCGCAATGTGGGCTTATCAACGGCCGCTTAGTTTCGATGAAAGGTTTATTTGTGCCAGGGGTGGCGTGGTTTTTGGCGTCCCCCCTGCCCTCCCCCACCCGGTCCGAACATCATCCAGCCGAGGAGGATGAGGAGGGCGATGTTGCCGATGAAGCCGTCGACGATGCCAAGATCGACGAAGATGTTGACGATGGTGAGGCAGCCGAAGAATGTTATGCTCCGCTTGAAGTTTATCCAGGGATAGCGGCGGAGAAGGATGTAAACGGCGATAAAGACGCCGATGTCGATGGCGACCCAGGCCCAGGGGTTCATAACAAGGTATTTGAGGATGCTGCCGACGATTATCGCGGCGAGAATGTACCACCAAACGGTGTTCATCGAATTCCCCTTCCGTATTTGTACTCTTCTTTGATTATATACGATAAGCGGGACGGCGAACAGTTTAACCCGCGCCCGGGAAGAAAAAAGATAATTGTGCTATTAATGGGAAAAAGATGATTATATTTCCGGCGAATTGCACATACTTTTATTAAGAATCTGCATAGGGAGTGAAAAGGGTGGAGTTTTCGTTTACGATGTTCAAACCGCATCGAACCCGCAGCGGCAGGAAGGATGAGCCGCTGGTGGCCGTGAAACCGAACGGGCGCATCGTTTTCAACAAGAAGGCCGCGGAACTATTGGGCAATCGTTATTTCTGCATGCTGGGCTACGACAGCGATAACCGCGCGCTGGGTATCATGCCGGTGGCGGAGCAGGAATCGAACGCGTTTCCGGTGAGATATGCGGCGAAGGGCGCTTATATCGGCGCGAAACGGTTTTTCCGCCATTTCGGCATTTTGCCGGAGCAGGTGGTGGAAAGCGCGCCTTTCCAGCACGGACAGTACATCGGCATGAAGTTTTAGGGGTTAAGCGAAAAAGCTGCTGACTGAGTCAGCAGCTTTTTTGTTTTTGTAATTGTTATCGCCTGTTCCCCGTAGACCGTGCCCTCGCTACTCTGAACTGCCGGGGCCTTTCAGAAGCCCCCAGATGCTAGGCGGCTCCGAGGACGCGAGCGAAGACAGTACACGGGACGTACGGCGAGCGAGCGCCCGCAGGAACAACAACGCAGATGGGGGCTTATCAACGGCCCTAATGTACTTCGATACCAAGCTTCCGGGCCCAGGCGAAGATTTTGTCTTCTTGCCCGGGCGCCAGCCCCAGCGGCGCGGATACGGTGGCATCGCAGATGCCGAGTTTGCTGAGGACGAGTTTGATGACGGCGGGGGCGGGGCCGAAGCCGCCCATGAGGGGGATGAGGGAGGCGCGTTTCTGGAGATCCAAGGCGCCGGGAAGGTCGCCGCGGCTGAAGGCGTTGTAGACGTCGGCGCAGAGTTTGGGGACCATGCTGCAGCCGGCGTAGATGCCGCCTTTGGCGCCGTGGAGGTAGGCGGCGAGACCGAGGGCGGGGTTGCCGGACATGACGGCGAAGGTGTGGCCGGCGGTGAGGTCGAGGTAGCGCTGCATGGCGACGAAGTCGCCGGCGCTGTCTTTGACGCCGATGATGTTGGGATGGGCGGCGAGTTTCTCGAGGGTGTCGGGGGCGATGGCCGTTTTGGTCATCTGGGGGAAGTTGTAGACGATGACGGGCAGGGGCGAGGCTTCGGCGACAGCCTGGAAGTGGCGGGCGACGGCGGCCTGGTCGAGGGGGTAGTAGTAGGGCATGGCGACGAGGACGGCGTCGGCTTTGCAGGCGCCCGCGGCCTTGATCTGGGCGAGGGTTTTTTTGGTGCTGGTGTCGCCGCAGCCGATGAGGACGGGGACGCTTCCCTTGACTTCGTCGAGGGCGGTTTCGATGGCGTCGTGGCGCATGGCGTCGGTCATGGCGGGGAATTCGCCGGTGGTGCCGAGGACGACTACGCCGTGGACGCCCCCGTCCAGGCAGTAGCGGACGACGCGCCGGTAGGCGGCTTTGTCGACTTGTTCGTCCGGGGTGAGCGGGGTGACCATCGCCGGAAATACACCCTTGAGTTCCATGAAATCACTCCTTATGGTTTGTTTCCCTGCATTTGCAGGGGTTGCCTCTTTGTCCACATGTTACTTGGTATGGCCGGTCCGGCCCTATCTGATAATAGTTCTGACAGATAAGGCTTATCTTCCCGCAGAAGGGAGGTTACGGATTGCGCCTGGTCCTTTGCCTGATCGTGCTTTGGACGATTTTTTGCGGCACCAGCCACGCCGGCTCCGAGATTTATATCAATATTCCCGAGTATAAGCTCACGTTGATTGACAAAGGACAAGTGGTGAAAAGCTACGATATCGCGGTGGGTACTCCTTACGAGCAGACGCCGGTGGGCAGTTTCGCGGTGTTTTTGAAGCAGGAATACCCTGTTTGGTACCCTGGCGCGAAGTTCGCCGACCGCACGCCGGTGCCGCCTGGGCCGGACAACCCGCTGGGGAGCCGCTGGATGGAGTTCGCGCCTTCGTACGGCATCCACGGGACGAATGTGGATTGGTCGATCAGTTACCCGGTGTCGGGGGGCTGTATCCGCATGCATGACGCGGATGCCCGCGAGCTTTACGAGCGGGTGGATATCGGCACGCCGGTGACGGTGGTGTACGAGACGCTGCTGCTGGTGGAGAAAAAGGACGGACTGTATATTAAGGTGCTGCCGGATATTTACGGGCGGCGGACGTCGAGCCGCGAACGTTTCCTGGCGCTGTTCTCGCCGCTGGCCGCAAGATGGCCGACGTTGCGCGAGCCTGTTTTCCCCCTGAAGGACGCGGATGATGTTTATGAGGTTAAGTTCGCCGCGCGGGAGATATTACCTGCCGGCGGTCCGGGGATGGCGCCAGCCGCCCGGCCGGCGTCGCCGAGTACGATGCCGCCGGTACCAGAGTGAAGCTGAGGCTGTTTGACCGGCCGCGAGCTATGTGAGAGCCGCGGGCCGGTCTTTTTATGCGCGGCGCGGCGGCGGAGGCCGGCAGGAATCGGCCCTGTCGAAAGGGAATAATGTGGTTGTGCTTTTATTGTAGCTCACGGCGGCTTTAAGGGTAAAATAGCTGTTTGGAATGACGGTTATGCCGTGGGTTTATAGGTTGTAGCATTCCGTATGGGGAGGGGTAAGGCATGTTGGTTTCCGAGGCGCTCGCCCGCCGCCGCGCGATCCGTGATTACGACCCGGGCTTTTCGATCGACGACGAGGTACTGAGCCGCCTGTTCTCGCTTGTGAAGTTGGCTCCGTCGGCGATGAATCTGCAGCCGTGGGAGTTCATCGTTGTGCGGGATGCGGCCGCGAAGAAGAAGCTGCGGGCCTGCGCGATGGATCAGTATCAGATCGAGCTGGCTTCGGCGACGGTGATCGTGATGGGCAATACCGATATGCTGGCCCATTTCGACCCGGTGTACGCCGACCTGCTGGCTCTGGGCGGCACGACGCCGGAGCGGGTGGAAGGCTCGCGCCGTTATGTGAAAAGGTTCGACGGGGATGTGCGCTACCGCGAGCTGTGGGCGACGCGGAACGCGGCGTTGGCCGCGATGGCGCTGATGCTGGCGGCGCAGGAGCTGGGCCTCGATTCTGGGCCGATGGACGGATTTTATCCGGATAAGATTTTGGAGGCGTTCAACGTGCCGGATAATTTCCTGCCGGTTATGCTGGTGACGCTGGGGCGGCGAGCGCAGGAGCCCCCTTATCCGCGCCAGTGGCGGCGCGATTTCGAGTCTATGGTGCATCTGGACGCTTTCGGCAAAAAGAAAGGACGGGATTGCATCCCGTCCGAAGAGTGTTGATTATTATCTAACAGCAGCCGCGGCCGCTGTCCGTCTCTATCCCCCGCAGCACGAGTTTGCTGCCGAAGACGGAGGCTGCGGCGTCGATTTCTACGTGGCTTTGGTCGCGCAGTGAGCTGTGTACGTAAATTGTGGCGCCGTTAACAGTCCGCTGTTCGTATTCGTTGGCTTCGTTGGCTTCGGGTGTGCCCCGCCGCACGGACGGGATGGTTCTCACCTGGGGGCCGCCTCAGCCAAAGGTTACTTTTTTCTCGACTTTGACGGTGACGATATTGCCCTCGTCGGCGATGAGGGTCTGAGCCTTGGGGCTGATCGTTAGGTTCATGGGTCAGCAGCTCCTTTCTCTGGACCCCCCTCCAGGGGGAGGGTGGTTTCTTTTATTGTAATATGGTGCCCAGGAACCGTCAAGGTAATTACGGGGTTTGGCCCGGCCACAGGCCATAATCGATTATTATCGCCTACACCCGGCGAGGTTGTCGCCACAGGCGCGAATGACGGGAGAAATGATGAAGGATTGTTGTGACGGGATTAAGAACGCCGGACGCCGGGCAGGCGGGAACGGGCTTATGCTGGGCGCTTTCGCGGCGGGTTGGGCGGTGATCTATGCCGACCGCACGGCGCTGTATCCGCTGCTGTCGGTTATCGCCGGCGATTTCGCGCTGTCGTCGACCGAGGTCGGACTGCTGACAAGCACTTATTTTCTCTTCTATCTTGTACTGCAGATTCCGGCGGGGATGGCCGGCGACCGCTGGGGCCTGAAGAAGGTGCTGCTGGTGACCTACGCCCTGGCGGGCGCCGGGGTGCTCGGCCTGGGTCTGGCGGGGGCGAATTATGCCTTGCTGCTGTTTTTCGTGGGGCTGCACGGCCTGGGCGCCGGGGGGTATTACCCGGCGGCGTACGGGACGATGCTGCAGGCGGTGCCGCCGGAGCGGCGCGGTTTCAGCGCGGCGGTCGTCGGTACGGGGATGGCGGCCGGCCTGCTCGCCGGGCTGGCGATGAGCGGTCCGGTGTACGAGTGGCTGGGCAGCTGGCGGGCGCCCTTTTTGCTTTTGAGTGTGCCGACGTTTATGATGCTGTTGTTTTTCAGGACGGCGGTGCCCCCGGTAAAGACCGCCTCAGCGGCGTCGTGGCGCGATTACCGGGCTATCCTGACCGATCGCGATCTGTGGCTGATCAATATCGCCACATTCACCGCGCTGTACGGTTTCTGGGTGGCGGTGACATGGGGGCCGACTTTTCTCAAGCTGGAACGCGGCTTCAGCCTCGGACAGGCCGGCCTGTACACCGGCCTGGTGGCTTTGACGGCTCTGCCGGCCGGGCTGGCGTGGGGCCGCCTGTCGGACCGCCACGGCCGTAAGCCGGTCGCTTTGCTGGTTTTACCCTGTGCGGCGCTGTCGCTGGGGGTGCTGTCGCAGGTGACGAGTCCGCCGGCGATCGTGGCTGCCCTGCTGGCTTTCGGACTGTTCAGCAATTCGGCGTTCACGCCGGTGATGGCGGCCTGGACGGGGGATATCGTCAGCAAGCGCTATCCGGGGCTGATGGGGGCGGCTGTCGGGGTGTTCAATTTCGTGATCATGACGGCGGCGATCGTGGCCCCGACGGTGTCGGGTTTTCTGCGCGACGCGACCGGCTCGCTGGTGCCGGCGATGCTGGCCGGAAGCGCGCTGGTGCTGTGTGGGTCGCTGCTGATTCTGCTGCTGCCTGGCAAGGCGGCGGAGGAAAAGACGAAGGCCGGGGCATGATTTATAGCCCGGCCTTCGCTCTTTTTGCGCGCTAGACGGGGAAGCAGGGGCGGCGCGGGAAACAGCCGAACTGGCGCGGGTAGCAGCCGAAGAAGAAGCCCTGGCGGGGGAAGCAGAAGCGGCGCGGGTAGCAGCCGAAGAAGAAGCCCTGGCGGGGGAAGCAGAAGCGGCGCGGGTAGCAGCCGAAGCCGAAACCGAAGCCGGCGCCGATGATGAGCTGGCGGTCGTCTCTGGAGGGGTCGTCATCCCACTCGTCGATTTCGGGGTAATCCCAGACTGGTCTTCGCATAGACTACGCTCCTTTCCTGAGAATGGGGTTTGCTACATAATATGTAAACGCGATGGCTGTTGTTACTATCGGGCCGGAGCGGGGAAAAGGCGAAGCCGCCCGTTATGGGCGGCTTCGCGGATTGTGCAAAAGACCTAGGCCGTTCAAAAGCGAGCATAGCTAGGCGCACCGGATAAGCAGGCACACAACGCTTTAGCGTTGATGTGATCGCTTATACCCGAAAGGGTGCGAGCGCGCTACGACGACGGCCCCGGATGGGCCTAGTGCCGGACGCGCCATGGATGGCGGAGCGTCCGGCCGCGTACCCGGACGTACGCAAGCAAGCGCTCTGAGGAGCAAGTGCGCAAGTTCTTAGCGCTTTCAGCGCTTAGAACTGCGGCCTGCCCCCTGCGGGTACAACGCTAGGCGAAGCTTTTCAACGGCCTGGTGATTATTTGGCGCCGCATTCTTTGACGATGAGGGCATTGTACGCTTCGATGAGTTTGCGGGTGACGGCGCCGGGCTGGCCGTCGCCGACGGTGGCGCTGTCCATGCGGACGAGGGGCATGATTTCGGTGTTGGTGCCGGAGACGAAGGCTTCTTCGGCTTTGAGGGCGAAGGCCTGGTCGAAGCCTTTTTCGATGACGGTGAGGCCGAGCTTGGGGGCGAGCTGTTCGAGGATGATGGTGCGGGTGACGCCGCGGAGGATGAGGTTGCTGACGGGGTGGGTCCAGAGGACGCCGTCCTTGACGATGAAGAAGTTGCTGCTGGAGCCTTCGGTGACGATGCCGTCGCGGATCTGGACGGCTTCGAAGGCGCCGACTTCTTTGCCCCGCTGTTTGGCGAGGAGGTTGCCGAGGAGGTTTATGGATTTAATGTCGCAACGCATCCAGCGCTCGTCGGGGACGAAGGAGCCTTTTGCGCCGCTGGCCTGGAGTTCGACGTTGGCTTTTGTGGGGCGTATGGACATGGTGAGGCGGGGTACCATATTTTCGGGGAAGGCGTGGGCCCGGGGGGCGACGCCGCGGGTTATCTGGAGGTAGACGGCCGCGTCGGTGAGGCCGCTTTCTTTGATAAGCATGTCGTGGAAGGAGGCGAGTTCTTCGAAGGTGTAAACGGCGGGGATCTTGAGTTCGCGCAGCGAGCGGTAGAGCCGGTCCATGTGGGGCTTGAGGGCGAAGGGCCTGCCGTTATAGACGCGGGTCACTTCGTAAACGCCGTCGCCGAACTGGTAACCGCGGTCTTCCATTTCGACGATTTTTTCTTTGAGGTCGATTATCCGGCCGTCAATAAGTCCTATGGGTCCCATGTTATTCATCCTTTCTTTTCCGGGTGTAGGTTTATTTCCCCGCTAGCGTGGATATTCCTGCCAGGCGGCGGCCGTCGGCAGGAAAAGATCCGCCCGGCGGGGAAAATAGCGGAGAGTTTTGCGTGGAGGAGTGAGGTTTATGTACTGGAAGTCGGCGGGTCCGTCCCATTCGGCGGCAACGGTGGAGCTTGCCCTGGGCAGGGCCCGGGAAGCCGGTATCGCCGATATCGTGGTGGCGTCGTGCAGCGGGGCTACGGCCAGCCTGCTTGCCGGCCGGGCGGCGAATGTGGTGTGCGTGACCCACGCGCAGGGGTTCGCGGCGCCGGGGGAGAACGAGATGCCGGCCGCGGTGCGCGCCGAACTGACGGCGCGCGGGGTGAAGGTGCTGACGACGACGCATGTGCTGTCGGGAGCGGAACGGGGTATGAGCCGCAAGTTCGGCGGGGCTTATCCGGTGGAGGTCATGGCCCATACGCTGCGGATGTTCGGCCAGGGTGTGAAGGTGTGCGTGGAGGTGGCGGTGATGGCGCTGGACGCCGGGCTGATCCCGCACGGCCGCGAGGTGATCGCGGTGGCCGGCACGGGCCAGGGCGCCGATACGGCGGTGGTGATACGGCCGGCGCATGCGGCGAATATTTTTGATACTTACATAACGGAGATCATCTGCAAGCCCTAGGCCCGGCCGTTCAGGTCTGCAGGGCCGCCAAAACCGTTTTTGCATGGCCGGCGACTTTGACGCCGCGGAAGGCGTGGGCGATGGTGCCGCTTTCGTCGATGATGAAGGTGGAGCGTTCGATGCCGAGGACTTTTTTGCCGTACATGGTTTTTTCTTTGATGACGCCGTAGAGCCGGCAGACGGCGCCGTCGGCGTCGCTGAGGAGCGGGTAGGGCAGGCCGATCTTGGCGCTGAATTTCTCGTGGGTGGCGAGGCTGTCGCGGCTGACGCCGAAGATGACGGCCCCGGCGGCGACGATTTCGGGGTGGATGTCGCGAAACTCGCGAGCTTCGTCAGTTCAGCCGGCGGTGTTGTCTTTGGAGTAGAAGAAGAGGATTATTTTTGTGCCGCGGTGGGCGCTGAGGCTCACCGCCGCCCCGCCGGTGGCCGGGAGGGTGAAATCCGGCGCCGGCGTTCCTTTGCCGAGTTGGCTCACTTTGTTACCTTCTTTCGCTATATTTTCCCACTATGTTTAGTATAGCATGGAGCGGCTTTGCTAGTCACATGGAGGTTAGGATAAAATGACGGATACCAGACCCGGAATTATGTATGCCGCCCTGATGAGCGTGGCTTTCCTGTGGGGGGCGTCTTTCGCCGCCGCGAAGGTGGGAATGGCCGAGCTTGCGCCGATTAATCTCGTGGTGCTGCGGTTTTTGATCGCGGCCGCCGTTTTCGCGGCGATCCTGTTTTTCCGGCGGGAGCGGTCGACGATCGAGCGGGCCGATGTGTGGCGGTTCGTGGTGCTCGGTTTTATGATGGTGACGTCGTATTTTTATATCCAGTATACCGCCCTTACGTTTACGACGACGGTTAACGCGGCGCTGATCGTGGCGACGATCCCGGTGTGGACGGCGATATTCGGGGCGGTGCTGGGCTGGGAGCGGGTGTCGCCGGCCGGGGCGGCGGGGATAGCGGTGGCGCTGGGCGGGGTGACGCTGATAATCAGCGGCGGCCGCGGGGGCGCCGATCTGCTGTCGTCGGCAACGCTGCCGGGCGATCTGCTGATTTTGGTGAACGCGCTGACGTGGGCCGGGATTACGCTGTACGGGAAGGAGATCATGCAGAAGTATCCCCCTTTTCTGACGATGGCCTGGACGCATATTTTCGGGACGCTGCTGCTGGTGCCGTTCGCGTTTGTGGCGACGCCGCTTGCTCCGGTGCCGCTGGCCGGGCAGATCGGCGGCATTACGTGGCCGACGGTGGCGAGCGCCCTTTTCCTGGCGCTGCTGTGCTCGGTGTACGCTTATTATGTGTGGTACCTGGGGGTGGAGCGGCTGGGGGCGGTGCGGACGGCGTCGTTTTCGTATTTCAACCCGCTGTTCGCCGCGATTGTGGGGGTGCTGTTCATGGGCGAGACGCTGAGTGTGTATGTGGCGGCGGGCGGCCTGATCGTGCTGGCGGGGGTTTTTGTGACGAATAAGGCCGCGCGGCGGAGCGCGCCGCCGGCGAGGAGCGAGTCATGCAGGGTCGGGTGACGGCGGTCGAGTATATCCGCGGGGCGGCGATGCTGGGGGTTGTGGGCATCCATACGGGCGCTTATTCGCTGAGCGGCACGGAGGTGAATGTCCATCTGTTCGCGCTGCTGGAGATCGTGTCGCGCTTCAGTGTGCCGATCTTTTTTTTCGTGTCGGCGTTCGGCCTTTTCCGCCAGTACCCGCCGGGGACGCCGCTGGGTTACGGCGCGTTCTACCGGCGGCGGGCGCTGACGGTGCTTGTGCCGTACCTGGCGTGGTCGCTTTTGTATATGTGGTTTTATTCGTATACGACGGGCGAAGCGCATATTTGGGAGCCGCCGTTTATTTATGAGTTCCTGTTGTTCGGCCTGGCTTCGTATCAGCTATATTTCCTGGTGATTCTGGTCTGGTTTTACGCGCTGATGCCGCTGTGGCGGGCGGCGGTGCCGGCTTTGGCGGCGCGGCCGCTGCCGTGGCTGGGGGCGTTGCTGGCGGCGCAGGTGGCGTTCAATTATTGGTCGTGCAATGTGCTGGCAGCCGGGGCGGAGGATTATTATCTGAATCTGGCGCTGAAGCACCGCCTGAGTTATTGGGTGCTGCATTATGTGTTCGTTTTCCTGCTGGGGGCGGTGTGCGCGGTGCGCCTGGACGAGTTCCGGGCGTTTGCCGCCCGGAGCCGGCGGGAGATAAACGTTTTCTTCGCCCTCGCGCTGGCGGTGATGCTGGGGCGGTATTACTGGCTGCTGGGGGCCGGCTACGAGCTGGAGCGGGCGGTGAACACGCTGCAGCAGCTTTCCCCGGAGGGGGTGGTGTATACGCTGGCGGCGTGCCTGTTCCTGTTCGCGGTTTTCGACCGGCCGCTGCCGACCGCCGTGTCCTCTTCCCTCGCGCTGCTTTCCTGCCATTCGTATGCGGTGTATCTTGTGCACCCGCTGGTGATGTATTTCCTGGAGGCCGAGCTGGCGGCGGCGGGGGTGGCGATGACGACGCCGGTTGTGGTGGGGTTCTATGTTGCAACGGTGGCGCTTAGTCTGCTGCTGGCGACGGGGCTGGAGCGCCTGCCGGCACTGGGACCGCTGCTGACGGGGGTGGGCCCGCGAAGAGTAAAACCCGGAACGTGATGTTCCGGGTTTTTGTTTTCAGGTTTGTTATACAGGTTTATCGACCCGCACGACCAAAAAGGCTCCGAACGAGGGAATGTGCTTCTGGCACCAGCGCTCGAAGGGGTCGGGGCGGCGGATTAGGGCGGCGGGGGCGAAGGGGGGGACAAAGATGGTGCCGCGCCAGGCGGTGATTTTGTGGGGGGCGAGGTAGGCGCGGAGGTCGCGGAGGCTGTGGAAGGTGGCGTGGCGGAAGACGGTTTTTTTGAGGTATGTTTTGAGGCGGCGCTGCCACGCCCAGGGGCTGAGGCTGCCGAGGGTGGCGACGACGAGGCGGCCGCCGGGTTTGACAATGCGGTACATGTCCTGGAGGCAGGCGCGGGGGTCGGCAAAGAATTCCATGGCGGTTATGCTGGTGACCATGTCGAAGCTGGCGGCGGCAAAGGGCAGAGCCGCGGCGTCGCCTGTGAGGAAGGCGACGGCGTCGCCGTGGCGGGCGGTGCGGTGGGCGGCGAGGGCGAGCATTTCGGGGGAGATGTCGACGCCGGTGACGCGACAGCCGGCCTGGAGGAGTTCGTCTGTGTAGATGCCTGTGCCGCAGCCGATGTCGGCAACGGTCATGCCGGGGGCGGGAGCGGCGAGGGCGAGGACGGCTTCGCGCTCGAAGCGGTGGACGTAGCGCCCGTGGGGGGTGGCGAACCAGGCGTCGTATTTGGCGGCGAGTTCCTGGAAGTAGTTGGCGTTCATATGAGGAATCCCAGCCTTTGCTTGTCGGCGTCGGTGAGGAGGACGGGGGCGGCGAGTTCGGCGCTGATGCCGGCCCGTTTGGCCTGGCGGCCCCTGGCCCGCAGCCAGTGGGCGGCGAGGAGCTGTAAGAAGCGTTTGGCGGCCCGGGGGTTGGCCCGGTCGGCACCTGACCAGCAGCGGAGGAATTCGGTGAGGATGTCGCCGACGGTGGTGACCATGTCCTGGCGGGCGGCGAATTCGGCGACGGCCAGGCTTTCGCGGACGATGAGGTAGAGGGCCTGGGGACGGAAGTCGGCGGCGTGTTCGGGGGTGCCGAATTTGAGTTCGAGGGCGAGCAGTTCGCGGCCGATTTCGAATAGGGGCAGGAGAAGGGCGAAGCCTTCGACGATGCCGTGGCGCTGGATGGCCATCCTGGCTGTCTGGCCTGCCCCGGCGACCGACGCTTCCCATTGCTTGAGGTCGGCGCCGGCGAGGGTGAGCCTGAGGGCGCATTCGCTTATGGCGGGGGCGAGGGTGCTGCGGGGCCGCAGGCTGGCGGTGCCGGCAAGGTTGTGCCATTCTTTGACGAGGGCGGCGAGTTCCCGCGGCGGCCAGAGGCCGCTCGCGCCCCGGCGGGCGGTGAATTCGGCGAGGATGGCAAACATGCTGCCGTCGTTGTTCTGGACGATACGGTGGAGCCAGGCGCAGACGAGGGCGGCGAGTTCGGCGGCCGGTTCGCCGGCGAGCCTGGCAGGCAGGACGGCGTCGAGGCGGGTGACGATTTCGCGGAAGAGGTCGCCGTCGCGGCGGCGGAGAACGAGGATGCCGGTTGTTCTGAGCGTTTTGAGGGCGGTGACGGCGGTGGCCCGGTCTTCCCAGCCGGTTTTTTCGAGGAGGGAGAAAATGATTTCGGCCGCTTTCGCCGCCAAAAAGTTGTATTTTTCCCGCAGGGCGACGGCGGCGATGGTGGTGAGCTGCTCGGCGGCGGACGGGACGGCGTCGGCCGGCAGACGCCTGAGGAGCAGCCGGAAGGCGTCGAGGACGGCGGCGGCGGTGTCGGGCTGTTTGGCACGGGCGGCCCGTGTGGCTAAAGCGGCGAGCTGGACGGCTTCGTCCTGGCGGGCGATGCCTTGACCGTATGCTGTTTTTATTAGTTCGACGGCCTGGTAGGCGCCTTGTTCGTCTTTGGCGCTTACGGCGGCGTGGGCGAGGCCGAGGAGCTGCCGCAGGAGGTCGATGGTTTCGGGGTTCAGGCGGCTGCGTTTGAGGCGGGCGACTCTGGCGGCGAGGCGGCGGTGCCGCCCGGCGAAGCCGCGGGAGCGCCTGATGAAAAAGAGGGCGAGCAGGGGAAGCAGAGCCGCGGCCGCGGCGGCGCCATAAAGCCAGACGGGCTCGATCGCCGCTATTATTTCCATGCCTCTCCCCTCCCCTATTTTAGGATAGTATTATCAGGACTTGTTAAAAAGACCCAAATGCAAGGCGTACCGGAAGCTGCCACCGGAAGCGTACACGTAGTACGCTGAGGATGGCAGCTGAGGAACAACGCAGCAGTTGGGCTTTTTAACAAGTCCTATTTGGCGTTGATTTGGCCTTTGTATATTACGCCCCTCGCCGAATCGACGGTGACGGTGATGCCGTCGGCGAGCTGTTCGGTGGCGCCGTCGACGCCGACGACGACGGGCAAGCCGTAGCTGATGCCGATGATGGCGGCGTGGGATGTGAAGCCGCCTTCTTCGGTGACGATGGCGGCGGCCTTAGCGGCGTACGGCGCAGTCTCTTCGTCGACGGTGCTGACGACGAGGATGTCGCCGGGGACGAATTTTTCGGTTATGTCGCCAGGGGTGCGGGCTACGCAGACTTTGCCGGTGACGACCCGCTGGCCGATGCCGGTGCCGCGGAGGAGGATGCTGCCGACGATGACGACCCTGATCATGTTGGTGGTGCCTTTTGTGCCGGCCGGGACGCCGGCGGTGATGACGACGAGGTCGCCTTCTTTGACGAAACCGGCGGAGAGGGCGAGGGCTATGGCGTTGGCGACCATTTCGTCGGTGTTCTGGGTGCCGGAGCCGAGGACGGGGTGTACGCCCCAGTAGAGCTGGCAGCGTCTGAGGGTTTTGGCCCGCGGGGTGACGGCGACGATGGCGGCCTGGGGCCGGTAGCGGGCGACCATGCGAGCGGTGAAGCCTGATTCGGATATGGTTATGATGGCGCCTGCGCCCAGTTCGTGGGCGACCTGGACGGTGGCGTGGCTGATGGCGCCGGTGGTGGTGCGCTGGACGGTGAGGCCTTTGGCGAGGAGGATGTCGCTGTAGTCGAGGGCCGCTTCGGTGCGCGCGGCGATGCGGGCCATGGTTTCGAGGGCTTCGACGGGGTAGGCGCCGGCGGCGGTCTCCCCGCTGAGCATGATGGCGTCGCTGCCGTCGAAGATGGCGTTGGCGATGTCGCTGGCTTCGGCTCGGGTGGGCCGGGGGTTGGCGAGCATGGACTCCAGCATCTGGGTGGCGGTGATGACGGGTTTGCCGGCGGCGTTGCATTTTTCGATGAGGAGCTTCTGGACGATGGGCACTTCTTCGGTGGGGATCTCGACGCCGAGGTCGCCGCGGGCGACCATGATGCCGTCGGCGACTTTGAGGATCTCGTCGATGTTGGCGACGCCTTCGGCGTTTTCTATTTTGGCGATTATGTCCATGGAGGCGCCGGCTTCTTCGATGACTTTGCGGATGGCGAGGATGTCGGCGGCCCGCTGGACGAAGGAGGCGGCGACGATGTCGAGGTTTTGTTCGACGCCGAAGATGATGTCGGCGACGTCCTGTTCGGAGAGCGGCGGCAGGTTTACGGCGACGCCGGGGGCGGCGACGCGTTTGCTGCTGCTGATTTCCCCGCCGTTTTCGACGGTGGTGACGATGTCGTCGCCGGCGATTTTTTCGACCCTTAGACTTATGAGGCCGTCGGCGAGGAGGATGGTGTTGCCGGGGGCGACTTCCCGGGGCAGGTCTTTGTGGTTGACGGATACTGAGCGGTTGTCGCCCGCTACTTCGCGGGCGGTGAGGACGAATTGCTGGCCGGCTACGAGGGCGGTTTTGCCGGCGGCGATTTTGCCGATGCGCATTTCCGGCCCTTTTGTGTCGAGCATGAGGGCGACGGGGACGCGGCATTCCTCGGCGGCGGCGCGGACCATGGCGATGCGCCGGGCGTGGTCGGAGTGGCTGCCGTGGGAAAAATTGAAGCGGGCGACGTCCATGCCGCCCCTGATCAGTGCTTGCAGTATCCCCGGCTTGTCGGTGCTGGGACCGACGGTGCAGACGATTTTGGTCTTTTTCAGCATGTGTTGTCTCCTTGCCTATTTGGCGGCGAACTGGCAGAGTACGGCGTGAGCTTCGTCGGCTTCCGATTCAAGGACCATCACTTCGTAGAGCCCGTCGCCAAGCATGGCGATACCGGCCGGCCGGATGTTGGCGAGTACGCCTTCTTCAGAGAGCAGGTCTCTGATCTCTTCAGCTTGCGTACGGTTGGCTGCAATATACACCACTGTCCACATGATGCCGCCTCCAGGATTGTAAGATTATACGCTCAGGCCGTATTTTTTGAGTTTCTGGTAAAAACCCGACCGGTGGATGCCGAGGATCTGCGCCGCTTTGCTTTTGTTGCCGCCGGCGGCTTCCAGCGCCCTATAGATTGCTTGTTTCTCCGTGTCCCCCATTATTCCTGCTAAATGTTTCCCGGCTTCGTCGAGGTCTTTGCTTTTGTGTTGTTTTTTGAGGACAGGCGGCAGGTTGTCGGGGGTGATGACGGCTTCTTCGTCCATGAGGTTGACGGCCCGTTCGAGGATGTTTTCGAGCTCGCGCACGTTGCCGGGCCAAGCGTATTCCATAAGGATTTCCATGGCTTCGGGGGAAACACCTTCCACCCAGTGAGGGGTCTGGTTGTTGAGTTTTTTGAGGAGGGTGCTGGCGAGGAGGGGGATGTCTTCTTTGCGTTCCCGGAGCGGCGGGATCTGCAGGGAGATGATGTTGAGCCGGTAGTACAGGTCCTGCCGGAATTCGCCGCGCTCGATCATGGCTTCGAGGTCGCGGTTGGTGGCGGCGATGACTCTGACGTCGACTTTGACGGGCTTGGTCCCCCCCACCCGCTCGATTTCCCGCTCCTGGAGGACGCGGAGCAGTTTGGCCTGCATGGCGAGGGTCATGTCGCCGATTTCGTCGAGGAAGATGGAGCCGCCGTTGGCGAGTTCGAATTTTCCGGGCTTGCCGCCGCGGCGGGCACCGGTGAAGGCGCCTTCGTCGTAGCCGAAGAGTTCGGATTCGAGGAGGTTTTCGGGGACGGCGGCGCAGTTGACTTTGATGAGCGGGCCGTGGGTACGGCTGGAGGCGTTGTGGATGGCGTGGGCGAATAGTTCTTTGCCGGTGCCGCTCTCGCCGAGGATGAGGACGGTGGAGTTGCCTTTGGCCGCCCTGATGGCGACGGTTTTGAGCCAATCCATCTTTTCGCTGTTGCCGACGATGCTGTCGAAGGTGAATTTGCCGCCCTGGACTTTGCGCAGCTCTTCTTTGTAGTATTCGAGCTGATGCTGGAGGGCATTCATCTGGCGGGCCATGGCTTTGAGGTCTTTGAGGTCTTTGAAGACGCTTTTGCCGACGGCGCCGATAACTTCGCCGTCCTTTATTATGGGGATGCGGGTGACGACGCAGTCTTTGTCTTTGATGCGCTGGATTTCGGCGACTTCGGCTTTGCCGGTGGCGGCGACGATGTGCATGCGGGTGTTGTCGATGACTTCGGTGACGTGCTTGCCGATGACGTCGTGCTGGTCGAGGCCCAGGTAGTCGCCGTAGGAAGAATTCATCATTTTGATGTAGCCTTTTTTGTCGACGATGACGATGTTTTCGAAGAAGCTTTCGAGCGCCGATTCGAGGGTGCTTTTGAGGCTTTTGACTTCTTCGAGTTCGGCGACGATGGCGGAGAGCTTGGTGATGTCCTGGAATATGGCGACCGCGCCGACGACTTTGTTGTTTTTGAAGATCGGCGAGCGGTTGGTGAGGATTTGGCACTTGCCGAGGTTCTGCTTCTGGTTGAGTTCGGGGGTGCCGAGTTCGAGGACCCGGCGGAGGCCGGTGTTGGGCATGACGTCGTCGACGAGCCGGCCGATGACGTTGGCGGCGCTTTGGCCGGTGAGGTTTTCGGCGGACCGGTTGAACATGGTGACGATGCCTTCGGCGTTGGTGACGATGACGCCGTTGTACATGGCGTCTAGGACGGCCTGCATTTCTTCGGCGAGGAGGAGGGATTTTTCGGACAGGTATTTGACGAGGTCGGTGCGGCTGATGATGCCGATGGGGCGGTTTTCCGCGTCGACGACCGGGAAGACACTGTGTTTGAAGATGCGGTTGGGACTCTGAAGTTCGCTGAGGGAAACGGTGTCGCGCAGGGTGAAAACGCCTGTCGACATTGCCTCGCCCACTTGTTTGTCCATCTGGTTCCTGGCCTGGGCTTTGATGAGGTGCGATTTCGTTATCAAGCCGATCAGATGGCCGCTGCCGTCGACGACTGGCGCCCCGTCGATGCGGTTGTGGTCGAAGATTGCCGCCGCCTCCTGCATGGTCATCGTGGGCGGAAAAGTGAATACCCGCGAGTTCATTATGTCGGAAACGCGCATTTTATAGCCACCTCTCTTTACAGCAAATGTTAGACACCGGTACAGAAAACCCTGCTAGACAGTGTATATTTTTTTAGACAATAAAAAATGCTGCAGGGTGTACACCCCGACAAGCATTTTTTTGCACAGCTGATGAATTATTTTTCGCACTGTTTTATCGTAGAGGGAGACGCTTTGAAGGTGCGTTGCCACGCGCCGTAGAATTAATGCGGCAGAATTATTTTATGAGGGGCAGGACGGCTTTGAATTCCGGTCCGTCCGACCTTTCCAGCCACTCGTACAGGGCGATTTCCACGGCCGAGACGACGCCGCCGGCCTGAAGGATTTTGGCGAGGCCGAGTTCTTTGTTGGCCGGCGCCCGCGAGCCGACGGCGTCGGCGAGGACATGGACGCCAAGCCCCCGGTGGAGGGCTTCGAGGGCGGTCTGCTGGACGCAGATGTGGGCTTCGATGCCGATGAGGACGAGGTTTCTGGCGCCGTGGGCGGCGAGGGCTTCCGCGAAGCCTGCGGCCCCGAAGCAGCTGAATACGGTTTTTTCAAGAGGGGCGAAAGCGGGGAAGAGGCCGGCGAGGGCGGCGTTTGTGGGGCCGAGGCCTTTGGGGTATTGTTCGGTGACGATGACGGGCACGCCGAGGGTCTGGGCGAATCTGACCATTTTGATGTTGTTGGCGAGGACGGTTTGCCAGTCGTGGATGGCGTGGAGGAGTTTGTCCTGGACATCGACGACGACGAGAACGCTGCCGGCTTTGTCGAGTTTGTGGGGATGAGGCATGATTGCATCTACCTCCCGATGTTTTCTCAACTCTATTGTAGCACAGACTGAGGCCGTTCAGAAGCCCCGCAGGCAAGGCGCACCGGAGGCTGGCCCGCGCCGGCGTACTTGGTTGCGTACGTCAAGCGGGCCGGCCGAGGAGCAACGAAGCCTGCGGGGCTTATCAACGGCCGGGAATAAAAAACCCCGCGCGTAGAGAGGTACGCACGGGGTATATAATGGGTGCACGCCCGAGGTGGCTAGATGGTGCATGCCCCATCGACGCTGAGTACGGTGCCGTTGATGTATTTGGCGTCGTCGGAGGCGAGGAAGGCGAAGGCGGCGGCGATTTCCTCCGGTTCGGCCAGACGTCCGGCGGGGATTTTGACGATAATTTTTTCCTGGAGTACTTGCTCGGGGATTTTGCGGACCATTTCGGTGCCGGTGAAGCCGGGGGCCACGCAGTTGAAGCGCAGGCCGTTTTTGGCCATTTCTTTGGCCCAGGATTTCGTCATGCCGATGACGCCCCATTTGGTGGCGGCATAGTTGGTCTGCCCCATGTTGCCGTATAGGCCGACTATGGAGGAGGTGGTGAGGACGACGCCGGCCTGCTGCTCGAGCATGGCGGGCAGGGCGGCGGAGGTGCAGTTGAATACGCCGGTGAGGTTTACGCCGATGACGGCGTCCCAGGATTCTTTGGCCATTTTTTTCATCATGGCGTCTTTGGTGATACCGGCGTTGTTGATGAGCACATCGATGCGGCCGAAGGCCTGTTTGGCGGCGGCGACCATGTTCTGGCAGCTTTCGGGGCTGGTGACGTCGACTTTGACGTAGACGGCCTGACTGCCGAGGGCTTTCACGGCTTCGACGGTGGCTGCGCCGTCGGCGAAATCGGCGACGACGATTTTGGCGCCTTCCTCGGCGAAGCGCATGGCGGTCGCTTTGCCGATGCCGCCGGCGCCGCCGGTGATTATGACAACTTTATCTTTGAGACCTCTCATGGACTATACCTCCCAGTGTTGTTGATGCTTTCGCGGTGATCAGAGTTTCTCGATGACGGAGGCGATGGCGGGTCCGCCGCCCACACATAGGGACGCTACGCCGTATTTGTCGCCGCGGCGCCCCATCTCGTAGATGAGGGAGACCAGTATTCTTGCCGCGGTGCAGCCTACGGGGTGGCCAAGGCCGACGCCGGAGCCGTTGGCGTTGATTTTGTCGAAGGGGATTTTTAGTTCGCGGTTGACGGCGAGGAATTGGGCGGCGAAGGCTTCGTTTATTTCGTAGTAGCCGATGTCTTCGCTTTTGAGGCCGGCGTATTTGATGGCCTTGGGCACGGCGTAGACGGGGCCGATGCCCATGATTTCGGGGGCGACGCCGGCGTTGGCGGTTGCGAGCAGTTTGGCGAGCGGCTTCACGCCGAGTTCTTTGGCTTTGGCTGCGGTCATGAGGACGAGGGCGGCCGCGCCGTCGTTGACACCCGAGGCGTTGCCGGCTGTGACGGTGCCGTCTTTTTTGAAAGCGGGTTTCATGGCAGCGAGTTTTTCGAGGGTGACGTCGGCCCGCGGGTGCTCGTCCTTGTTGATGATGAGAGGGCCTTTGCGGGTCTCTATGGTGACAGGAACGATTTCGTCTTTGAAGGCGCCGCCGGCGATGGCTTTTACGGCCCGCTGGTGGCTCATGAGGGCGAGTTCGTCCTGCTCCTGGCGGGTGACGGCGTAGCGTTCGGCGAGGTTTTCGGCGGTGAGGCCCATATGATAGCCCGCGATGGCGCAGACGAGGCCGTCGTAGAGCATGGAGTCGTAGATGTCGGCCTGACCCATCCGAAAACCGGTGCGGGCTCCCTTTAACAGGTAAGGAGCCTGGGACATGCTTTCGATGCCTACGGCGACGGCGATGTCCGTTTTGCCGAGGACGATGGACTGGCTGGCCATTTCGAAGGCTTTCATGCCTGACCCGCATTGCTGGTCGACCGTGTAGGCGTAGCCGTCGACCGGCATGCCGCATTTGAGCTGGATCTGCCGCCCGGGGTTGCCTTTGGCGCCGGCTTTGTAGATCATGCCGCAGGCCAGTTCACTGATCTGTTCGGGCTTCAGGCCCGCCTGGCCGAGGGCGGCGTTGACGGCCGCCACGCCGAGGTCCACGGCGCTGACATCTTTGAGCGCGCCGAGAAAGTCGCCGATGGGGGTTCGCTTGGCCCCAACGATCACCACTTCACGCATAGAGTATCCCTCCGATTAAATTTTTCGCTTTGCGCCCTGCCTTGCTGCCGTTTATTATTGCAATTATCATGCCAACCGCGCGTCGGCGGTCGAAGTGTCTTTTCCCGCCCGCGATATCGGCTTGTGATAAGGGGCGGCCGACGTTGGACGTGCACAATGATAGACACGGTGTATAGTATTATGTACATGTTATGACCGCTTTTTGTCCTGGAGATGTACCGAAAACGGCGCGTTGTTGGCGGCTCATGGCCGCAGACGAATATATTCGGAATATTGGCACGGAATTTGCATCATGATATTTAAAGTTTCGTATGAGGAGGTGGTGGCGAAAGAAGCTTCTGCGCGACCTGTCTTGCTGGGTATTTATACGTCTTGCTTGCTCGATTGCGTCCCAAACTGAAGACTAAAGGGAGGAAAAGTAATGGAAATACTGGGCATTGTTTTAAGTCTTTTCCTACTGATGTACGTGGCTTACCGGGGCTTTTCGGTAATCCTCTTCGCCCCCATCCTGGCGATCCTGGCCGCGGCGATGCAGGGCCTCGACGTGATGCCGGCCTATACCGAGCTTTTCATGGAGAGGGCGGTCGGCTATGTTAAGTCGTTTTTCCCCGTTTTCCTGCTCGGCGCGGTGCTCGGCAAGGTTATGGAAGACACCGGTATGGCCAAATCGATCGCCCATGAGATCATTCAGGCCCTTGGCAAGGAACGCGGCATTATCGCGGTCGTGTTGTCCGGCGCCATCCTGACCTACGGCGGCGTGAGCCTGTTCGTGGTCGTGTTCGCGGTTTATCCCTTCGGCGCCGCGCTCTTTAAGGAGGCCGGCATCCCGAAGCGCCTCATCCCCGGTGCGATCGCTCTGGGTGCTTTCACGTTCACGATGACGATGGTGCCCGGCACGCCGCAGATCCAGAACGCCATCCCGATGACTTTCTACGGCACGAACGCCTGGGCTTCCCCGGTTCTCGGACTGCTTGCCGCGGCAATCACTTTCTTCTCGGGCATCGCCTGGCTGGAATACCGCCGCAAGTCCGCTCAGGCGGCCGGCGAAGGCTATGGCGAGCATACGCTGAACGAGCCGACGGCCGACCAGACCCAGGGCGACTATCCCAACTGGGTGCTGTCGCTGCTGCCGCTGGTCGCCGTTGTTGCCATCAACTTCGCGATGACCAAGTTCGCCTGGGATCCCAATATGCTGAAGGCTTTCCAGGGCATGGGTCTTAAGCTGCTGGTCCCGGCGGTCAAGAACGTGGCCGGCATCTGGGCGCTGATCATCGGTCTGGTAGTTGGCGTCATTCTGGCGGTGGCGATCGGCTACCGCTACCTGCCGAAGCAGCCCGGTTCGCTGCAGCGCGCTCTCAACACCGGCGCGATCGGTTCGCTGCTGGCGATCATGAATACCGCTTCGGAGGTCGGCTACGGCAACGTTATTTCCTCGCTGCCCGGCTTCAAGTCGATCGCCACTTTCCTGCTGAATATCAAGCTCGGCGGCACGCCGCTGGTGTCGGAGTTCTTCACGGTCAATATCCTGGCCGGCATCACCGGTTCGGCCTCGGGCGGCATGTCGATCGCGCTGAGCATCATGGCGAAGGAATGGCTGGCCTGGGCCAACCAGGTGGGCCTGAATCCCGAGCTGCTGCACAGGGTCGCGTCGATGGCTTCCGGCGGTTTCGACACGATGCCGCATAACGGCGCGGTCATTACGCTGCTGGCGGTCTGCGGCCTGACGCATATCCAGTCGTACAAAGATATCTGCGTGACGTCGCTGATTATCCCCTTCCTGACCGGTATCGTGGTCATTCTGATCTACACGATTTTTGGCTTTACCGGTTGATGAACGGCAAAAATCCCCGCGCCTGACGGCGCGGGGATTTTTTTTGCGTCGGCTTATTTGCCGATGAAGGCGGGTTTGCGTTTTTCGAGGAAGGCGGCCATGCCTTCTTTCTGGTCGGCGGTGGCGAAGCAGAGGCCGAAGACTTCGGCTTCGTAGGCGACGCCGGTTTCGAGGTCGGTGTCGAGGCCTTCGTTGACGGCGACTTTACACATCTGGACGCCGATGGGCGAGCGGCTCATGATCTTCTGGGCCATGGCTTTTGCGGCGTCCATGAGTTCCTCGGGGGCGACGACTTTGTTGGCGAGGCCTATGCGGTAGGCTTCGGCGGCGTCGATCATGTCGGCGGTGAAGAGGAGTTCTTTGGCGCGGCCTTTGCCGACGAGACGGGCGAGGCGCTGGGTGCCGCCGAATCCCGGCGGGATGCCGAGGGTGGATTCGGGCTGGCCGAATTTGGCTTTTTCGGAGGCGATGCGGATGTCGCAGGCCATGGCGAGTTCGCAGCCGCCGCCGAGAGCGAAGCCGTTGACGGCGGCGATGACGGGCTGGGGCAGGTTTTCGATTTTGTTGAAGACGGCCTGGCCGTATTTGGCCCAGGCGCGGCCTTCGACGGCGCCGAGGGGCTGCATGTAGGCGATGTCGGCACCGGCGACGAAGGCTTTGTCGCCCGCGCCGGTGATGATGATGGCTTTGACGGCGGCGTCTTTGGCGAGGGTGTCGGCGAGGCGGTCGAGTTCGTCCATGGTGTCGGCGTTGAGGGCGTTGAGGGCTTTAGGCCGGTTGACGGTGACGATGGCGATGCCGTCCTGATTTTCGACGATGAGGTTCTGGTAGTCGCTCATGTTTGTCTACCTCCCTATTTTTTTATTGCTGGCTGTAGTCGTAGAAGCCACGGCCGGTTTTGCGGCCCAGCCAGCCGGCGGCGACGTATTTCCTGAGCAGCGGGCAGGGGCGGTATTTGCTGTCGCCGTAGCCTTGGTAGAGGACTTCCATGATGTAGAGTACGGTGTCGTTGCCGATGAGGTCGGAGAGGGCAAGCGGGCCCATGGGGTGGTTGAAGCCGAGTTTGGCGACGTTGTCGATGTCTTCGACGCTGGCGACGCCTTCCATGAGGGCGTAGACGGCTTCGTTGATCATCGGCATCATGATGCGGTTGCCGGCGAAGCCGGGGAAGTCGGATACTTTGACCGGCGATTTGCCTAATTTTTCGGCGAGGCCTTTGACGGCGGCGAAGGTTTCGTCGCTGGTGGCGAGACCGGTGATGACTTCGACGAGTTTCATGACAGGGGCGGGGTTGAAGAAGTGCATGCCGATGAATTTCTGCGGGCGCTTGGTGACGGCGCCGAGGGCGGTGATGGGCAGCGAGGAGGTGTTGGAGGCGAGGATGGTGCGCTCGGGGCAGAGTTTGTCGAGGGTCTGGAAGATGTCGCGTTTGATGTCCATGTTTTCGATCGCGGCTTCGATGGCGAGGTCGACGTCGCAGGCGGCGGCGTCGAGGTCGACGACGCCGGAGATGCGCCCCATGACGGCGGCTTTTTCTTCGGCGGTCATTTTGCCTTTTTCGACGGCTTTGGTAAGGTTTTTGTCGATGCCGGCGATGCCTTTTTTGACGAATTCCTCTTTGATGTCGCGGAGGACGACGGTGAGGCCGCCCTGGGCCATTACCTGGGCGATGCCGCTGCCCATCTGGCCGGCGCCGATGACAAGGGCTTTTTTGAATTCCATACAGTACACCCTCTCCAATAAATTATTTTTTTCACATATAGCCATACGTGACGAACCCCCCCGCCGCAGGGTGTATTCCGTGCGGCGCGGGGGTTCCGGCTACTTTTTGAGGACGGTGGCTTTGCCGTCGATGACGACGGTGCCGTCCTGGTTGGTGACGGTGGTGCGGAAGATGAGGCGGTTTTTTTCGGGAATTTTTTCGATGGCTTCGACGGTGGCGGTTACGGTGTCGCCGATCTTGACCGGGGCTTTGAAGGCCAGTTCCTGGCCGAGGTAGATGGTGTTGCGGCCGGGCAGCGAGGTGCCGAGGACGGCGGAGATGAAGCCGGCCGAGAGCATGCCGTGGGCGATGCGTTCTTTGAACATGGTGGTTTTGGCGAATTCGGCGTCGATGTGGACGGGGTTGAAGTCGCCGCTGACGCCGGCGAAGGTGTAGACGTCGTGTTCGCTGACCGTTTTGGTCATGCTGGCTTTGTCGCCGATGTTGATTTCGGCGAAGGATACGTCTCTAACCATATTCGATTCCTCTTTTCGCTAGGCTTCCTTGATTTTCTTGAATTCTTCGGTGAGTATGGGCAGCACTTCCATTACGTCGCCGACGATGCCGTAGTCGGCCATTTTGAAGATGGGGGCGTCGGGGTCTTTGTTGATGGCGACGACGATGTCGGAGGAGGACATGCCGGCAAGGTGCTGGATGGCGCCGGAGATGCCGCAGGCGAAGTAGATTTTGGGGCCTACGGTTTTGCCGGTCTGCCCGACCTGGTGGAGGGCCGGTTTCCAGCCGGCGTCGACGGCGGCGCGGGAGGCGCCGACGGCTCCGCCGAGGACGTTCGCCAGGTCTTCGACGAGGGTGAAGTTTTCGGGTTTGCAGAGGCCGCGGCCGCCGGAGACGATGATTTCGGCTTCTTCGAGGTTGCAGGCGGCGGTGCAGACTTTGATGACTTCGACGAGTTTTGTGCGGATGTCGCCGGGTTTGACTTTGCTGGGAACGCGGATGATTTCGCCGCTCTTGCCGTAGTCGGGCTCGGGTTTTTTGAAGACTTTCGGCCGGACGGTGCCCATCTGGGGCCGGTGTTCAGGGCAGAGGATGGTGGCCATGATGTTGCCGCCGAAGGCCGGACGGGTCCAGGCGACGAGGCCGGTGGCTTCGTCGATGCCGAGGCCGGTGCAGTCGGCGGTGAGGCCGGTGCCGACGCGGCAGGCGATGCGCGGCCCGAGGTCGCGGCCGTCGTTGGTGGCGCCGAGGAGGATGACGGAGGGTTTGTAGGTGCCGATGAGGTCGACGAGGGCGATGGTGTAGGCGTCGGTGCTGTAGTGGGCGTATTCCGGCCCTTCGACGAGGTAGACTTTGTCGGCGCCGGCGGCGAAGGCTTCTTTGGCGATCGGCTCGACGCCGTCGCCGAGGATGACGGCGGCCAGCTTCTGGTTCATGGCGTCGGCGAGCTTGCGGCCTTCGCCGAGGAGTTCGAGCCCAACGCTGCGGGGGTGCCCTTCATTGAGTTCGATGTAGACCCAGACGTCTTTGTAGGCGTTCTTGTCGATGGCGACCTGTTTGGCTTCTTCTTCGCGGATGATGGTTTTGACGGGACAGGTGTCGATGCAGGCTCCGCAGGCGGTGCAGGCTTCGGTGATGAAGGCTTTGGCGTCGTCCTGCATTTCGATGGCGCCGAAGGGACAGGCGCTGACGCAGGCGTTGCAGCCTATGCACTGGTCTTTGATTACTTTGATGGCCATTGTTCGCTACCCCCTAGACGATCTTCGCTTCAGTCATTTTGGCGATTAGTTCCGCGACCGCTTCCCGGGCGGTGTCCTTCTGGATGAGAACCCCCTGGGTGCGCTGCTTGGGGGTGAATATCTTGCGGACCTGGGTGGGCGAGCCTTTGAGACCGAGCCTGGCTTCGTCGACTTCGAGGTCGGCGAGCGTCCAGACGGGGATCTCGGCCCGGTTGGCGCGCATGGTGCCTTTGACGGTGGGGTAGCGCGGCTCGTTGGCGGATTTGACGAATGTGAGCATGACGGGCGTATTTACTTCGATGACTTCGTAGCCGTCTTCGTGTTCGCGTTCGAGGCGGGCGGTGCCGCCGTCGACTTCGACTTTGGCGACGTAGGTGACCTGGGGTATGCCGAGGTGTTCGGCGATTTCCGGGCCGACCTGCGCGGTGTCGCCGTCGATGGCTTGCTTGCCGCAGAAGATTAGGTCGACTGTGCCAAGTTTTTTGATGGCCGCCGCGAGGGTGTAGCTGGTGGCGAGGGTGTCGGCGCCGCCGAAGGCCCGGTCGCTGATGAGGATGGCCGCGTCGGCCCCCATGGCGAGGCATTCCTTCAGTGCGTCTTTGGCCTGGGGCGGTCCCATGCTGATGACCGTCACCTTGCCGCCGTGCTTCTCTTTGAGGACGAGAGCGGCTTCAACGGCGTTCTTGTCGAACGGGTTGACGATGCTCGGTACCCCCTGGCGGATGAGTGTGTTGGTTACGGGATCGATTTTGACTTCGGTGGTGTCAGGTACTTGCTTGACACAGACGACGATTTCCATTCTTCAGCCTCCTGTTTCTGGTGAGATGACGCGCCGGCTAGCGGAGGACGGCCCCCGAGATGACCATGCGCTGGACTTGGTTCGTCCCTTCGTAGATCTGGGTGATTTTGGCGTTGCGCATCAGGCGCTCGACCGGGTACTCGCGGCTGTAGCCGTAGCCGCCGAAGATCTGGACGGCGTCGGTGGTGACGGCCATGGCGGCGTCCGATGCGTACAGTTTGGCCATGGCAGCCTCTTTGGAGTAGGGCTGGCCGTTGTCTTTGAGGTAGGCGGCCCGGTAGGTGAGCAGGCGGGCGGCGTCGACTTTGACGGCCATGTCGGCGAGCATGAAGGCGATGGCCTGGTTGGCGGCGATGGGTTTGCCGAACTGGACCCTCTCCTTGGAGTATTTGACGGCATGGTCGAGCGCGGCCTGGGCGACGCCGAGGGCCTGGGCGGCTACGCCGATGCGTCCGCCGTCGAGGGTGCTCATGGCGATTTTGAAGCCTTCTCCTTCTTTGCCGAGGAGGTTGGCCACCGGGACTTTGACGTCCTGGAAGATGAGCTCCATGGTCTGGGAGGAGCGGATGCCCAGTTTATGTTCTTTTTTGCCAAAAGTGAACCCAGGCATACCCTTTTCGAGAATGAAGGCGGAAATTCCTTTCACGCCCTTGCTTTTGTCGGTCATGGCGAAGACGATGTAGGTTTCGGCTTCGCCGGCGTTGGTGATGAAGATTTTGCTGCCGTTGAGGACGTAGTGGTCGCCCTGGAGGACGGCGACGGTCTGCTGGGAGGCGGCATCGGTGCCGGCGTTGGGCTCGGTGAGGCCGAAGGCGCCGAGTTTGGTCCCTTCGGCGAGAGGGACGAGGTATTTCTTTTTCTGTTCTTCGCTGCCGTAGGCGTAGATGGGCCAGCCGCACAGCGACACGGACGCGGACAGGGCGATGCCGAGGCCGTCGTCGACGCGGCTGATTTCTTCGATGGCGAGGATGTAGCTGAGGTTGTCGCCGCCCGCACCGCCGTACTGTTCGGGGAAGCAGATGCCGGTTACGCCGAGGTCGCCGAGGGAGTCGAACAGGGAGCGCTCGAATTTTTCATGTTCGTCGCGTTCTTCCGTGCCGGGGGCGACTTCTTTTTCGGCGAATTCGCGCACCATTTTCTGCATCATTTTTTGGTCGTCGGTCAATTCGAATTGCATGTGAATCCTCTCCTGTCTTCGTATTGTGATTTTACCGGTATTCAAAAAAATGTGAAAAAAATCACATGAGTTTTTTATTTTAGTGCCAATAGGATATCCCATTGGCACTAAAAGATTACTTGATTTGCCTTTTGGGAGCCTACAGTTTTTCGACGATGGTGGCTACGCCCTGGCCGCCGCCGATGCAGAGGGTGGCGAGGCCGCGTTTGGCGCCGCGCGCTTCCATGGCGTGGAGGAGGGTGACGAGGATGCGCGCGCCGCTGGCGCCGATGGGATGGCCGAGGGCGATGGCGCCGCCGTTGACGTTGACTTTTTCCTTCATGAAGCCGAGTTCTTTGCCGACTGCCAGGAACTGGGCGGCGAAGGCTTCGTTGGCTTCGATGAGGTCGATGTCGCCGATGGTGAGGCCGGCTTTGGCCAAAGCCTTGCGGGTGGCGGAGACGGGGCCCATGCCCATGATGGAGGGGTCGACGCCGCCGGAGCCGTAGCCGACGATTTTGGCGAGGGGTTTGAGGCCGAGGGCTTTGGCTTTGTCGGCGCTCATGACGACGAGGGCGGCCGCGCCGTCGTTGATGCCGGAGGCGTTGCCGGCGGTGACGGTGCCGTCTTTCTTGAAGGCCGGTTTAAGGCTGCAGAGCGTCTGGACGGTGGTGCCGGCTTTGGGGTATTCGTCGGTGTCGAAGACGACGTCGCCTTTCCTGGTCTGGATGGTTACGGGGACGATCTCTTTCTTGAAGGCGCCGCTCTGGATGGCTTTGATGGCTTTGTCCTGGGATTCGTAGGCAAGTTCATCCTGCATTTCGCGGGTGATGCCGTATTTTTCCGAAACGTTTTCAGCGGTGATGCCCATGTGGTAGTTGTTGAAGGCGCACCACAGGCCGTCGTTGATCATGACGTCGATCACTTTGTCGTGGCCCATGCGGTAGCCCCAGCGGGCTTTGCTCGAGAGCAGGTACGGAGCCTGGGTCATGCTTTCGGTGCCGCCGGCAAGGACGATGTCGGCATCGCCGCACATGATGGCCTGGGCGGCGAGGTTGACGGTTTTGAGGCCGGAGCCGCAGACTTTGTTGATGGTCATCGAGGGTACTTCGGCCGGGATGCCGGCTTTGATGGCCGCCTGGCGGGCCGGGTTCTGACCGAGGCCGGCCTGAAGGACGTTGCCAAAGATTATTTCGTCGACATTCTCGGCTTTGACGCCGGCTCTTCCAATGGCCTCCTTGAGGACGATGGCTCCCAATTCGGGGGCGGACAGGGAGGCAAGCGCGCCGTTGAAGGTACCGATCGCCGTACGGACGGCGCTGACGATTACTACTTCCTTCAACATGATCATCTCCTTCTGGTTTTACTCGTTAGTTTATTCCGTACGCGGAATATTTATTTTATTTTATCACTTTTTACCATTGGCAGGCAACATGTCCTTGAGACCGATTTTGTCGGCTTTGAAGATGCGCGCGTCCATGGTTTTGAGGTTGGGGGAGATTATCGGTTTGAAGTCCATCTGGGCGAGAACGTCTTTTTCGAGGTCGACGCCGGGGGCGATTTCGGTGAGGGTCATGCCCTGGGCGGTGAGTTCGAAGACGGCGCGCTCGGTGATGTAGAGGACGGGCTGCTTGACTTTTTGGGCGTAGTCGCCGCTGAAGGTGATCTGTTCGACGTGGTCGAGGAATTTGCGGGCTTTGCCTTCGGTGACGATGCTGAGTTTGCCGTCCTCGACGGCTACTTTGAGGCCGCCGGCGGTGAAGGTGCCGCAGAATACGACCCGCTTGGCGTTCTGGGTGATGTTGATGAAGCCGCCGCAGCCGGCGACGCGGCCTTTGAATTTGCTGACGTTGATGTTGCCGTGTTTGTCGGTTTCCGCGAGGCCGAGGTAGGCGAGGTCGAGGCCGCCGCCGTCGTAGAAGTCGAACTGGTAGGGCTGGTCGACGAGGGCGTCGGGGTTGCTGACGGCGCCGAAGCTGAGGCCGCCGGCGGGGACGCCGCCCCAGCCGCCGGGCTCGACGGTGAGGGTCATGGTGTCGCCGACGCCTTCTTCGTTGGCAACCATGGCGACGCCTTCGGGCATGCCGATGCCGAGGTTGACGATGGCGCCGGGGATGAGTTCCATGGCGGCGCGGCGGGCGATGATTTTGCGGTCGTCAAGGGCCATGGGGGGAATGGCGGACAGCGGGATGCGGACTTCGCCGGAATAGGCGGGGTTGTATTGTTCGGCAAATGTTTGGGCGTGTTTGGCCGCGTCGTCGGCGACGACGACATAGTCGACGAGCCGGCCGGGCACTTTGACGTTCATGGGTTTGAGGGTACCGCTCTGGACGACGCGTTCGACCTGGGCGATGACGATGCCGCCGCAGTTTTTCGCCGCCTGGGCGATGGGGAGTATTTCGAGGGCCAGGGCTTCGCGCTCGATGGTGATGTTGCCGTTCTCGTCGGCGGTGGTGCCGCGGATGAGGCCGACGGTGATCGGGAAGGGCTTGTACCACAGCCATTCCTCGCCGCCGAGTTCGATGACTTCGACAAGGTCTTCCTTGGTGGCGGTGTTGATTTTGCCGCCTTCGACGCGCGGGTCGCAGAATGTGTTGAGGCCGACTTTGGTGATGACGCCGGGTTTGTTGCCGGCGACGCTGCGGAACCAGTGGGTCAGGGTGCCCTGAGGGAAGTTGTAGGCGTCGATTTTGTTTTCGACGGCGAGTTTGCCGAGTTTAGGGGCGAGGTTCCAGTGGCCGCCGACGACGCGCTTGACCATGCCTTCGAAGCCGAAGTGGTTGAGGCCGCGGTCTTTGCCGTCGCCCTGGCCGGCGCAGTATACAAGTGTCAGGTCGCGGGGCTTGGCTTCTGACAGGAATCTTTCTTCACACGCCGCGGTGATCGCTTCCGGATGCCCGATACCGACAAAGCCCCCGGTGGCTACTATCGCACCGTCTTCGATGAGTCGGGCGGCTTCAGGCGCGGTGATAAATTTCGCCATTGTTGTTTCACTCCCCGTTAATGATTTCACATTATTAACATGCAATTACCGTGCCAATGATGTTTTGCCGGTGTTTCCGGCGTATGCCAGGCCTCCCCTCCCCTATCCCGTCCCGGGTGTACAGTTAACGGGACACCGGCGCGATAGGCGCTTCATGTGCATCGTCCGCGGCGCGGAAGGGGTTCGGCGGAACGGCCGGTGTGTGCGGCAGGGTGTCGAGGGTCGCCTGGCGACTGTATATAATTGTGTACAAACTTGTCGCTGTTTATCTACAGGACATCAGGACAGTCGGCTTCGGGCCGACGCCGCCGGGAGGCACCCGGGCGACCAAGGGCAAGCTTTCTTTGAACGTCAGGCGGCGGAGGTGCTATAATAGATAATAATGCGCCTGAGAGCGGAGGAGCCTGTCGATGGGTGTTTGGCTGCGCTGGCGGCGGTGGTCGCTGGTCGCTGTGTTGTTCGTGTTCGCGGCGGTGGAGCTGCCGATCGTGGCGGGAGGCTTGCTGGCGAGACCGGCGCCGGCGGATGTGATGATTGTGCTGGGGTCAAGGGTGTTCGGCACCGAGCCGGGACCGATGCTGAGGCTGAGGTTGGAGGAGGCTGTGCGGCTTTACCGGCAGGGGCTGGCGCCGGCGATCATCGTGAGCGGGGCCCGCGGCGAGGACGAGGAGGTGGCCGAGGCGTTCGCGATGCGCGATTATCTTGTAAAAGCGGGTGTCCCCGGCGAGAAGATCCTCACTGAGGACGGGTCGTACAATACGTATCAGAATCTGGCCAATTCGCAGGCGGTGATGGCGGCTGCGGGGTACCGCAAGGCGATCATCGTTTCGAATGCGTCGCATGTGCACCGGACGCTGGTGCTGGCCCGCGATCTGGGGCTGGAGGCGAGCGCGGCGCCGGCGCCGATGCCGGACGGGCTGTATCTCACGGTGCGCAATTATCTCCGCGAGGGGGCGGCGATGGCGGCGATGGCCTTTCGGCGGTAGGTGCCGGGGAGGACATGGCGGAAAGTGTAGAATGTGCTTGCGTTGCGGCTTTTCCCGGCCTTAGCGTAGCGGAGAATGCAGGCTGGGCGCCGAAGCTACGGCCGAACGCGCCGTAAGGCTTGGGCCGACACTGCCGTACCGTCGCCAACTGTCATCCGTGACAGATGGCTCCTCGCCCGTCCGTCCTTGGACGGGCGTACGTTTGTGTTACCGGCCTGCTGCGCCAACGGCGCGGTAACGGCCTCCGCAACGGCGCCTACGCCTGCGTTCTCCGCCGCCTGCGGCGCGGCGTTCCCGGCTTTGGTGCCGCCCCCCGTCGCGGCGAGGAAACAAGAAAGCCGGCGAAATGTCCGCCGGCTACGAGTATAACGTGCGTTCCCCATAGGTTACGACAAAAATGCGTAGAAAACTCCAGATGCAAGGCGCACCGGAGGCTGACACCACCGTTTCCTCCGCGACTACGTGTAGATACATTGTTTGCACAGGATCGGTTTAACAGCATCGCGCGTACACGTACGTACGCTGAGGATGGCAGCCGAGGAGCAAGTGCGTCGTTCTTGGTGCTTTAGCACCTAGAACGACGGCCTGCCCCTTGCGGGTAGGCCGCAGATGGATTTTCTACGCATTTTTCAATTTACTTGCACTGTCCCGGGGCCTAATATTTCTTCCAACTCTTTTATAGCCTCGGGGGTGGGGTCGAGCCAGTATTGGCGGTCGGTGCGGACGACGCGGCGGCTGGCGGTGAAGTGGAGGTAGACGACCGCCTGGCCGCGGTGGCGGGCGAAGACGCCTTTGAGGAGGTCGAAGACGGCGTCGTTTTCCTGGCCTTCGCCGAGGCGGAGGCGGACTTCGCCGGCCTTCTTGCCGCTCACGGGCTGGGCGCCGGCGCCTAAAGGGACGATGTCTTCGGCGATGATTTTGACGGTTTCTTCGCCGACGTTGAGCCGGCCGCTGACGGCGACGGCGGCGTCGGGCAGGACGATGCGGTTGACTTTGTCGAACAGGCGGGGGAAGACGACGACTTCGACCTGGCCGGTGAAGTCTTCAAGGTTGACGAAGCACATCATGTCGCCGCTTTTGGTGGTGATGCGCTTGGCGCCGGCGACGAGGCCGGCGACTCTGACAGGCTGGCCGTCGCCGTATTCGCCGCCTGACAGGAGGCCGACGGCGGTGTAGCTTTTCATGATTTCGCGGTATTGGTCGAGGGGATGGCCGGTTACGTAGAAGCCGGTCATTTCTTTTTCCATGGCGAGGAGTTCGGCGGGGGGGAGTTCGTCGAGGCGGGGCGGGGCGATGTCGTCGGCGCCGGCATCGCAGTCGTCGCCGAAGAGGCCGAGCTGGCCGCTGTCGCGGTCGCGCTGGCGGCAGGCGGCGACTTCGGCGGCCTGGTCGAGGGCGGCGAGGAGCTGGGAGCGTTTCCAGCCGAAGGAGTCGAAGGCGCCGCATTTGATGAGGCTCTCTAACATCCTTTTGTTGACGAGCCGCATGTCGATCCGCGAGCAGAAGTCGACGAGGGAGGCGAAGCGGCCGCCTTCGGCGCGGACGGCGAGGATGCCGGCGATGGCGTTGTCGCCGACGTTTTTGACGCCGGCGAGGCCGAAGCGGATGGCTTGGCCGTCGACGGTGAAGCCGGCGGAGCTGGCGTTGATGTCGGGGGGGAGGACGGCGAGGCCCATACGGCGGCATTCTTCGATGTAGAAGCCGACTTTGTCGTTGGCGCCCATGACGCTGGTGAGGAGGGCGGCCATGAATTCCTGGGGGTAGTTGGCTTTGAGCCAGGCGGTCTGGTAGGCGACGAGGGCGTAGGCGGCGCTGTGGGATTTATTGAAGCCGTAGTCGGCGAAGTGGGCGATGAGGTTGAAGATCTCTTCGGCGAGCTTGGGGCTGAGGCCGTGCTCGGCGGCGCCTTTCATGAAGTTTTCGCGCTGGGCGGCGATGACTTCGGGCTTTTTCTTGCCCATGGCGCGGCGGAGGAGGTCGGCCTGGCCGAGGGTGAAGCCGGCAAGGGTGGAGGCGATCTGCATGACCTGCTCCTGGTAGAGGATGACGCCGAAGGTGTCTTTGAGGATGGGCTCGAGGAGCGGGTGGAGGTAGGTGACTTTTTTGCGACCGTGGCGGCCGTTGATGAAGTCGGTGACCATGCCGCTGCCTAAAGGCCCCGGCCGGTAGAGGGCGACGAGGGGGATGAGGTCTTCGAAGCGTTCGGGTTTGAGCTCTTTGACGAGGTTGGTCATGCCGCTGGATTCCATCTGGAAGACGCCGGCGGTGTCGCCGGCCGAGAGCATGGCGCTGGTTTTGGGGTCGCCCAGGGGGATGGCGTCGATGTCGACGGTGAGGCCGCGGTTTTCTTTGATGAGGTCGAGGGCGTCGCCGATGACGGTGAGCGTCCTCAGGCCGAGGAGGTCCATTTTGAGGAGACCGATCTCTTCGATGCGGTCTTTGTCGTACTGGGTGGTGACGAAGCCTTCGGAGGAGTTCTGGAGGGGGACGTAGTGGGTGAGGGGCTCGTTGGCGATGACGACGCCGGCGGCGTGGGTGGAGGCGTGGCGGGGCAAGCCTTCGACGCTCATGGCGAGGTCGAGGAGTTTTTTGATTTCGGGGTCGGCCTGATAGAGGGTTTTTAGTTCGCCGTTGATTTCGAGGGCGCGGTGGAGGGTGATGCCGAGTTCGCCGGGGACGAGTTTGGCGATGCGGTCAACGTCGCCGTAGGGCATGTTGAGGGCGCGGCCGACGTCGCGGATGGCGGCTTTGGCGGCCATGGTGCCGAAGGTGATGATCTGGGCGACGCGGTCGGCGCCGTAGCGTTCGACGACGTATTCGATGATTTTGCCGCGCCTGACGTAGCAGAAGTCGATGTCGATGTCGGGCATGGTGACGCGTTCGGGGTTGAGGAAGCGTTCGAAGAGGAGGCCGTATTTCAGGGGGTCGATGTTGGTGATGCCGAGGAGGTAGGCGACGATGCTGCCGGCGGCCGAGCCGCGGCCGGGGCCGACGGCGATACCCTGGGTGCGGGCGTAGTTGACGAAGTCCCAGACGATGAGGAAGTAGCTGGTAAAGCCCATCTGGGCGATGGTGGCGAGTTCGTAGTCGAGCCGGTCGGTTTCGGTCTGGCCGGCGGCGGGGTAGCGCGCCGGCAGTCTTTCGAGGCAGAGGCTGCGGAGGTATTGTTCGGGGGTCTGGCCGGCGGGGATGGGGAATTCTGGCAGGTAGAGTTTGCCGAATTCGAGGCTGAGGTCGCAGCGGTCGGCGATGCGGGCGGTGTTGACGAGCGCTTCGGGGTAGGCGGCGAACAGGGCGGCCATTTCGGCGGGGCTTTTGAGGTAGAACTCGCTGCCGGTGAAGCGCATGCGGCCGGCGTCGTCGACGGTTTTGCCGGTCTGGATGCAGAGGAGGACGTCGTGGCTTTCGGCGTCCTGGCGGTCGATGTAGTGGATGTCGTTGGTGGCTACGAGGCCGACGCCGATTTTGGCGGCGAGGGCGGCGAGCATGGGGTTCACCTGTTTCTGCTCCGGAAGGCCGTGGTCCTGCAGCTCGATGAAGAAGTTGCCCTGGCCGAAGATGGCGGTGTATTCGCGGGCCAGCGCTTCGGCGCCGGCGCTGTCGCCGCGGAGGAGGAGCGAGGGCAGTTCGCCCGCCAGACAGGCGCTGAGGGCGATGAGGCCGCCGGAGTATTCGCGGAGGAGTTCTTTGTCGACACGCGGTTTATAGTAGAAGCCCTCGGTGTGGGCGCGGGAGACGAGTTCCATGAGGTTGCGGTAGCCGGCGGCGTTTTCGGCCAGCAGGACGAGGTGGTAGTAGGCTTCACCTTCGACGGTGGTTTTTTCGAGCCGGGAGCGCGGGGCGACGTAGACCTCGCAGCCGATTATCGGTTTGATGCCTTTTTTGACGGCGTGCTTGTAGAAGTCGACGACGCCGCTCATGGTGCCGTGGTCGGTGATGGCGACGGCGGGCATGCCGAGCTCCTTGGCGCGGGCGACCAGGCGCTCGACGCGGCTGGCCCCGTCGAGGAGGCTGAATTCGGTGTGGTTGTGGAGGTGGACGAAGGGGTTGGTCATCGGTTTTTGTCCTTTCGATGTGTAGGCGCCGCCGGCTGAACGATCGATGGGCATTTTAGGACAAGTTCTCCTCCGGAGGCAGTGATACCTCCTTTGCCGATTACCGGTAATCTAAAGGCCCCGGGCCGAAACCCGGGACCTTTTCTCTCCTGCGGAGCCGTTTACCGCTATTTGCCCAGCACGGCCAGGACTTCGTCGATATCGGGCAGCTGGGGGATGTCGTAGATTTTCACCCAGAGCACTTTGCCGTTTTCGTCGAGGATGACGTTGGCCCGCTGGGAGAAGCCTTCGACTTCCCGGAACAGGCCGTAGTCCATGGCGGCCTTGCCGTGGGGCCAGAAGTCGGCGAGCAGTTTGACGGTGGCGATTTGGAGTTCTTTCGCCCAGGCGTTCTTGGACGGGTAGGCATCGACGCTGAGGCCGAGCGGCACGGTGTTCAGGGCTTCGAAATCGGCCAGGTGGTCTTCGAGGGCTTTCATCTGGTCGGCGCAGACTTTTGTCCAGGCGAGCGGATGAAAGGAGAGCAGCACTTTTTTGCCCCGGTAAGCTTTGAGTTCGATGAGTTCGCCCCGGTTGTCCTTGAGGGCAAAGTCGGGGGCGAGGTCGCCGACGGCGATGGGTTTCATTTTATATTCCTCCTCGGATGATTTGATTCTTCCGGCAGATGGGCGGCGGCCGGTTGGCCAAGGGTGAGCCGGCCGGTCTTCCCGTTTTGCGTATGGCATATATTTTCGGTAAGCGGGGTGACGATTCCTCCGAAAATTATGTTTTTCACGAAAGGGATTGTCTGTGTTATGCAGAATTTCTTATATGGCTATAATGGGAGGTTTTGACATGCATGACATCGGCATCCTCCAGTTAACCCAGCATCTGGACGACGCTGTCCGGGGCTTCAAGGCCGGCCTGGCGGAGGGCGGCGCGGACGCGGCGTTCACTTATCGCAGCGCCGACGGCAACGCCGCGTTGCTGCCGGCACTGGCGGCGGAGCTGGCCGGCCGCGGCGTGGAGCTGATCTTCGCCTGTTCGACGCCGGCGGCCAAGGCGGCCGTGGAGCTGGCATCTCCTATCCCGGTGGTGTTCACGCCGGTGTTCGACCCGGCGGGGGCCGGGCTGCTGGCCGCTGGCAAGGCGACCGGAATGGCCGGCATGGTGCCCGCCGAGGCGAAGGTGGCGTTTATGCGCCGGCTGCTCCCGGGGGCGCGCACGGCAGGGGTGCTTTATCACGACAGCGATGCCAACGCGGTGCTTGAGGCGGAAAATTTCCGCGCTGCGGCGGCGGGAACCTATGAGATTATTAATTTTGCCGTTTCGCGGTCTGACCACCTGTCCACCCTCGATGAGAGACTGGCAGTAAGGCCCGATGTTCTTTTTCTGCCGATCGGCCGGGTGGTTGAGGAGAATTTCGCGACGGTTGCTTACTATGCGGAGCTCGCCGGCGTGCCGGTGGTGGCCTCCAGCCCCGCCAACGTGGCCGCCGGCGCCCTGGGCGCCCTGGCTGCCGACCACTATAAGCTGGGCTACGCCTGCGCCGGGCAGGCTGCCCGCATTCTCGCCGGCGCGGACCCGGGCAGCCTGCCGGTGGGCCGGGCTGATGAGCCTGATGTGTTTTTGAACGCGGCGGCGGCGAGGAGCCTGGGGCTGGTGCTGCCGGCCGATTTAGTGGCGATTGCGAGGGAAGTGTATGAGTGAATTACCAGAGGATTGCCTAAAAAGTCCATCTGCGGCGTTGCTCCTCAGAGCGCTTGCTAGCGTACGTCCGTGTACGCGTCGCGGCGCGCTCTTCCGGTGCGCCTTGCATCTGGAGCTTTTTAGACAGTCCCGTCAATCCAGGAGTTGATATTATGGTAGAGTTATTAGCCCCGGCCGGGACGTGGGACGCGCTTGAGGCGGCGGTGAATGCCGGGGCGGACGCGGTTTATCTCGGCGGCAAGCGCTTCAATATGCGGCTCCATCGCCGGGACGCCAATTTCGACGATGCCGCCCTGGCGCGGGCGGTGGCGTTTACCCGTGACCGCGGGGCGCGCCTTTATGTAACGGTGAACAATCTCGTCAGCGAGGCCGAGCTGCCGGCGCTGCGCGATTACCTCGCTTTCCTGCAGGAGATCGGGCCGGACGCGCTGATCATCCAGGATCCCTGCCTGCTGGAGCTTGTCCGCGAGATGGGGCTGACACTGCCGCTTCACGCGTCGGTGATGATGAACACCCACAATGAGGCGGCGGTGCGCACGCTGCAGGCTTACGGGGTGACGCGGGTGGTCTTCAACCGCGAGATGACGCTTTCCGAGCTGACGCTGATACGGGAGCGGACTGGCATCGAGCTGGAGTATTTCGTCCATGGTGATATGTGCGTGGCCCATAGCGGGCAGTGCCTGCATTCCGGGGTGGTGTTCGGCCAGAGTTCGAACCGCGGCCGCTGTCTGAAGCCGTGCCGCTGGCCGTACGGTTTCACGGCGGCGGGCAAGCCGCTGGCGGCGGAGCGCGATCCCGGCCCCTATAAGCTGGCGCTGAAGGATATGTGCCTTTATCTGCACCTGCCGCAGCTTATCCAGGCGGGGGTGGTTTCGTTCAAGATCGAGGGGCGCATGCGGACCGCCGATTTCGTCGGCCGCATTACCGGGCTGTATCGCCGGGCGATCGACCGCTACCTGGCCGATCCGGCCGGGTACGCCGCCGACGAGGCGGAGTGGCGGGAGCTTCACGCCGGCAGGGCGCGCGATTTTACGACCTGTTACGCGTTCGGCAACCCTGGCGCGGGGGCGGTGGATTTCAGCGGCGCGCGCGAGCCGCGTTTTTTCAGCCAGGCGGTGAAGGAGGCGTCGGCGGCGGTGCCGGCGGCCGGACTGCCGTCAGGCGGCGAAGGCTCTCCCGCTTCCCGGCCGCTGCTGAGCGTGCGGGTGGCCGATATGGAGTCGCTGGCGGCGGCGTACGGAAACGGCGCCGATGTGGCGTATGTCGGCGGTGAGGCTTTCAAGCCGGCCAAACCGTGGACGCTGGCGGAGATCGCGGCGGCGGCGAGGCTGGCCGAGGAGCGCGGCGCAGCGCTGGTGGTGACTACGCCGCGCATCACGGCGGCGCGGGAATGCGGCGAGCTGGCCGCACCGCTGCGCTCGCTGGAGGAGATGAGGCCCCACGGGGTTATGGTGAGCAATCCCGGCGCGCTGCGGCTGGCGGCCGAGCTGACCACCCTCCCCCTCTACGCCGATTTTTCTTTCAACCTGTTCAATTCGCTGACCGCCCGCTGGCTGCAGAACCAGGGCGTCAGCCGGGCGACGGTGGCGCTGGAGGCCACCGGCACCCAGGCGGCGGCGATGGCGGCGGCCAGCCCGCTGCCGCTGGAGGTGGTGGTGCACGGGCCGCTGGAGGCGATGGTGATGGATTATTGCCTGCCCCGGGCGCTGCTGGGGAACGGCACGCAGCCCGGCCTGTGCCGGGATGTCTGCCGGGGAGGGGATTTCGCCCTGACGGACAGCGCCGGCGAGAGCCACGCGGTGAAGGTCGACCAGTACTGCCGCAACCATATCCTGTTCGCGCGCGATCTGTGCCTGGCGGGGCGGCTGGCGCCGCTGGCCGCCGGGGTGGGCGCTTTCCGGATCGAGGGCCAGCATTACGGCCCGGGCCATGTCGGCGAGGTGGTGGCCGCTTACCGGCGGGAGCTCGACCGTGCGGCGGTGCCGGAAGCGCTGCCGTTCGCGCCGCGGCCGATGGGGATCGGCGTTTTCCGCTATGAGGCGTCGCGATAATTTAGCCCTGGGGGTGTGATGTGATGAGGAAACCTGCCGGACCTGAGGAGATTTTGCGCAAGAAGCACCAGTACCTCATCCCGTGTGTTTATCATTTTTACGCCGAGCCGATGCAGATCGTCCGCGGCGAGATGCAGTACTTGTACGATCACGCCGGCAAGCGTTATCTGGATTGCTTCGCCGGGGTGTCGGTGGTGAACTGCGGCCACTGCCACCCGGAGATCGTGAAGGCGGTGTGCGAGCAGGCGGCCACCCTCCAGCATACGACGACGATCTATCTGACCGAGCCGATTGTCGAGCTGGCGGAGCGCCTGGCGGCGGCAGCCCCCGGCAGGCTGGGCAAGTCGTTTTTTTGCGCCAGCGGCAGCGAGGCCAACGAGGGCGCGGCGCTGCTGGCGGCGCTGGCGACCGGCCGCCACGAGTTCATCAGTCTCCGCCACGCGCTGCACGGCCGCACCAAGTTGGCGATGAGCCTGACGGGGCTGCAGATGTGGCGGGCGGACGCCAGCCCGGTCGGCGGGGTGAGCTTCGCGCCCAATCCGTACTGCTTCCGCTGCCCGCTGGGCAGCAGGCGCGACGGCTGCGACCTGGCCTGCGCCGACGCGGTGGAGACGATAATCAAGACCACGACTTCGGGGCAGGTGGCGGCGATGTTCGTGGAGCCCATCCAGGGCAACGGCGGCGTGATCACTCCGCCTACCGGCTATTTCAAGCGTTTGCGGGAGATCCTCGACCGGTACGGCGTGCTGCTGGTGGTCGACGAGGTGCAGACAGGCTTCGGGCGCACTGGCAAACTGTTCGGGATCGAGCATTTCGGAGTGGAGCCGGATATTATGACGATGGCCAAGGCGTTAGCCAACGGCACGCCGGTAGGGGCTTTCATCACTAACGACGAGTTGGCCGCGAAGTTCACCCGCCCCAGCGCGTCGACCCTTGGCGGAAACCCGGTGACGGCTGCGGCCGCTCTCGCGACACTCGACGTTATCGCCAAGTATGGCTTGGCCGACCGGGCCGTCATCCTCGGCGACCGCCTCAAAGCCGGTCTGACGGCGCTGATGGCGCGTCACCCGGTCATCGGCGATGTCCGCGGCCTCGGCCTGATGCTGGGGGCCGAGCTCGTCCGCCCCGACAACGCGCCGGCCGCGGCGGAAACCGACCTTGTGCTGGAGATGATGAAGGACCGGGGTTTCCTGGTGGGCAAGAACGGTCTCCACCGCAACGTCCTCGCCTTCCAGCCGCCGCTGGTCGTAAGCGCGGAGGATATCGACAATTTGCTCACGGCGCTGGACGACGTGCTCGGACGGCTCTGAGATTCAACCCCGCAGCGGGCGCACAGCCCGCTGTGTTTCTTTTTGCGGCGAACGCGGGCGGCCGGCGGCGCGGCCCAGGAGGGACAGGCGCCGGCGCTGTGCGGCGATGTGGCGGGCGTGGGCGGTGAAGATGACGATCGCCAGGGCTGCCCAGGCAGCCGCGAAGGCCCTGCCGGGCGGGGATGCCAGGAACTCCGGCAGCGACAGGGAGAAAAGGGCCAGCAAGGCGGTGACGGCGATGAGACTTATCAGGGACCCGAATCTGCTTATCCGCTCTTTGAATAACTCGGCCAACGGAAACACCCCTTTCGGAGACGCTACTAGATTATATGCTGTGCCTTAGCTTGTAAGAATATGCAGCATCTGGCAGACCGGCGGCGACGGCGGGAACTTCCAGTTATAAAAAGAGGTGTTGCCTTAATACTAGCTAATGTGAATACACGGCCGCGCCACCGCTGCATGAATATTACATGAAGATGGGAGGAAGGCATGACTATTTCTGTCGGCATCCCCCGGGCGCTTCTGTTCCATGAGTTCGGCGAGCTGTGGCAGGGTTTCTTTACCAATCTCGGCGTCCCTGTGAATGTTTCCGCGGCGACGACGAAGACGGTGCTGGACCGGGGTACCTCCCTCGCTGTCGACGAATCGTGCCTGCCACTCAAGCTGTACCTGGGGCACGCGGAGTCGCTGCTTGCCTGTTCGAGCCACTTGTTCGTGCCCCGCATCGCCTGTTACCACCGCGGTTATTTCCTGTGCGCCAAGTTCGCCGGCCTGCCGGATATCGTGAGGAATACGTTCGGGCTGGGCGCCGACCGGTTGATCGCCCCCGATGTGGACGGACGCCGGACGCTGTCCGGTATAAGCGCCGTCCGGACCGCGGCCGCGGCTGCGGGACGCTCGACTTTCGCCGGTCTGGCCAGCCTGCGGCGCGCTCTGGCGGTGTGGCGCGCCCGGCCGCGCGCGGCCGAGACGGCGGACGCGAAGCTGGCGGTGATCGGCCACAGCTATATCCTGAACGATCCTTTCCTGGGCGGGGAGGTCCTGGCGTTGCTGGCGGCGCGGGGCGTGGCGACGGTCACGCCCGACGATATCCCCGCCAGGCTGCTTTATGACGAAGCGCGGGTTTTTGCTCCCGAGATTTACTGGCAGTTGTCGGCCAAACTGGCCGGGGCGGCCAGCTATTTCGCCCGCCGCTCTGATATCGCCGGCCTTGTCATGGTGTCCTGCTTCGGCTGCGGCCCGGATTCGCTGATGAACGAATTTCTGGAGGAGCGGGTGCTGAAGGGCTGCGGCAAGCCGTACGCGGTGCTGTGCTTCGATGAACATACCGGGCGGGCGGGGGTGGCGACGAGGGTCGAGGCCTTCTGGGATCTGGTTGAATGGAGGCGGCGGCAATGAAGGTCACGTATCCGCATATGGGGTATATGAATGCACCGATCCGCTTCATGCTGGAAAGCCTGGCGATCGAGGTGGCGGAAGCGCCGCCGATCAGCAAGCGGACGGTCGAGCTGGGCACGCTCCATTCGCCGGAAGGGGTGTGTCTGCCGTATAAGATCAATATGGGCAACTTCCTCGAAGGGCTGGAGCGCGGCGCCGATACGATCGTGACGATGTGCGGGGCCGGCAAGTGCCGGCTGGGTTTTTACGGCGCTGTGCAGCGGACTGGCTTGGCGAAGGGCCGCGAGGTGGCGTTCTGTTCGCTCGATACCGAACGTCTGCTGCCGGATCTGTATCGCTTCCTCCGCTACGCGGCTCCGGCGGCCGGCCGCCTGGCGGTGGCCGGGGGCATCGCCCTGGCGGTGAAGAAGCTGCGGGCCCTCGACGCCATCAATGACGCGAAAAATTATTTCGGCCCCCGCGCCGACGACCCGCAGAGAATCATCGATATCTGCGAGTATGGCGCGGGCGAGATCGCCCTCGCCGAAAACTTCGCCGAGGTGAACTACAGCCGCGACCTGATCGCCGGGGTGATGAGCTCCTGCCGCCGCGCGGATGCGCCCCCGCCGCCCAGGGTGGCGCTGGTGGGCGAGTTCTATGTGCTGATGGAGCCGTATGCAAACCGGTGGATAGAAAATGCCCTGGTCCGCCAGGGCGTCGAGGTGAAGAAGTTCGTTCGGGCCGGCGGCTGGGCGTACGCGAAGACGCTGCTGCAGACGTTCGGCCTGTTCAACGAGGAGCGTGAGTACCTGGAACAGGCCAGGCCGTATTTCAACCACCATGTGGGCGGCGACGGCCTGAAGTCGGTGGGCACGTCGCTGTGGAGCGCCCGCCAGGGCTGCGACGGTATCATCCACGCTTTCCCGTTCGGCTGTTTGCCGGAGATCGTCGCCCAGTACGCGCTGAAGAATATCGTCGCCGATTACGGCCTGCCGCTTTTGACGCTGAGCATCGACGAGCATGCCAGCGATGTGGGGATAGCGACGCGGTTAGAGGCCTTTGTAGACTGCATCAAGAGGAAGAAAAACGTCACCTAAAGGAAGAAGCCGCCTAGAAGGCTCCAGATGCAAGGCGGACCGGAAGCTGCCATCCTCAGCGTACACGAACGTACGCTGAGGATGGCAGCCGAGGAGCAACGCCGCAGATGGACCTTATAGACGGCTTCTATTGTTTTGTCACATAGCTACACTGTTTGTCCATTTGCCGCAGCGATCTCCCCAGCGGGCAATGACTTCTTCCTCCAGCTTTATCTCCACTACTTCGCAGATGTTGGGGCAGCCGTCGCATTCGAAGCCTGCTGTGCGGAAGCTGTAGTCGACGAGGTCGAAGCCGCGGAAGGCGGTCGGCCCGCTGTCGACCTGTTCCCTGGCGAGCAGCGCGGCGCCTACGGCTCCCATGACGCCGTAGTGGGCGGGGACGACGACCGGGCAGCCGAGCGTTTGCTCGAAGGCACGGCGCATGCCGGCGTTGGCGGCTACGCCGCCCTGGAAGACGACCGGACTGTCGATGGGTTTGCCTTTGCCGACGTTGTTGAGGTAGTTGCGGACAAGGGCCTGACAGAGGCCGCCGATGATGTCGGCGATCTGGTGGCCGGTCTGCTGTTTGTGGATCATGTCGGATTCGGCGAAGACGGCGCATCGCCCCGCGACTCTGACGGGCGAGGTGCTTTCGAGGGCACGGCGGCCGAAATCGTCGATGGGTATGCCGAGCCTGGCGGCCTGCTGGTCGAGGAAGGAGCCGGTGCCGGCGGCGCAGACGGTGTTCATGGCGAAGTCGGTGACGACGCCGTCCCTGATGATGATGATTTTCGAGTCCTGGCCGCCGATTTCGAGGACGGTCCTGACGTCGGGGACGATGTGCATGGCGGCGACGGCGTGGGCGGTGATTTCGTTCTTGACACTGTCGGCGCCGAGGACGACGCCGGCAAGGTGGCGACCGCTGCCGGTCGTTCCGACGCCGGCCACGGCGAGGCGGGGATACCGTTCCCGCACCTGCCGGAGGGCCTGCTGGATGGCGGCGACCGGCCGGCCCTGGGTGCGCAGGTAGACGGTGTCGAGGACGGCGCCCGCTTCGTCCACTACGGCGATATTGGTGCTGACCGAGCCTACGTCGACGCCGAGATATACGGCCAAGCCTCTTCCCTCCCCTGTTTTTCGCGTCACACCTTGTTATTTTCCCCTATTTGGCGACAAGGTATTCGGTGGACAAAAAAAGAGTGCCGTGCGGCACTCTCAAATAATACGAATTATGCGCAGGCCGTTCAGGGCCTCCAGATGCAAGGCGCACCGGAAGAGCGCGCCGCAGATGGGGGTCATCAACGGCCTGCCCCTGTTAAAGTTACGGAAGCTCCGGGGTGTTATCTTCCGGTGCCCTGTACGGCACAACCATGACCGGGCACGACGCTTCCTGCAGGACTCCGTAACTGGTCGAACCGAGGAAGAAGCCGGCAACGACTTTGAGGCCGCGCGAGCCCATGACGATCATACGGACGCCTTCTCCGTGGACAGCTTCCTGGAGGATGACGTCTTTGGGGTTGCCGGCCCGCATGCGGATCTCGAAGGGCGCGCCGCTATTTTTGAGGATTTCGAGCGCCGGGGCTACCGCCTCGTGGCAAAGCTGCTCCCGGTATTCCTCGATATCTTTGGGACTGAAGAAAATTTTGGTGTGGGCGGTTTCGAAGGTGGGCTGGGCGTTCAGCAGGACGATCCTTTCCCCGAGGGCCTTGGCGAGGGTGATGGCTTCTTTCAGGGCATCGGTGGCGTTTATCGAGCCGTCGAAGGGCACCAGAATGTTCTTTTTCACGGTTATTCCTCCTATCGTCACCATATGGTGTTTATTTCACCAGCGACGGCGGCTTTTCCTGTCGCAGGGCATCTTTTATGTTCATTTGCCGTGTGTCGTTACCGGGCGCGCCCGCCGGGGGCGAACAGTTTTTTGCCCGCTTCGCCGGCGAGGACCGGCAGCACAGCGAAGGCCGCGATTATCGGCCATTCGCCCGCGCCGGCCGGGACGGTCTTGAGCAGGCCGCCCAGTGGGCTGTAGAGCGATAGCAGCAGCAGCGCGAAGGAGATGGCGACGCCGGCGTTGAGGTAGCTGTTGCTGAAGATGCCGATGGCGAGCAGCGAGTGACGCTCCGACCGGGTGGAGAGTGAGCGCAGCAGTTCGCTGAGGATAAGGGTGGCGAACGCTACGGTGCGGGCGGCGTCGAGCTCGAGGCCCGAGCGCAGGGCGTATTGGAAGGCGCCAAGGACGGCGATGGTCATGACGGTGCTCTGGAGGGCGATCATGAGTTGCATGCCGCGGTTGATGAGCGGTTCGCGGGGGTCGCGGGGACTGACTTTCATGACGTCGGGCTCTTTCTTTTCCATCCCGAGTGCGAAGGCCGGGAAAGCGTCGGTGACGAGGTTGAGCCACAGCAGGTGGATGGGCAGCAAGGGGATGGGCCAGCCGAGGAGGATGGCGAAAAATATTATCATGATTTCGGCCAGGTTGCAGGAAAGGAGGAAGAAGACGCATTTGCGGATGTTGGCGAAGATGACGCGGCCTTCTTCGACGGCGGCGACGATGCTGGCGAAGTTGTCGTCGGTCAGGACCATGTCGGCCGCGCCCTTGGTGACGTCGGTGCCGGTGATGCCCATGGCGACGCCGATGTCGGCCCGTTTGAGGGCCGGGGCGTCGTTGACGCCGTCCCCGGTCATGGCGGCGATTTCGCCGTTGGCCCTGAGGGCGTCGACGATGGCGACTTTGTTGGCGGGGGAGACGCGGGCGAATACGCTGACGGTTTTTACCGTCTGGCGCAGTTCTTCTGCGCGCAGGCCGTCGAGCTGGCTGCCGGTCAATACTGTGCCGCCGGCGTCGGCGATGCCGAGTTCGCGGGCGACGGCAAGGGCGGTGGCGGGGTTATCGCCGGTGATCATTATCGGCCGGATGCCGGCGTCTTTGCAGATGCCGACGGCCTCGCCGGCTTCAGGGCGGGGCGGGTCGATCATGCCGAGGAGGCCGACGAAGGTAAGGTCGCGCTCGATGGCGTCGGCGGCGATTTCGGCCGGCATGGCCGTGAAGGTGCGGTAGCCTACGGCGAGGACTCTGAGCGCCTGCCCCGCCATTTCGCCGATGGCGGCGGTGACGGCGGCGGCGTCGGCATTTGTCAGTTCGCGGACTGCGCCGTTTTCGAGGATACGCCCGGCCTTGGTGAGGAGGATATCGGGCGCGCCTTTTACAAACGCGATGACTTCGCCGCCGGCGGCGTGGATGGTTGTCATGAGTTTGCGTTCGGAGTCGAAGGGTATCTCCTTTAGACGGGGGTGGGCGGCATTGGTGTCTTCCCGGTCATAGCCGCCTTTGGCGGCGGCGACGACGAGCGCGCCCTCGGTCGGGTCGCCGGTTATGGCGAAGGCACCGTCATCCTGCCGGCGTAGGCGGGCGTCGCTCGCGAGGAGCCCGCCTTTGAGAAGCATGGCGAGGTCGGCGTCGTCGCGGGGAACGACCGTCTGGCTGCCGAGGAGGAATCCCCCCTCGGGGTCGTAACCCGCGCCGCTGACGGCTAACAATCGGCCGGCGGTGTAAACGCGGGTGACTGTCATCTGGTTCTGGGTGAGGGTGCCGGTTTTGTCGGAGCAGATGACGGTGGTGCTGCCGAGGGTCTCGACGGCATGAAGTTTGCGGATAAGGGCGTTCTTTTTGACCATGCGCTGCATGCCGAGGGCGAGCACGACGGTGACGATGGCCGGCAGTCCTTCGGGGATGGCCGCCACCGCGAGACTGACCGCGGTCATGAGGAGGAGGCGGATTTCGTCGAAGGCAAGGACGCCGTCGCGGGAGCCCTGGTAGAGGCCGAGGGCGAAGATGACGACGCAGACGGCGAGGCAGATGCCGCCGAGGATGCGGCCGAAGCGGGCGAGGTTTTTCTGCAGCGGGGTCTGTTCTTCCTGGTGGTCTTCAAGGAGGCGGGCGATGGTGCCGATTTCGGTGTCCATGCCGGTGGCGGTGACGATGCCGCAGCCTCGCCCGTAGGTGACGACGGTGCTCATGTAGGCCATGGAGCGCCGCTCGGCGAGCACGGCTTCGGCGGGCACGACGCCGTCGGTTTTGTCGACCGGCACGGATTCGCCGGTGAGTGAGGCTTCGTCTATTTTGAGGTTGATTGCTTCGGCGAGCCGGAGGTCGGCGGGTACGAAATCGCCGGCTTCGAGGAGGACGATGTCGCCGGGAACGAGCTGCCGCGAAGGGATGGTGGCGACGGCGCCGTCTCTGAGAGCCTTGGAGGTGGGCGCGGCCATTTTCTGCAGAGCTTCGAGGGCTTGTTCGGCTTTGCTCTCCTGGACGATGCCGAGGATGGCGTTGAGGATGACGATGGCGAGGATGACCCCGGCGTCGGCGAGTTCGCCGATGGCGAGCGAAAAGAGGCTGGCAGCGATGAGGATCAGGACCAGGAAGTCCTTGAACTGGCCGACGATCTTCTGGAGCAGCGTGTCCCGCGGTTGTTCCCGGAGCTGGTTGGGGCCGCTTTTTGCAAGGCGGGCGGCGGCTTCCCCGGAGTCGAGGCCGCGCCGGAGGTCGACGCCTAGGCCGGCGGCGGTGGCGGTTATTTCTGTGCGGTACCAATCGCGAGTCATGGGATTCCTCCTGACAGCTGCAAGTCTGTTTTGGGTGTTATGATTGATTTTCGCGGCCGGACCGGTCGATACCTCCTGTATATAAAGGCCGTCAGCTTATGCATAATAGGGGTGTAAGCCGGAGAAGGAGGGACAACGATGCTGCGGTTTTTGCTCGGCGTCGCCGTAGGGGTGACGATCGCGACGGTGGCCGGTCACGCGTACCGGGAAAGGGAGAAACAACATCTTGTCGACGAGATCGCCAAGCTGCACGCGGTGAACCAGGACGATAACGACCGCTGATTGTTTCCGACGAAATTTAAGGGAGCAGGCTAGTTCGCCTGCTCCCTTTGCTTCTGTTGGGGTTTATAGTATATTGCGGTTGCGGAGGCCTTCGACGTCTTCGGGTTTGAGTCCGAGGAGCTCGCGGAGGAGTTCCTCGGTATGCTGGCCGAGCATGGGGGCAGGGGTGTCGACGCTGCCGGGGGTGGCCGACATTTTGATGGGCGCGCCGGCCATTTTGACCGGTCCGGCGACGGGGTGCTCGGTTTCGACGATCATTTCGCGGAAATTGATCTGCGGGTCGGCGACGACTTTATCGATGGAGTTTATCGGGCCGCAGGGTATGCCGGCGGCTTCGAGGTCGACGATCCACTCGGCG